>JBEKFM010000049.1:0-21185 GCA_050013315.1 Bathyarchaeia archaeon
AGGCGCCGCCGCTTTCCAATCTGGCGTTGACGAGATGCTGGGCAATATTGCAACCATGCGCGTAGCCATAGCGAAACACGCCCAAGACAACCAGGCATATATAAAACAATTCCTCGGATAAAAACCCCAGTTCCCCACTCAAAACTTAATTCCTCACTTTTTATTGAATAAAAACTGTTAACCAATCAGCAAGATGGGGAGAGTAGAAAAGTATGGTTTCGCAACCGAGCAAAGAAAAGACGGATTTCAATAGTTTGTTACTTGAAGCTATCGATTACGTACTTTCATCTTTAGGCGAAGCCCCAAAAAAAGCGATATATTATCGATTGGAAACGGCGTTCAACATTAAGACAAAGGAAATCCCAGACAAGATTGACGTTTTTTCGAGAGCTCTGGAAAGCCTTTTCGGTGTTGGAGCTGAGCACCTTGAGATTCTGTTTATGAAAAGTCTTTACGCAAAGGCTAAAGATGCCGGTGAATGGACCTCCTGCGAGTGGGTCGTGCCTGAATTGACATTTAAGGCATATGTGGACGTTATGAAGCAAAACTATGAGGAAGCTAGAAGGAATGAAGAAGAAACAGAGATTTTGATAAATGAAAATGAAAAACTGCAGCTGTGTAGTTGAAGACAAATTCACAATTCTATTGGATCTGATCGCCGAATCAATAACCTTCAATGTGGTTATCTTTAAAGCATCTCCAGCACGGCGTGTGAAAATATGCTAGTCAATGATAAAACGGACTCTCAAGCGGTTTGGGAAACTTCTCACCCTCAGATTAACTTGGAGTTAACTGATAATAAGGATTATTTGCATATTTTGCACGTTGATGATGATATCTCTTTTCTGAAGATCTCAAGGCAGATTTTGGAGGCGGAGGGCAACTTTGAGATTGATAATGCGACGTCAGTTGACGAAGCTTTCCAAAAATTAGGCACGAAATCTTACGATGCGGTTATTTCCGACTATGAAATGCCCCTAAAGGACGGATTAGACTTACTAAGAGAACTAAGAGGGCAGCAAAACGACATTCCTTTTATTTTGTTTACGGGAAAAGGCAGAGAAGACGTTGCCGTTAAAGCATTAAACTTGAGCGCCGATCGATACATCAACAAGAACGGTTCACCGGAAGCAGTTTATTGCGAATTGGCAGATGCAATAAATAAGACTGTGGAAAGCAAGAAGTCAAGGAAACTGCTTGCCGAGTCAGAATCAAAGTATCGTATGCTTGTTGAGGAATCGCTTCAAGGAATATTAATTACCAAAACTTCTCCGCTACAACTGGTTTTCGCCAACGAATCTATGGGTAAAATCTTGGGTTATTCCACTGAAGAATTGAAGTCACTTTCGCCCGAAGGAGTTGCAGGACTAATATATAATGAAGACAGGAACGTTTTCTTTAAACGTTTAGAAAGCCGTATGCGGGGTGAACCAGCGAACTCAAGCCTCGAGTTTAGAGCAGTACGAAAGAATGGCTCGACAGTTTGGCTGGAAGCGTTCGCAAACCGCATTGAATACATGGGGCAACCGGCCGTGCGGGGTATGTTTTTGGATATTGATGAACGCAAGAAGGTCAGCGATATTTTGCGTGAAAGCGAGGCGAAGTACCGAGAACTGGCAAATTCGCTGCCACACATTGTTTATGAATCTGACACAACTGGAAAGCTGGTATTTGTCAATGAGAGGGCCCTAGAAATTGCTGGCTATTCAAATGAGGATTTCGAAAAAGGATTGAATATCCTGCAGTTTCTTATCCCTGAAGATAGACAAAGAGCAATGAAAAGCATGCAGAGGTTGTTAGCGGGAGGCAGTTATGTTCCTACCGAATACGTATTCTTGCGGAAAGACGGAAGCACTTTCCCGGCACTCATAACCACAACTCTTCGTGTTTCCAAAAACAAGGTGACCGGGCTTAGAGGCTCGGTCATTGATATTACTGAAAGCAAAAAAGCCGAGCAGTTGCTTAGGAAAAGCCAAGAGCAGCTGAAAGCTATTATCTTGAATGCTCCTATTGGCATAGCGTGGTCCGATTCGAACAACTTTTTCCTTAGTGCAAACGAGTCATTCTGCAGAATTCTTGGTTTCTCAGAAGAGGAGCTGCAAAAACTAACGTTTAAAGACATCACACACCCAGGAGACATTAACGACAGCAATTCAAAAATGGAAGAACTTGTTTCTGGACGCGCTACTTTTTTCAGCCAAGAAAAACGTTACATAAGAAAAGACGGAACCATAATTAATGGAAAAGTCACAGTCAGCGCAGTAAGGGACAAGGAAGACAAACCTGCCCTTTTCATAGCCGAATTAGAGGACATCACTGAACGCAAAAAATTAGAATTGGAGCTAAAGAAGGATTATGATGTTCTTGAGAGGGTTGGGGAAAGCATTGGTGCCGGTCTAGCAATTATTGGAAAGGATTATCAGATTATTTGGGCTAACACACTTCTTAGGAATGCTGTGGACAAATCAAACAAAAAATGTTTCCAGACTCTTAATAAATTAGATGCGATTTGTCCTAGTTGTGGGGTAAAAAAAATCTTTGACAAAAATGTATCCTTTGATGCTCATGAATATGAAACTATGAACTCCAAGGGCGAAAAAGTCTGGATTGAGCGTAGAGTAACTCCGCTCAAAGACAAAAATGGAGTTACTATGGCTGCTCTTGAACTTGCAATTCCCGTAACTGATCGCAAAAAAGCGCAAGAGGCGATTAAATTTCAGGCTGATTTGCTAAATCATGTAGGGCAAGCTATCATAATGGCGGATAACAACAGAACAATTCGCTTCTGGAATAAAGCAGCAGAAAAACTTTATGGCTGGTCAGAAGGACAAGCATTGGGTCAAAAGGTCAATGAGCTATTGGGTGTTACTTCACCAGATGAAGCAGATGAAGTAACCAAAAGGTTAGTGGCGGGTGAAAGCTGGTCAACTGAAGTTTTAGCTAAAAACAGAGATGGTTCTGTTGTGCCAGTAATCTTGAATCGAACGCCTATTAAAAATGAAGACGAAAAGTTTGTTGGCGCTGCGATTATTGCTACAGACATAACCTTGCAAAAAAATACAGAGGCTGACTTGACGTTTTCATTAATTTCGTTATCGAATAGTTTGGATGAAATTCAGGAATTAAATGAAAAACTCCGAGTAGTAGGCGGTTTAACTAGGCATGATGTTCGTAACAAACTTTCGACGGTAAATGGTTATGCGTATTTGCTAAAAAAGAAACATGGTGATCAGGCAGACATCGTGAATGATTTGGGTAAGATTGAGGAGGCTGTTTGCGAGATTGTTAGGATTTTTGATTTTGCCAAAATGTACGAGCAAATTGGGGCGGAAGAACTAACCTACATTAACGTAGAAGAGAAACTGAATGAAGCAGCAGCTCTTTTTTCGGAGACTATCCCAACAATAATCAATGAATGCCACGGGTTAATGGTGTTGGCAGACTCGTTTCTGAGGCAACTATTCTTCAATTTTATTGATAATACAAGAAAATACGGCAAAAAAACTACGGCAATACGTACTTACTATGAGAAAGCAGAGACTGGTGAGCTAAGGTTGATTTATGAGGATGACGGCGTAGGCATCCCCGCAGAGGATAAGTTGAAGCTTTTCACCGAGGGCTTTAGCACCGGGGGTAGCACAGGCTTTGGTTTGTTTTTGATTAGGAAGATGGTGGATGTTTATGGCTGGATAATTCAAGAAACAGGCGAGCCCGGCAAAAGTGCAAAATTCATTATGACGATTCCAAGACTAGGCAAAAATGGAAAAGAGAACTTTCAAATGCAACAAAATATGACCCCAAAAGCACGTTAGAGCACAACACACGTCTCATTGATATTTCTAATTCAGCGGAAAATTATTCTCACTCAAGTAATAATGATGTTGTACCGACACCATTGGAAAATAGCGGAGGTAACGATATTGCTAATAAACATATTAATAGTTGACGATGACCAAGAAATAAGAAACGTGCTCTCTTCGATTCTGGAGAGAGAGGGCTATTTGGTTGAAGGTTTGGAAAATGGCAAGAAAGCCATCAACATCTGCGAGAAAACTCCTTTTGACGTCGCCCTTATTGATATCGACCTACCCGATATCAAGAGAACTGGCCTGCTTCGTATACTAAAGGAGATTCAGCCAAAAATGGTCAAAATAATCATCACCGGGCATCCCTCCATTGAAAACGCTGCGAAGTCGGTTAACGAAGAGGCCGAAGGATATGTGCTGAAGCCTCTCAACGTAGTAGAATTGTTGGAACTAATAAAAAGACGCACTGCAAAAAAGGCGAACGAATATTTCCAAATGTTTACAGAGGTCGAACGCGCAAAAAAGAATACTCCCATTTTCAAGTATCAACACCCAGACAAATGGTAGATCGCACATGAAAACTGAGCACAAGGCCTAAGGCCAAGATCTAAGATTGACCAACAGAAACTAATGATTGAAGCAAATGGACTTAATCCAAAACGAAACTCTAATCAGAGATGCACAAATGATCACTCACGCTAATGCGGGCTACCCTAACGATCTTGTGGCAGGATTCCAAACACATTGTCACCACGCCCTTAGAACAAATATGATGCTTGGTTTCTCGTTTCGTTTCCTGTTTCTTCAACTATTGGAAGCACTTCTTTGAGCTCTCTTAACTGCTTGAGCACTGTCACGCCGCGTTGCGTGATCAAGTAAACTACTCTTTCTCTTTTAAGGGTCTTCTCTTCAACCAGTCCCTGCTTAGTTAAGAAGTCAAGACACTCCCGCAAAACGCTGCAATTGACATTAGCCTTGTTCATAATATGAGTAATCTTCAGCGGACCACGTTGAACTAGAACTTTAAGAATGTCAACGTACATTTCGAGCTTAGATCGCCTCATAGCATATCGCACAACTAGTTTAGAAATAAGAGTATATAGAGTTTGTGAATTAACGCAAAACCAGTTTTGAAAAAAGCCAAGTTTCATGAAGACACAGCGAGTTTTGATAATTCCAATATCTTATAAACGTACGAGTTTCTTAAAATTCGCAGAAAGCCAAGGAAGCTTAATACGCCAAAGAAGCTGATGCAACGCGCTTTCGGCCATGATTTTGCTATAGATGGTTCCTTTGAATGCTTGACGCAAAATGTACGAAGGTGAATACAATTGATTATAGAAAATTTCGCGTTTATTATTGATTTTCTCAAAAGGCAAACCAATATTTTCAAAAGCTGGCGTCTGCATCTCAAATTTATCCCAATCATTCGGAATTTTCCAACCCATATCTTTCACAATATCCCGAAGTTCCGTGTTTGGATAAGGCGTTGCCAGATAAAGATACACATCATCAGGCTCGGCTCTCCTAACAAAATCAAAAGTTTGATTCAAAGACTCCTGCGTTTCACCCGGATAACCAACAATCAAGGACACGGCCACGGAAAGACCGACCTCTTTAGCCCATTTAATCGCAATTACATTTTGTTGAACATTGGTTCCCTTTTTCATAGCATCTAAAATCTCTTGGCAACAAGATTCTACGCCGAAACTAACTAGTTGGCAATTCGCTGCTTTCATCTCAGCTAAAACTTCTTCAGAGACGCAGTCAACCCTAGTTTGACAATCCCAAGGAATCTTAATACCTCTCTTTTTTATTTCTGAACAGAAGTCAAGAGTCCTTTCTTTATCATACGTGAAAACGTCATCATTAAAAGTAACAAAATCAGCCCTGTATTCATCTCTTATCCACTCAAGCTCATCGACCACATTTCTCACGCTTCTTGCCCTAAAGTCGTTTCCAGCAATTCGAGGCACCAAACAGAACGTACATTGCAAGGGGCATCCTCTGCTGGTTATCATAGGAAGACCCAGCTTCCCAAAAATTCGATACTTTCTCAAAGGAAAATAATGATACGCCGGAGGAGGCAATTCATCAAGGTTTTGAATAAAAGGCCTATCAGGAGTGCGAACGATCTGTGCGTTCTTCCTAAACGCTATTCCAGCAACTTCATCAAGACTTTTAACGCCAGAGCCAGATACGAAAGACGCAAGATCCACAATTGTCTCCTCACCTTCGCCCCTAACAATAACATCCACTTCTCTTTGTTCCCTAAGAATCCGCTCGTCCATAATTGTGAAGTGTGGCCCTCCAAAAACAATCATCGCCGATGGATAAGATACTTTTATTATGTGAGCAACCTGAAGCGCTGACGAAAAGGTGGCGGTAACCGAAGTGATCCCAACCATGTTAGGTTCAAAACGTCTGATCTCTTGTTCAATATTCGGGTAAGTCATCTTCAAAGCTGGGCAATCTAACACCATTACCTGACATTCGTTTCTTTCAAGAACGGCTGCCAAGTAAGCTACACCTATTGATGGATTTTGATAGTCTACAAAAGCCCAACGAGAAGGAGGTGGCGGATTAACCAGTGCTATCTTGGTCCTTTTTGTTTCCATCGCAGGCATAGTCAGAAGCCTTTTACATACTTTAAAAAGTGAATTAATTAAGTGTATCTTATGGTTAACTAGTTGTTAAACTGGAATCTTATCTAGACGTTATCCATTACCTAATGTTCCATTCAATAAGCATTTTTCTTTCATGCTTTTTTTCTTGGCACAAGCGTCGACGCAAACGGAATAACTGCAAATAGCCTGTAGAATTTTATTTGGTAAGTGCGTGTGATTGAGCGCCCGGGGGAATTAAATAATTGGTGAAAAACGGGTTTTAAGTCGTTTCTTGCTTGGGTAACGCTTCAAAGCATAAAATTTGAGTGAGCACTCTTCGCAGGACAGAACAAGAAATGCAATCATGAATAATTTTGACCAAATTCGAAACAACCATTCGCGCTACTTTGTATATCCTAAAAAGACGTACAAACTAATATTCCGAAGAAAACCATTATTTCAACAATGGCGGCAGAGAAGCTCAACCGCTTAGAGCCACTTAGCCCACAAGTGCACAAAGGTTTAGACATTCCCCCTTCCCCTAATTTTCGGGTTAAGTGGCCCTTGCCACCCCCCTTCAAATTCTTCCACACAAAAATAGCCAAAGCAATATAAAAAACTTAACTCGAACTCATTCCAAATCGACCTACATTTTAGTTGTCAAAACTTTACTGGCCAGACCCGGTTTCAGTGCCTTTAATCGTTTCGTGAGCTCCTCCCTGATTTCGCTATCCTTTTCCCTCCTGAAAGACCTCTGAAGAAGTTTTCTAGCAACATCCAAGCTACTTGCCCCAAAAATCTTGCTAAAAATATTTGAATGCTTTCCCAGCGACCCCGTAATTTGGGGAAGAACGCAAACAAAATTTAGAGGATACTCTTTTGATCTGTCCAAATCAACCACCACTACTTGAACCTCTGTTTCCATTGTGACTTCAGTTCGCCCATTTTGTTTTTTTAACATGTAAAGACGCGGTCTCATAATAAATCCTCACATCAAGCTTTCCGACCCCGAACAAGAGTCGAGGTGTACCTGTAACACACAATTTAACTTCGATAATAAACACATGTGGGTGGACTCATGCAATCACAAGCGTAGTAAATGCCTCACAACTGAAAAAAAAGCCATTTACACCTTCTAAGCTGTCAGTATCAGCGTTTTTCTCAAGATTTGCGAACATCCTCTGGATGTTACTGCATCCACACAACCACAAACAAATAAATTCAAATTTCAACCTAGAATAATAAACCAGACCCATAGAAGTCTCAAAAAGAGAAAAGGGGCGAGAAAATGCTAAAGGGCGTAAAAACAAATCCGGCAAATAATATAGCAATTTCTTGGCAAGACCATAAAGAACAACTAGTGCTAATCGAATGCGAATGCGGAACCAAGATTTTACTGCTGCCCGACCTAAAAGAAATGAATCAAGCCATAGAAGCTCACGTCACCGCGCACAAAAAAATGGAAAAGTCCAACAGAAAAGCCGAAATCACCGCCCGCAAAATAAGGCAAAACTTAACCAAACAAATAATCGCAAAAGCCGCAGATACGAAACAATTCAGGTAAGCACTTAAAAAATTAGCTTCATTACATGCCCTTTTCGAATTTTGGACCACAAATTTCTGGATATGATGGCTAAAAATCCACGAAGCATTAAAGCCTAACAATTAAAGAAGTTTTAACTTTCTTTCTATGAGAAAAAATACCAAGTAGACGAAGATCCCTATAATCAATGAGATTAGACCTACAAGCAATGATATCTCGAATATCGCAAATACTCCAAAAACAATAAGGATTATTCCCATAATACCCATGATCCCAAGAAGAATTAGCACGTTTCTGCCAACAACCTTCTCTTGACCCGTTCGTTTACTCATTTCTAGCCCTTCTCCCAGCAACCCTCTTGAACCTACACAACATGAACCAAATAATAGCATTGAGTTGGAAATTAAAACTTTGTTTTCCTGCGTTCTCACACATCCGCACAAACACAACCGAACCGAGGTCCAACCAATTGAAATTCAAAAATTCTGTGCCGCACTAGGATTCATTATTTTCAGTTTTATCTCAATGTTATCCGAGTTTCTATTTCAAACCGATAATAAAAAAACAATGATTCAGGGATTCCAAGTTTACTTCACTAGTTAATCAACGGATTTGGCCGATAAGAAAACAGAAAACTCTTTTTTTCTCCTTGACAGTTCACACTCGAACCATCATGCAACCATCAGAAGCTGAAGCACGAAATTCTTTCAGGGTTCAAGAAAGAGAAATAACTTTACTCTTAGACTTTAACTATTAACTGTCGACCAAATGAGCAGTTCCGTCTGGACAAAAAACCTTCTCACCCACAGAAACTTTAACAAAACGACGTTTACACTCAAAACGTTGTCTTTCGCATCCACGACAATCGCGAGATAACATCTTTACACCTCACCATCCCTGAAAACGCGTAAAACGTTAATAATATTTATGAACTCAGGATATAGAAAATTAGATTTCTCGACACGATGAAGACGGACTTTTCTTAGCCAAAGCAGCATTAACAACTCAATGACTAAGAATATAGTTTTGACGTAAATGCCAGAAACTTCACAGTTCAGCTATTCAGTAATCGTTATAGACATAGCTGGAAGCAACAATTAAATCAGCCAAAACCGCGCTCTTGACGATACTTACTCGAGAGTGCGCACATCAACTTTTCTTTTCGCACTTCAAAATTAGCACCGCGGCTGACTCGACGGGATACCCTCTTTTTTGAGTTAATTTGACCCCTAAAAAAGAGGCCTACCGGTACCTCTGCTTAATTCTGAAAACTCCCTCTGCACAATTTCTTCAAGCTCATGAAAATCAGCATAAGATTAAGCGTCAACCCAACAAGGAAAACCCGTATGCAAGCTACTTCGGCGCTTTGGCGCCGATGGTACTCAACAACTGGGTATACGTTCAGAATCAGGCGCACACAACAACCTTCTGACAGAAAACATCGTATCCTAATATTGTGTAATTTAATAAGAATAATAGCCTTATTACATTTTATCTGAAAAAAAAGAATGTCTGATTAGTATGCCTGATCGTGTAAAATCAAAGACACACAAAGAACTGTCTCGCGCATCAGCTAAGACAATAGAGGTAATAGCTGCAATCGAAGAAAAATGGGCGAAAACAAATATTCCAGACAAGCAAGAGGTAAAGTCCATCAAGGATTACGCCATCAACCTTAAAATCGAATTAGCACAACTAACCGCAACGCAGCCCAAATGCTGGTTACTAAAAGAAAATTATGACAAAGAATTTTCAATGTACAAAGCAAAAGTAGAAAATATAAGCCGAACCAACCAAAAAGCCCTCAAAATAGTCAACGACTTCTCACACACGAAAGATAGATTAGCAAAAGTTCAAAACGACATTGAAACCCTCAATGAACTACATTCTAAGAATAGAGAGTTTTTGGACGAATGGCAAGAAAACTATTTCACCAGAACCCTAGAGCATTTGAAAACATTGAAAACAAATTTTGAACAGCTGAACATCGAAAAAATAGAAGGCCAAGAGAAATTGAGAGAGGAATTTGAGAAAAACAACTCAATTCTTGACCAACTTATCCTTTCCACACATAAATGGATGCCATTAGAAAAACGCAAAATTATCATCAGACAAGAATGCAATCCGCCTCAATGGAGCCCAGCGGAGAACAGAAAGGCTGAAGTGCGAGAGTTTGTGTCAAGAAGCGAATGTGAGAAATGTGCCAAACAACGACGAGGATTCGTTTGGACATAATGATCAAAAAATTCAGACGGTGTTTGCGATTTTGAAGTAGACGCGTTTGTTGTTTTTTCCCTTGTTTTCAGCTTTGATCAGTTCTATTCTTCCCACTTCTTGCAGGCTGTGCACATGTGTACCTCCATCGGCTTGTCTATCTATACCTACTATTTCTACTATGCGAAGAACGGGTATATCAGGTGGCAGGGCTTCCGCCATTTTAACTATGCCCGGTATTTTCATAGTTTCCTCTTTCGGCAACTCGTACCATTTTACAGGGATATCCTTACTGAGGAGCGCATTCGCCTTAGCGATGTATTGGTCCAGGATTTCCTTGTTGAAGTTTTCGAAGTTGAAATCAAAACGGATATAGTCTTCTTCAAGCTGATTGCCAGTAACGAGAGCTCCGGTTCCCACGCATAAGAGTGAAGCAAACAAGTGTGCCGCCGTATGGCTCCGCATAAGCTTGTACCTTCGCGGCCAGTCCAGCGTGCAGTGAACTCTATCTCCTTCTTTAAGACCTGCTCGATCCACCTCATGAGAAATTTCTCCCGAAAACTTTCCCACATAAACCACATTGAAAGTTTCATCGTCTTTAACAATTTTTCCAGTATCCCACGGTTGACCTCCTCCTTTAGGATAAAAAATGGTCTGATCAAGAACTACGTATTTTTGGTCCTTAACGGAAACAACCACAGCGTCACATTCTCTAAGATAACTGTCATCTAAAAACAACATTTTAGTCAACAAGAAGACATCTCACTTCCACAAATATCTAATCTGTTTAGGTTTAGAAAGGATATATTCGCCTATTTTGCCTAAAAACTTATTGCCCAATAGCCACTAAGCAGCAATAAAGCAAGGAACCCAGCGCGCAATCCACATAAAACTTGGGCATCGTCAGTATTTATCAATCATCCAACTATCCTACGGATTGAAAATCATTCATCCAATCATTATTTGGATAATGGGACCCGGCTAACGTACAATTCATTCACTATTATTCACAGTTGTTTTGCATTCTACACTTTTCGACCTCAGCTCTGGCCTTATTACAGTTAGTGGTGATTCGTCGGCTGTGTCAAAAATATGTACTGCCTACCAACACCAAACCAGCGGTAACTTTGGTCACGTGTTAAGTTCAATAAGTAGTTTTTGGGCTTGGTCAAACATGACACAGTGCCCTTCATCTGGAAAAAGCTCCACACGTGCACCTTTTGCGACTTGCGCGATCCTTTGTGCGTTCTCGACTGGACACGTTTTATCTTGTGTACCCTGCCACAGCGTCAGCTTTCCCGCAGGAATCCGCCCTATGTCCTCACTCCATGCATTCAGGAATAAACGGTGCTCCTGGAAAACCACTTTCACGCTGCTCTCCTGCCGGAAGCCTTCCGCCATGGCTGAGTACATCCGTCTTAGCCACGCTGCGTCTCCGAAGAATTTCTGGTCCGGGTTAGGCCAATCCGCGACCATGCCTTTGCCGCTGCGGGAATTCAAGTAGCCATCTATGTCCCTGTTTGCGTTAAGGATGGATCTTCGGAAGAAGCCAAGCGCCAACTTAGCGAGGAAGGGTTTTTTCTTGCGAATTTTGCTAGGGGGTTGCCATTGTGCGCCGCTGAGGCATCAAAGGGCAAGGCGGGGGAGCCGACGGCTATGGCATGGGTTACCTGCTCCGGGAACAACGCGGTGTAAGTTAGGGCAAAGGGTCCGCCTCCTGACCAGCTCAAAACCGCAAAGCTGCTCAGCTTCAGATTGGCTGCTAACGCGTTAACGTCCTCAGCAAAGTCTCGCAGTCTGACTCTGTCCTCAAAAGTTGACAAGCCGTATCCAGGTCGGTCTACGCCAATCAGCTGGAACAGATTTGCGTGAGCGAATTCTTTTAAGAGCAGAATTTCCAGTCGGCTACTTGCGGTGCCGTGGAAGTAGATGACAGGTTTGCCTTCGCCTTCTACCGCGTATCCAAGTTGGCGTCCATCTGGCAATGTGAAGGTTTGGCTGCTCATTGATTCTGACCTTGCATCACAATTACGTCTCTGAGTTAATTGCAAGTTGCCTGCTTATTTCCCTTGTTTACAAGAAATGCGAAAACATGCCCTTGCCATCAAGAAAAGGGATTGTCTGTCTCCAAAAAAAGTTGTAAGTTGGATTGCGGTTTGAACTAAATGGGTTCAAATTCCCGTTTGATCCACCATAATGAGTTCTTAACCGAGAAAGTGACTCTACAGAAACTGGGTTAAAGGCACTAAATGAAAAAAAGGACAGAGCTTTACGTGTGTGTTTGAATAGCTTTATCAATCAAAAAAATAATAAAGCTTCACAGCCGAGTAAGCCTTGAGGAGGAAAAAACAGTGAAGTTAATTTATGTTGCAATAGACGGTATGGGAGATTTACCAATTAAAGCTTTAGGCAACAAAACGCCCTTGGAGGCAGCAGAAACTCCTAACATGGATGCTCTTGCAAGAAATGGCAAAACCGGGTTGATGTACTCGGTAAAGAAGGGAGTTGCGCCCGAAAGCGACGTTGCTGTTATTTCGCTTCTTGGTTATGATCCTTTCAAGTATAGCACTGGTCGAGGCGTTATCGAAGCCGTGGGCGTAGGTTTAAAAATGAAAGACGGAGATTTAGCGTTAAGGTGCAACTTTGCCACTTTAGGCAGAGGAAAAGCCATAATTGACCGCCGAGTTGCAAGAAGCTTAACCACCGCAGAAGCCTCCGAGCTAAGCAAAGCCGCTAACGCTGGAATTAAACTTGAATCTTACCCTGCCACATTTGAATTCCGAAACACGTTAGGGCACAGAGCAGTCTTATTAATAAAAAGCAAAAAGAAGCCTCTTTCAAGCAACATAACAAACAGTGACCCCGCCTACACAATAGTTAACGGAATTGGCGTGGCACAAGCCAAAGTTGAAATGGTGCAAAAAACCTGCGAACCAACAGATAACACAGAAGAAGCAAAAACTTCTGCAGCACTAGTAAACGAGTTCATTGACAAAACCCACAAACTATGGGAAAACCACCCCATAAACATAAAACGCGCAGCCGAAGGCAAGCTCAAAGCAAACCTAGTTTTAACTAGAGACGCAGGACACCTACTACCAAAATTCTTCAACATAAACGAGCGATACCACGTCGACTTCGCAGCCTTAGCAGATATGCATGCTGAACGAGGCATAGCACAGCTAGCAGGCATGGACGCCATGCTTTTGCCGCCTCCTTCAGGCAACCTCCAAAAAGACTGCGAAGTAAGAGTCAAAACCCTTCTAGATTTATTGCCCAAGTACGATTGCTTCTATATCCATCTTAAAGGTCCAGACGAACCCGGACACGATGGCAACTGCACATTAAAGACCCAGATTATCTCAGCCATCGACAAATTCTTCTTTGGACCCTTGCTAAAACAGATTTCTCTAAAAGACAACCTTATCTGCATAACAGCCGATCACGCTACGCCTTGCGCACTAAAAGTGCACAGCGACACCCCTGTTCCCATCTTGATTTCAGGTGACAAAGCAGACAATGATGATGGCAAAGCTTGCAAATTCTCAGAAAAAGAATGCGCAAAAGGAAGCTTAGGCAATCTAGAACGAGGATGCGAATTAATGCCAAAACTCATGAAGCTAATAAGAAAATAAATCTAAAATGCATATTTGAAATAAGAGGGGGGCAGGTATCTTTTTTGGCGGGAAAAATAGACCAAAAAAATGTTCCCTAGTCCAAACTCGGTCTCAGCTTTGTCACTTGGTTTCTGGGTCACCGTGAATAGAACGTTTGGGTTAACTTTCCAATTATTCCAATCAGAGATTAAGCCAATAGCATCAAACTAAAGTTAAACTTTAAGTATTTTAGCAAGGAATCTTATTTTGGTGAAATTTTGACTCAATTAAATGTCAATTTACTGCGCTTTGGAAACATCGCCGCTTTCATTATAACACTTGCAATAAATGGCTTAGCAAACACTACAGTGCTTAATGGCAGAACAACCGCCCAAGTTTCAAATCTGTACCTAACGTTGGTTACGCCTGCAGGCTACGTTTTCGCCATATGGGGCGTAATTTACGCTTTACTGCTAGCCTTCATTGTTTACCAAACATTGCCAAGACAAAAAGAAAAACCCTTTCAAAAACAAATCGGTGCTCTTTTCATCTTAAGCTGCCTATCCAACTGTATCTGGCTTTTTCTTTGGCAATACAACTTCATAACAATATCTGTAGTTGTAATGTTTGCGCTTTTAGCAACATTAGTCGCCATTTACTCGCACCTAAATATCGGAAAAGCAAAAGTTTCGGTGAAAGAAAAACTGTTAGTCCATCTACCGTTCAGCGTTTATCTCGGCTGGATAACCATAGCAACCATCGCCAACATCGCATCAGCACTAACCTTTGTAAATTGGAATAGCTTTGGCTTGAGCCCTCAAATATGGGCCGAAACCATGCTAATCGCCGCTTTGGTTATCACCTTGTCAGTCATAGTAAAACGAAGAGACATAGCTTACAGCCTAGTTATCGTTTGGGCGCTCGCGGGCATTGCAGTAAAACAAAACACCACCCAAAACATCGCTACAACCGTCGAAATAGCCATCCTCGTTATCCTAATCGCTTTAGCGCTTGTAACAGCAATCCACAGATTAAGATACAAAAAAGACGTTTGAAAACAAAAAGCTAACAAAATATTTAGAAAAACCTGCTTGAATTCAACCGTTCCAACTCAGCTAGATGTTGGACCATCTATTCTTTGAAAAATACAAGCGTCAATATCACGAGACAATTTCAGAAACAAGGCAAAATTCCAAAGTGATACCGTGTGCCTTTAATAAAGAAGACACGAAAGAATAGAGAGAAGAAATATGGCTTACTTGCGAGAAGAAAAAGAAACCCTTGAAGTCTCTTACCCACTTAAGGCAATCTGGGAGGTTATTCCAAAAGCAGTTGCGACGCTTGATTGGAAAATACAAGAAACCAACGAAGAGACGCACCACCTTAAAGTTAAAACTAAAGGCGGCTTCATATCCTACCCCTCAATGCTCAAAATCGACTTGTCAGCGATAGATGAAAAGACAACGCGAATGTCTATTGCGGCAGAAACTCCCGTAACCACGATAACGTCAGTGGCGGATTATGGAAGGACAAAAGAACGCTCGCAACAGTTTGTGGCAGCACTTGCCAAATTGATGAGCTGCTAATTCTCTTTTTTACTCCAGTATCTGAGATCTTTTTAGCGCGATCCAAGAAATTAGTAAGAAGACAAAGATGTACAAGAACGCTACACCTAACGCTCTAAAAGCAACCAATGAAATTGGTTCAGTGTAGAGTACCTCAGTTGTTGGCAACGTCGTTTCGTTTGCTTGGATTGCTGAAAGGTTAATTTTGCTGAAAGTAACGCTTCCAGAGGGATAAAGAACGTAATTAACTATGTTAACACCTATATTATCTGTGCCGGTGCTTATCGACATGTTTGCATTATTAGCGAGCATTGTTCCGCTAGCTCCGCTTCCGGGCAGATAATTTAGCGATGGCGAAGGTCCTTCAAACACTGAAACAATTGGTATGGCAATGAACAGGGCTAAAAACAAGCCCACAGCAACTAAAACGGTAAGGATTGTGTTTTTTGTTAGGGAACCAATCGCCAATAGCAACGAGACCCATATGAATGTGCTTACTAGGTTTCCAAGCAAGACCAGTGGTACAAATTGAAGGTTGCTTTGTGGTCCATAGACGAAGATTGAACCAACTGTAGTGTAAGTGAATAATATTGCATATGAGATAAGTATGATAACGAATGCCGCGAAGAGTTTGCCTAAGAAAACCATCGTTCGCGAGACCGGTTTTGTCAGCAAAGGCACGATAGTGCCGCTTTCAAACTCGCTTGAGATGCTGTTTACGGCTGTTGCAAGTGCAAAGAGGAAGAAGCCGAAGCTGCTGGCGCCAAAAGTTATCGCAAAGTCTGGGTTAGCCGTTATTTTTGTTCCAGTTGATGAACTGAGAATAGACGGCAATACTAAACCTAATGTAGCTAAAAGAAACGCGATTACAATTACGCCTATGAATTTTTTCTTTCTGATATTCCAAAGCATTTCATATCTTACTATCGCCCAGAAACGCGTAAACCAACTCGGACGCGCTCCGCTGGCTTGTTGCATCGGGGTCATTGTGGTTTTTCTCCTTTGTCTTTGCTGACAAGTTGAATGAAGACATCTTCTAAGTTTGATGTTTTTTGGCTCATGCCCACAATCACTCCGCCAGCCCCTGTTACTTCTTTGGAAACCTGCGCCCGCACATCATCATAAGTGGATACCTGAATAAGCAGGGTACTACCAGTTTTCCAAGTTCCTGAGACAAAAGGCAACTTCTTTACTGCTGCAATAACCGCACTCGAAAGATCGTCCAACTCAATATGCATCATGGCTGGCCCAAGTTGATTTGAAATATTCGCAAGAGTATCAGAAGCTAACACTGAACCCTTATTAATGATAGTAACGTGATCGCAGATCTGCTCAACCTCAAAAAGCAAATGCGAAGACAGAAAAACAGTTATCCCCTCTTTCGAAATTGTCTTAACCAGCTCCCTGACGTCAACCATACCAACCGGATCTAAACCAATGCTTGGCTCATCCAAAATAACCAATTCCGGATTATTCAACAATGCCTGAGCAATACCTATGCGCTGCTGCATGCCCTTGCTATACTTTCCGATAAGGTCATTTTCTCTGCCCTTTAAACCAACCGAATCGATTAACTTAGGGATCTGTTCAGCTCTTTGTTCCTGCGTCATGCCGTACATACGCCCGTAAATATCAAGCAATTCAGCGCCTTTCAGATGCTTGGGAAATTTGGGCAATTCAGGCATGTAACCGATCCTTAAGCGCGAATCCGCGTCGTCAGTATTCACTTCATGCCCTAACACTTTAGCTGAGCCCTCAGTAGGCTTCAATAAACCGACTAGGATTTTTATCGTGGTTGTTTTTCCAGCACCATTCGGACCAAGAAAACCATGTATAGTGTTTTTTTGGACTTTTAGGTTTAGCTTGTTTACTGCAGTTAAAGAACCAAAATTCTTCGTCAGGTCGGTGATTTCAATGGCGTAGGACACAACAGGCGCTTCCTTTTTAATGCTTTTAGTAGGTGTTCTGATATAAGCTTTGAGCTGACCTGCTTTTCTTTTGTATCTAAGGCTTAGCATGAACTGCTATATCACGGTACATCAACATAGCCATTGCGAAGTACAGAATAAACGCTAATGTGAAGCCGCCAGCCATTCCATAAGAAATTCATCAATGCTGAAATTTGAAGCAACAAAACGTGAGCCGCTGCTGGGTTAGGATAGTAGCTGTTGCGTACCTGGATCAGAGTCTTGTGCCTTCTTGGTTCCGTGTTATGTCTGTTAACCCATTCGCCTCATCGCCAAAATAGTCACAACTAGGCAGAATGAAATGTTCCTAAAAGCATTTGAAGGTTAATACGGCTGTGTTAAAGATCAAAAAGTAGCGCTAACTTTCGAATTATTAGTGGCATTTACTTTTTCCCAGCGAGTTCGCTTCACAATAAACTAACTATTTTTTTGCCTATTGTACCCTAACCAAACGGGTTTGCCTAACTTTTCTTGTGGACACAACTAATTCTGGCTGCTTCCAGAATTTTGCCAGATTTCTTGCCTGTGAGTATATTTGACCCAACTTCCAAGTTCTCAGACCTTTCTGTATTACATAATTACGTAACATGGAACGCCCAGAACATATTTTCTTGCACGTTACATGTGCTTTTTCCATTGAGAATCTCGCAGGGTCTCAAGAAGAAACGGGTGCAACCCTTTGGGCAGTTTTTTGAAGAGTCTATATTCGGAGTGCTCGTCATTAAGCTCTATTTTGCAATCTCTGCACTTGCAAAGATAGGCTATGGTTATGTCATGGCGCTCGGGGAAAACTCTTGAATATGCTTTGATAAATCGATAAGATTCAATTTCAAGCCCAGTTTCTTCCTTGACTTCCCGAAACAGCGTTTCCTCAAGTGACTCCCCTTTATGTATTCTTCCACCCGCAAACCACCATTGTCCCGCAGCGGGGTTATTTTTTCTCTTCAAGAGAAGCAAAGAGCCATCTATCACTATTACTGCATCCACTGAGGGGATAGGAATTAACTTGATTACTTGATCATAAATAGCCTGAGGGATAAAATCAGACTCATTCTTCTTAGAATCCATCTATTGAATCATCTCCCACAAACCAATTCAACAAGTGCCAAATGCGAATCTGTTACTGCGACGAATACAACTTGAACTAACGAGGAAAAACCGAACCAAAAGAAAAGGCTCCTTCTGAGGTCTTGGGCAAGTTTTGCCTTCACATTTGTAGGTCTTTAGTAAAGCTCGAGACAAAACTTGTTTTTGGTTGCTCCTTAATGATTTCGATTGGAAAAATTAGCAGAGGTTTTGCTAATCGTCTTTTAGTTTAATTGGGTACCGTTTTGCCCGTTTGAGTTTTGCTGATATTTGCATAGGAAGGCGGCGGTGTTGCAAAACTGTTGTTAATGGGAGTTACTTGAGGTTTTGATGCTAACAATGTTCAATTAGTATCGCTTAGGATTAAGCTTACTTTAGGTATGAGAGCTAAGATTATGCAAAGGCTCAGGACGAGGCGCTTGATGGTCTTAGTTTTTGCTGCTGGTCTTGATTGGGAGCATTGTGGGAAAGACATTTTTTATTAAAGTAAACTCGGGCAGAAACAGTATGAATACTTACCTATTGCTGAGCGGAAGTAGACGACTGGTATGCGTTTTCGGATTATGGTAAACACTGTTTACGTGATCTCGCTAAAGCCAGCGCGATTGTGATCTAGTCGTTTGCTTGTCTCGAAAAGGCAGGCTTTTGGTTCAAAACTGACCATGGCAATCCAATTCTTGGCGAAATTAGAAAATGTGAGTTCATAAATAATAAATATAAGTATTAATACTTAATACTTGATACACAAACTTTCTTGATTTAGGAGTATTCACGCAAATGTGGGGATCATTAAGAATACGTCATTTTGCAATAATACTCCTGATAGTAGTTTTAGGAACCTCATTAATGACTGGACCGTCTTTTTCACAGTTGTCGCGTAGCATTAGTCTCAGTGCCACAGGAACAATCAAAGCGAATATAAGCACGATTTTCAACAGTGGTTGGGAGAACAGCAAAGGGACCGACATTACAGACGGCGGCATATGGGATTCTAGTAGCACGGGGTTAGTTATCACTTCACCCGTTTATAACGGCAACTATTCTGCTTACTTTGCAACTTCTTCTGGCCAAAATATTGGTGTGGGCAAGACGTTAAGTGAAACTTATAGCACCCTGTATTTCAGGGCTTACCTCTATTTTCCAAATGTCATCACTGCAAACACTTGGGTCATTCTTATGTCTCTTTATGATTCAAACTGGGCTAATGGTATTCAGGTTGTTCTGCAAAACTGCTTTGGTTACTCAGAATGGCAGCTTATCACGCCCTCAAACACCTATTCTTCGCTGCCAGCAGTAGTCAGTCCAAATACTTGGTACTGTGTAGAAGTTGAGAGACAAATTGGCAGCGGCAATGGAACCGCAGTGTTATGGGTTGATGGCAACATGCTTTGTAATTCAACGTCAGAAACCATGACGGTTGGCACACAACATGTTACTTTGGGAGCCATAGGCAACAATTTTACAGTTGTTGCTGACGACGTCGTTGCTTCTTCCACGGGACCTATTGGACCTGAATTACCCATCGCGCCATTGCCGCTTCCAACACCCGTAACCAATTTCGAAATGCGAGGCGCAGCAGTCGCATGCGATGTTTTTGCTCCAACAGCAAGAAATTATAACCCTGACGCATGGCAGCTTCTAAAAGAAGTAGGAATCAACACTATATGCGTATGTGGTTCGGTTGAAGGCGACACTCTTCAAATCAACATTAATGACTACCCGAATACTTGGGCACAAAACCTCAACAATTTCTTATCTGAAGCTGCACAGAATGGAATTAAAGTGTATTTCTCTGACCTTGGGGACTCATGGGGGTCGCTATTCGGCATTATAAGTCCAAGGGTTACAGCAGGTGGTCTTCCTTCGACGCCTATAACCCAAGCCGAAGCAATGATTGGCGAGTTGGCAGGCAACAATTCGTTAGGACACGATTTCATAACAGACCCACGAATTGTTGGTTGGCGAACTTCAAACGAATTGGACATAAGTAACGAAACAATTTTAAACTGGAACCTGCAAGTTGCCAGTTATATTCGTAGTTTGGACGGAAAAGCGTGGTTAGCTTCTCCCAATTTCAGTGGAGATACCGAGTTTAGTGTTACCTTGCCGCTGCTGCAGGGGAACGTTGATTATGTTGAAATCCACGCTTACATGCTTTCGGAATTCTATAATAATTCCAATGTAATGGACTACAATTCATTCTTTAACTTCTACAAAAGTTATCTCGAAACGGCAGTGGTTCAGCCAGCTCAGCAAAACGGTTATCCTTTAAGTCAAGTTATCCTGGGAGAATTTGGGCTTTGGACTGGAGAAGGTTCTGACCAGGGAGTCACTGCGAATTTCACGGACGCCGAAAGGGCGGTCTACTATCAAGCTGTCTTTGATGCTGCAAAAGCAGATGGCATACAAAACGTTTTGTTCTATACTTTTTTTTCGGAAATAGAACCGGATGGAACCTATATAATACATAATTACGGCGTATATGGTAACGCCACCTTTTATCCAAATCTTTGTAGTATCATTAGTAATGCGTATAACCCATAGATCTTAATCTATCAGCTGGTGATCCTTACGGAAAATGTCATAGCGCACCCAATTGACAGGCCTAGGACACGGATGAACAGCCCCGATGGAAAGGTAAAGTTGACTGAGAAGACGATTTGCAAAGCATCCGTTTTGGAGCGCGCTGCCTTGTCCCTTTATTAGGTGTTGAAGTAGGTTGGTGACACTGCTTTGTCTCTTCTTCCAATGTTCTCTGCTGCCTCTCTATTTAGAACCAAGCACAACACGCTGAAGAGGGCG
>JBEKFM010000050.1:0-19607 GCA_050013315.1 Bathyarchaeia archaeon
ACGTGAGCTGGGTTTAGACCGTCGTGAGACAGGTCGGACTTTATCTGCTGGGAGTGTTGGCTGCCTGAGGGGAAAGGGTCCCTAGTACGAGAGGAACGGGACGCTGTAGCCTCTAGTTAACCGGTTGTCTGATAAGGCAGTCGCCGGGCAGCCACGCTGTTGTGGATAAGAGCTGAAAGCATCTAAGCTCGAAGCCTCTCCCGAAAAGAGGCAGCCATTTCCGTTTCACGGGACGAAGGCTCCCATAAAAGATGGGTTTGATGGAGCCGGGGTGTAAGCTAGAAGACTTCGGTCGACTAGCTCAGCCTGCGGCCACCAATCGCCTGAGGTGTCGTGTCAATGCAGTGTCTGAGCGATATTTGGTTGAGACCATTTCGATGTGGGCGTGTAAGTGTATGTTTGGCCTATGCGTGGCGTATCATAATTATCAAAATTTTGTTTAGTAAACCCATGTGCAATTTAATCAGCCGCAATATTGCGATTAATTTGTTTTCCTTTTCGATAAATTCAAATTTGTAAACGGACAAAGGTTTTTTGTTTGTATGAGTGAGAAGATGCGGGTTATCTTTCATTTGGATATGGATCACTTTTATACTGCGATTGAAGAGCGGGAGCGGCCCGAAATTAAGGGTAAACCCGTAGTCGTTGGTGCAGATCCTAAAGGGGGCAAAGGCAGGGGCGTGGTAAGCACAAGCAACTACGAAGCAAGAAAAGCTGGCGTGCGTTCCGGAATGCCAATTTCTCAAGCTTGGCGGCTGTGCCCAGAAGCAGTTTATTTTCCGCCTAATTTCCCTTTATACATTAAGGTTTCAGGCGAAATCATGGAGCTATCGCGTAAGTACACGGATAAGTTTGAGCAGTGGGGAATTGATGAGGCTTTTTTGGATGTCACAAGCAGAGTCAAGGATTATGCTGAAGCGGAGTCTTTAGCTCGGAAAGTAAAGCAGGAGATCAAAGAGAAGCAAAGCCTCACTTGCTCTATAGGTGTTGGACCGAACAAGCTTGTTGCCAAAATCGCTAGTGATTATCAAAAACCAGATGGCTTAACTCTCGTTAGAGAAGAGGAAGTCGAAAAGTTCCTCGCTCCCTTGCCGGTGCGCAGACTGTTGTGGGTTGGGCGCAAAACCGAAGCAAAACTAAAAGCATTAGGTGTAAACACCATCGGCGACTTAGCACACTATGACCCTTCAGCGCTTAAGTCAATGTTTGGTGTTATAGGTTTGCAGATGCACCTAATGGCAAATGGCATTGACCGAAGTGAAGTTGAGGAGAGAATTGGCGTTAAAAGCGTAAGCCACGAAACCACGTTCGAGGAAGACACTGCAGATTCTGCTCTTATTTTACAAGCATTAGATGCACTTTGCGTAGAAGTGCAAAAAGAAATTGAAAATCAACATTTACTTTTTAAAACTGTTACGTTGAAAATTCGTTATGAAAACTTTGAAACCCACACTAAAAGCAAAACCCAGCTATTCTTAACCAATCGTCTTTCTGATCTGCAAAAAACTGCGAAAGAACTTCTATTCACCTATTTGCGGAAAGATCATAAAGTTAGGCTAATTGGCGTTAGAGTCTCAAGTTTGGTGTCTGGAGAAAAGCAGAAGACTCTGCTTTAGAGGTCAGAGACTTTTTGGGTTACTAAGTGTTGGCCAAACGTTTCTTCGCTCACAACTTCGCTGAGGGCTTTTCTTGAACGCATAAGATGTAAAAGCTTACCTGATAAATCCAGTTTTTCACGCCCGTAGCCAACCGCCAAAAGTAAAAGAACCTCATAGTTTTCAGAAATCTTAATTGCTGCATTAACATCTTTTTCATCAAAGCTTCCTACACAACAAGTGCTCAAGCCTTCGCTGGTGGCGGTTAAGACCATGTTCTCCACCGCTAAGGAAACGTCTATGGCGTACCAGTCAGGCGAAGCTTTCTTGTCGCCGCAAGCAACAATCACAACTGGTGCTTCAGCAAGAAATTTTGCGAACCTACCCTTGGATAAGACGCGCCTCTTCTCGCTGTCAGTAATTACAACAAAATGCCACGGTTCAATATTCCTGGCTGAAGGAGCAAGTCTGGCCGCCTCCAAAATTTTCTCCAACTTATCTCTTGGCACTGGCTTGTCTTGGTAAGCGCGAATTGACCTTCGCTCCTGTACAGCTTCAAAGACATCCATTTTCAACCGCTTCCAAAACTAGAAAAGAATTTCACGGTATATTAGCTTATAAGAATTTTGCGTTTCATACTACTTTTTCCCTAATTTTGCATGTTGGTGAGTTATCTAGTTGAAGATGGCGTGTTTTTTCTTTTTTTGGTGCAGTTGTTTTGGGTTGTTTTTTTAATTTTAAGCTTGATTCGTTTGCTGGTTGGGTATAGAAAGTACACAGACGTACAAGCACGTACATGCACGTACAAGTGAGGTAAGAGGACGTACAAGCACGTACATACACGTACAAGGACGTACATGGAGATGTTTTTGTGTCGCTGGAATGTCCTGAAGAGGAGGAAATGCTTAGATTGCCGTTAACCTAAAGCTAATTTTGAAACTGCAGTGGAGGACGAATTGTTTGCAGGTTAGTTAATGAAAGTCTGAAAAGTGTAGAAAAGTTGCTTAGAAGTTCTATTATGACTTTAGCTCGAAGGGTTACCCCTTAGGCAGACGCTCCGGGTAGAGGCTGTCCTTTATTTGGCTTGCAACTAAAGAAGCCTTTGGCTTGGTTGCGAAATACAAAGGCTGAAAAAAGGGGTAATGTCGCTTGTTTATCGGCTGGAAACGAAAATTAATCAGATGTTTTCAACAGTCGCAAACTAGCCTGGTGAAGAGCTTGTGATCAAAAATGTCATTTACAATCATAAAGCGCTATGAATAAAACTATTTAGAGACAGAGCTGTTTCATACTTTGTCGGGTCAAGCATGCCTGCTTCACGAAGAACTTTTTTTACTGTTCACGAAGAATTCTGAAAAGCTTTGGGAGAAGCCTTTTTTGATTGAGGCGAAAGATGGTGTAGTCGGGCGAAATATTAATAAAGTCCACGGAAAGATTACATGATGCTACTTCCTAGTGGATAGTATTCCGCGAAACGAAGTTTTAGGGAGCAAAAAACTATGTCACAAAATAATACAGCTAGCCAATTGGTCCTTAAGGGAACAACAACAATAGGCGTCGTCTGCAAAGATGGCGTAATATTAGCTTCAGATACCCGAGTAACGATGGGCTTCTTCATCGCTCATAAATTCGGGAAGAAAGTATACAAAATAGATGACCATTTAGGCATGACTATTGCCGGAACTGTGGCAGATGCCCAGAGGGTCGTGGATATACTTACGGCTAACGCTCAGCTTTACAAGATAAACATGAATAGGCCAATTCCCGTCAGCGCAGCGGCGAGGCTTGTTGCTAATTTGCTGTTTTCTGCACGTTACCTGCCTTTAGCGACACAGGTTTTGGTGGGCGGTGTAGATGACACAGGGCCGCATGTGTATAATTTGGATCCATATGGAAGTTTAACAGAGGAAAAGTCGGTTTCAACGGGTTCTGGTTCTCCGTTAGCTTATGGCATACTTGAGGATAGGTACCGCGAAGGCATGACTATTGCTGAGTTGCTACCGACGGTTGTAAAGGCTGTTAATGCAGCTATGAAGCGTGATGTTGCAAGCGGTAATAGTTATAATATTACTGTTATCGACAAAGACGGTTACCGAGAATTATCAGATGAAGAAAAATGCGAACTTCTCAAAGCAGGAAGTTAATATAGTTGGCGCGAACCCAAGAAAAAGATAAAGAAAAAATAGAAATTACCCAATACATTTTGGAGAAGGTTCCAAGAGAGGCAGAAGTAACCAGAATCGAATATGAAGGACCCATGCTGGCGGTCTACACTAAGAAACCTGAGATTTTGGTTGACCAAAGTAGCATAGTGGCAGAAATCGTTGGTGTGATTCGTAAAAGAATAGTTATACGTCCTGACCCTTCAGTTAGAATGCCAGAAACTGAAGCTGAAAAAATCGCTCGAGAATTAATCGATCCTGAAGCTGAAATTACCGACATAAACTTTGACCCCAGCCTTGGCGAAATAATAATTGAAACTAAAAAGCCTGGGTTGGTAATTGGAAAAAACGGGGCTGTTTTGCAGGAAATTATAAGGAAAACTAAGTGGCGCCCGCATGTATTGCGAAGCCCACCGATTAAGTCGAAGATTGTTACTCACATGAGGCATTATCTTCACTCGGAAAGTAAAGAGCGAGAAAGAATCCTTCGTACTGTCGGTGAAAGAATTTTTAGGCCAAAGAGTTTCGAAGTCGGCGATATCCGAATGACCGTTCTCGGTGGAGCACAAGAGGTTGGTCGTTCAGCTTTTCTAGTTAAGACGCGGGAAAGCAGTGTACTCTTAGATTGCGGCATTAATCCTGGTTCAAATAGGCCTTTTGAAGCGTTTCCACGGTTTGATTCGCCAGAATTCCAGATTGATTCGTTGGACGCTGTAGTTATTAGTCACGCTCACCTTGACCATTGTGGTTTAGTGCCGTTTCTATACAAGTATGGTTATGACGGCCCGGTTTACTGTTCTGCGCCAACTTCGAATTTGATGACTATGTTACAGTTGGATTACTTGGATGTAGCTAGCAAGCAGGGTGCGACTCCACATTATGACCAGAAGGATGTGCGCGAATGCGTTTTGCACACAATTCCTCTTAGATACGGCGTCGTCACCGACATAGCACCTGACATACGTTTGACTTTACATAATTCCGGTCATATTTTAGGTGGCGCGATGGTTCACTTGCACATTGGCGAGGGCTTACATAATATTGTTTACACGAGCGACTACAAGTTTGCCAGGACTATGCTGTTGGAAGCCGCGGCAACCGAGTTTCCGCGCATTGAAACTGTGATCACTGAGAGCACTTACGGCGGGTCAGAAGATTTTATGCCTTCTAGAATTGAGGCTGAAGAAGCTATGACGCGTGTTATAAACCAAACTTTAGAACGCAAAGGCAAAGTCTTAATTCCAGTGCCAGCCGTTGGCAGAGCCCAAGAAATCATGCTTATCATCGACGGTTATATGAAACGCGGCTTGATGAAGGAAGCCCCAGTTTTCATTGAAGGCATGATTAGCGAGGCTACAGCCATCCACACTGCCTACCCAGAATACTTGGGGAGGGAAGTCCGCCACAGTATACTGCACGAAGGAGTTAACCCGTTCCAAAGTGACTATTTCACTATTGTGGAACATCCGAGTGTTAGACAAGGAATTATGGAAGGAGAACCATGCATTGTTTTGGCTACTTCAGGCATGCTTGAAGGTGGTCCAGTGATAGAGTACTTCAAGAACTGGGCTGGTGACGAAAGAAATACGATAATTTTTGTCAGTTACCAGATTGAAGGCACTATGGGCAAAAGAGTACAAAAAGGCGTGGGTGAAGTAACCATGATGGATAACGAGGGCAAAATGGCAGCATTGCAGGTTAAAATGCAGGTCGAATCAATTGAAGGATTTTCAGGCCACTCAGATAGGCGGCAACTGGTTAATTATTTGACTCATCTCTCGCCTAAGCCTGAGCGAATCTTTGTTGTCCATGGAGAAAAACAGAAAACGATAAATTTTGCTAACTACTTGGATAATAAAGTAGGCATTAATACCGTCGTTCCCGCAATTCTAGAGACTTTTAGGCTGCTGTAGTCAGAGACGAATTTGAAGCTGACATTTTTTCCCGCCAAATCTTGATGTTTTTTGGACAAATAACCACTCGTTCTTCACCAAGACGTGCGATGTCGCCGCCAACCGATTCAGTGAATTCGTAGAGTTCGTTTACTGCACTTTTTACATCATCAATACTTTTGGTGGCAAGAGGAGTAACACGGAGAATAACTATATTTCCGTTTTTAACTTCATTTTTTATATTTTCAAGATCGCTTAATTCTTTGAGAGGCAAGGCTTTAAGGTAGGTTTTGTTGAGAATTTCAGTGGTTTCTTGTTTCTGCTCTTGTGGAACCACAACGGTTTCTTCTACTGGGGCTGGTGTCGGGGGAGCTGTTACTTCTTGTTTAGGTTCTTCAGAGACAGCTGTTGTTTCTTTTGCAGGTTCTTCTTGAGGAGGCACGACTGGTTTTTCGGGTTCTGTTTGTTGTTTGGGTTTGCGGAATAAGCTAAATTTCATTTTCCTCTCTCAACCTCATAGTATTAAGGATTGCAACAGTTAAGCGTTTCTTATTTTTTAACTGTCAATTCTAATTGGTAATATGCTTAATATTTTATTTATGGTTTACTAATATATATTGATAATCGCGAAGACCGAAAATGAAGGGCAAAAATTTCTTGTCCACAATTTTTTGTTCATCTCATAAGGATTAAAAGGTTATTTGCGACCACTATGACCAGAAATACAATTATGCCTGAATAAGCAACTTTTAGCAATTTGTAAGAATATTTGAAGGATCTGCTGGTTTTATTTTGGGTTTTCATTAAAGTTCTGTTTGCAAGAATATATGTAAAAGCTATGAGTATAGTTGCTGCAATTTTCATCAACAAAAAGACTCCGATGTTTGTGCTAACAATACCCGCCATAAAGGGGTTTAACTCGGCAGCTCCAGAGTAAAGAACGCCTATGACAGTGGTTAAGCAGTCTATGGAACCCATGAGGATAAGAAGGAAACTTAGGAATACCTCTGTCTTTAGCATGTGAAGCCTTCTCCTTTCTCTTCATTGATACTGATTTAGTTAGTATTTATGAGTAGCTTTCTGTTCTCGATATATTTCAAATTACGAAGCATACGCTAGATTTTGTTGAGTAATAAAGCATTGCTTGATTTGGGTTTGCATAGGCGCTTTAGGTCGTTTTTTACGCTTGTTCAGACTTTTGCAGTTATTCAGGGAAAAAAGATACTGTTGTCTGCGCATAACCTTATATTTTAAATGTTAAACCTTCTTGCTGGAAGGATTTAGGCATGCACAAGAAACTCTTGATTCCTGGTCCAACAGAGGTCAGCCAAGAAATACTTAATGAGCAAACTCATCCTCTTATCAGTCATAGAGATGAAGAATTCTCAGACTTATACGGCGGAATAACCGCTAAACTAAGCAAGTACTTCGAGTTACCTGAAGATTTCAAACCCACGGTAACAACTTCCTCGGGCACACTTTGGTTTGATATTGTTGGTAGAAGCATAGTTAAACAAAAAGCGTTAGCATGCGTAAATGGCGCTTTCTCTAAACGATGTGCGGATACCCTACGAGCATGCGGCAAAAACACTGATGTTCTAGAAGTTGAATGGGGCAAAGCCGTTAAACCAGAAATGATAGCTTCAAAGCTGGACAGCGGCGAGTATGATACATTGACAGTGTGCCACAACGAGTCTTCCACAGGTGTAAGAAACCCGATAAGCGAAATAGGCAAACTCGTCCGCAAAAAATACCCCAACGTAATCTATGTAGTTGACGCGGTTTCCTCAATGGCTGGAGACAAAACCTTACCCAAAGAAATTGGCTGTGACATTGTTTTTGCTTCGACACAAAAATGCTTCGCCCTGCCACCGGGATTAACCGTTGCGCTAGTCAATGATCGAGCCATTGAGAGCGCCAAACAAGTATCAAACAGAGGTACCTACACGGATTTGGTTGAAATCTTCGAGTTTGAGAAAAAACATCAGACACCGTTTACGCCTTGTATCCCATTATTGTACGCTTTGAATAAACGCATGGACCTTTTGTTAGAAGAAACATACGATAAGGTTTACCAGCGGCACATGAAAATGGCTGAGTATACGCAGCAGTGGGCAAGAAAACATTTTGAAATGTTCTCTGAGCCAGGATATGAATCAATAACTGTAAGCTGTGTAAAAAACACGCTTGGCAAAAGCGTTAAAGAACTCAACCAGAAGCTCGCTGAAAAAGGCTACATGATATCTAATGGTTACGGCAAACTAGCGGAGAAAACCTTTCGCATAGGACACATGGGTGAGTGGAACCTGCAGGGAATTAAAGAAGTCATAAGCCTAATTGATTCGATTTGGGGATTAACGTGACATTCAAAATTTTGATAAGCGACAAAATATTCGAAGAAGGCATAAAACTTCTCGAAGAAAAAGGCTATAGAGTAACACGCGCATGGAATACGCCAAAAGCTGAACTCCCCAAAATAATCGCGGATTATGACGTTTTAATTGTAAGGTCAGCGACCAAAGTTAAAGGAGAATTATTGGATAACGCAAAAAAACTCAAAGTAATCGGACGTGCAGGTGAAGGTTTAGACAACATTGACTTTGAAAAAGTCAAAACCCTCGGCATCGCCTTGATAAACACTCCGCACGTTTCGTACATGAGCGTTGCAGAATTAACAATAGGTCATTTACTGGCGCTTGCGAGAGGCATAATGCAGGGAACCACAAGTTTGCGTGAGGGAAAATGGGAAAAAGAAAAATTGATAGGCACCGAAGTTAATGGCAAAACCCTCGGCATAATTGGTTGTGGCTACATTGGAAAAACAGTTGAACGCTTAGCCATATCCTTAGGCATGAAAGTGCTTCCTGTTGAAGAATGCGTCTACGACCGCTTTGTGCCCCTTGGCAAAATGTTGACGCAAGCAGACTTCATCACAATTCATGTGCCCTTAACACCTCACACAAGGCACCTGATTTCTACAAAAGAGTTTAACATGATGAAAGATGGGATAATGCTTGTTGACTGTT
The DNA here is from genome assembly GCA_050013315.1 of Bathyarchaeia archaeon. Lineage (GTDB taxonomy): Archaea > Thermoproteota > Bathyarchaeia > Bathyarchaeales > Bathycorpusculaceae > Bathycorpusculum. The sequence goes on from JBEKFM010000050.1 coordinate 8,676, forward strand.
CCCGCGGAGGAGTCGTTGACCAAGAGGCGCTATACCAAGCATTAATATCAGGGAAAGTTAAAGGAGCCGCTCTGGACGTTTTCGAAGAGGAACCGCCAAAAGACAGCAAACTACTAACGTTAAACAATGTGATTGCCACGCCGCATATTGGTGCTCAAACGTATGAAGCCCAGTTAAAAGCGAGCATACAAATAGCAAAAGCCGTTATAGAAGCGCTGGAAAAAACTGTGAGCTGAAACGTTTGGTTGATATTAGACCTTTCAAAGCCATACGGTACACTCAAAAAGCTGGTATCGCAGAGAACCTCATAACTCAACCGTATGATAAAATAGACGCACAAATGCAAAAAGAATACTACCAGAAATCAGCCTATAATTATTGCCGACTTATTCTGCCAATGGAAGAAGACAAGTACCAAGTGGCACAGCAGCGAGTTCAGAGTTGGCTGGAAGAAGGTGTATTGGCCAAAGAAACTGAAGAAGCGGTTTTCGTTTCACGACAAGAATTCACTTTGCGTGGCAGAAAATACGAGCGCACAGGATTGATCGCTGCCTTGCGCCTTTACGATTACAGCGAAAACATGGTGTTTCCGCACGAAGTTACTTATAAAGCGCCAAAAATTGACCGTTTAAACATGTTGCGCACTGTACAAAAAGACCTCGAATCAGTGTTTTTGATTTATTCTGACCCTGAAAGGAAAACGCTATCTTTTCTGCAGGAAGCAGCGAAGACTGAACCAATAGTTCAAGTTACCGACTCATTGCAAGTTAAACATACTGTTTGGAGAGTTACTGAGCCACAAAAAATAAAGCAACTGCAAGCAAATCTGAGCGGCAAAACCATGGTGATAACCGATGGTCATCATAGGTACGAGAGCGCCTTGGCTTACCGAGATGAAATGCGAAGCAAAGGAAAGTGGGCAGCGGATTCAGAGTTTAGTTTTCACATGTGCTACATGGTTCCAATTCAAGAGGAAGGACTCGTTGTTTTGCCAACACACAGGCTTCTTAAAGAATTCAAGTTAACGGAGGAAGTTTTGCAAAGGTTCAACTGCCTCTTTGACGTTTCAGAAATAAATTCGACTGTAGAAACTTTGGAGGATTTCTTAAAAAGCCATGTTAATGAGCATGCCTTCTGCGTTTATGACGGGTTAAAAGCTTACGGTCTCTCTTTGAAGCATGACAAAAATGTTTATGATTTTGTGAACGCTAACGTTTCTAAAGAAACAAAAGTTTTCGATGTTGTTATACTTCGAGACATCGTTTTCAAGCATATTTTGAAAACAGGGGAATTGAACATGGATGAAAACATCCTTTATGTGCGGTGGACGAAGGTAGCGTTGGATAAGGTTAATCGTGGAGAAGCCAGCATCGCGTTTCTAGTTAACCCGATAAGTGCTCAGACCGTTGTAGAGATAGCACAACAGCATGAATTGTTACCTGAGAAAAGCACTGACTTTTACCCCAAGATGGTTTCGGGTCTTATGATGATGGATATTTCAGCAGGCGAGAAACTTTAAGCAGACTATTTTTCTGCACGAAACAATTATAAGCGCTAACTTAGAAACAGAAAGACGAATCAGGAAAGAGGAAAGAAAAAATGGGCGAAGCAGAAAAAACTGAACAAGTACCACCAAAACCAGAAACACTTGGAATTAAGGCCACAAAAAAGTACCTTGCTGAACTGATTGGAACTATGGTATTAGTGCTGATGGGCTGCGGCGGCGCGGTTATTGCAGGCAAAGCCATTGGAAACGTTGGGATTGCTTTTTGTTTTGGACTTGCTGTGTTAGCTATGGTTTACGCGATAGGTAGCGTTTCCGGTTGCCACATAAATCCTGCCATTTCAATTTCAATGTTGGCTGCTGGAAAACTAGGCGTAAAAGACACAGTATTTTACGTTGTTTTTCAGTGTGCAGGTGCAATAATTGGTGCAGGCATCCTTTACGCAATAGCAATAGGAAACCCAAGTTACACTTTAGCCGCCAATAGTCTAGGGAATCCCAGTGGTTTAGGCGCGAACCAGTATTCCGCTTATTCTTTGGCGTCTGTGCTCATAGCTGAAATAGTTTTGACATTCTTGTTTGTGCTTGTTGTCCACGGTTCAACCAGTGAAAGGGCACCTAAGGGATTCGCTGGATTAGCTATTGGCTTAACCTTGGTGCTTATTCACCTTGTGGCAATACCTATTGATGGCACTTCAGTAAATCCTGCAAGAAGTTTAGGGCCAGCACTTTTTGTTGGCGGTACAGCGTTAAGTCAGCTTTGGGTCTTTTGGGTCGCTCCGATAATTGGTGGAATCTTAGCTGCTGTTGTATGGAAAATCTTTAAGTAAACCTAAAAAACAATCCCTTTCTTTTTTTGGTTAAAACAATATTATTTGACGAATTTTGTGGCATGTCTCTTGAATCGTTTTTTACAAACGAGACTGCAGAAATGGTAGGTTTCTCCCTCATAAGTAATTTTAAATTTAGCAGTATCCTCGTTAAGCACCATGCCGCAAACTGGATCTCTAAACGACATTAGTTTTTTTAAAGCCTCATGGAATTATTCTACTTTCTGCCTTTTATGGTTAATGGTAGCTAAACCTAAAACAGCCGTTATTCTAATGCTTGGAGCAAATTGAATCAAACAAAAGTTTGTGTTGCTCAAAAGTTAAAAGTTTACCACTTAAAGAAGATAAACCGTAAGCTTTGAAAATCGCTAAGACCTTGAAGCTATGGTCTAGCTGGTTGGTTAGTCTTCTTCTGAGTCTTCTTTGGCTAATTCAACCGAAACTGTGTCATCGTGGCTGATTGCGTTTTTGCGTGTTTCTTTTTTACTTGGCGGTTCTTGTTCTCTTCCATTCATGAAGCCTTCTTCTGCTGCGCTGATTTCATCCTCATCTAGCATTTGTTCTCTTTCTTTCGGGTCGTATATGTCTTCAGTCTCATCTTCTGTCTCATCCTTTGCTTCTCCCGTGTACAAATAGGGTTTGGGCTTTTTTCTTGCTTTGCTCATTTTTAAAACTCCTTTTTTAGCATAAAAGCTGAAATTTTTGCTTCAGGTAAATTATGACTTCGATCCCTTTTATGATTATGTGACTGATTGCAGACAATCACACATCGCTCAACAAGTTTGTTTCGATGATGAATTGGTGCTGAGGGAGGTTGCTTTAAGGCATATAGATGCCCGGCCATAGCAAGTGCATAGTCATTCATCCAGCAAGGAAATACTGGAAGAGGACTTTGCGGTTCTGGCTTGATTGTTTCAGCACTCATGCAATAGTTTTGTGTGCCTAGGTCGCTTGGTTGATAAAATAATATTTACAAGAGAAGCGGTCATTTTTTGACGGCGAATTAAGTGTCTTTGAAGAAAACCAAACTTTTAACGTGGCCTTTTGTCTGAAACTGTGCTAAACCTTTTTATATATCAGAACCCCCCTTTGGGGTTGTCACATTAACTCATGTATCACCAAAGCTCCTGAAGCTTTTAGAGAAATCATGAAAAGGTTCTGTGGCAGGAGAAAAATAATATGCAAATTCAATCATTTAGGGACTTACCTTTAACTAGTGAAGTCCTCAGAAGTATAGAAGAACTCGGGTTTGAAAGTCTTTTTCCAATTCAAGCTCAAGCAATAATGCCCTTGCTCGAAGGCAAAGACGTCATCGGGCAAGCACAAACCGGTACAGGGAAAACAGCCGCTTTCGGCGTTCCCATGGTTCAACGGTTAAACCGTGAAATTCGCGGTGTTCAAGGATTGGTTTTAGTGCCAACTCGCGAGTTAGCCGTGCAGGTAGCCGAGCACATGGGTCGTTTCGCAAAATATGCTAGACTCAAAGTGTTGGCTGTTTACGGTGGAGAATCAATTAATAAGCAAATCCACGCTCTATCAAGCGGTGTCCACATCGTTGTTGGCACGCCTGGCAGATTAATCGACCTCATGGAAAGGCGAGTGCTAAACCTCTCGTCTGTTAGAATTGTGGTTCTTGACGAAGCTGACAGAATGCTAGACATGGGCTTCATAGAAGACATCGAGTTTATCTTGTCAAAAACACCATATGATAGGCAAACAAGTCTTTTTTCAGCGACAATTGACCAGTCAGTTATGAAAGTCTGCAATAAGTACATGAAGAACCCGCAAAAAATCCTTGTCAGCAAAGACGAAATCGCATTAACGCAGATGAAACAGCTCTACACGATGGTTAATCAGCATGGCAAGTTTGAGGCACTTTGCAACCTAATCCGTGAAGAACAAGTGAGTAAAGCCATAGTTTTCTGCAGAACACGCAGAGAAACAAGCAGACTCTCAGAGCAATTATATAGGAAAGGGTACCGAGTACAAGCACTGCACGCTGGCTTTACCCAAGCGCAAAGAGACCGCGCAATCAACGATTTCCGCTCGAATAGACTTAACCTGCTCGTGGCAACGGACGTTGCGGCAAGAGGCTTAGACATCGAGGGCATAACACATATAATCAACTATGATGTGCCCATGGATGCGCTAGTATATTTCCACCGGATAGGAAGAACAGCCCGCAAAGGAGAAGAAGGCACAGCCATAACACTTGTAAGCTACGGTGAAATGTCAGACTTCAACAACATCAAAGCATTAACAAAAACGAAAATCGAAGAAATCAGATCAGCAACCGCCGAAGATGATTCGCCCATCAAGAGTTTCTTTTAAGAAACTGGGCTTTTAGCCTCTTTGTTTATTTTTTTTATTCTTTTAAATTTTGAATTTTATTTTTTGAGCGTTTTAAGATTTTCGAGAAATGATGTTTGTTTTAGTGTAACTTAGAAATCGATGGTTTTTTCGAGTTGATTTTTGGTTCGATTGTTTAGGCTGTCTATTTTTGTTAGGTTTTTTAAGGTCGATACTCACGGACTCCGTTGAAAGAGAGCTTGTCCGCACATAATTTATAGTACTGTAAAACTAATTATTATCAGTCTTTTACGGTGCTTAAAGATGAACGCGAAAAATGTGCTCGAACTTATCGGCAACACTCCGATGGTTGAGATAAGACGATTGAATCCTAATCCCAACGTTCAGATGTATGTTAAGTTGGAGAAGTGCAACCCAGGCGGGTCGGTTAAGGATCGAATTGCCAAATACATGATTGAGGAGGCTGAAAAATCGGGACAGTTGATAGAAGGCAAAACGGTGATTGAACCTACGAGTGGAAACACTGGCATCGGGTTGGCTCTGGTCTGCCGTGCCAAAGGGTACGACTTGGTGCTGGTTATGCCAGAGACCATGACGTTGGAGAGGCGCCAGATTCTAATTTCGTTGGGGGCTAAGATTCTGCTCAGCGATGGGTCCAAGGGAATGGATGGAGCTGAAGACTTAGCGCATGAAATAGTCAAACGTAACCCAGACAAGTACTTCATGCCCAACCAGTTTGCAAACGAAGCAAATGTCATGGCACATTATCAAACGACTGGTGAGGAGATATGGCGAGACACGAACGGGCTGGTAACCCATTTCGTGGCTGGCATCGGAACCACAGGCACGTTAATGGGTGTCTCGAAACGGCTCAAGGAACACAACCCCGCTGTGAAGGTTATCGGGATTCAGCCCGAGCCAGGCACATCGATTCAAGGCTTGAAGGACCTGAAGAACCAGTATGTGCCAGCTATCTGGAACCCCACGTTGGTCAACGAAATCTGTTACGTGAACCCTAAAGACGCAGAGGAAGCGTCACGACTTCTCACTTTGCAGGAAGGAATTTTTGTAGGCCCTAGTTCAGGAGCCATTTTCCACATTGCGACAGCCAAAGCAAGAGAAATCGAGAAAGGCGTGATTGTTGCCATTGCTCCCGATGGCGGCGAAAAATACTTGAGCACGACCCTCTGCGATCCCATTCTCTGTTTAGAGTGTGTGAAGAAATATGGACTTAAGTGTTCATACAGTGATGGACGTCCAATTGTGAAGGGGGATACTTCGCCCTAGCGTCGATTTCCTAAAGTTAGTACTCTGTGGCGGACGGGGAGGGATTTGATCCTCGCCCTGCGAGTGATTTCACCCACAAATCCTCTTTTTTGAAAGCACAGGTAATTCGTTTGAATGCTTTTGATATTGATTATTTTCAGGGATGCCTGCCTTTGGCCACGGAAAAGAAGATGGGGGACAGGACGGTTTTCCTCTTTATCCTATGGCGCCCGATCCGTGGAAGGCCTTTGTCGGATGCCCGCGCAGCGTATGCTTTACAGGAGTCCAACTCAAAAATAGACATTAACGAATTTTGGGCTAAAACAAAAGAAGAAAGCTGAGAGCTGTTTAATGTTATTGCGAACGAAGAAAAAAGTGAGAGGATAAAAATGATTGACCTGGGTGTGAAGCTAAGCGTGAGGTGCCGTGAGCAGTTTGGTGGCTTCTGCCTCTGTCCAAGCCTTCATCGTTATCGTGCGGATGTTTCCCATGCTGCCTACACACAAAAGAATTGCCGCCATGTCTTCATCCTTGGGAATTTCAACTAAAAGCACAAAATCATATTTCCCCATAGTTGTGAAGAACTGCATTTTTCCTCCAGCTTTTTCGATCATTTTTCTGCTTGTCTTGATTCTTTCCGGAACTTGTGCGACTGTTTTTATGCCCTGTTCGGTCCAGTTTCCAAGAACAATAAAATTCGACAAAATTATCACCAATATGACTTTGAAAAGTTGACTATAAAAGGGTTCTGACAGTCGAGAAACAGCGGGTTGCCTGTTGCCCAAGCAGCGCAAACGGCTGGCTGAGCACTTGACCAGGGACGCCAAAAACATTGAGCAGGGGCCGGGTAAAGTTGGAGCTTGAGGGCGATCTGACACCTGAGGCGCAAAAGAAAGTTTTGGAGTTTCTCGGAATCAAAACGGCTGGAGAGTCAAAACCTCGACGTCTTTCCGTTTTTCGTCTTGCCCAAGCCCGATCAATGACAATGATTAAGGGCGTATGAAGGGTTAGCCCGCTCAACTTTGCAACTTGGCTCATTTTGGTTCTCAAAAATGCTCAAAAGCTACCTGACCCGCTTAGCTGTTTTTAATGACCACTATGGAGTCCAGTGATATTCAAGGTCGGTTTGAGGCCTCGGTAAACATTTTTGTCGATCCCTCTCAGAAGGCGCAAGTTATAGACGCTCTTTCAAAGGTTGAAAATATCGAGGAGATTTATGACGTTAAAGGCGAATTTGACATTGTTTCCATAGTTTCGGCTTCGAGCGTGGAAGAGTTCCGTAACGTCTTGCATAAGAAAATTATGAAGATCAAAGGCGTTCAAAGCACCATAATCTCCGTCGTACTCAAATCTCACAAACACGCCTTTAAGAACATTCAAATGCGCTAAACCGCTACCAAGGCCCCCAAAAATTGGGGGGTATAGAGGGAAGAAGGTCTTTCTGGATTAAGCTAATCATCAGAACCTATAAAATAAATAAAATAATTCTCAAATCACTTGTATCTATACTACCCGTTTCGTGACAGGCCTTTGACTGAAGGATCTGGCGGTGGGCTCTGAGTTCAGAGTGCGCTCCAGAAATGAATGCTTTTAAGCTGGTTGTCTCAGTTGAATGTTCGGGATAATTATGGAGTTTATGGATGCTTTAGCGGCAAGGAAAAGCGTTCGCAGCTATGCGGATAAACCAGTTGAAGAAGAAAAGCTCTCCAAAGTTCTAGAAGCGGCAAGACTGGCGCCTTCGTGGGCGAACAAACAATGCTGCAGATATGTGGTTGTTAAAGACAAAGCCAAAATTCAAGAGTTGGCTTCCGGCTTCAACGGCTGGCTCAAACAGGCACCCGTTGTCGTGGTTGCTTGTGCTGATCCCAAAGATTCCGGCGCCCATGATGGTATGAACTATTACCTTGTGGACGTGGGCATATCTATGCAGCAATTGATTCTGGCGGCAACCGATGTGGAGCTTGGGACATGCTGGATAGGCGGCTTCGGCGAAGCAAAAGTCAAAAAAGCTTTGGGGATTCCAGAAAACATCAAGGTTGTAGCCATGACGCCCGTAGGCTACCCTGCTGACAAAGAGGGTCTCGGCAGCAAACTCATAAAAACGGTAATCGGAGGCGGAAAACGGAAGTCCCTCGCAGAGATAGTTCACCAAGAAAAATGGTGAGCCGCCCTCGCAGTGTACACTGTATAAAGCAGTCGAGCCTACGAAGGCCTTCCGATTTTTTACCCCCATTAAAGGGAGGCTTGCCTGATTTTACCTTATCACCAGAACATATAAAATGAATAAAATAATTTTTGATTTGACTTATCCTATGCCGGCCGATTCGTGAAAGGCCTAATGCCCTTTTCATTGCGCACAGGGTTACATGGATCTTCAATTTTCTGGGGACCCAGAGGGAGAGCCCTGTTGGGAAAAACTATTCTTCAGAACAAACGAAACAGATCAAATAAACTTGACTCAGTTGTCTTATGAACAGCGATTTCGAGAAAGCCTTCTTTCCAATAGGATTTCTTTCGGAAGCATAGGGAGAGGAAAAAATTTGTTTGGTGCCCATTGATTCTTGTCTGGCTAATTGCCCGCTTCGGCAATTGTCGCTTTCATTTTTGCGGCGCAGTCGACTATGCGGTTCAATCCTGCAATCATCTGTTGACGCTGTGGGGGCGATGCTGCTTTGGCCATGGCCGCCAACGGTCCTCCGCCAAGTACCTCTAGCATTTGCGGAATGTGTTCTGCCACCCATTGGGCATACCAATCAACAGCGAGCTCAACCTTAGCAGTTTTAACTTTGGCCATATCAATCAACAATTGTTTCATATGATAGGAATCGCTATTTAATACTTTTGCAATAAAAATAATGGAGATTAGAACATCTTTAAAGGCTCCAAGTTGACGGTTTTCGCGAACGTCACATCCCCTTTAATCAAGGCATCTGAACTTGAACAACTTGCGTTGGCAGGGCGCGCGTAAGGCCTTCCAAAAATTTACCCCCATAGAGGGAAAGGCTTGCCTGATTTTACCTTATCATCAGAAAATATAAAATACGACAAATAATTTCTAGCTTGACTTATCCTATGGCGCCCATTTCGTGAAAGGCCTTGCACTCGCAATGTACATGTGAGGCGACTATACGAACGACATTTTTGGTTAAAAAAAGGGGGGTGAACCGTCTTCTCGAAAGACGGTGGGACTGCCTTGACAGGTCACTAAAGTCTGTTTTTTTGTTTGGTCATCTCCCTTGTTTGGTTTGGTTTTGGTTAGGCTGCGTTTTCTTTGATGAATTTTCGGTATTTTATATTATAGTAAACAAAGGCTGCCGTAAACGAGCTTGTGCATAGCGCAAATATGGGGATACTTGTTTCTGCAATCATTTTTTCTCGCCTACACATGTGGAAAGTACAGGATTTCTTTTGGAGTTGTTTTCTTTCGGGATGTTTTTTCCATTTTTCCACCATGCTTTTTTTGATATTGTTTAGTCATTAGCTCGATATAAGGGTGTTTGAGATTTGTTCATAATTGTTATGAAAAGTTGAATGAGCAACATATTTTACATTATAATAGTGGATGAACGTGCTGGTATTACTTTATTCTATGAATATTTGACGAATCGCGCACTAAAATAATTTCTGGCTGTCTTTCCCTACCCCATTGTGACAAGCCTCTGCCCTAAGCAATGTACGCTGCATGAGTTTCAGCGGAAAATATTTTCCGGAATTTTTTCAAGCGCCCACGCGAGCGGGCCTGGCCGCGTTTTGTAAATAGGGGTACCCTGTCAAGCGGATTTCAGGTTTTGGTCTTTCTGACTGTGGCCATGCGTTCGCCGTTTATGTCGTCCATTTTCCATTCCAGTGTGTCGCCTTCTTTGAGGCCGAGGAAGACGCAGATTCCTTCCGGAATTGTCGCCCTCAGGGACGTTGATCCTGGGCGCGCTATGCTTGTCTTTGATTTGAGGCTCATCGATTATTTTCTATGTCTCAGGCGTATTTATTTCTACCTATGGGTTGGCGGAGGAGTTTATATACGCTTTCTTGCATCGTAATGCATAGGTAGATGTGTATGGCAACAACCATTTAAACAAGAAAACAAAGAGGCAAGGCGATAGCCAAACTCCCAGAAGATATCGAACAAATCAACCCTTCCACGTTTTGGGTCAAGTCTCAAAGCGGCAAAGGCGGATATTCCGTGACAAACTTCAACGGCGTCTGGTGCTGCGACTGCTTCGACCACAGGTTCCGCGGCGTGACTTGCAAGCATATTTTCGCGGGTAAAGCCTTAAAACCTGAGCCAAAAGAGAGATTTTCCCTCGTGCTGCCGGGATTGTCCGTGGCGGGCGGGGATAGCGTTGAGCCCTCGTTTGAACCCTCGGGTTGTAATGGCGTTGAAGAACGCACTCCCAACTTTTGGGTGAAGGGGGCGAAACTGAGAAGTCATCCTGGAGCTAGCGCTCGCCCAAATAACGCCGCAGTAGATATAGACTTGTACTTAAAAAACTACCGATTCTGCTAATAGAATTAAAAATAAGAAAAAATAGACCACCGGGGGCTAACACCCAGCGGTCGAGGTCATGCTTAGGGTGCGCCGCTAGTTAAGTTCTCTTGTTTCCTCTGCCGCGGCTTAACTCCCAAATAACTCCGGCAATTAGCAATATTACTCCGATGACAGGAAAGACAAGCACCGCTGTGATGCCTTTCGCAACATACAGGACAAGTCCCAGAACGATCAATATGGGTCCCGCCACGATGAGTTTCGCGCGGGCGCTATTCCAGTCCACTGATCCACCTCCTCCCTCATCTCTTCCAACTTAGTTGCTTCCACTTTAGCACGCGTTGCCTTTTTCCGATATTTACACCGAAAAAGATTACCGGTTAGTTTGGCTAAATTTCAACCTTTTGGGCTAGCGACGCACTTTCAGGTTTTTTGAGCTTCTTTTCCGTCCACGAATAGTTTGATAGGCGAGAACGGTCCAGCGCTGATTTCCAAATGATGCTTTTCGGAATTTCCCACGTCCAACTGGAACTTCTTTG
>JBEKFM010000051.1:0-19357 GCA_050013315.1 Bathyarchaeia archaeon
ATAACCCTTGTGAATCCACCCTACCCTGTAGGTTCACATCAACATCCACCTTTCATGCCCTTAGGCATCGGATACTTAGGTGCGGTGTTATACAAGAATCATTTTGAAGTTAACGTAATTGATTGCCAGGCACAAAAACTCACTAACAAACAGTTCCGAGAAGAAATTGGAAAAGTCCAACCTGACATAGTTGGCGTCACATCCACCACTCTTACTTACAAGTCAGCCCTGCAAATCGTCAAGATAGCCAGGGAAGTTTGGCCAAACTGCATAACTGCAATCGGAGGTCCCCATGTAACTTTCTGGGATGACAAGGCATTGCAGGAAGAGCCGTCCTTAGATTTTGTAGTCAGGGGAGAGGGCGAAAACACCATGCTGGAGCTTGCACAAAGGGTCGAAAAAAACGAAGCTTTCAAGGACCTTGTAGGCACTACTTGTCGAAACGGAACAGAAATAGTGAAGAATCCCGACAGACCTTACTTAGAAGACCTCGACAGCTTGCCTTTTCCAGCACTTCATCTTTGGCAGCATGTGGAGAATCTGCGGAAGTACGGAACGATCCCTTATCCTGTGATGACTAGTCGAGGTTGCGTGTACTGGTGCAACTTCTGCACAGCCGTCAGAATGTTTGGTAGAAGATACCGCATGCGCAGTCCAAAAAGTGTGGTAGACGAGCTCGAGTTTCTCCACAGAAACTACTATGCGAACCAATTTACGTTCTACGATGATGCATTCACTGTGGATCAAGATAGAACCGCACAAATATGTGAGGAAATTCAGCGAAGAGGATTAAGAATCAAGTGGGACTGTGAAACCCGAGTGGACATGGTTTCTAAAGAACTGTTTGTCAAAATGAGAGAAGCAGGCTGCATAGCTGTTTGGTTCGGCGTTGAATCAGGCTCAAAGAAGGTTTTAAACTCCATGGGGAAAGGCTTCTCACTTGCTCAAACAAAAAGAGCATTCAAGTGGGCGAAAGAAGCAGGGTTAATGACGGTTGCGGGTGTTATTTTGGGTTTTCCTGGCGAAACAAAGGAGAGCGCTTGGGAAACAATTCGGTTTGTGAAGGAACTTAATCCTAACGATGTAGGATTCTACATAGCCACACCTTACCCTGGAACGCCCCTCTACGACGACGTGAAGGCGAACGGAAGCCTACGGATAACTGACTTCAACAAATACGATACGGCAACGCCAATATTTGAGATTCCAACCTTAAGCATGCAGGAGTTAACAGAAATTCGAGAAAAGGCATTCCAAACATTCTACCTCAGCCCAGCCTACTTCGTCAGCGCGTTAAGCATGTTTAAGAAAGGAAAAATGTGGGGTCTAGGCGCGACCCGTCTAATCCTCGCGCATTTAAGAAGGGCAATTATAGCAAAAGCAAACAGCTTGACAAAGTAAAAAGAGAAAAAACATGCCAATACGACAGGGAGAAAGCTAAACATTGATTTTACTGATGACCACTGCTCCACCCTTGAAATCTCCTTGGGGTATGGCAGGAAAGCTACCTCCATTAGGGTTAGCTTATGTTGCTGCAGCTTTAGAAAAAAATGGTTTTCACGTAGAAATTTTCGACAATTATTTGCTTGAAAGTTCAATCGAAGATGTTAAATTGGAAGTGAAAAAGCGTGCCCCAGAAACAGTAGGCATAACCTGCAGTTCTCTGACTTATTCCAGATGCATAGAGACAGCTAAAGCAGTCAAAGAAGCTTGCCCTTCATGCAGGGTCGTAGTTGGAGGGCCGCATCCTTCCTACATGCCTCAAACCATGCTGCAGCACGGAGAGATAGATTACGTGGTTGTTGGTGAGGGAGAGCAGGCAATGGTGAAACTTGCTGCCAGCATCGTGAAAGGCGAAGAAGATAAGATGATTGCAAAAATTCCAGGTGTAGCATGCAGGATTGGCGGCGAGATAGCAAAGAGTCCACCTGATTTCACTGAGGATTTGGATCTTATTCCCTTTCCAGCGCGTCATTTACTGCCGATGCAGATGTATGACCGCGCGCTTAGCTATTTGAGTGTTAAACCAGTTGATACCATGAGCATACTGCGTGGCTGCCCCTACAAGTGTACATACTGTGAAACTAGGGAATTGTGGGGAACCGCTTGTCGAGCATTCTCCCCTCAGAGAGTCATAGACGAAATAAAGTACATGATTGAAAACTATGGTTCAAAGGGGATATATTTTGTCGGTGACAACTTCACCATAAACCAGAAACGTACAGCTGAGCTTTGCCATCTAATCCAGAATAACAAAATAGACATCAAGTGGACCTGCGAAACCAGAGCCGACCTTGTCCACAAAGAATTGCTTAACGAAATGAAATCTGCTGGCTGCCAAACCATATTCTTCGGAGTAGAATCCGGTTCGCTTCCAATTCAGCAAAAACTTGACAAAAACATCGATTTGGAAGACGTCGACCATGCTTTTGAGCTTTGCAGGCAAGTTGGAATACGGACAGCTGCTTCTTTCATGCTAGGCATACCTGGTGAAACGGTTAGCGACATGAAAGCCACATTTAAGTTTGCAAAGCGCCTAGACGCAGACTGGTGCCAATTCAACATTTACGTGGCGTGCCCAGGCAGCAAACTGTACGATGAAGTGATCAGCCAGGGCTTGTATGACCAGATGGATAACTATTTGGCGCGTGTTAAAACCAAAGACTTTGATTATGATATGCTGTTAAAGATTCAAAGGCAATTTCAGAGAAGCTACCACAGATCGCCATCTAGGCTAATTAAGGTAATTAAGCAGGAAGGCTTAGCAAGTGCATTCAAGAAAGGAGCCGCTATGATTTTCCACAGTTAGGCTAAAGTTATCTACTTCTTTTTGCATCAATAGCTACCTCTTTTTTGGGCTAAACTTGTACATTGATAGCTCTAAGAATCTCAACGAAAGCTTTTATCGGCAGTTTGTTGTCGGTAACGTTTTTTATCAGCATTCGACCGCCATCAAAAAGGCTTATCTCCATTTTCATATAATCAAACATCAAAAGCATGGGCGATTTCACGCGAATTTTCACATGCTGTTTTTTGATTTTTTCGCATGCTTGATCCATGTTGAATGTTAACTCTTGCGCTGGAGTTATGTCCGCGGTTGTTCCTCCGCAGAGCCAAACAATTTTTAAGGTTAGATTACCGACGACTTGTTTTTCTGCCAACTGCTCAACTCATGTCTTTGTATTGTTTTAGGCGTAAACTCGCTTTATCAACATTGCCATAAAACTCGGTATTGAACCCATTGCAGCCTTAGTCTCAAACTACTTGTCAAGCGTGGCTTAGGAGGGGCTAACAGGGCTTTTGGGTTTAAGAACTGCTTCTTCAATGTCCATGTAGAGAAAGTCTCCGGTGGGATAAGGTGAACCACCGAAATCGACAACTTTGCTTCTCTTGGTGTATTTGGTGATTTCGACGCGTTCTTTGAAGAGAGGTGCATCAAGTGCTGTGGAGTGGTATTCTCCAGGTTCTCCTGAAACATCTATTCCTTTACCGGCTGGACCGACTAGGGGTTTCATGTCTTCAATGCATTTTCTGTCGATCTCACGCCCCAACCATTGTTCTCCGAAGTACCTCTGGTCGACGCAACTGAGAACTGCTTTGACTCCTGTTGAAAGCTCCATGTTCATGATTCGTTTGCGATAGCGGCTGCCTGGAATTAGGTTGAGTGGTCGATCCCATAAGGGCATCATGAGTTTCATGTTTAGTTTCTTGCATGCCTCCTTCCACACACGCTTGTGATGAACATTGTCAATGTCACCCGTTACAATGGCTTCAACGCCCTGTTCCTTATGAAGTCTTTCTAAGGTTCCCATGATGTCGTCATAACGGTTATCCGTAATTTTTACAAATTGGTGGGGGGCACCCAGTGATTTGGCTTGTAATTCTATTACTTTGAAACTGTGAAAGACGTAGGGTTCCATATAGATGTAAGTGACGAGACAAGCTATTTCGTGACCTTGCTCTATCACTTTGTGATAAGCTGTACAGCAATCCTTTCCTCCACTCCAATGGACAACCACTTTCATTTTACATCAACAGCCATCGTACACTTTTAGCCTGTCGGATGATGGATAAACACATGACCTTATAAGCGTTTACGGAAACTTTGCAAGGCACACAGCAATTAACTGTCGAAAGAATTCTCATCCACGGAGCTAGCCGAGCAAAATTAAGTTCTCAGCTTTTTTCAAGCATTTGTCCTATTGTTTCAACGAGTTTTTGGTTGTCTTTGGCTGATCTGACTGTGATTCTGAAGTAGCTATCGTCTAAGCCCACAAAGGTGCAGCAGTCGCGGATTAGGATGCGTTCTTTAGCCAAAAGTTCCTTAAGCTTAGTGGATGTAATTTTTTTGTTCAGGATTTTTACGAGCAAAAAGTTAGTTACTGACGGATAAACGTTTAAGCCTTCGATTTCGCTTAAGTTCTTGGCAAGCTGCGTCCTTTCTTTGGCGATTGTTTGTTTGGTGTTTTGGATGAATTCTGTGTCGTTAAACGCTGCGGACGTCGCTACGCCTGCCAAACCGTTAATACTCCAAGGTAGCCTAACCCTCTCTAGCATTTTAATCAGATTTCGCGTTGCTATGCCGTAGCCTAGGCGAATGCCCGCCATGCCGTAGAATTTTGTAACGGACCTGATCACAAAGAGGTTCTCATATTCTCTTACAATGCCCGCTAGCGTGGTATCTTGCCCTTTATCTGCAAACTCGATGTAATTCTCGTCTACGCTAAAGATTATGTCTTTTTTGTTGCAGAAATCGGCAAGTTCCAATACCTCTTCTTTACTGTACAACGTTCCTGAGGGACTGTGCGGATTGCAAATACACATTATTTTAGTGTCGCCAGTTACCGCCTTCTTAATTTTCTCGGTTTCTAACGCAAAATTTTCGGGCAACTGAACAAACACCGGCTTGCCGCCCACTCTCAAAGCCGCTTTCTCATACTCTGAGAACGAAGGAACAGGAATAACAGCATTAAAGCCACGAGGTAAAATTTTAGTAATCGCGTAAATGAGCTCAATTGAACCGTTACCCAAAATGATGTTTTCTTCTTCCACTCCGTGCCCCACGTATTTGGAAACTTCTGCTTTAAACTCAACAGGATTTGGGTCAGGGTAGAACTTAATCAACTTAGCGTACCGCTTAACTGCTTCAACAGCTTTAGGTGAAGGCCCGAGAAAATTAATCGGTCCGCTGAACTCAAGTACTTCTTCAAGTGGAACATTGTATTTTCGGCTAAACCCCCATATGTCTCCGCCATGGCTGATAAACCTGCGTTCTTTACATGTGTCCGACAGCTTTCTCGTCCTCCATTAATCTACCTATTTCTTTTTCAACTTGTAACTGAGCTTTAAAGTGAGCGTTGTACAAGTTAACAACCTTGTATAGCCAGTAAACTACCCCAACGCCCAACGTAAATATAGTAATTAAAACATAAGTTTTTATCGGTATTGTCTGCGGCATAAACATTCGCTCAGAAAAAGCACTAGCAAGAAACCTATCCTGGTTCCGCTCATGTACCGCTAAATCCCTAGATAAAAGGTAAATAATAATAAAAACGGGCACAACCAAAACGATACTTACAGTCCATGCCGTCGATTTCATTTCGTGAAAGCTTTCGCTTGTTTCTGGCGGCTCTTTTCCCTGGCGCTTCAAGAAAGCTGCGATCTTCTCCTCAAGCTCCGCTTCATGCTGAAAATGTCTATTCCTGCCTTCAATCAGGCGGTGGAACATGGGAAAAAAAGATAGCCCAAAAGTAACAATCGACGCCAAGAACCACATGGAAAACCACAGTTTTCGGTCAGATTCTACTTTAATGTTCAATGCGGATTCCATTTAGGCATCAGACTATCCATTCAATTGCTTACAAGCTTGGAGTAGCTAAACTTTATAAGTTCTTCCATTGAGCATCTTAATAAAATGAGCCTCAAGACAATGCTGATTTCCATCATAATTCCCGTCCACAACGAGGAATTAACCGTAGGCAACGTAATCGACCGAGTAAAAAAAGTCATGCAACAAACGGGCTTAGACCATGAAATAATTGTTGTAGATGACTGCTCTTATGACAAGTCACTTGAAGTAGCCAGAAAATATAGCACCAAAATCTATGCACTGAAGCAACACTTAGGCAAAGGTTATGCCTTGAGAGCTGGTTTTGCTAAAGCAAAAGGCGATATAATCGTTACTATTGACTCAGACGGCTCACACGAACCCGAAGAACTCCCTCGAGTACTTTTGCCGATTCTCGAAGACAAAGCAGATCTAGTTATAGGCTCAAGATATCTAAAGCAAAAAAGTGTCGCCGCAAGAAAACTGAACGCTTTCGGCGTTAAGCTCTTCAACTCTTTCATTCAACTTTTAACAGGCGTAGCTATCACTGATTCCCAATCAGGCTACCGCGCAATGAAACGTCAGGTCCTAAAAGACCAGAACCTAAAGTCAGGAGAATATGAAATAGAATCCGAGATGCTGGTCAAAATAGCCAAAAGAAACTTCACAATAACCGAGGTGCCGATAAGTTTTGAGCAGCGAACCTACGGCAGGTCCGGAGTTGACCCAATGGTTGACGGCTTAAAAATTCTTCTGTCAATAATTTTAGCCTACATGAAGGGTTAAGCAAGTTGGCTGACAATGATTTT
This sequence comes from Bathyarchaeia archaeon, assembly GCA_050013315.1. GTDB lineage: Archaea > Thermoproteota > Bathyarchaeia > Bathyarchaeales > Bathycorpusculaceae > Bathycorpusculum. The sequence goes on from JBEKFM010000051.1 coordinate 6,637, forward strand.
CCAAAAGTTTCAATTATAGTTGCAGCCTACAACAATGAACAAACGATCGAGCAATGCCTCAAATCGATTCTGGCTATAGATTATCCCGCAGATTTCATTGAAGTTATTGTAATGGATGGTGGCTCAAGAGATGCCACGGTCCAAATAGCGGAAAAATATCCAGTAAAGGTTCTTTCCCTCCGTTTGAATGCTCCAGCAGCCTACAATTACGCCATGAAAATTGCTTCGCATGAGGTTCTCGGATTCATTGACGCAGACGCAAAAGTGGAACAGCAATGGCTTAAAATGCTTATTCCCCACTTGGGAGAGCCTAAAGTGGCAGGCGCCAGTGGCAGCATAGAAACTTGGAACGCCAATAATCCATGGGCAAGAAGCATCGGTTATGAACTTAAAAACCGCTACCGGCGAATAGGAAAATATACTCGCCGCATAGCTACGATGAACCTGCTGCTTAAGAAAGCTGTTATCGAGGAAGCCGGTGGATGGGATGAAACCCTGCCCAGCCAATACGACACAGACTTAGGCTTCAGAATAAGCGCTAAAGGCTATACAATCGCTTACGAACCTAGTGCCACCTGCTTTCACTACAACAGGCCAACCTTGCGCGCTTATTACAAGCAGCAGTTGCAGTATGGTAAAAACACCCTAAAACTCTACTTTAAACATGGCCGTTTGGCGAAAGGCGATGAAATCACAGATTTTGGCATGAACATCCAGCCAGCGCTAATCTTGGCTATTGTCGTGTTTTTCCTTCTTGGAATAATAGATGTGCTTAGGTCCTTATGGTACGTTTCGGCCTTTATCTTTGCGTTAATGTTTGTTTACTTCGTTTACTCTGCCGTTAAGGTCGCGGTTAAGTTTCATGATAAGGTTGCTTTGCGCTTAGTGATGCTTTATTTCGTGAGAGCTTTCGCTTGGTTTGTTGGCGCAGTGATAACCACATTCAACTCGGCGAGGGGTAAAGAAAGGAGGACTCCAAGTGCGTAAAATATGCTTCATATCGCCTGAGTATTGGCCTTTGTCTGGTGGAACAGGCGCCTACGTTTACTACCTTTCCAAGGAACTTATGAAAAACGGGTACAAAATTTGGGTAGTCACTGGCTCCGACCAAACATTAGACCTCAAAGTTAACGAACAACTAAACGTGTTTTTCCTAAAAATCCCAAGAATTCCCGTTGTAAAATCGTTTACGCTTGCGGCTTCTAGCTACCGCAAACTAAGTGGCATCCGCGGAACCGTTGATGTGGATATTACGCATGCTAACTTGCCGTTAACTCCGAACTTCGCAGTGCCGCCGAATTTTGGAAAAACGCTTGTTTGTACCGTTCACTCCACTTGGAAGGGAGAAGCAGAAGCCATCCGAGGCGAACCCTACAGCAGACTCAACGCTAACGAGAAGTTTATGGTTAGCTTTAACTGGTTTTTGCGGATTTTTGAGGAGAAAATGCTTGAGCGGGCAAACAAAATAATTGCTGTAAGCTATTTCACAAAGCGCGAGCTGCTTGAGTACTATAAAGTGCGCGAAGAAAGAATTCGAGTAATCCATAATGGGGTTGATATAAACAAGTTCAAGCCAGCTAAAGATAAACGCAAAATTAAGGAGGAGCTTGGCTTTAACGCTGACGATTTAGCTATACTCTCAGTAGGCAGGCTCTATGCACGTAAAGGCTTGTTCACGCTGATCGAAAGTATGCCCGCCGTTGTCAAGCGATTTAAAAACGCAAAATTCGTAATTTCAGGCAAAGGCCAAAGCGACGAAAAGAAAAAGCTAGTTGCTCACGCAGAAAAGATTGGCGTGAAAGACAGCATAATCTTCACGGGTTACTACCCAGACAGGAAACTCCCAAAACTCTACCAAGCAGCAGACGTGTTCGCGTTTTCCACGTTCTATGAGCACCATCCTTTTGCTGTTTTGGAGGCGCTTGCAACTGGCTTGCCCGTGGTAACAACTAACGTTGGCGGAATTCCTGAAACTATTGAAAGCGGGAAAAACGGGTTGCTGGTTGAACCGTTCAATCCAAGACAATTCGCGGATATGATACTTTATTTGCTTGAGCACCCAGCTGAAGCTGCCGATATGGGCTTTCTTGCCCGAAAAACAATCGAGGAACGGTTTGATTGGCGTATAGTGGTTAAAGATGTGCTAAGAGTCTACAATGAAGTGCTAAGCTAAGCCGTTTCTATCGGTTCTCCTCTGTATGCGATGGTTATCTTCTGGAAAAGTTTCACAATATCCAAAGAGCAAAACAGGATCTTCGTTAAGAATTCGTGCTGGTAAATTTTCATTTGCGCTTTAACTGGTAAATCTATTCTCGGAGGCTCAAATTTATGCATTACCTCATTGACCTGTAAACCCTGCACTACGATTCCTTCTTCGTGCAAGTCTGTTTTTTTGGCAATGTAATTTAGGTATGTCTGTTTCCAGTCTAATTTCATTATTTTTGTTGCGGTTATATCGATGGCTAACGCGTCGTTGCCAGTCAACATTAAGTCCATCTTGACGGGTTTGCCTTTTGTTGGACCATTTCCTTCAATCCCAACTCTCGCATCCATGATGGTCAGCTGCGGCTTAAAGATGGAGTATAATCGATAGAAAACCTCTGGCAGATAAGGGTGAAGGTAGATCCGCTTGTTGCTTGGGACGCAGCCGAAGAGGTTTTTTATAGCTCCACTGTACATTGCAAACTCATGTGTTTTCATCAAAGGCAAATCCACAACTGCGTCCGCTTCCAACACGGTCTTTGGCAAAAATAACTCCTTGAGCGGGCTAATGTTAGTTGGGAATTTTACTTTGACAACCTTGTCGTTTGAAAGATTAATCACGCTGCCGCCTGCTTTCTTAACGGCTGTTTCTATCCCTGTTTTCTCAAACGCTGAGTTACATGGGTAATTGAAACCATTAGATTCGCCAATTATTACTTCGCTGGCGCCATCCCGAAGTAGACTTACCAGTTCACCTAGCAGCTCTGGGCTTGTGATTACTCCAGGAAGGTATTCTGGGTGACTCATGTTGGGCTTAACAAAAATCTTCTGCTTTCCACGTAATCCTGAATTATCAATGGCTTCCTTTAAAATTTTACTTATGCCATTTTGGGCTCGAAAGATTTTAACTGTTTTCTGCTCTGGGTTAAGCACTCTTAAGCACCTTTCAATTGTTTTCCCATCATGCAGCCTGGGTCAGAATTTAGCATATCACCGTTATTGTATGCGGCTGATCGAGCTCTGCATCCTCCGCAAATATACTTGTAGGTGCATTTTCCGCAGGCTCCCTTCAGGTTTCCCCTATTCCTGAATGCTTTGAAGAGTATTGAGTTTAACCATATGTCTGAGAATTTTTCGATTTTTAAGTTGCCCACGTTTATAGGTAGGAAGACGCATGGGTGGACGTCTCCTTGAGGTGAAAGTGAACAGTACAATCGTCCTGCTCCGCATCCGCCGATGAAATCTGCAAGAGGAACAGCTTTTTTGCTTACTCTCGCCGTTTGCATGTGCGCCATTGACATGGTTACTTCTCCCGTTCCCGATGTCCCTTGGCATTGCAAGGCTACTCTGGCTAGCTGCGGCGCGGTTGTGAGAATGGTTGTTTTGCAGCCTGTTGACATTCTGTTTAGCAAGTAACGCATAAGTTCCTCACGCTCTTCCGCTGACAAATCCTGATCAAAATGTGCTTTTCCACGGCCTGTCGGAATGAAGTTGAAATACGTGAATCTTTCAGCGCCCATCTCTTCAGCCAAGGTCACGATTGCTGGCATTTCTCCAAGATTGCTTTTGGTGGCGGTTGTCGCTATACAAGCGCATAAATCCGCTTCCACACAATTCCTAAGCCCAGCTACAGCCTTATCAAATGAGCCTGGTACTCCCCTGAAAGTGTCATGTGTTTTGGCTGTGGCGCCGTCAATGCTTATTTCCACGTAATGTATTCCCGTTTGCTTGAGTTTCTTCACGTTCTCCTTGGTTAGCAAGGTTCCGTTTGTAGCTACCGAAACGTACAGTCCGCGTTTAACTGCGTGGTTTGCCACTTCAAAAAAGTCTTTTCGGCTCAAGGGTTCGCCGCCTGAAAAGGCAAGTGCTGTCACGCCAGCACCTGCAAGCTGGTCTACCGCGTCAATGGCTTCTTTAGTCGTTAGTTCTTCTTCGTTGACTGCGCCTGAGTTTGAGTAGCAGTGTTTGCAGTTCAAGTTGCATTTGTGAGTGAAATCCCAAACGATCAAGAAAGGTGCATAAAGCGAAAGTGGCTTTTTGATTCCTATGTAAGCGAATGTTTTGGTTAGGTTTGTTATTGCCCTTCTTGCGTACGGGTCAGTTAAGAGTTTCTCAACTTTTTCTCGCTTAATGTTTAAGCTTCTCCTGAGAAACTCAACCCAAAAACCGATAATTTGCGAGTAGAGACCACTACACTTCTCACATTTCCTATTGGTTTTTCCAGCGTAATCATCCAGTGCCGCTTCAAGCACCGTTCTTCCGCATGCGCCACATTTTTTTAGGGATAGCTGTAGCATTTTCTTGGTCATTGGCAGCGTTATTACCGCATTCCAGAAGTTATCGTGGCTTAGTAGACTCATCTTGGTCTCCTGAAACAACAATTTTATGTAAAGTAGATTGCGTGAAAGTGTTAAAGATTTCTCTAAAACCCAATTTACGGCTCAAAACAAGTCATCTATTCAAGCTTCTATCTTTCATTATCCTCTCTGCAATTTCCAAATCCTTTAAAGTGTTAATGTTTAGGAGAACTTCGACTTCTTCAGCAATTAAGGCACTTGTTTCAATTTTGCCCTCGCTTTGAATTTTGACACCGTTAACGATGTTGACTCCTGAAACAGCATACCACTCGCCATTGTACTCGTCAGTGGAAGACACAGAAAGACCCAAGTCCTCACGAGTCTTAATGGATACAAATACTGCGAAGAAATCTTTTCCGCAAACCTCGAACTCACTGATGACTTTGTCAAGAAACTTGCCGGTGATGGCTGGCAAATCAGCTGGAATTGTCAACACGGGACCCATTAAACCAGCTCTTAGAGCAGCTTGCTTTAAGTCATTATGATAACCCTTAGCGTCGGTCCGCAGAACCTTCCACCCCTTGATAGAGCAGTGCTTCTCTGTTTCAAGTGTGTTCTCACTAGTCACAACATAAAACTTTGAAACTTTCTCGGCACAAGCAACTGCCTCCGCAACCCAATCAATCAGCGGTTTACCTAAAAAAGTTAAAAGCGGCTTTTCCACTGGCAAACCCATGCGTTTACCTTTGCCGCCAGCCATTATCAAAGCAGGAATTTTCATACCAGCATAAACACGCTCGCAAGCAAAATAAGCGTAACTGCCCTCGCTACCTCATTCGTAGCTCCAATCATGTCGCCGGAAACACCACCGAAAACGCTTTCTCCAACTTTCTCCATCACAAGCGCTACCGGAATGCTAACTAAAACCACACCGACGGTAACGAAACCAAAAAAAGGGTTACGGGTGAAGGCAAAAAATGGGTAACCAATCAAAACAGAAAGCGCATAAGCGATAAGATTGCGTTTCTTTTTGGCCCTCTGAAGAAAAATCGAGCCCAAGCCTTTATGCGTCGGTTTCCCAATCCAAACAATCGTAACCATCGCCAGTTTAGCGGAGACTTCGGCAGCAATTATTGCCCCAAAAGCAAAGAACGGATTAATTAGAAATAGGCCTACAAACGCCATAAACTCCACAACTATTGCCAATAACGCTCCCCAATGGGTTACGGTCCAAGCATGTGCAACCATTTTCCTCTCGCGCAAATTTCTCAATCCAAAAGCATTGCCTAAATCAATTAACCCATCAAAATGTTGAAGCCCCGTTAAAACAAGCAGAAAAGCCACAGTCATGGCGGCAACCGCAAGCTTTGATAAGAAATCAGTTGGTATCGAAATAACCAAATTAACTAAACCGAGGAAAAAATTAACAATATAGCTTGAACCCACAAAGTAAGCAGCGCCAAGTAAGCCTATGAATCCGCCGATAAGCGGAAACAGGTACAAGTGGTCGGCTGTGGTGAAAATAAAATCTTCTTTTCCGCCGACAGGAATAATTGTTAGGAAAGACAGCAAATCCCTAAAAGTTTTTATAGCTTTCACTGGCGACATATACCGTACAACTAACCGAAAGATAATATAGACTTTGTCGTGAACTAAATGGGGGAACTCAAAGGGAAAAAAATACTAGTCACCGGTGGAGCAGGTTTTATAGGCTATCACTTGTGCAAAAGGCTTTCAGAACTAACGTCTAACCTAACAATTTATGATAACTTATCAAGTGGCAAAATAGAAAACGTGAAAGAAGTTCCAAAAGCAAAGTTCGTCAAAGGCGACATATTGGACTTGAAAAAGCTGCGTTCCTTAGAGAAAGCTGATTTAATCTATCATTTAGCAGCTCAAGTTGTTGTCCCATATTCGATGGAGAATCCCTTGGATGATTTTGAAACAAACGCTAAAGGAACCCTGCAAGTTCTTGAGAAAGCACGCAAAGACGACGCAAAACTAGTTTTCGCCTCCAGCGCAGCAGTTTACGGGAATCCTACCGTATTTCCAACTCCAGAAGACTACGGTTTCCACCCCTTCTCTTGTTATGGGTTATCAAAGGTAGTTGGCGAAGAATACTGCCAAATGTATCAAAGTCAATACAGCTTAGACATTGTCGTAATGAGGTTCGCTAACGTTTACGGGTCAAGGTGCCACGGGGTCATCCATGACTTCCTAGATAAAATCGCTAAAAACCCTAACAAATTAGAAATTATTGGCACAGGCTTGCAATCAAGAGATTTTGTGCATGTTTCAGACGTTGTGGATGCTCTAGTTACTGTAGGCTCAGATGAATACACTAACGGAAAAACGTACAACATAGGCTTTGGAACAACGACCACAATAATTGACCTTGCCAAAATGATGCTTAAAATCCTCAACCTCCAGAAACAAACATTCATAACCACAACCAACGTTTCTTGGCAAGGCGACGTAACAAAAATATGGTTTGACAACTCCAAGGCAAAGGAAGAGCTAAAATGGAACCCAAAGGTAAGCCTTGAAAACAGCATAAAAGAAATTATCGCTGAGAGGAAACTTTCGAAATGACCACTGCTAAGCCAGCTAGAGGATTAATCGCTCTCTTGCGGCTTCCCTACTGGCTGATGACAGGTGGTTTATCACTCCTAACAGCTTTTGCCATCTCAAAAAACCCCCTTAGCCTCAGCGTACAAACAATTTTGCTCATTTTCTTCTCGATGGCATTCATAACATCGGCTGGTTTTGCAATCAACGACTACTTCGACAGGGAAAGCGATGCAGTAATCAAACCAAAACGCCCCATACCTTCGGGTGCCTTGTCTTTAAAGCAGGTTGTGGCAATCTCGGGTGTACTTTTTGCTGTAGGCTTGATTATGGCTCTTTACGTTAACTGGTTAAGCTTCGCAATTATCGCGGCTGACTCAATCCTGCTCCTAGTATACTCAACTCTTGTAAAACGCAATTCAGGCTTTATGGCTAACATCTTGGTGGGCATTTTAACTGGAACAGCCTTTGTCTATGGGGAAGCTACAATCTCGAACACTGTAAGCTTGATTTCCTTAAGCCTCTATCCAATAGCTTTTGGCACAATAGGCGGCAATGTTCTGCGAGACATTTTAAGCCTTGACGGCGACTCAAAAACTGGTTACCCAACACTGCCCCAGAAAATCGGTATCAGCAGGTCAACGAAAGTAAGTGCGTTGTTCTTTTCGTTGACGGGCGTGCTTGCGCCTTTACCCTACTTTTTGGGTAACTTTAGCGTTTACTATTTGGTTCCCATACTACTTTGGAGCCTTCTACTCATTTACTCCTCGATACGTCTTGTAACTTCAGCCTCAACAGTATCGAATGTGCGTAGGTACGAGCGCATTGTTACTATGTCAATGATTCTGTTACCGTTAGCGTTAATAATTCAGGCGCTGTCCAGCATGGGAGGGGTACTGTGAGCAAAACAAAGAGCGTTTGTCCTGAATGCCAGAAAAAAATAGATGCGCAGTTAACTGATGTAAACGGCAAAATAAAAATCACAAAAAAATGCCCTGACCACGGTGCCTTTGAAGCTATTCATTGGCAAAGCCTTAGCATCTTTAATTACATGCAAACTTACGACCAGTTTCAATACCTTGGAGATTTGAACGCTCCGAAAAACCCTGAAGGGTGTCCATACGTTTGTGAAACCTGCACTAATCATGCTTCAGGCACAGTAATAGGCGTTATCGATGTAACTAAACGGTGCAATCTAAAATGTGCTGTTTGCTTCTCTACTTTTCCACAGCAAGAAGTTGATTATGAACCAACGAAAGAACATCTCATAAAAATGCTAGAATTCGTAAGCCGAGCAAATCCCAAACCACCAGCAATCCTGTTCTCAGGCGGCGAACCCTTAGAACGGGAAGATATGCCTGAAATCATAGGTGTTGCCCACAAACTGCGCTTTATGACTATTCTGGCGACGAACGGCGTGCACTTGGCTGATAACCCACAGTTGGCTGAACGGCTGAAAAAGAACGGTTTGAACATTGTTTATTTGCAGTTTGACAGTTTCCATGACGATTTCTATAAGAAAGTTAGAGGTCAAGCACTCTTTGACTATAAACTTAAGGCTATTGAGGTTTGCCGCAAATACGACATAGAAATAATTCTTGTCAACACGTTAATGAAGAGTCTAAATGACAACGAAGTGGGCGATATAGTCAAGTTTGCTTCGAAAAACACTGACATAATCAGAGGCTTAATTTTTCAACCCATCGCCTTCACGGGTCGAGCAACAGAAAACCCGTTTAGAGAAAACTTTAGGGAATGGTCCTTTGCAGAAGACGTAGAAAAACAAACTCGGGGCGAAATAAAAACAAGCGATTTGTTCCCAATGTCGGTGATGACGTCGCCGATAAAGATAATGCGCAAATTCATGAGAAAGCCTTGGCCTCTATTTTCATGTAGCCCGCAATGCGGCATTGTGAATTGGATTTATGTTTCAAAGGGAGGCAAAATGTTCCCAATTAACCGTTTTGTCAACTTTGACATGTTTTTCAAGAGCATTCGCAAAACCGCCGAAACAGCGGAGTCTAAGGGCAAACTTTCGCTTCTTTCATCTCTTTTCATGGCCTCAATTATGTCGATGGACTGGTTCCTAGTCACAAAAGAAGTGGGCATTTTCACCTTAACAAACTCGATCATGCGAATGCACCTCGCGCCATCTTACCAGTCGCTTGGAAAAATACGCAGAAGAATATTCCTGTTAGGTTGCATGGCTTTTATGGATTCATACAATTTTGATGTTAACAGAGTTAGACGCTGCGTCGTGCATTACATTACGCCAGACCTGAAGATAATTCCTTTCTGTGCATACAACAATATTCACAGGGTAGCAATCGAAAAAGAGTACGCTCTAAGTCAGAAGAAAACTTAGCTTATAACTTGAAAGTTCAAGACACAATAATTATTCGTAAATTCGTAAGCTCCTGAACCTTGATTGTATTGCCAGAGCTCAAAGACAACCGAGTAGCTTCCAGCCTGATTTTGGGTAACTGTGAATAAGCCTTGCCAGCTTTGACCATCGTTCAGAGTTATCTCAGTGCTATTGGTGGCTGGGACGTTAACTGGCAAACTGGAAAGGTCGTTGGTTATTTTCGTTAAGATTTGGTAGTTTTCTTTATAGCCTAAGTGATTATCGACGTTTACGTACACGTTAAATGTACTGTTCTGGTTAACAACCAAAACCATTGGATAATCAATGATTTTTTTTTGATAATCGAGCAAGTAAATGCTGTTATAACCTGATGGTTGAGGCCTAAAGAGTACATAGTAGCCTATGGCTAGTGAGGAAACAATTATTAATGCAAGAAAGATTGCGACAGCGTAGCCTTTCTCATCGTTTAAGCCTATTTTTCTGCCAAGGTTTTTTACTTTCTCTAATCGTTTCCTCATCCAGAAGTCCTCTAAATATGGTGCTGAATATTTCAATTCCTGACTTAAATTTTTTCAGTTTAGTTTTCCCGTATTTTCGGGCTTTATATGTGGTGTGAACCTCTACCATGTTATATCCTTCTTTGGCGAATTGCACAAGCATTTCAGTGGCGAAAGCCATGTCTCCCTCGTTTAATTCAACTTTGTCAATTGCTTCGCGTGATATTGCTCGGAAACCTGATTGTGTATCGCTGAGGAATTGGCTGTAGAAGAAGTCGAAAAAGAAGGTAATCACTTTGTTTCCAACGAAATTCATTATTCCCATAGCTTTCTTTGGGTCATACATGCGAGTAGCTAAAACCATGTCAGCATCTTCCTCAATCATCCGGTCCAGCAGACGGTTGATGTGTCTTACCTCATAGGTTCCATCGCCGTCCACCATCACAATGATGTTGCCTTTTGCTTTTTTTATGCCTGTCTTAAGAGCAATGCCGTAGCCGCGTCTTGGTTCAATGATTAGCTTGCAAAAATTTGTGTCTTTAACTATTTCTATTGTCCCGTCAGTTGAGTTGCCGTCGACAACGATTATTTCTTTTGGGTACGCTAAATCTTTCTCGATGGTGGTAACAGCTTCCAATATGTTTCCTGCTTCATTGAGTGTTGGAATTACTATCGAGACCAGATCTATTTTCGACGTCATCCACTAACTTCCATTTTAAGGCTATAATGTTTCGTTAGCTCGGTTAAATAAGCTCTTCGTATATTTCAACAAGTCTTTCAATGTTTTTATCCCAACCATGCTTTTCTTCCATTACTGCTCGAAGCTCTTTTTTGCTTGAAGATAAATCAATATTAGAAAATTCCAAAATTGCTTTTGCCAGCAGCTCAGGCTGGTTAGGCAGCACTATTTTTCCGTAATCTTCCGGCAAGATTTCACTTATTCCTCCAACATCCGTGGCTATTGTCGGCAACCCACAAGCCATGGCTTCGAGCGCAACCAAAGGTAAGCCTTCTCCAGATTTTGATGGTAACACAAAGAAGTCTGCGACGTTATAGTAGAACGGCAAATCTTCATCTTTAACAAAGCCTGCAAGCCTAAAATTGTTTTCTATCCCTAACTGTTCAATTCTCACTTGAACGTCATTAAAGTCTGGCCCTTTTCCAACGACCAGAAAAATAATCTTTGGATTCTTCTTGACCGCAATGTTTGCACTTTTTATCAATGTGTCGATGCCGTTTTTGTAAACAAGTCTCCTAACGGTGAGGGCCACGATTGAGTTTTGGGGAATTCCGAGCTTTCTTCTCATTTCCTCTCGTTTTCCAGCCAGAGGCCTAAAACGGACCAGGTCAACCCCGTTATATAATACTTTAACCTTCTCTGGTTTTGCTCCTAAACTTAAAACGTAATCCTTAGTTGCATTGCTCACGGTGATTATTCTGTCTGCTTCTTTTAACGTCTCTTTTCCCACAGCCAAATCGTTTAGCCGTTCAATGTTATCAAAAATGCTGTCGTATTCAATGAACGTGTTATGCTGCGTAAGCACGAATGGCTTAGAGTATCTTTTAGCAAGCTTAGCTGCGATAAGCGATGAAAGGTATGGGTGACCGTGTGCATGGACTATTTTGCTTGATTTTACAGCTTTAAGAAAAGTTTCAATACTTGTTACTGTTGGAATCGAATAGGGAATTCCCAGACGGAACCCAATGTTTAACGATCCATAACATTCAACTTTTATGCCGTCGACAACATAATTTTTTGGTGTTTGAATTCGGCTTGTAACCACGATGGGCTCATAATTTCTTTGAAGTAGCCGCTTGCTTTGTTCATAGACAACCTTTTCTATCCCGCCAACATGGGGCAGAAAAGTGTGTGTAACAATGCACAGCCTTGTTTGAACCATGGGAGCCCAACTGTTTAGACTCCTCAATCGACATAGTATTATAATCTTCTGGTGAATCTAGTGGATAAGAAAAGTGGCTTGTGGTTTTGACGTGTGTTGCGCTATATTCAAACAGTCTATCCGTCTGTGCTTGAAATCCTAGGGAATAAACGAAAGCATTTTAGAAGCTAATATTTTCATCTTCTGACTGAAGGGCAAAAAATAAAAATGAATTGAACAATACATCTGAAATGACTTTTCTTGAACTCACGACTTAAAGTAGTTAAGCTTCGAATGCGTATTACCTCCATCGCAAACAACGTGGACTTAAGACCGGGAGAAATATGCTCACTCTTGCCAGCTTTAGCTTACCCATATGTAAATTGTTAATATTCAACTGGTAAAGTTAACCAAAATGGAGCGAACTAAGATGATGTATAAAGCTTCAGCTTTTGTCTTGATTCTAGTCGTCTTGACCGCTCTTAGCGTAATTTATGTTTCGCCCGTAAAGGCTCAATCCTCTCAAACAATAACCATCAACGTAAATGGCGATATCACACCTTCGGATGCTCCCCTACAAAGAAGCGGAAACACTTATACTGCAACCGCAGATCTTAGCGGCTCCATAGTTGTTCTGGCAAACAACATCATAATCAACGGTGCATATCATATCCTCCAAGGACCCGGCGTGTACGACATAGGCGTAAACCTTACAGCCGCCAATGTTACCGTTGAAAACTTTCGTATAAGCGGCTGGAAAGCTGGAGTCTTAGGCGCTTGGAATAATAATACTAGACCTTAGCTGTAATTAGGCTTTAGACTTTAAAACGAAGGTCTTATTAGGATATAGGCACAATAATTAGCCCTTCGGGTTGTTTGCATGCTAAATTACGGCGTGTTGTCTAAAAAGCC
>JBEKFM010000052.1:0-19249 GCA_050013315.1 Bathyarchaeia archaeon
GGTCCATCAATCCATTGTTTTGCAGTTTAATATATATTGGTGACACCTTAGAGATTTAAGCGGAACATAAAAACCTATCGACCCCGTTTTCAACCTTATCATCCGGTTTTTTCCCAGTCACCGAAGATTACGCGATGAACGTATAATAAGCGCAAGTAAGCGTATATTTCACGTTCAGTCCCTTCCCAATTTCATAAGACTTAAACCATTTTACATTATGCTTAAGCGTTTCTAACTGCTCTCGACGCCTCTTCGCCGTCGAAACTTAGAGTCTCGTTAAGAATGAACTCTCACCAAACCTGATTCACTATAGAAAAAAGACCTCAAAACCCCAATATCTCTAAACCAAATAACCGCGAAAAGAAGGCCATTGACCAAAAACGACCAAAAATAAGTCTTCTTCAAAATGGGGTATCCCCCCAAAATTGGTCAGAATTGACCAATGGAGAAGCGTGAATTAAGATTTGAGGCAAAGCAAAAATCAATCAAACCATAGGCATGGTTGGAAAGCAAACAGAAGAAAGGGCTTTGGAGGTTTTGTCGCAATCGTTTCTTCGCAATCTACTTTCTTGAAATTTCCAAAATAGCTATTTTTTCTGCAGCTCTTCTGATTTCTCTGGAAGATAAACGGCTTTCTGCGATATCTCTGCACTGCACGAGCCAAGATGAGCTTTGCAGTAGTCCTCGCACTCTTGAGCCGTCTTCCTATCCGAATATCCAAGCCCACAAATGTCACAGAGAAAAACAATCTTATCCCCTATCTTCTTTTCCGAAACCAAAGGCAGACATCTCCAAAAATAATTAACAGCAAAAGTATTTAAAAATACTCAAAAAAACGTTTTTTCAACAAAAAGTGGAAAGTGCAATTGGAAAATCATCTAAGCACCGATTCAAATCCCACCCACCACTTCAACTCAACAAAATTGACTAAAACGCCAAAAATCTTCGAGCATTCAAAGTAAACAAACCGGCGGTTTTTTCATCCTGCAAGGAAACGTCAAATAAGCGCAAAATCACGTATAAATAGCGCAAAAAAGCGTATAAATCACGTCAGATTTCTTCACAACTTCAAAGGACTCTAACCCCTTTCCACGGAGCTTACGCGTTTCCAACCTCAAACCTAGGTTTCTTTTTGTTGGCTTTTCAGCGTTTTTTGAAGAAATAGCTTCAAATCAAACCTAATCCAATGAGTAAAAAAACCTGCAAAACCACACGACCTATAGACCAAATAAGCCTCAAAAAAGCCCACTGACCAAAACAACCAAAACCAAGCCTCTTCCAAAACAGTCTTTTCAAAAAGGTACCCCCCCAAAATTACTCAGAATTGAGCAATGGATAGGTGTGAATTAAGATTTGAGGTAAAGCAAAATCTACCAAACTAAACGGCAGGTTGGAAAGCAAAAACACAGAAGGGGCTTTGAGATGACATCTCCACATATCGAGGTTCAATTCCAAACCCATGTCTCCAGCAACATTTTGCAGAAAATCAAGGTATCAAAAGAAAAAGAGGAGGTTTTGCGGGAGATTTCTCCACCCTGAGATGGTAAAAACCTATCTCTCCAGCTTTTTCTTTATCATCTAGTATTTTGTCAATCCGCCGAACCCTTTCGGTTTGCGGTAGAAACGCAGGGTAAAGGTCTTCCGCGACAGTTTAAGTCCAAAATAATTTAGTTACTCACTCATAATGAATAACATTTTGCGACCTTCGACGCGTTTTGCGATCTTCAGTCAACGCAGTATTTTTTGCTATAAGCATTGCTGCAATTACAGCATCAGCATAATCATCCATTTCGTTCTGAGGCCAAAAGTCAGCTGATTCAAACAATCTATCTTGTGACTGCAATGTTCCTTGTGCGAGAAACTCAATAAGCTTTGTAGCGTTCTCTTGAGTAATCCCGCGAATTATTAATTGTCCAGTTTGCTTTTTTTGCAACTTTGTTTTGCTCATTTTATCACTTTCAAGATTGAATTCTCAACTTATTCTTTTGTAACTATACCCACTTTAGTTTAAAAAATAGTACTATATGTGCATCACGAAAACTAGCAAGTTCAGAAAACAATTCAGCGTAAGATTGTGAAAAATAGAATGCAAAAACGAATGCAAAGCCCCAAAACAGCCTTTTTTTCCAAACCATTACGAATATATTGCGTATTCAGAAATTTTTTATTTTATTATTTCCCATCACGTATTCAAAGACGGTAAGTTGCCCTCTCACGAAACACTCTGTCAAGAAAGCTTAAAACACGAAAAAAGATCATGCAGTAAGAAAATAAAGATAAATTTAAAAGCTGAACTTCTGAGAACGCAGTATTAACGAGAGAAAGCTAAGACATGAGCCAGAAGAAACCATTTGTTAGATTGGCTGCAAGGATCAGAAATATTGTTCAGCCTATGAAAAAACGACGCGGCAAAACATTGCTGTTGATTGCACTCATTTCCTTTATCGTGGTCCTTGCCGATCCTATAAGCACATATTTTGCCTTAGAAAAGCCCGGTTTTTATGAAGCAAATGCCATCTCCAGATGGTGGTTAGAAAATTACGGAATGGCAGGATTGTTTTTAGTTAACTTGGTTCCTTTCTCGGTCTTTATTCTCTTCTTTTTATTCGGGTATGCCGTCCTTTCATACTCCATTAACCAGAAATTCCACAAACATAAAAACATCGCGAATTGGTTAGTTTTCCTGTTTTTCTTAATTGTCTTTGTTGTTTTAATGCTTTTGAAGGCGGAAGTAGTTTACGGCAATGTAAGATTGTTACTTGGTCATTAATGCCAAGATCAACGTAAGCTGTGCGGTGAGAAACAAGCTTATTCAAGTCAAGAAATAAAAAAGTAGGTTGTGCGGATGAAATCTCTGGCAAGGCATGGATTCAAATCAACCCTCGTATCCCCACATCCGCTGAATGCGCGTTGCCTGTTTAGGTGTACTCTTGTATTTGCGAAAAAAAGGCGCGTTAGTTGTTTTTGTGTTTATTCTGTGAATTTTTTTCCAAGTTCTTCTGCCCAAGCTTCAACCTTGGTCATGTCCTTGTTGTCCTGAACGGTTTTTCCAAATATTCTTATGTGGCCACCGAAGGCTTCTGTTGCTATGGGCTTAATCTTGTGATATTTTGCCAAAGTGTTTTCTACAAATTTGATTTTTGCTTTTTCGTAGCTTCCGGGCGTACCAGCTTGGGCTGATGAAACGAAAAAAGCCACGCGTTTACCGCTTAAATCGTTTTCAAGAAACTTTAACGTTTTACCGTAAACTTTGCCAGCCCTGACACCGCCGCCGATAACTACGTTTTGGTACTGCACTAAGTCAGGCACTTTTTGCACTTTCAAATCAACTAAATCCACTTCTAATTGGTATTTGGAACGTAAGATTTCTGCTATTTTTTGCGCAGACTCTTCAGTAGCTCCGCCTTTAGTTTCATACGCCACAAGAGTTTTGTTTCCATTCATTTTCTTAATCACTACCATGTGACTCTTCAATTGGCCGCTATCTTCGAGCCGCAATAGTGACAGAAAATCGAGCCTTTGGGATTTTTTCTTCCACACTTTGGACAAACAACAGTTTCTTGAGCAGCAGATTTTTGTTGCATGTTATCTCTTGCTCTCTGAATGGCTGCATGCGTTTCATGTGCTGCAATAGTGAATGCTCTCTCGAGCTCTATTCCTACATTATAAAAAGCATCTCGCAACTCATCGGAAGGATAAGCCGCTTTTCCGGCTTTGCCCTTCTCGGTTTTAGCTCCGCATTTTGGGCAAAAATTTGCATCATCAGAAATTTTTTCACCGCAGTTGGAACAGTAAACCAATTTTTTTCACCATAAATATGCATGTTGTACTGCAAATTTAAGCCTTTACCGAGTTCTAAAATCAAAAGAAAAATAAGACTAAGAAAAAAGATTGGCTTGAAATTTATTTATCTAAGAGCTTTTGTTTTGCCTCTCCAATAAGTTTAACGGTCTGCAATCGCCACGGCTCAAAATTCTGAGGTGACGCGGGGTAATTGTTGTAGTGTGCTCCCACTTGCCTCATCATCGTAACCGTCAAACGCAATTTATTGAGGAATCCAACACGTCGGATACCCCTGAAAACGCGTTTTGCAGTCTCAGTTATGTTTAAGTGGAATTGGTCGCCCATTCCTGCTTTAAGCACGTCGTCTTCAGTCATGAGTTTCTGGTACATGCCATAATTCAAGTCTTCATCGCTGCAGGATAAGAGAAACATGCGGAAAATGTCTAGACTTGCTTGTTTCTTGCCGTAAGTGTCAATGTACTTCTTATTGTAGCCCCACAATGCCTCTTTAGTGGGCTTGCCCTTGTCCAAGGCTCCAACTATTGTTTGCCCCGCAAAGTATCCGCTAAGCATTGATGGCCCGATGCCACCGCCGTGAATCGGATTGACCAGTGATGCAGCATCTCCCACAAGCATGATGCCATTTGCAACCATATTATCCAATGGTCTTCTTGTCGGGTCAAACCACGCACCAGCATTAAGGATCAGTGAGCCTTCAAAAGAAAGTTTAGTAAACGTGTTATCATAAAGCTGCTTTTTAGGACTCGGATATTTACCTCGCATGCAAACTCCTAAACCAACGTTAACTCTGGCGCCTCCTTTCGGGAAAATCCACACGTAACCACCCGGCGCCACTTTCTGGTTGAGATAAATTTCACAAAACCGTGTGTTCTCCGTTTCCTGTTTTAGCTGACGGATTTCCCGGTAGCAAGCCTCCACATCCTCATTTTCTACTTCACGGTCTATACCCATTTCCACCGGAAGCTGATGCCTAACAACCCCAAAGAAACCGCTGGCGTCAACAACAACTTTGCTTTCCAACTGCACAGTTTGGCCTGTTTTCATATTTTTAACTGTAACACCAGTTATTGCACCTTTCTCAATTACTGGCGAGCGGAAATTCATGTTATCCTCAAGAACAGCACCTACATCTGTAGCCTTTTTCAAAAGCCATTGTCCAAACAGACGCCTATTAAGCAAGTACCCAACAAAATCCTTATCCGCTATGGTGAAAACCGTGTTTTCATCAGGTGAATAAATCTTTATGCCGTCAATTCGTGATTCCAATTCCCCGCCTGTTGGCTTCTCTAACCCCAGAAACTTTAAATGATGCTCACCTAAAGCGTCACCGCAAATTTTTTCCCCAATCGCTTCTCGCTTTTTCTTTTCAATTATACATACTTTCAAGCCTGATTCAGCGATGGTTTTTGCAGCTAAGCAGCCTGCTGTTCCTGCGCCAACAACTATAGCATCATATTTCTCCAAGAATTTTCTCCTCAGTGACCTTTTTGATATACTTTGTATACCTTGTTGTATTAGTAAACCTTAATAAATTATGAAGTAAGCCAAGTTACACCAAGTGTAAACACGATGAGCGCCCCATTAACTTTAAGCGCTGAATTCCGCAAAATTGTAGAAACACGTATGAATCAAGTTTTGAAGGGTATAGAGGAAACGTTTAACCAAATAATCGAGACCCAAAAGATAACGCCCACCGAGCTTAAAGACGAGCTTGACAGCCTACAAGAAAGCTTTAACCTCTTGTTCCAGAAATGGAGCCTCGAAATACTCTATACGTTGCTACTTAAAGATGCCATCGGATTTGGCGAAATAAAAAAGATTTTAACCGTCAATTCCCGCACGCTATCAGATAAGCTGAAGATGCTTCAGAAACATGGTTACATAACAAGAAATGTCACTGCTGGCCCGCCATTAAGAGTGGAGTATGCTCTCACTTCTAAGGGAAAAAACACTGTACTGCTTGCATTACCGCTTCTGTACTATTCAAGCTCTTCGGAAGTTAAGACTTAATCGATTTCTTCTCATTTCTCTTTAGTGATTCTGGTAGGCTTGTGGTTTCTTTCACGGTTTCGAAAATCATGCAAGTCAATGTTTTCTCCAAACCCCTAATTAATCGTAGTTTGTCAACCACGAATTTGCCGATTGCATCAACGTTTTCGGCACGAAGTTTCACGAGTAAGTCCCAGTCGCCAGTAATTATATGTACTTCCTGCACTTCAGGAAAACGTGCAATTTCCTCAGCCACGGCTCTCTGAGAAACTGGTACATCGTCGGGTTTTGCCCTATATGAAACCGAAGCCAAGATGAAAGCTGCTGTGCCCAAATTCAGTTTTTCAGGAGACAGAATCGCCCTGTATTGTTTTATTATGCCCAGTTCTTCCATGCGTTTTGTTTTTGCGAAAACTGTGGTTATCGGCGAATTGACTTTCTTGGCGATTTGTTTGGCTGTGAGTTTGCTATTTTCTTGTATCAGTTGGAGTATGGCTAAGTCCTTTTCATCTATTTTAATACTCATGTGTAAATATTACAAGTTACAGCTATAAGAGCTTGTTTAATTGTAATTTATCCATGTTTTATTATAAAAAATTTATTATCTGCTTTACACATGTACTTCCCAATAAATTAACATAAAGTGAACAAAATTGAAAAGCAAACAAGAAATCTCTCAAATTGAAATCCCAAAACCATTACATCAACTTTCACCAAATGAATTAGAAAGAAAAGCTTGCATCGGCAAAATAATGACTTACACACTGAAAAGCCTTACTTCCACATTTGTAGATCAAGGCTTCCAATGGCTACTTCCAGTAGCACTCTCACAATCAACAGACCCACTATGGCCAGACCCAGGCGCATCAATAGAGAAAAGAATAGAAGTAGACATCTACGGTAAACCAGTACGCACGACAGCAAGCATGATCATCCACAAACTCGTTGCTGCATCAACCGCTTACCCGAAACTATTCATCCTTTCACCCAACATACGCATTGAGAAAGCGGAACGCGCTAAAACAGGCAAACACACCTACGAGTTCACACAACTCGACTTTGAAGCCAGAGACGCGACCTCAAGAGGCATCATTACTCTTGTAGAAGACTCCATCTGCACTCTAATTAAAGACTTAAAACGTGAATTGAAAGAAGAATTAACTACCCTCTGCCGATGCGAAACTCTCAAGGCACTTAAGGCACCCTTCAAAATCTACGACCGCGTCGAACTTGAAGCTAAATACGGCGCAGAAGGGTGGGAAGCAGGCATAGCAAAAGATGCAACCGAACCTATATGGGTAACAAACATACCCAGAGAATTCTACGATTACGAAGACTTTAAAACAGGCAAATGGGACAACTATGACCTCTTCCTGCCACAGTACGGCGAAGTACTATCAGGTGCCAAACGCGAATGGGAATACTCAAAAATCATGAAGAAAATTGAGCGCGACCAAATTCAAAAAGAAAACTACGCATTAGTGCTGAAAATGGCAAAAGAAGGCCAATTAAAACCCACCGCGGGCGGAGGCATCGGCATGGAACGCTTAGTAGGTTGGATTGCAGGCGTTAAACATGTAGCTGAAACACAGCCTTTCCCGCGTGTGCCTGGAATAGTGCATGATCTCTAAAGATATCGGTGCAAACAATGAATCCGTACCTTGAAGCTTTACAACCAAAACTGAGTGCGTCTGACTTCCAAAAACTAAGCGCCATAGACAACCCTATTGTTCACGAGTTCATCGCTAAAGAAAGTGACCTCTGCCACCCTGAGAAAATCTTCGTCTGCAGTGATTCCGCCGAAGACGTTGTGCATGTGCGAAAACAAGCAATCGCTTCATGCGAAGAACAAGCAATTTTAACCCTGTCAGGACACACTGTCCATTTCGATGGTGAGTATGACCAAGGACGAGACCGCCAAGCAACCAAGTATCTTGTACCCAAAGGAGTTATCCTAAGCAAAGCCCTCAACCAAATTGATCGCCAAGAAGGTTTGACCGAGGTTAGAGGTTTACTTAGGGACTCAATGCAGGGAAAAACGATGATTGTCCGCTTCGTTTCGCTTGGCCCACCTGATTCTATCTTCACCATTCTGGGTTTGCAATGCACAGACTCATGGTACGTAGCCCACTCAGAAGACCTCCTTTATCGCCCCGGATATGAACAATTTATAAAAGCAGGACCGAAAAGCGACTTTCTGCGAGTCCTGCACTCGGCTGGAAAATTAAACGAGGATATTGTCAGCGTAGAATACAATAAAAAACGCGTTTACATCGACCACATGGACAATACCATCTACAGCGTAAACACTCAATATGCTGGAAACTCTGTGGGCTTCAAAAAACTCGCATTCCGCTTGGCTATTCGTAAAGCTAGCAGTGAAGGATGGCTGGCAGAACACATGCTCCTCATGGGCGTCTTTGGTCCAGGGGGGCGCAAGACGTATTTCGCTGGAGCCTTTCCAAGTGCTTGTGGAAAAACCTCAACAGCAATGCTTCCGGGAGAGACAATTCTTGGTGATGACATTGCTTACATTCGAGACATTGATTTTGCCGCTCGAGCGGTGAATGTTGAATCAGGCATATTTGGCATAATCCAAGACGTTAATCCCAGTGACGACGCTTCAATTTACAAGTTGCTAACTCGCACAGGAGAAATAATATTCTCCAATGTGCTGGTTAAGGACGGTAAACCATACTGGCTTGGAATGGGGCAAGAGCTTCCTAAAGAAGGCCTAAACTATACTGATGCCTGGTATGAAGGCAAAAAAGATGAGAATGGCTCCGAGATTCCAGCAGCCAGCAAAAACGCTCGTTACACGCTGGCGCTCAAAGCATTGGAAAACTGTGACTCTGAACTTGACAATCCAATGGGTGTTGAATTAGGCGGCATAATGTACGGCGGACGTGATGCTAAGGCTTACGTGCCTGTCCAGCAGAGCTTCAATTGGGAACATGGAATCATTGCTTACGGCGCTTCACTTGAGACTGAAACGACCTTTGCTACCGTCGGTCAAGAGGGCGTTCCTGAAATCAACGTGATGAGCATACAAGACTTCATCTCAATCCCAATAGGCAAAAACGTTCACAACAATTTGAATTTCGGACGAAAACTCAAAAAGCAACCAGTCATCTTTGGGGTAAACTATTTCCTAAAAGAAGTGGGCGACAGCAAATACCTAAACAGCTCACAGGATAAGCACGTTTGGCTAAAATGGATGGAACTAAGAGTACACAACGAAGTTGATGCATTAAAATCTCCAACAGGATACATTCCGAAATATGAGGATTTACGCAAGCTATTCAAGCAAGTATTAGGCAAAAACTACGCTAAAGAAGACTACATCAAACAATTTACTATCCGCGTTCCCGAGAACTTGGCAAAGATTGAACGTGTACAACAATTCTACCAGAGAAACGTCACCGATACGCCACTAGAATTGTTTGGTCTATTATATCTGCAACGTCAACGCTTGCTCGAAGCCAAAGAAAAATATGGCGATTACATTTCACCCGAGAATTTTGAGAAAGAAAAAGAAAGCTAAGCGATTAAGTGGAAAACGTAAATGTTTTCACCCTTTTTTTTATGTCAAATTTTTAAATGTATCCTATATACTGACTAGAAATTCATAATAGTTAATTAATTATGGCGTTCAATGGAAATTCGAAAGAAAATGAAGTGAAGTGAAGAAGAATGATGATGAAAAAGCCGAGTAAAAAAGATTTGGAATACACGATAAATTTGGTCATCATTGAAGGCGACGGTTCTTTCCCATGTCCCAAATGTGGAATGGAAATTTCACCTGAAGACGAGACAGAAGAAAAATACAAAATCTTAGAAACTAAAATCGTCGACAACGAGCTTTTTGAATTAGTTATTTGCTGCGGCAAATGCGGAAGCACGATGAAACTTACTGGTTTTCAAGGGGTTTAACGCTCCGCTAGGCAAGAAGTTTTTTTTAAGATACCTTATTTTAACAAAGAAGAGCAGATCAATTAAACGCAATAGGTAAAGGTACACAAAGAACACAATCAACGTCATACAGAATCGTTGGATGCAACGCGTTTTGTTTTGGGCAATAGTTTATTTCGTCTTTCAACATTACTCGGTTGTTGACATGTATGCTAATTGAGACGTTCACGGTTGGTATGTTATCAACAAACTGTTATGTAGTTAACTGCGAACGAACGAAGGAGGCGATTGTAATAGACCCAGGATTGGAAATTTCTTCTGAAGCTGAACAAGTTTTCGATTACATAGCAGAAGGCGCATTAAAAATAAGGCTAATCGTAAACACTCATGGTCACTCAGACCACATAAATGGCGATTTCGCATTCCAAAAAAAATTCGATGTTCCGATCTGCATTCATCGCTATGATGCCTCCTCTATTGAGGATTTGGAAAAAGGCGAGTTTCCTGCAGCCGTCCTGTTGGAGGATGGAAGCTTAATCGAGTTTGGCGATGAATCTCTGAAGGTTATGCATACCGCAGGACATACACCTGGCAGCATATGCCTCCTTGGAGAAAGGCTTGTTTTCACCGGTGACACATTGTTTGCTGGAAGTATTGGCCGAACAGATTTCCCAGGGGGCTCAATAAGTGACATGAGACTTTCTCTGCAAAAGCTAGCGCGTTTGCCTGATAATTTTTTAATTTACCCTGGGCATGGAGTTACATCTATAATGGGTGAAGAAAAAAGGGTTAATCCTTTCTTAAATAATAAAGATAGTTTTTGATTGAGTTTGTTTTGTCTGGTTAGCTTGAGTTAACCATTTAAGCGCAGGCTGATTAAATTAGTATGTATTAACCAAAGTAAAAACTCATCGACGTGAGGTGCTTAGTTTGAAGATTCGTTCTATTGAGATTAAGAACTACAAGTCTCTTCATGATGTGAAAATGACTGAACTTGGAAACATGATTATCCTAATAGGAAAAAATGGCTCAGGCAAATCGAACATAATGGAAGCATTGGAATTATTTTTTACTGACATTGATTTACAAAACAATAGCGCAAAATTACTTGACCCATCAACTTGGTACGATAAAAGAATACAGCAACCTATTGAATTCATTATAGAATTGGAAATGAATACTGACGACTTGAAAAGTATTTTCAATGAAGAAATATGCAAAAGATTAGAAATTAAAGAAGTTGAGAGTATTGGGACTATCTTCAGAATTCACCGTAGAATTGAGGCTAATATGTGGAAAAATGTGGAGAGCCAACTCGGTGATTATTTTAAAGTGCGAGACGGAAAAATCTATGAAACAACAGAATCTGCAGAAAAGCCTTACTTTGCGTTTGAAGCATCAGTTCTTGATTCCAAAGAGGAATCAATCAAAGAAAAGCCGATATCTCCTGATATTTCAAACGCTATTTTTGCGAATATTCACAATAGCATTAAAAACAAATTCAAATTGATCAAAAGTTCACGTGAGTCTCCTGAGCTACCCGCGGCAACTGTTCATTCAACGATTATTGACCCAGAAAGCAAAAGTTACCTGAATAGGCTTGCTGTCTCTCCATCCAATAGAGAAGAAGAAGACTTATGGACTGAGTTTGAGACACAGTTTAATAATTTTTCTGGTCGACAATTAAGAGTCCGTGGAAGCATCTTTGAGTTCAGGACCGGCAGTCTGTCGCTACCTATTGAGCTAAGTGGAAGTGGCAACCAAGCGCTGATGATACTGATTAGACACTTTCTAGACCAGAAAACATTTTACGGCATAGAAGAACCCGAAACTCGATTACACACAGATTACCAAAGAAAACTTTTCAAATATTTGAAAGCAGCTTCAGCAAAAAGACAGATATTTATAGCCACTCACTCACCAGTCTTCGTCGATCAAGCTTTTTTGAAACAAACATTTTTGGTTTCGCTAGATAGTCAGCAACAGACAAAACTCAAAAGAGTGGAAAGAGATGACTTAAGATTAATCTTACTTGAATTGGATATACTGCCCAGCGACTTCTTTTTTGCCAATCGGGTTCTCTTCGTCGAAGGACTTACCGAGAAATACATCTTGCCTATTGTTGCAGAAAAGAGCGAAATAGATTTGGCTAATGTCTCAATCATTCCATTGCATGGCAAAGATAATCGCAGCTATCATCTCAGGTTGTGGATTGAAGCGGCAAAGGAGATCAACCTGCCAGTCTTTTTGTTACTAGATAAATTAGCCGAAAATGTAATCAAGACGCTTGAAAGTGACCGCCTTCTTGATAAAGAGAATTATCATATACTTTTTAAGAAACAACTGGAAAAATCTGAAACTTGCGATTTTGAAGACTATTATCCCAAAAACCTTCTGCGAGATATTGTCATCAAGTTGTCAACAGAAAAAGACAAGATTGAGTTTAAAGACGACGAACCGGTCGTGAGGAGAATCGATAAAATATTAGGCAGAACAAATTGGAAAATAGAAGTCGCAGCAAAGGTCGCGGAGCAATTAACACAAAACGAAGTTGAAGAGAATATGGATGAAATAATCCGATTTCTCCGCAGAGTGGCAAAATAGACCATCATTTCTTTCCTCCATAGCCTTAACCGCATAAGGATGTGAAGTTTAGAAGTTAGACCTTGGTTTTGCTGGTTTCTTTCCAGACCCGCTCATACAAGTCACTAATTGTCCCGCTTAGTTTAATGCCCAATTTTAGCTTTCGCGCTTTACCTGCTTAGCTTTAGCGCAATTTTTTATGTGAGTCGAGCCGCTTAAATACCAATAGCACTTATTTTCTAATCCACTGGAGTTCCAAGCCTTGACTGAAAAGCACGATTGGCAGCACCTTTACATGCTCCTTAAGCTCGCGGAAATGGGAGCTTACCGCCGAATTGCCAAGATTTCAACCGAATATTTGGCTCGAAAACTTGGAATTTCCCAGCAAACAGCATCGCGATATCTAATAGAGCTTGAGCGCAAGGGATGGATTCAGAGGAACATAACGCCCGAAGGGAGCCTGATTAAAATTGAAGAGCAAGGAACTAAAGAACTGCAAAAACTCTACTCTAACTTGAAATTTTTAGTTGAAAAATCGTATCCGCCTTCGGTAACTTTGGAAGGAACAGTTTTCACAGGTTTAGGTGAAGGCGCTTATTATATCGCAAAAGAGCATTATCGAACGCAGTTTAATGAAAAGTTAGGTTTTGAACCTTATCCTGGTACACTTAATCTAAAACTATCAACAGACTATGATATTAAAACTCGCATGGAAATAGAAGCGTACCCAGCAATCGAGATTACAGGATTCAAGAATGAAGACCGATCATTTGGACTTGTAAAATGTTATCCTGCGGTCATTGATAACAAGGTTAAAGGTGCGTTGATAACAGCTTTGCGTAGCCACTATGACATTTCGGTGCTAGAAATAATTGCGCCGGTATGCCTGAGAAAGCAGTTAAGCCTCAAAGACGGGTATAAAGTGAAAGTAGAAATTTACATTCTGCCCTGACTAAAAGGGAAATATAGAATGCTTGTAATTAACTGAATACTGCTCATGTGGTTTACGACTAGTAGCTATCAAATAACCGGCAAATAAACCAAAAACTAATCCGCCTATGTGAGCTAAATCATTCACTCCTGGTCCTGCACTTATAAACAAAAGAAAGAACGCGTAAACCAACGCTCCAAGGATAGATTGACGCACAGAACGCCTAGTAAAAATCACGCAAGCACCAAACAATGAAAAAATCGCGCCTGAAGCCCCACACGAAAGTAGGTTTGGTCCAAAGGCTAGGGAAAGAACGTTGCCTGCTAAGCCTCCAACGAGGTAGATTCCAAGGTACTCGGGCAGAGAAAACATTTCTTCTCCTCTTAAACCGAAGATGAATAGAAAAAGCATGTTGCCTGCAATATGCGCTATTGAGGCATGTATGAACATGGATGTGAAAAGCTGGTAGTACCAACCATGGAACACAAGAAAATTATATTGCCCCCATTGAAGAATAAGATTGTTGTTTGTATTTAGCCAATTCCCGCTGATAACAGAAGTGTAAATGTAGATAAACACGTTTATGGCAATCAGAATGTAGGTGGGCTTCCACTTCTCACTGGTGGTCATGATCGCTTATTCGCCTGCGAAAGTTTTCAACGACTTTCTCTCTTATTTTCCACGAAGAGTCCAATTCATTTGCGTCGAATTTGCCTATCCGAACAATTTTCACGTCCAAGTTGTGTTCCTTCACGTATTGGGACACTCTTCTCTCCATATCTACTTGATCGTATCCTAAAGCAATCACATCGGGCTTAACGTTCTCAATAAATTCACCAATGTCAAGGTTCTCGTATCCAAGCACTGCTTCATCAACCACTTTCAACGATTCAACTAGTCTGCGGCGTTGATCCTCAGACATTATTGGTTTTCTGCCCTTGGCTTTCTCAACCGTAATGTCTCTTGCAATGACAACTACTAGTTTAGCGTTTTCCCCGCCTGCCTTTTTGGCATCCTCCAAAAATTTAACGTGCCCTAAATGAAGCAGGTCGAACACGCCTGATGCTAACACGATTTTTTTCTTTCTTGGTTCGTTGGCCATTCGAATTTCACAGCGCCTAATAGTCTTAAAGCGTCAAGAAGCCCTTCACAGTAGGCTACTGAAGTTAAGCTGGTTTCAAAATTTCCTTGAACCTTATAATACTTTGCGTCCTCCAAGTAGTCTGTAGCCCAGCGCAAAATATTACCCACGGCTTCCTTTGTCACGGTAATGGGTGTTCTTGCTTGTTTCAACTCTTTAAGGACTTTTTCCGCTGAAGAAATATACTTTGACGTTAACGCTTCTAGGCTCATTTGACAAGCCTCCTAAACTCTGTCGGTGCGCCGGCGAAAGCGATTAGGGATTCAGTTTCCATAAAATGCATGTCGCCGGGAAAAATCAAACTATAGGGCGGCTCACCGAAATCATAAGTCGCTAAATCTTTGAGAAAGTCAGCTTTAAGGGTTGGATTGCTGCTTCCCGCGCGTGCTATGCCAATAGCGACTGTATTTGGGGTAATTACGAGCTTTTTGTTTTTTTGCTCAACCTCTAGTAACATTGCTATTGCTTGGTTGATATTTAGGAAGCGTTTTTCGTTTGCTTTTAGATCCAAAAGGCAAAGGGTGTGAAGCCCAAGCTTTTTGTTTTGAGCGATAACGTTGTAGGGAGTTTCAGAAAAATTTTCAGGGAAGGGGACGGTAACTGTTTTTCCAAACTTGTAGTTATGCAATCCTGACAAGCTAATTATAGCTGAGATTATGGATGCTCCATGAATAACGCGGGTTTTTATTCCGTGCTTTTCTGCCTCAATTCGCAATGTCACGTGTGTGGTGGCGATAAATGGGTCACCTGGGACGAGAAAGACTGTCTTGCCTTTTCTGGCAGCTTCAAGAATGATGGTTCCGTTTTCTTCTTCAAGTTCACACCTTGAAACTACTTGGACTTTTTTGCTGGATAGCGTCTCTAAGTGTTGAAGGTTGAAGTCTGGCATTAGGCTCGTGTAGAGTTCTATGAAAACGTAATCTGCAGTTTTGGTTTCTTCTAGACCGTTGATGCTTATGCCTTTTTCGTCGTTTAATCCCAATCCTATGAAGACAAGTTCATTCAATTGTGAGCCCTTGTAAATAATTAAGGGCTTAAAACTTAAACATTATTTTTCTTTGATTTCGCCCTTATCAACGAGCCGGTTATAGAGAATTCGGCATGCATCTAGTGCAATTCCGTGGCGCTCGCAAAATATTGCAAGAACCTCCTCAACAGGTTCATTGGTTTTTCTTTCTTGGATCATTTCCTTTAGTTCTTGAGTCTTGTGCTCATCAATTTTTTCGCTCAATCTGAATCTTCCTTGCCTATTTGTCCAATGTTATATCATTCTTTTTCGTTCTCAAAACTCTTTTGTAAAGACTTAAGCATTTTTTTGGTTTCTTCTTTCGGATGGAATATCCAACCAAACATTTATATGATTTACGTTAAAGAGAAACCTACGTTTCAGCAGCATAGCTGAAGGATTGAAGCTTGAATGAAGCCTGTTGAAAGTTTAGTTAGGGATAATATTAAAAATCTTAAGCCCTGCGTACATGGCGGAGAGGTTTTGGATGCTGCAGGTAAGAGTGGGTTTAGGCAAGAGGAGATTTTGGATTTTAGTTCAAGTGTGAATCCTTTAGGGCCATCAAAAAAAGCGCTAGACGCAGCAAAAAACAGCTTTAACAAAATTGCTGCTTATCCAGATTCAAATTCTAACGAATTACGACAAGCTATTGCTGACCACTTTACCGGATTAAGCAAAGATAATGTTGTTGTGGGGAATGGGTCAACGGAACTTATGTACTTGTTTGCTGAGGCTTTTATAAAAAAAGGTGATAAGGCGGTTATTCCTGCGCCGACATTTGGCGAATATGAAAGTGCTGTTAGAAAAACAGGCGAAACACCGAAATTCGTGAGGCTAGACAGAAATTTTAACGTTGAAGCAACAGTTTTTGAACGTGAAATGGTCGGTGCAAAGATAGTTTTCTTGTGTAATCCAAATAATCCTACAAGCATTCTTATTCCGACAGAGACTTTGACGGGAATAATTGAGAAGGCTCTTGAGGGGGATAGTTTTGTTTTTCTTGATGAGGATTTTTTGGAGTTTGTAGAAAACGAACAAGCTTTGTCAATGATTAATAAAATCCAGAATTACCCAAATTTGTTCATTTTGAGGTCTTTTACAAAAATTTACGGTTTAGCCGGATTGCGCGTTGGTTATGGAATCGCTTCTGAAGAAATCATCAATGTGTTATTGTGTGCCAAGATTCCTTGGAATGTTAACTGTTTAGCGCAGGCTGCCGCTGTTGCCGCGTTAAAAGACATGGAGCATCTTAGGGTAACGCGTGAGCTTATCAAGAAAGAGAAAGCGCAACTATTAGCTGAATTAGACGAAATTAAATCGTTCAAGGTTTTTCAGCCTGATGCTAACTTTTTCTTTATTGATATTCGGAAGTCAGGTTTAACAGCTACTGAACTGAAAAATAAACTGTTGCGCCAAGGCATTTTGATTCGGGATTGCACTTCATTTAGGGGACTTGACGAGTACTTTATTCGTATAGCGATAAAAACTCGTGTGGAGAATGAGCGGTTGATTGAAGCCTTGAAGGGGACAGTGAAGAATTAGCACCTTTGAGTAGTGAACCATGTTTTCTTTTGATTTCTCTTTCTTTGTCGATTCTGCGCTGATTTTTCTGCTAGCTTTCTTGATTGATGCAATTTTCGGAGAGTATCCTGACAGGATTCATCCAACCATCGCGATAGGCAAAGTAATAGCTTACCTTAAGCTGAAAACAAAAAACACAAATCCTAAAATTGAGAAGGCAAACGGCGTCTTTTTAGCCGTAAGTGTTATGCTGCTATTTTCGGTTCCCGTTTTTTTGATGCTTTTTTGGATTAGACAATCCTTCGGTTCAATACCATACATTATCGTGGGCGCAGTTTTGTTTAAGGCTACTTTCTCGGTAAAAGGCATGGGCCATTACACTAAACCGATAGCTACCGCATTAAAGAAGAACGATTTAACTCAAGCCCGCAAATGGTTACCATTCATCGTTAGGCGAGACCCCAACACTCTAAATGAAAGGCAGATTACTTCTGCTGCCGTAGAATCCATAGCGGAAAGCACCACTGACGGAATAACCGCGCCATTCTTCTTCTTTGCCCTATTCGGCGTTCCAGGCGCATTCGCCTACAGAGTAGTTAACACGTTGGATTCTATGGTCGGCTACAAAAACGTTGAAAACAAGAACATCGGCTGGTTCTCGGCTAAGTTGGACACAATAACGAACTTTATCCCTGCCAGACTAACAGCTTATCTAATGGTTGTTGCATCATTCCTTTTAAGGGAAAACTGGCGTGAATCTTGGCGCATTCTACAAAGGGATAAGAGAAAAACTGCCAGCATAAACGCAGGCTGGACGATTTCAGCCATGGCTGGAGCATTAAACATTCAACTGGAAAAACAGGGTTATTACGTTTTAGGCGACGACCATGGTATTTCGCCAGAGCAAATTACGAAGGCTTTGAGGATAATGGCGTTGACTGCTGTATTGTTTGGATTAGTGGTGGTTTTGCCAGTTTTGGCTTTAAGAATCTATATTGCAGGACTATAGCGCCGAAAAAATTATGGCTCCCTCTACGTGAAGCACTTAAAAACATGATTTGAAAAATCCACTTCCCTTAAGCTTCTTGTTTTAAGCCTTCTTAGCATGGGGCTAGTTGTAGGTTTTTAAACAGGCTTAGCTACACTATATAGGCATTAGAGAGGGAACCGCGCGTTTGAATGGAAAACCGCTTGTTAGCATAGTCAGCGCTGGAATGTCAAAATTCGGAAAACATGAAGGTTTACTTTCAAGAGAAATCTTCTCCGAAGCGGCTAAAGAAGCTTTCAATCGTTGTCCTAAACTGGACCCAAAAAATGACATTAAAGCCATCTTCATCGGACACATGGGCGAAGCCTACGAGCACCAAGGGCATATGGGACCAGCCGCTGCAGATTGGGCTGGACTCATTGGTATTCCAGTAACTCGGACTGAGGCAGCGTGTGCTTCTTCTGGTGCTGCTTTGCGGGCGGGTATTTACGCAACTTTGTCTGGTCTTGCGGATGTGGTTTTGGTTGGCGGAGTTGAGAAAATGACGCATCGTACAACGATTGAGGTTACTGAGTACTTAGCCATGGCATCGGATTATCCGTTTGAACAGTGGCACGGCATCACTTTCCCAGCTTTATTCGCAATGATGGCTACCGCTCACATGCACGCTTATGGCACTACTGAAGAGCAGATGGCGTTAGCAGCCGTCAAAAACCATTATCATGGAAGCCTCAACCCTAAAGCTCACATGCAAAAAGAAATCACCGTCGAAACCGTTATGGCATCCCGTTACGTCTCTTGGCCGTTGAAACTCTATGATTGTTCATTGATAACTGACGGCGCAAGCTGCATAATACTGACCAAGCCAGAATTAGCCAGCAAATACACCGATATGCCAGTACATATAATTGGTAGCGGACAAGCAAGCGATACGATCGGCTTATACGAACGCAAAAGCCTCACATCGCTTCAGGCCACGCGGTTAGCGGTGAAAACAGCCTACCAAATGGCGAACGCCAAACCACAAGACATAGACGTAGCTGAAGTTCACGACTGCTTCACATTGGCCGAACTAATGGCTTACGAAGACTTAGATTTCTGCCCAGTAGGCGAAGGAGGGAAGCTGGTTGAAAGCGGCGAAACCCGCCTGGGCGGGCGGATCCCAGTTAACACGAGCGGCGGCTTAAAAGCCAAAGGTCACCCTGTTGGGGCTACAGGCACGGCTCAAGCCTACGAAATATACCTGCAACTCACAGGGCAAGCAGGAAAACGCCAAGTAAAAGACGCACAAATCGGCTTAACACATAACGTTGGCGGGTCAGGATCAACAGCGGCAGTTCACATTTACAGGAGCACTTCAAAATGAGTACACAA
>JBEKFM010000053.1:0-34603 GCA_050013315.1 Bathyarchaeia archaeon
GCACCCAGAGAAACGTTATCCGCAAATACATTGGCAATGTAGTAGCCAGTACTCGCTGTTATGGTGAAATTTTGACTACCACCATAGTTGACAGAAACAGTTCCAGTCGGACTGATAGAACCCCCAGCACCAGCAGAAGCGAAAATAGCAGGATTCACCGTAAACGAGTTACTCTTACCAGTATGACTACCATCAGTAGCCGTAATATTAACGCTTGAACCAGCAGCAGTCACCGTAACCACGCCAGTCCAAACGCTACTTGACAATGGACCGGTGATGGTTGGACTAATAGTTCCTGTTGAAACACTCAGAGCCAACGTGCCATCATAACCCGTTACCGTGTTCCCATAAGCGTCCAAAGCATTAACAGTTATGCTAAACGGCACCCCGCCAATCTGAGGACTACTAATAGTACTAAAAGTGAAGTGATCTAGAACACCAGGATTAACCGTGAAACTGCCACTCGTTCCAGTCTTACTTGAACCCGACGTGGAAAGCGTAACTCCTGAACCAGCCCAAGTCACTGTCACTGAACCCGTCCAAACACCCTTCGAGAAGGCACCAGAGATAGTTGGACTAATAGTTCCTGTTGAAACACTCAAAGTGTTAGTTCCAATGTAGCCCGTAACTGTGTTCCCACTTGAATCTTTAGCTGTTATCGTTATACTGAAAGCTTTACCTGCAGTTTGTGTGCTGACAGTGTTAAAGACGAAGTGGTCGATAGCTCCCAGATTAACTGTGAGAGTATTGCTTGTTCCAGATTTACCTCCGCCACTTGTTGAGATTGAAATGCCTGTTCCTGCTTGAGAGAGAGTCACTGAACCCGTCCAAACACCAGCAACAAATGCGGTTGTGCTTGTTGGACTAATCGTTCCTGAAGATACCGTTAAAGTGTTGGTTCCAGTATAGCTCGTAACCGTCTTTCCATTTGAAGCTTCAGCAGTTATGGTTATGCTAAAAGAAGAACCAGCAGTCTGAGGACTACTAATAGTGCTGAAGACAAATTTAGACAGATTGACTGTTTGAGCTTTGACTTGCATACTCGCCAGTGCGCAGATTGACAGTGAAATTAGAAATGCGATTATTAGGACTTGTAGTTTCTTCATGTTTTTTATCCTGATTCGATTTCAAGATGAGTCACTTTCCTCTCTTCAGGATCTATTCCTATTTCCTTGACTGTGCCGATTTTCTCGTCTAACGCAAACAAATCTTTATCCATAAACTCTTTACTTTTCACGCCTATCTAGCCCTCCTTTCTGCGTTCACGATTTGAGCTATATTATCAAGGGTCATTGGCAGGGTTAAACACATGTGACTGTGAGCCCACACCCACATTCAACGTAAAATCCTGGTTTATTTGGTGGAAGACGAGATTGCAGTTGTACACTATACTATTGATTGGTTTTTTCGATTTTGCGCAACAGTGATGCTAGTTCTCTGCCTTTTTCTGTTAATGAATAGTATGCGTGTATTGGTTTAGCCGGTAAGATTCTTCTTTGGATTAACCGTTCTTCTTCAAGTTCTTTGATATTTAGGGAAAGTGTTCCTCTGCTCGCTATGAGCTTTGTTAGGTTTGTGTATCTCACTTCTCCGTGTTCATGAAGATAAAGCAGGATTTTAACTGATGCCGTTTCGAGTAGCGCGGAAATTCTCACGCTTAAACCCCGTCTATGATGAACTTTACTCTCTCGATAACACCATGACACGAATTATAGCGCGCCGCGCTGATCACCTTCAATTTGCTTCAAAAATATAGCGTCTTCTTCAATGTTCTAAATAGCTTCTGGGACAGTTATCGAACAATAAAAAGAAGTGGCCGGAATTACATTTCCCACATCTCTACGAATCTGTCAAGCAGTTTGTCCACGTAGCTTTCTTTGTACTTGATTAGGATTCCGCTTACGAGTTCTGGGCTGTTAACGGAGTAGAATGCTTTTCTGCCCTCCGCCTTCACGCTTAGAATATTTGTTTCTATGAGTTTTTTGATGTGCCATGATATGGTGGAAGGCGATAAGCTGAGGATTTTTGATAATTCTTCGTTTGTGTTTGTCTCGTTTTGTAGTAGGAGAAGAAGGATGTGTCTGTCAGTTTTTCGGCGTGCCAACGCGAGGATTACTTTTTCTTCGATGGACCTCTCTTTGCAGGCGTAATACCTGAGGTACTTGCCATCTCGGACTGTTGTGAGCAGACCGGCTTTGACTAGGCAGTCCAGATGGTAGGTGAGGTTTCCGGTGGCTGATTCTGTTCTTCTCTGTGCGTCTCTGAAGTGTATGCCTGGGCATTCTGAGATGAGTGTGAAGAGTTTTTGTCTGATTCCTACTTCAAGCAACTTTTTTGTCAAGACACCAGATTTGCCTGCCATAGGAACATGCCTATTCCCTCTTGATTAGCCCGGCGAAGAACATGAGTAGTACAATAAAATTCAGTGTGAAGATTTCTCCTTCGAGTGAAGGATATCTTGTTTCGAGGAAAGCTTCTTGTATGGCGTTCAAAGCTTCTTCAATGGCGAACACGAAGAAACCGGCCGTGACGAAAAGCAGACGTTTTCTCTTCTCTCTTTTGTAGGAAAACGCGGAAATCGTAAACAGAAAAAATGCCAGAACGCTTGCAGCAATTGAAACGACAGTTTCTAAATTCATGATGATTTCCCCTCGGGCAGTGTTATCTATTGAATTATCAAGAGAGTAATAAAGTCTCGTACTCAAATTGGTGAGGAGTTAGCGCGCATGCTGATGAATAGAAGTGGTGGTTTTGCGATCTTTCTGAGGTTTCTAGAATGTCGCGTGTTCCTTACGTTGTATATTTTCATTTTTTTCTCTCTTCCCGAATTCTTGAAACTTTTCTTACCGCTTGACCTATTTTATAGCTTTTTGAAAAATCCATTGACGGTAATTGTCAGCTTTAACGCAAGGTTTGTGAAGTTTCGCGTATGCACACGAATTATAGAGCAAGGTTCAACCAAACGAATTATATATTAGTCTAACTGATGGTTGAGCGGTGAACTCGTGGAACCAGAAGTCCACATAGTTAAGCGTAAGTATCCTGCCCTCGCTACCTGCAACTGGTTAAGCGGTGCTTCACGATGACAAACGTTATGCTTGAAAGCGGCAAGAAATTGACTTGCTTGCATGTAATCCACGTTCAGCGAAAAAAATACACAGAGGTCACCGCACGCTCTACTTCCGGTGGTTAAAACTTGCTAGATACGCGCGCATGGAAAGACTGTAAGGCGAACCCGCGTGAGAGAAGGCTATATTTCTAAGAAACTTGCAGAATATTTTTCTGCAATTCTACTCAGCGGTGGCAAATTAGACTTTCTTCCCAATGGAGCCACTTTTGTTAGTGTCTCAGATGTTAGGAAATTAGGTTGGAGCAATGACGTTTGTTCCTTCTTGCTAACCTATCGGGACGCGGGTTGTGAGCAACGAAGTAATCTTGTTTTGAAAGCCTACATTAAGGCTTTAGAGCCAGTTTTGAAAAATAAGACCAACTATAAGAGCTTTTCCCGCCTAAGCTATACTTACCCGAAGCTCTATTGTGGAAATCTTGAAAGATGTGTAAAAGAATTTCAAGTTTTAAGAGGTCTTGAGCACGTTGGTTTTCCTGTTCCCAAAGCATACCTTTGCGAACATGATTCAAATGTTCTTGGATCTCCTTTCATAATAATGCAAAAAGAGGAACTTACCCAAAACAGTACCGTTAATATAGATTGTTTTGCCAAAAATCTCGCGCGCCTTCATAGCTTGGACCTAACCACGTTAGAAATTGATGCTCTCAAAGCCCCAGAAGACATGTTTGCATTCTCGAAGCGGAGTCTTCTTTACTTCAAGATTCTTCTGAGTCTTTCACATAGGCATAGCAAAGGACTAAAGCAAGATTTTGAATTAGCGATTCGTTGGCTTGAGTCGAATGTATCTAACACTCGTTGCCCTAAGTACTGTCTTCTTCATGGTGATTATCGCGCGCGTATTAACACACCATTGACTAAAGGTTCCAGAATGGTTGTGATGGATTGGGAATCTGCCGAAATAGGGGATCCAGCATATGATGTTGGATATGCTTATGCTCGCTTGCGAGCAGACTTGGGTGAAAAAACTGCTGATCAATTTGTTCAAGAATACTTGAAGTATTTCGATGGAGACCTTGCCGAGAGGCTACTCTTCTATAAACTGGTGGGACATCTGCGTTTGGCCATTCTTCACAGCTCAATATTGTCGAATCCCCTAACGGCGTACGAGATTCATGGGACAAAAGCTTTTCTTCTGTTCCCATTTCCTCGTTTACCATTTATCGCCAAAAGAACAGGAGCTAATCTGGATGTTACGTGGGTGGATGCCTTCAAAGAATTTGTTAGAGAAAACTTAGGCGCGCTAAATATGGAGTAGTCTTGGGGTTTCCTTGACCAGTATTTCAGCAATCGATAGTGACCTTCAATCCGTTAAGATTGAACGAAAGTTGTTGTTTACAACTGCAAGAGATAGAAGAGAGTACATAAGAAGTGTCACTCTAACTTCTAGTTTAATTAGTAAACTCATTGCGCAGAGAGTAGATCTATTTACCTTTGTTGAAAGGAACTGGTGTTCCACCATTCAATTTCCGCCAAAATCTTGGGCAAAAGCTGAACAAAGTGCTGCATTACTTTACGTTCACAGTTATGATGAATGGTTCAAAGCAATAGGTAGAAAATCACGCAATATGATTCGCAAAGCAGAAAAAAGCGGAGTGCGAGTAAGCATTGCTGAACCCAATAAAAAATTTGCTGAAGGCATTTGGAAGATTTACAATAGTACACCCATAAAGCAGAATAGACGAAACTGGTACTTCGGAACTACGTTGCAACAAGTGGAAAAGGAACTAAGTTCGTTAGGAATCAGTTCATTTATTGGAGCATACTTCCAAGATGAACTTATTGGATTCATATCTCTTATTTATGGAGACAATGTAGTGCTAATAGATCGTTTAGCCTCGTTAAAAGAACATTGGGATAAAGCAGTTAATAATGCATTGATTGCAAAGTCAATCGAAATTTGTGCGGCAAATAGTACAAATTGGGTTGTTTATGGTGCATGGAAGGATTGGCGCGAACATGAATCACTGATTAAGTTTGCTCTCCACAATGGTTTCAGGCGTTTTAAGTTAACTCGGTATTATGTACCTCTAACAAGAAAGGGGCAAATTGCGACGAAAATGCTTATTCGCAAAGAAGCAAATCCCATAGTTGAGTACGCAAGGTATTCCCTCCATTTAATCGCACTCTCTTCCAATATAGAGATTGTTAATCAATTTCTAGATAGAACGATGATTTAGCCGAATTAAGAGCGCTAACCAGGCCGCAAAATTCTGTTCTTGATCTTAATATAGTTGCCGATTTGAGAGTTCACAAGCCTATTGTGGCATTTAACGAAGGAATATATCATTTCTGGTTTGCACCCCCGTCTGATCTTCACTTTTTCTGCAGTGTGTCGATAATACATTTTTCGGATGCCTTTTTGAATTGCCCATTTGATCGGCGTGTAGTAACATAGGTTGAAATATGTAAAATCCGACTTGTTCTGCAATTCATAATTGAAGCCGCACTGGTCGACGTCTAGTGTTTCGTCCTTCCGCAGACACAATGAAAAACCTACTACGGCACCTTTCTTTTTGGCTATGAAGACTATCGCATTGGCTTTTGCATAATCGCTTAACCTTTCATAGAAACACGGTTCGGGTCTTTTTGCACTCTTGACGAATTTCAAACGATGATTGAAATACAAATCAGACAGTGTTGTTGAGAGATCTTTGAATTCGGTCACCTCTTCTATGGTCACCCCATTTTCCCTGCAACTTCTCATCTCTCGCCTGACCCTGTTTCTGACATTGTGCTCCAGACTTTTCAGATAGTCTTCGAAACTTCGCCAACGAACATCAAGGTAAAAAGTGGATTGCCAAAGAAATTTATGATATCCGAGATTCTCAAGGCGCGTTATCAAGCGTTTGTCAAACTCTGAAACAAACAAAAAAGAGCTGAACAGTATCTTCTCCTCTTTACATACGGCATCAATTTTTTCAGATAGATTGCTGATCAGTAATCCTTCATTGAGGCCCTTTCCGAGAAAGATTTTGGTGCGCTGGCACGAAGGTGAGTAGCACAGTAAAACATGATTTTGACCGATACGTAGTTGGTTTCGCACGTTTAAGACTCTCTTCATGAAAGGAACAACATTCGGGCCATAAAGAAAATACTTGTCGGCAACGTCGTGAAAACAAGGTGTAAACGCGACCAATTTGCCTTTGTCATAAGCGGTAACGTAGAGAGGATTCAGGTTCAATGGTTTGGACGTTTCAAGTGTTTTGAACCATCCATACGTAAAAAAACCGTCGTCGACCAGTAAATCAATCGCTTCTTTTCCGATGCCGTCAACAGTTTTGAAAACTCTTACGTCTATGGCTGAAGTCATCCCATCTCACGCGGCGAGCTGATATTCGTCTATTTTCGTGCTTTTTGCCTCAATTTATAAAATGGTTATTAGTGTTATTGCTAATGACACTTAAAAAGAAATTTCGGGTTTCATCATAATTTTTTCCCGATTTTCACGTTCAGGAGTGCGTTTATAACGTCTTAGCGCACGCTTTAAGTCGCAAGCAGTTTAGATTCAGCACCGAGCTTTGTCTCAGCAACGTATTTATTGATAAAGCATTTCTTTAATGTTGGTATATCAAATTGTTCAAAAATTATATTAATAGTAAAGTGTTCTGGTGTAAGTCGGCTTTTTTTCGCAAAACAGCGGAACTTTGAATTAAAACCATTTTGCACCAGTTAAGGAACACGTATGCGACTTATGGTTCCATCATAATCCAAAACAACGCCTTCGTCTGAGTTGTGTTTCTGATGGCAATGTCGTGTCTTTCCGTTCTCTTCAGGACGCGCAAAATATTTTTGAGATGTGATTAAGTTTCAACATCTTTCAGTTTCATTCCGGTTATTTGCTGTTCGTCTTGTAGATTCCTGACGAACGTGACTACTTCG
This sequence comes from Bathyarchaeia archaeon, assembly GCA_050013315.1. Classification (GTDB taxonomy): domain Archaea; phylum Thermoproteota; class Bathyarchaeia; order Bathyarchaeales; family Bathycorpusculaceae; genus Bathycorpusculum. Next base: position 7,010 of record JBEKFM010000053.1, read on the forward strand.
CCGAGTCTGCGAGGAAGGTACACGGGCTTTGCCCCTAACACGTATAAATTGAAACCTACCCTAGCTTCATATACAAACGCTCCCGTACCAATGATTGAAGGAACCAAGGCCAATAGCAAGAGAAACATCTGAGGTGAGACAAACGCGGAGATCGATTGAGTAATAAAGGTCCACAAGTTTTGTGCAGCCGAAATAAAGGTCTCCTTAAGAATAAGTTGCCATAAAGGCTGTAACAAAATAACGAAAGCAGGCAAGAAACCAGCCACCAAGAACCTCCACGGATAACGCCTCGAATGTTCTATGTAAGCAATACTCCCATAGGGAATCTCGGCGACCTTCCTAGAAAAGCGCCCTTCTTTCGCGAAGAGCCTTCGATCAGTAGCAATCACACTCCAACTGCTAGCCGTCCATGTTTTCAAAACATGCTCCGGCTCAACCAACGTTTTTCGGGCTTCAGAAGGTATGTGCTTCCAACCATTCTCCTTCATCATTTCTCGGGTTATTGCTTCGTCTAAGTCTCTCATGATTTGCCAAGAAGTCATGCCTCTTGCCTTTGTTCGAGCGTTTTGGGACAACTTTTCACGAAGGCCTGGGTCATTAACGAGGCTCAGTATAGCTTTCGCCGCTCCAGCTGCATCTTCCGGACCTGCCGTGTGAATCCCTTCTCGACCGTTCTGAACCAACCAAGCTTGACCGCCGACGCCTGAGGTCACGACAGGTACGCCGGAATACATAAATTCCAATTGGGCTAAACCAAGTGCTTCTAATTGGCTCAAAAGAATGTTAATGTATGAAGATTTTATGAGATTGACCTTATCTTTGTTATCCACTTCACCAATGTAAGTAACGTTTGGCAGCTGGCTTGCTTCTTCTTTGACTTTGTCTGCATAATTAGGATCCCCCCGTCCAGCGATTGCGAAATGGATGTCAGGTCTATCTTTGAGTAATTCGGCGACCTTCAATACGCCCAGAGGATTCTTTCTAGGTTCCAAGGTTCCGAGATACGACACGAGTTTCGCCTTCTCCGGAATCTTGTATCTTTTCAAGAAATCGCTTGTGTCGGATGCGGCAAATTGTAGAAATTGTTCTTCGTGAACGCCTCCAGGAAACAAGAAACATTTTTCGGGAGAACATCCCATTTTGACCTGCGCATCTTTTTCCAACGGAGTGACTACAAGCACTAGGTTTGCTGTTTTGAGGATTTGGGAAAGGGAAAACTTGTTCCAAGCCATTCGGAAGGTCCTCTCGCCCAGAGAATAACGCTTCTCAGAAGGCTCTTGAAAGTGCGACATGTGACAAAACACTATTGGGTCTTTGTAGCCCCCTAGGTCTCGCATGTTTCGTCTCCAAGCGACGAATTTGGCAACTTCTTCGGGTCCGTTCCAGAGTGTGCTGTGCGTTATTAGCACGTTTAGGTTGAACTCGTCAACCACCTTTTCTATAATGTGAACGCTGTCGCGAAAGTTGATGCGACGACGAGGCCACTTGACCAGGAAGCTGTCGACGCGAATCACGGGAATCCCGAGCTCTGGGTCGTCAACGAGAACGTAGCCTTTGTCCTTTGCCAGACTCTCAGGAGGAATAACTTCCACGCCATCGTGAAAAATACTGGTAATTAGGTAAGCTTTATGCCCGAGCCCAATGAAGTCTCTAACCATTCGTTGAGCGACCAGCTCTTGACCTTTGCTGGTGCTTGTTTGATACATCAAAACGCCTATACGCTTGTTCAATCTCTTCCAGCTTTCCCTGTTTAACCTCTTAGTTAATGGAAGTCTGCAATTAAGGTTTTCCTGCGAATCATAATTCGCAAAATTGCGAAATCCTACACGATCTTTCAAGGTCAAATTTGCAAAAAGTGACGAGATAAGTCGGCAAAAATCACTTTTTGTTCAACTGAGAACGCCTGTTACACGAAGATTGTTATCTTTTCGGAGTCCGCTAGAAAAGACTTGAGCGAAGCTCCTTCTTTTTTCTCTGACGCTTTCTGCTAAGTAAAAATTCTCAGAATTGCAAACGCCAAAAAGAAGATTGCTCCAGCGATTAGGAACTGAGGAAGGAAGCCCAACGTTTGAGCGAGAAAAGGTCCCAGGAAGCAACCGGATGCGGCTCCTAAGCCTACGAGAACGTCGAAAACGCCAGCTTTGCCTGCGGGCATAAAAGCCATCGAGAGTGAAATCGTGAGAATATAGTAAGATGCGTAAGCAAAGTTTAGCAATACTAAAATAAGAGCTGAGAAAAGCGTCATTGCAAAACTTAACTGGATGATCGTAGCCAGCAGAAAGATCAATGCACTTTGAAGTAGGACAATTCGGCGTACCTGTGTTTTCGCATCTGTAAACATCGATCTTCCGCCAATGAAGATGTAACCTGCGATGGCGCCTCCCGAGTTTAACATGTAAATCACATAAATCAAGCTTGGGGGAGAGGCGAGCTTTTGGGCGAAGAATATCGGCAAAGGCGTTAAGAACGTGTTTAATGCTAAGGAGAAGAACACCAAGGCGACGCCGAGGGCGAGGAAGCTTTCTTGTTTGAGTTTATCGGTCGAAGGGTATCCGTCGAGAATTTGTGAGGCGGCTATGACTCCGCGTTCAGTGTAGTCTATTTTCCTTTCTATGCCTACTAATCTCCGTTCAAAGATCAGAAGCGGATCTGTCACTAGGAATATGGTTAGAACAAAAGCAGCCAAGTTTAGACCGCTACATAAAAACAACGTGTAGTGGACACTTAAGCTTAGAGTTGAAGCCACTAATCCTAGTAGCAGTCCTAGGAGCCAGCCGACTTCGGTGAGTTTCTTATAGGAAGCGAAGGATTTTTCCCAATCCGGACGAGAATAATGTTCGGATATCAAAACGTTTTTTGGAGCCTCATGGGCCACGTGAAGCATTTGCATAACAACGTATAGAACGATAAACAGAACAACGCTCTTCCCAGTGAGCGTGAAAGCATAAATAATTACGGATGCTGACATGAAAGAAAGAAGAATGTAAGCTTTGTAACGTCTCGTTTTATCACATATGTAACCCCAGAAAAAAGAAGCAGGTATCCCGAGTAACAGTGCCAACGAAGTCATAATGCCCAGTTCAACAAGTGATCCGCCAAGGGTCCTCACCACATATAGTGGAATAAAAATAGACAACAGGCCGAACGCCATTTCATGAAAGAAAAACCCCAGTCGCCACATAGCCAACAGAAAAGGACCGAGAAGAAGAATTAAAACATTTAGCCTTCCCAAATCAGAACAAGACTCAGGATCAATTTATACCAATTTCATAAGGAGACTTCTTTTCTTAGTAAGGCTGTTTACTCTGTTTTCTAAACTCTTCTCTTCTATAGTCTAATTAGTATTAAGACCATGTCTCTCGTTACTTTCAAGTACACATTATGCGAGTAATGTTTGCATTAAGAAAAAACACAAGAAAAAAATTGTTGGTTTTTTGTGTTGAATCCGAGTTTTGGTTTATTCTGAGGTACAGCCTTTCTTGTCGCAGTTTAGCTCAGCGGGCTGATGCTTAGATAAAGCGTGGCTGATGTAATCTTCTCTCGAACTAAAAATTCCATCGCATAGCGGGCAGTGAAGTTTTTTATTGTCGTCAATTTTGGGTTCTATGATGTTAGTATCTTGCATGCCGCCTGGACGTGCGGTTTGAGTATCATTATCTCCATAAAAGTTTGAACCTGGATTAATTTTTGACAAAAAATCACCTCCACTAAGAAAATCAACGACCACAATATACCTGTCCAATGCAGAAATTGATTCTTAAACATTTGTGACTGTAACAACCAAGCCACAAACTAAGGCGCTACAATATGGCGTGAGCGTCGCCCTCCTTTTCCACTTCCCATACCCATCATTTTACACCAATTAATTTACAACTCAATATAGTCCCCCAACAAATAACGCAGGATTTACTTCAACATGTATTGGAACTTGCCGACGCTTCAGATTCGCCTAATTTACAAAAAGAAACAAACCCAATTAACGGTGAAGCATACTTAGCAAAAAGCGAATTACATACGCTACCTGAAAGCGAACAAAAAACCATCCTATCCATCCTCATCGAACAAGTCGCCCATCATTTCCTCAAATACCTTGAAGAACGCATTTGCTCGAGAGCTGCGTTTTCTTGGGCATTTTCAGCGCAGTGCACTTTGCACAAATCCACCGAAATACAGCCCATATGACTGAACAACAAGCCCCACCACTTTACACTTACAAGAAGTCAACGAATTGATTCCACATTCTTTTTTGGCTGTGCTGAGTGAGAGCAGCAGGTTTAGGCTCAAGTGCATCCGAATAAGCCACAGTTCCGCTGCATTTTAATGACAAAAAGCATCCCTTTTGGAAATAAAATTTTTGCAAACTCGCCAACTTGCAGCTAAATTATTTGGATTTACCTTTTCCTGCCTAATAAATTATGTTTGATCAATTTTTTAGTTTTTTCGGTTAGCGGCTAAACCGTAAATTGTTACGGCCAAGCCGATGATTGCCACGACGCCCCCGACAACCGCAATGAACTTGTCTTGAGCAACCTTACTTCGAACCGCAGAGGATAAGGACTGTGATATTTGGCCTAGCAAACCGCCGTATTGCTGCAAATCGGAATAACCAAGCCAAAAGACCACGAGACCGATAACCAACAGGAAAACGCCTACAGCCAACGCTCCAGCTCTCATTTTTTCTACCTCGCACTAACATTTACTTTAAATTTATATATACATATATAACTTTGTGACTGAGAGGTCACAGTGACAAATGGGCCAATTTGTTTAAAAGATTCATTAGATAAGCGCACACGATTCAATATAACCAAAGCGGGAATAGTTACCGTAAGCATTTTGTTAAGTGGGCAAAACTGAGCAAGGCTTTGAAAAGGCGGAGTCTTAGATTGAGTTCATCCACTTTGATGCTCTCGTCTTTGTCTGGGTCGGCTTTGTTTTCTCATCTACCAGCCTGAAGTACTCGGCTATTTTCTCCTCTAATCAATTACTTGAATGGAGCCAGTTGGGCATTGGGCTTCGCATGCTCTGCAGACTAAGCAATCATCTACTTTGACTGGGACCGATTTACCGTTCTTCATTTGGTAGACGTCTACTGGGCAAGTGTTTACGCAGGTTTCGCATCCGGTACAAGCATCGTTGTTGACTATTATTCTAACCAAAGTTCCATTACCTTCTGATTTTACCAGACGCTTGGAAGCGGTTAATATACGCTTTTGTAAACTTTACCTTGTTGCAACATTAAATTCCTTTAATCTAATTGCCCTAACAACTCACACTTACCGAATTTCCGATAGGCTAATCAGGCGATGAGGCCGTTTTGGACTTTCCATTCAAACCTTTGAAAACTGCCGGTTCGAATTAAACGTCTTTTGAACATGTTTCCCGCTTCCTTCACTGTGCGCAGCGGGCGAAGAATTTGCGGTGTTAAAGGCCAGTCAGCTTCTTGAAGTTGTGGCTGGTGGCGACACAGACATCGGCTTATTGGCGAAGGCTATAATAGCTTTATTCATTCGACTGGGGAAACGAGTTTGTTGGTCAAATAACAGGCATTGTACGCACTAAATCTAGTAATAAGTTGCAACGTAATATCGCTTGTCCTGTGTCTTTTTTATCAGAGCGAACAATCCTCCAGCGATATAGTCTAACCAATTTTGTTCCGGATCGTCAAAGTTAGCCTCTCGGACTGTAACTGCGTTATCTCTTGAATTGGCTCCTACCGCTTTAAGTTTAGAAGCTATTCTTTGTTGCATTTCGGAAATAGTTTTTGAAACTTCCTCCATGTGATTACCCTCAAGCTAGCGAATCCTGCTTTTGCGGGGGGAAGGAGAGATTGAGGCGATCATAACTGTTTTAGCAAGATTCGCTGCTTGCTATAAGTATTGGCTTAAATTACTTATTAGCACTATGAATTTGAAATTCATGTTTTTAGCTAACTGTGAAACTGGCGCCCAAAACCGACTATTTAACAATGCAAAACTAAGTACAGTCCTATTGTCAAAAAAGACCAAGAAAGACGTTTCACAATATCCGCGCGCAATTTTTTTGCATTTAAAAATTTGCATATTTAAAGATTATTATCAAATAATACATGTTTATTTCATAATGTTCCATGAGTTAATTCATTATGCCTATAAGTGTTGTATCGCTAATATGGTGCATGGAGAAGAGCGCACTAACGCCAAGGAATAATGGAGCATTACTAATAGAAGTGCGCTTCAAAAAAAAGACAATGTATGAAAAGATCTAAACTGGAGATGTATGTGGATATTCTGAAGGTCTTGGTTCACTGGGGTCCATTGAAGCTTACGCAAATTATGTACAAGGCTGACGTCAACTGCAGCGTGCTGAGGAAGTGTATTGACTTCTTGATTAAGCAAGGACTAGTTGAAGAGAAGACCCTTAGAAGAGAAAGAAAAGTATACGTGATCATGCAACGCGGCGTTACAGTGCTCAAGTATTTCAGAGAACTAAAAGGAGTGCTTCCCATAGTCGAAGAAACAGGAAACGACGCTAGACACCAAAGACCCTATCAGTTCTAAAGCGCGAGGAGATGGAACTTTTTGAAAACAAGAAAGAAAATGGATCCATCTTTGGATAGTATTGCTCTTGACTATTTGGATAGAAAAATAATCCAATATCTAAGCTCTGGGATAAATTCCTATGAAGAACTTGCTCGCATATGTGGCGTAACGCGAAACACGGTTAGCGGAGAATAGCTGCCCTTGAAAATAAAGGAATCATCAAAAATACACTTTGTTACATCGTAAACTTAGAACAAATGGATATTACAGCTGTAACCATCGGAGTAAGAATCTCGCAAAACTAACCAAGACAAAGCCATCAATCTGCTCACAGCCAATAAAAACATAAGATTTTTCTGGCGAACTTACGGAGAACACAACCTGACTCTCGTCGCCTTTTGCCCAAAAGGCGGAGAAGGCATTATAATCCAAGACATAAAAGCTATTCTTGAAGACCTAAACGCAGAACACATATGTGTGTCCGTAGGTTACGTATAGGAAAAAATGGACTATACACCCTTTGGTGCCCAATCGGAAATTGAAGAAAAAATATCGCAAATACTGGAAAGCAGACACTGATAGCTCAAACAAGATAATCCAAGGTCAGCGGCATTCTATAGATTTAAGAAGGAAGAGACTATTGATTTGCACTACTGAAAACAAACCGTTTGTTTTACAAAAACCCCCTTCATCTTTACACCACATCACAGACTTTCTTAAAAAAAATAAGCTGCTGTACAAAAAACGGTTTAAAATGAAGAAAGAAAAAATCACTATGAATCCCTTCATTGATTGCCTGTCGAAGCTTAGCCAAGTTAAAGGATTATTGAACCTTCTCAAACGTGAGGTTGGTGGAACCTAAACTGGTCAAGCGTCTCTTTCTATTCGAATATTTAGAACCCGTTTAGGTAGGCAAGCTGTCTTGTCCCAAAATGGTTAAAAACGTTTTTAGTCGAATTTTTCCAGTAAGTAAAATCGTTTATCTCACATGAATTCCTAATCGTGGGTACTCGGAGCTTTTTGCTTGGAGTGTTGACGCTTCTATTCTTACTTTGTTCTCAGAAGACATGGTTTTGCATATGAGATTTAGTGATCCTTCGGTGAAATTCAAGACAGCTTTTCCGTCATTTGTAAGACTATAAACTTTTCTGGGTCGTTCGGTAAGCATGTTCCATTGGCTTTTGACGTAGCCTTTTTTTTCAAGTGTGTTGAGGAGAGGGTAGATTGTGCTTGGACCAAAGTAGACGCCAAAGCTTTTTCGGATTTTGGTGATTACTTGGTAGCCATGCATGGGTTGTTGGTCGAGAAATTGGAGTATGATCATGTCGAGTAGACCTTTGGTGAGTTTGGTTTGGATTTCTTTTGGGTGGTTGTTAATCATTTTTATGTTCCTTCTATTTGTGTAGTTTTGTTCTACACTTGTGCAACATGTCTTTTTAAGACACATTTCTTATGTCTTCATAATACATAAACTGCTAAATAAACCCTCATACATAACACAAGCATATCAAATCACACTGAGAACCCCTAGTTGTCGAACACAAGAACATGTCAACATGTAAAATAGATCTTAAAAACCAATATTTCAAACATTTGCTTGGCTTGAAAGGAACTGTACAACAGGTCAACAGAAAAACCGAGCAAGTGCAGTCAAACCATGAAAGAATTGATATTGAGCTAAAGGAACTGCAAAGTCTATTACGACAAGGGATGAGCGGCTCTTAAGAAAAAACTTGATTTCCAAGGCTTTTTGGAATTAGTTCATGAAGTTTACGGAGCCCAATTGAAGTTAGAGTGACGAGGGAAATTTTTAAGTAGCAAAACCCACAGGCGCAGCTGATCTATGGGGAATAGTTATTGTGAATTTTGCGCCTTTTCCAGGTTCACCCTCTTCAGTTATTGCCCAACCGTAGACATCCATCATTTTATTTATAAAGAATAGACCAAAGCCTGTGCTACTGGTTAAACTAAAAAGAGTTATGAATTCCATATACTTACACCAAATTCGGTACCTAAAATTAAAGTTGCCAACGCGCATAATATCGGGACAAAGCAGCGTGCTGACAGTTTTGGTGCCTCCAAGGCGTTAGAGCAATTTAAATCCAAGAATTGTTAATAGATGGTTCTGATGTCTGAAGTTAAACGCAAATCCCAACTTACGCTTTTTGATGTAACTAATCTAGTAGTTGGAGCCATAATTGGGGCTGACATATACGTCGCCTCTGCCTTGGGTGCTGGCCTTCTTGGACCATTTTCATTGGTTGCGTGGGTAGTAGCTGGAATAATAGCAATAGTGATTGCCTTGTGTTTTGCTCAGTGTTCTGCCTTGCTTCCTAGGGTTGGTGGGCCATATGCATATGCGCGTGCGGCATGGGGCCCTTTTGCAGGTTTTATTGTTGGTTGGTCTCTTTGGTTGGCCGAATGGATTTCGCTGGCTGTTTTCCCGGTGGCTTTTACTCAGTATTTGATGTTTTTCTTTCCTGGTCTCAATTGGATTTCTCAAGTCACCGTACGGTTGTTATTCGTAGTCTTTCTCATAGTTACAAATGTTGTTGGCGTCAAGGCTGCAGGAAAAACAAACGACGTACTTACCGTGGTTAAGCTTGTTCCGTTGGTTTTCTTTGCTGTAATTGGCTTACTGTTCATGGTCTTTAATGTAACTTTGGTAACTGCGAATTTTTCACCATTTTCCCCTTTTGGCGTTGGCAGTTTTGGGGCGGCTCTGGTTTTGATATTCTGGGCTTATGCAGGCTTTGAAATTTCAACAATTCCAGCGGACGAAATAAATGATCCGGGTAAAACAATCCCCAAGGCTATAATCCTTGGAATTTCAATCGTGACTGTATTCTATTTGACAACAAACATTGTACTTTTTGGAGTGAGGCCTTGGCGTTTGCTGGCTCTGGATAAGGCGCCTTTGACTGCCGCGACCGGCGCAATTCTAGTTTCAAGCCCAACGTTGGCTCTGATCGGTGTAATTATAGTAGGGGTTGGAGCCTTAATTTCGGTTTCTGGTTCTGACGAGTCTGGAATGATAGGGACTTCGAGACTTGGGTATGCGCTGGCTGCTGACGGTCTTTTTCCAAGCGTTTTCGCCCGAGTTCATCCAAGATTTAAAACGCCTTACTTGGGAATAATCATTTCGGCAGTTACAGCGCTTGTAGCATCAGTCATTGGAAATCTAAGTATGCTGATAGCGACTTCTGTGTTTTTCATGGCAGTTGCCTATGCGGCGACAAGCGGGTCAACCTTTTTCTTGCGGCGCATGGGTGCTAAGACTCATTTTAACCTTAGAAGCTTGTTCATTCCAATTCTCGGAGTAATCTTTTCCCTATACCTGATCACGCAGTGTAGTTTTAGTCAAATTGCGCTAGGTCTAATCCTGCTTTTGGTAGGAGTCCCTATATACATTAAATATTCACCTAAGAAAGAAATTGCTGAACTTAAAGAGGCTTTAATTTCCCGAGAGACAATCTTGAAAACAGCAAATGCTCAAGAGGAGAGGTTTCTGGCTCATGCTTTGCTGCACATTAAAAGGTTCTACAGAAGAGTTAGAAAGAAACAGGACCGGGACTTAACTAATTAGGTTTAAGCCTAACGGCACCGACATTGATAATAATATTCTTAATGCTTTTTGTGCGTAGCCCTTTTATAAAATAGGATAAAGGCCTTGAGCAGATGTATCCATCTTCGTGTAAACTCCATGAATTAGTTAGGTGACTTGCTACTTCTGAATTGTTAGTCAAAAACTTTAACTTAGTTCGATCGGTATCTAAATTAAGGCATCTCAAATGGTCGGGAAATATCATGAAGCAAAGTCTCACGAATGCAAATATTGAGCGATTTTTAACATCTTTTGATAGAAACCCTAAGAATCTTCTTGCGTTAAACGCGGTGACCCAGAACGGTATTGCAGCTGTTGCTTTGAGTCGAAAAGAAATCGATCGGATTAACTACACATTCAGTAATCTCATAGAGTCACCCGAGGCTACTAATCAAGAGCTGTCAGGGCGGTGTTGGTTATTCTCCGGGCTTAGTCTCCTTTGCCTGGAAGCCATGAAAAAGTTGAACCTTCAGACCTTTGAACTCTCCGAGGTCTATCAGATGTTCTGGGATAAGTTGGAGAAGGCGAATTATTTCCTTGAGAACATCATCGAGACCAGGGATGAGCCAATTGACAGCCGAATGATTCTTGCGCTTCTCTCTGATCCACTTTCCGATGGTGGACAGTGGGATATGTTTGTGAATCTTATAGATAAGTACGGAGTGGTGCCAAAGTCTCTCATGCCGGAGACATTCAGTAGCAACAATTCCGATCCTATGAACACTCTGCTAGTGTCCAAGCTGAGAGAATATGCCAAGTTGCTAAGGGATATGTATACTCGAGGTTCTTCTGCAGAGGAGTTACGAAAGTCAAAGTGCGAGTTACTTGAGGAGTTCTATCGAATGCTCGTAATTCACTTAGGGAAGCCTCCGTGCAACTTTTACTGGGAGTGGCGAGACAAAGACAAAGTATTCCACAGGGACGGTAATATGACACCAAGAGAGTTCTACAAGAAGTACGTGGACGTTGACTTGGACGGTCTAGTTTGCTTAATAAACGCCCCGACCAAGGATAAGCCCTATAATAAACTCTACACGGTGCAGTATCTTGGAAATGTCATCTGTGGGCGCCCAGTTCGTTACTTAAACGTTGATATGCAGACATTAAAGAAAGCTGCGGTCGACATGATAAAGGACAAACATGCGGTTTGGTTTGGCTGTGACGTTGGCCAGATGCTTGAAACAGAGATGGGCGCAATGGATTTGAACGTATATGATTATGACATCGTCTACGGAACAGATTTTAAGCTAGATAAAGCCGGAAGATTGGAATATAGAAATAGCGAGATGACACACGCTATGGTGTTAACAGGTGTGGATCTTGATAAAACAGGAAAACCGAGAAAATGGCGGGTTGAAAACAGCTGGGGCGCCATGATTGGGGATAGAGGTTACATGTATATGATGGATGAGTGGTTCGACGAATATGTGTTCGAAATAACTGTCAGAAAAGAATACCTCTCTGCAGAACTCTTGAATGTTCTCTGCACCAAACCTGTTGTCCTTCCACCTTGGGATCCGATGGGAGGGTTAGCGAGGCAAAATTGAATTGCTAGCACGCACCCCCTAGCAATGGAATTGTAAGCGAAAGGGTTTCGTTGCGCGTGCTGAAATCGATGAACTTGTGCACGCCAAGAACAGAAAAGAGAAGTATTATAGGTCATGAGGAATTTAGACGGTGAAATCACTCCGAAAAGAGCAACTATCAAACAGGAAGCCCAATCCATTCATAGGCAGAGGAGTATATCACAGTTGATTATTGGCAAAAGAAAAAAGCGGACAATTAAGCTGATCTGCTTAACCGTCCATCAGAAACTCGAACTCGGTTCTTTGAAGATGCTTTTTTGGCTTATCCTCTCGAAAAGTTGAGTTGTTAAAAGTTGAGTTGTTAATGATTATTCTAGAGTTTTCTTTTAGCTTTTCCTAAGTCTTCCTCAATTTTGCCTTTCACTATTTCTGCTTCGCCCTTAATCTTTCTGCCTTCGTTGAGTGTAATTTTGCCTGCACCTTTACGAATCTTGCCTTTTGTTTTCTCGATTTTACCCTTTACTTCTTCTTCAGCCATTAAAATCCTCAAAAAATCTACTCTCAGAGCAGTTAATAAACAAACTGGTACGGCGACGTTTTAAAATAAACTGAACCTAAAAATAATCCAAAACGCACATAAACGCTTCCAAAAGCTGAAATAGAAAAGGGCGACGAAGCTGTAAGTGTTTGTTCCCAGTCACACATCTTAAAATAAAAGGTTTCAAGTTAGGGTAAGTGAGGCTTTCGAAAATGGGGTTACTTGACTTACTTTTCGTAGTTGCTGTAATACTTATCGTACTGTGGCTCGACGCAGACTATAACGTTAGCCAAACAGCAACCAAAAATTCTGCAAGCAGCGCAAATGCTGCTTCCCAACTTTTTTAGCACTATAGTATTAAGATGGGAATAATACCATTTTTCACAATTTAGTAAGACGCATACGCGCTATTACAGTATAATGACTTTTAAGATATATTTGGGCAGACGCTGAAAAATGAATGCATTTTCAATTCGTCAGGAAGAAATCGCGCTTGCGTGTGCGCACCTGTTCTTTGCCGTTGAGTTTCTTTAGCGCAATGGCAGCACGATAAGGAAAAACAGATATATTGACTAACTTTGCTCGTTATGAGCGACATACGCTTGGGCAATTGATAAGGGGCATTTGGATAATGAGAAAGCGAAAGCCTGTGGACGATGCTAGAGAGGATTTGACCTTTCGCCTCCGAAGAGGCCTGCAAAGGATGATGTCGAGATTTTCCAAGTTGGTGGGACAGAAGTTCAATCCGGTCGATTTCGAGGTCGTGAAAGTTAAAATCAATATCCCAGGGCTCCCGCCCCTTTTCCAAGGCTACCGAATAGTGCACATCAGCGACATTCATTATGGGCAATGGATTTCTGCAGATCGCTTGAAGGGCGTGATTGGCTTGATCAATCAGCAGGAGCCGGACATCGTTGCGATCACAGGGGATTTTGTATCCTATTCAGGAAGGAATATCGAGGACCTCATCCCCGCGCTAAAGGAAATACGTGCGCGAGACGCGACGGTGGCAGTGTTAGGCAACCACGATTATTGGGTTGGCGCGGAAAGAATTCGCTCGATACTGAGCGAAAGCAAAATAATAGAGCTAAACAACGACGTCTACACGGTGACTAGAAAGGGATTTGCGCTGTATATCGCAGGAGTCGACAGCACCACTTTGAAGAAGAACCTGTTGGACAAGGTACTGCAGAAGCTTCCGCCTAACGGACCAGCAATTCTGCTGGTCCACGAGCCAGATTTCGCCGACATCAGCGCAGAGACGAAGAGGTTCAGCCTTCAGCTTTCCGGACATTCCCACGGAGGCCAGTTTGTGATACCCAAGCTCGGAACCCCTTTCCGCGGTGACGGTTTCAGGAAGTATCCTATAGGAAGGTATCAGGTGGGGGAAATGGTCCAGTACACCAACCGAGGCTTAGGCACAAACGCGTTCTGGGTTCGCATTAACTGCGCGCCCGAGATTACGGTCATTGATCTGCAACGCTGATCTATTTTATTATCCAAAGTCGCTTTTGGCAAACCATCTCGTTCCAGCGCGTGCTGCAAAAACGGTGAATTGTCTTTGTTTTTCAACATGTCCACCCTTCCTGCAGGCTTGAACTAATGCGATAAGAGTCTTGAAAGATCTAGCTTCAACAGCAGTATCAACAATACGCCTTTTTTTGTCTCCTTTATCAACCATTTTTCAGTTTATCAACTTTGACTGGTGGTCTTATGACGCTCTATTCTGTTTTCTTGGTTGGTTTCAGCGTCGCCTTCGCCGAAGTATTCGCCATCTCCCTCTTAAATAACCGACAAACGTTCTCGGCGCCCACGATCTCCTCCTTCTCAAGGTCCCATTCAGAAGGATACAGTATGAAGGGCTTTGACTGGGTGCCGCCCAAACCGCCGTGGCTGCCAATGAGCTCCTCAAATGCCGCCACCTCATTTTTCTCTGTGTCGTACATGCTTATGAGAAGGATATCAGGGACATAGTTGAAGCTGTCCAACCTGCGCAGGTGCGCGGCAGCTCGCTCCCCGAATTTGGCCAGCGGGTTCTCACCCTCGACCTTATCGTCCGCGAGGTAATACTTGCCCTTCGCGCCTATGACGACAGGCCCCTGTTCCTTTGAGCGGATCATGGCAAAACTCACGCCTTCATGCTGCGACAAACCCTTCACCATCTCTGGATAGGTCTTATTGATATCCTCCAAGCTTATCCGATCTGCCCATTGTGTGAAGTATATCAGGCCCACGTTGCCTGAGGCCAGCACGATTGCATCAATCGCTTTGTCCTCCTTTTTCTTCGACTTCCGGGTCACCCTATTTCTTACGTTCTGCAGAGGCACCGTCACCATCTGTCCGAAGTGGTCCTGGTTGGAGTCAAGCTCGAAGTACGTCCTATGTCCCTCAGGCAGAAGCTTCTGCACAAGATCTGCTAAAGTGTAACCATAACGTTGCTTGAACGTGGCGCCGTTGGTCTGGCCGTGGTCTGAAAGGACGCAGAGGTAATACGGGCGTTGGGCGTATGCCTTTGCCGCCTCTATCCTCCTTATGCACCTGTCCAGTTTTCTTAAAACGTAGAAAGCTTCATCGTCCGAGATGCCGCAGTGATGCGCCACCTCATCGTACCCCATGAACGTAGTATATACGGCATCCTTGTCACCCGCGACAATGTCTCCTATAATCGTGTAAGTGCTCAACTCGCGCAGGAAAGTATCCGCCACCACCCTTGTGAAGTAGTATAAGCGTCCGCGGTGAGTTAGTCTGGGTAGGATATTCCTTCTCCCCTGCCTGTACCTGGACCGGGCCTCCAGCACTATCTCCCAGAGGGTGTACGTGATCGTGTGGACAAGATTGTAAGAAACCGCGTAAAAAGTGTTCCACGACTCACTGTACAATTGCTTTATCTTGCTGAGCTTGCTGTAGACGAAGATGTTGTCTTTGGCGTTACCAGAATAGAGATTGGCTATAGCGCGTCCATTGGTTGCAAGCAAACCGTTCCCATCCGAGATGCGTGTCTCGATCGCTTGGGCATCGCCCATGCCGACGGTCGATATGACCTTGTTGTCTTTCGCTTTTTCCACCCATCGGAAGGCAGGGATGTCTTTGTTGTTCCCATGCAATATGCCCGCTTGGCTTGCGCCGGTCTGGGACGAAAAGTCTGTTTCCCATCCCTTTATCTTGTGCGTTCCTCTGCTGATCCACCCTGCTAGGGTTGGCATCGTCCCGTTTTCTATCGCTTTGCGGAGAATAGTCTCAGCCAACCCGTCGATCTCCAGAAAGATGAAGCCTGGCTTGTCCTTGTTCTCCGTTGCCTTCTTTGCGCGCCTCTTCATCTTCTTGAACATCGCACGGTAAAATGATGCATCATCATCGATGGTGAGTATCCCCGATACCACGGTATTGATCAGCGCTATGTTAAAGGCGAGAAAAAATAACCCCCACCAAGAGACCTTAATTCCCGATGTGAAAAAAGCCAGCAACCAGATTATTACGCCATTCAATAGTAGCGCACTCAAAGCGAACGTTATCACAGAGCGCGCAAGCGCTAACCTCGATAAGAAGGGCCAAAGCAATGCATTAATTAACCCAAGCCCGGCTGTCGCGATCAGCGCGACGACAATACTGCGGGCGTAAAATCCAGTCAGAACGCCCGTAAAGAAGACACCTAAAGATGTTAAAAACCATACAACTAGTGCGCGTGCGAAATTATCTTTTGTCATGCTCTCTTCTCTTTAGGGTCGCTACAACTTAAGTGCTTATTGGTTTTGTTCGTCAAAAAGTCTTATTGGCAATATCTTCCTTTAATATGCATCCAATATTTCAAAAATTAATCGAATTAGTTGGTCTTAAAATATGGAAAGAAATACAATGAGATTCGGTGAGAATGTTGGAAGGGAACGCCCAACTAAGTCTTAACTGCTGGTCTTAGGTACATGTGAAGCTTGTCTTTTGCAACTTTTAAGTGCAATCCATTATCTGTCCAGATACCAGTCCCTTTCTCCAAAGCCGAAACGTTAAGCATATTTCGCACTCCCCCTTTCTTTGCGCCAAGCACTGATTCAGCAACGTTCTTATCCAATTCGACTTCAAGATGAGTGACTTTATACTCTTGTGGATCCACTTCTATTTCTTTGATTTTGCCGATTTTTTCATCTAACGCAAACACATCTTTATCTATAAACTCTTTACTTTTCATTCTTATCTATCCCCCCTTTCTACGCTCATAATTTGGGTTGCACTATAATAGTCATTGGCAGAGTTAATCAGACGGTTATGCCAGCACTAATCTTTATCTATTGTTCCCTAGCTTTTACCTAGATGGATGTTTAGTTTAGCTGAATACGAAGCCAATGATTAGGCCTATTATGAATCCAATGCTTAGTGGTAGTATGCCTATGATGAGTGCTCCGTATTGATATACGATGGAGCCGTATTGGGTTGCATAAGTTTTCAACGCACTAAGGCTTAAACCGAAAAATCCAAAGTAGGCAACTATGAAGAGTACAATTGCGGCTATAATTGCGATCTTTAGGAATAAATGGATTAGATAGCCCACGACCAATCCGATGACAAATATTATTACCATTAAGACAATTGGTGGCAAACCGGCTATGTTGCCGGAAGTAATAAAGTGAAATACTTGGTCTATCGCGCCCAAAATCTGCAACTCCACAATAAAGGTAATTGTGTATAAATTGCTTTTAAACTTGTGTGACTGCAGTTCCACAGCAACAGAGCGGCTGCTATTGTCAAAGGTGATGCTGGAAAATTAGTTTCTAACTCAGAGTTGGTCTATCTGATTCTTGTTTTTTTCGGACATAGCCGAAAATTTTCTAGTAAGAGTGATCTTCACAAATCTTTGGAGGCAAGTACGCCCTAAAAAAATGAGCGCTTTGAACAGATGAGCATGACCTGATTATTTTCTCGATTCACGTGACGTTCTTTCGACATCGATGAATGAGTTGTCGAATTCTCTCAAGAAAGCAATTGTCTATTCATAGGCTCCAAGAACCTCTAGGCGACTGTTGTCTCAGAAGTGAAGTCTTTTTCTATAGGCTCGATCGAAAGCTTAAAACTGTGTGTTCCGAGCTCTAAGGCTTTTGGGCAGGGGATTTTTGGACCTGCGTCTCCGTGGCTGAGAATATCGACACTTCGAACGAGAGTTAGATAGACGACCCCGTCGCTTTTAATCTCGTAGTCGAAGCAATTGTCGCTGCACAAGCGAAATCCGCTGCCGTTTTCGCCTGTATATTCGAAGAAATCGTTGAGCGCGTACACGGTGTTTAGTTTCCTTTCGACCGACGAATTTCGCCAAAAATGCTGCGTCAATTTGCCATTCCTGATTCCCGTGTTTATAAGAAGCCTAAGAACATGTCGGGGAAACTGAAAATCCGTTTGCACAAATACATCCAAAGTTGAATTGTTGAGACGTGATTCTATCCTGACAGAGTTCGGTGGAAGTTTAGCCGATAGAGTTGGTATGGTGTGGTAGAGGTCACCGTCTTCGGATCTGAGTTCGAAAGAAACCCTGCGGAAGAGGTCACCTTCTTCGGATCTGAGTTCGAAGGAAATCCTGCGTAGAAATTCGCCTTCGTAAGATTTTCCCTCTTTCCTACGTTTCTTTTTGTTTTTGATCCTCCTCAGCTTCTGCTTGAAGGTCGGATATATTGCATCGACGCCAGTACCGCCGACCAAATCGTGAAATGTAGTGTAAAGCAGGTTCTTCCAGTCTTCAATCCCGCCACCTCCGTCTAACAATTCTCTTTCAGCCTTCTTGAACAGCTGCTTGATACTAATTCTGCTACTATAATATCCTTTGAAATTAGAATAATCCGACAACATCTCGCCCTCTATAATCGGTAACTGGCTCTTATGTTTCTCCAATTCTCCGAAGAATTCTGAGGGCAGAGCAAATTTAGCATTTTTAGTTTTGTGAACTTGTTGAATGAGCTTTTCTTCTGGAACGTAGAAGTCATCCCCAAAAGGAAGTAGGGAAACGTTTGTTGTGGGTTCCAAAACTTGGATGGCATGCGCAAAATTGTCAAAGCGGCTCCCGAATAGGCTGTAACTCTGCTTCAGCCAATGAGTAAGAACGGTACTTCCATCTGCTCCTTTCCAAAAAAACTCTTGCGAGAAGTCAGGCCGATTCATGCCTCTCCAGAAAACGTAATTCTTGAGGTTTGCCTCTCTCGCTATTTTAGGCATTATCCCCGGGTGTCCAAAGCAATCAATCATCCATGCGACTTGAGGTTTTATATTAAATTCTTCTTCAGCAAAATCATTCATTATCTCAAAACTCTTCAATATCGTGAACGGAGAAACCAAATTAAGGTCCGGCATCACGTACCCTGCGTTCACGACCTCTATTCGGCCTTCAGAAATCCTTTCAGCTATTTGACGGAATAATTCCGGTCTTTGTTTTTTAATTTTTTCAAGATAAAACATTTGATCAACAACAAACTTGTACTCTTCATCTCGCGCCATTATGTCCAAAGCTTTGTCCAAAATTCCGTAGACCCTTTTTAGGTTTTCCCTTTCAGTTCTAATCCAAGCAACATCATAATGAAAATGCGGAATAACGAATACCCTATTCTCTAAATCCATAAAGCATCAACCCGCTCATGATATTTAAGAACCTTTCTACTCGCAGTCATGCTCTACCTAAAAAAATCCCGTCCACCTTTTCAATAACGTGCACGCAAGAGCAAAGAAGTGTGAACAGAGACCAGGTCAACCGAAACTCTCTGGATAGGCTGATTAAGTGCCTTCGACTTAGTTTTAGATGATACTTGAGTTGAAAGTGTTCTACGCGCCCTGGTTTGCCACTAAAATATCGTTAATCTTTTTTTTGGGGTGGTTGGGCGCAAAAACTCACCAACCACCCTCCCGCTAAGGCAGATGATTGATAGCGCTGAGAAAACATTAAACTAAAATAGTCAATCCTATATGTCCGTGTTTGTAAACTCTTACAGGGGGCACAGGAGTTAACTAAGATTAGCGTTCGAGCCAAAGGTTTACCGCCTCACGGAAAAAGCAGATTGGGCTCGCAAACCTCTATTTGGCCTTTGGTGAAAGCTTTGTTTTTGGATTACGATGGGACAATTAGCCCAATAGACTCCAATAGGTCCGAGTCCGCAGTAACCCCTGAAAATCTGGCCGCGCTTAATCGAGTTAGCACTCAAATTCCAGTTGCGGTGATAACAAACAAAGATCTGGATTTTGTGGTGAAAAGAACGCCTTTCGCGGTAGCCTGGGCAGGCCTGGCAGGCTTGGAGATCAAGACTGCCGACGGCATCACAATAGTGGATGGCTTGGAGAGCAAGATCGCGGGCATACCCGCCGCTCTAGAGTACGCCAAGAGCCTTTCTGGCTGCGGCTTGGAGATCGAAGAGAAGCACACTTCAAATGGAACTACGGTGGCATTTTCTGTTGATTGGAGAAAGACCAAGAACAGACCCCCCGCGAGAAGAGAGAGCCCTGCGAGGAACAGAGCCTCTCAGATCTTGTCCTACTGCGAAAACTCGGCCTTGGTGACTTTTCTCTACTGGAACCAACCCTTCTTCGATGTTTTTCCATGCCCTATAGACAAGGGTAAGGCCCTCTTAACTTTGAAACAGAAGCTCGGCCTCTCAGACGGCGTAGCATACATGGGAGATTCCGTCGCCGACAACCACGCGTTCGACGTTGCCGACCTTGCGGTTGGAGTGCTGCATAAGGAAACATTTCCCAATCTGCGCTACGATTTCTCCGTAAACTTTCCAGACGTCCCAGCCTTCCTCAGCTCCCTGCCAGAAAACGGTTTTCAAGTCAACCCAAACTCACAGTTCATCGTCAAATCAAGAATTCGAGGAAGAGGACCCAAACATGATACCGCGGTTCTTCCGACCTATCAGACAGCGTCTCCACCTCTGCCTCAACAAGCTGCGTCTCCACCTCTGCCTCAACAAGCTATTTGTCCTTCATGCGGACAACCTATAATACTCATTGAACAGTACCAAAGATGGTATTGTTCAAACGAAAAAAAATACATATAAAGAATATTAGCGCGGCAGCAAACATCAGAATTCAGGAAATCAAAGAACCTTCTTAAAGCTCCGTGACGGCTGCAATATGTTAACAAACATGAAAGGCGAGCAACAATAATTAGTAAACAAAGCAGCGACACACTGACCACTATTTCATTGATCCCTTGTTTAGCGTAGCAGCTAATAGTCAGTCGTAGTCGTAGTAGTTAATAGTTGGCGAGTGCTATGGATGATATTTAGAGGGTGTTTTCGGCTTTTCTCCAGTTATCTGGGTTTTTATAGAATGTTTTTGGGCCTTCCTGCCAGAGCGCGTCATAGCCCTTTAGGAAATCGGACGTGTTTCTTAGTTTTTTGAGTTTCTTTTCCCTATACTGAAGTTCATCGATCAAGTACTCAATCTCTTTCTTCAATCGAGCGATCTGTCTTTCTTCAAGTATCACGCCATCGCTTGTGAGTATCGTTTTCATCATACTATTTTTTTCACCCCGATGGATTCTACTAAATCGTAAGTCATACTACACTAATAAACAACATGTGTCCTCCCTAATTCCTTCACAATTGTTCAACACAGCGACAATTTCGTTCAATTGTTGAGTTGGGTGCATAGGATTAAGTCAGCGAAGTTGGTCCCAAATTAGTTCGCGAAGAACCTCATACTTCTGGCTAGCGCCTGCCTGATGAAAGGTCTATTTAGTTTTTTTTGGGCAAAAGTTAAATCGACCTTGCTAAACACGGTTTCTAGAGCCTTGTATCTCTTCATTGCTCACCCCACTAAGAGGTACGAGACTCACCTTATGACTTTAGAAACAAGCACGTGAGCTACGAGTATCTAAAGTTCATAAATCATTTATATCAAGAACACTGATAAATCGTAAGAGTTAATAAACAAGAGTGTTAAACCAATGAAACGCAGCAGGCTTGAAATTTACTTAGAAATTTTGGGTATCTTGAATCAAACAAGCCCAATAAAGCTAACGCATATCATGTACAAAGTTAATATTAACTGTTCCATCATAAGAGAACACATAAACTACATGCTAAAACAAGGCTTGGTTGAAGAGCGAGCAGTTGGTAAGCGTCAATTTTATGCAATTACACAAAGAGGCATTGAAGTGCTTGAGAATTTCCAAGAGCTTAAACAAATTCTACCAATCATTGAACAAACCCAGAACCAAGAAGCGCATGCACCTGAGTTTTGAACTTTTTGTGATAGATGCTTTCATTCTGTTAAGCGCTGTTCCGAAGTTATCAACTCGCAAGTTAGGGAATGATAATATTCTTTCTCCGTTGTTCTAAAATTGATTATAATTCTTCTGCTATCTTTCATTAGTCGCGGATCATTTTCAGGCATAAACACAGTCAAAGAGATGTTATTTGTTTAGCCATTAAAGATTAATCTTTCACTCGCTCTGCCAATTTGTTAACTCTAACTCCTTTTACTCTTACTATACTATTAACTCTCAACACAACACAAGGTAAATTGGTTCTCTTTCAACTTTATTTTCTTTAGATTTTACCTTGCTACTTCTCAACTAGTATAAAACGGCTCATTGCTATGTTGATGCTGAGTTTGATTGCGCCTCTTTTTGTTTTTTTCCACCTTTCGCTAAGTAACCTTGTTCGGAGAGCCAATTCATAATTATGTTGCGGAGAGAATCACTGTATCCATCGCCAAGTTTACCTATGACTTCTTTATCCAAGATTTCAACTACTCCATCAGGTAACGATACTAAGATTTTCTTCATTTACTTATCACCTTTATTCTTGTTTTTCTTCTGTTTGGTTACTTATAGCATTCACTGAAGTTATTGCTTCATGTTTTGTTGCTTCATCAATTAAGCTTTTCCAGCTGTTTGGGATGCATTTTTGCAGCTTGAGCTGTGGTTTTTCCACCTATATTCATGTGAGGTCTTGCAAGTTATAGTGAACTGACCAACCTTCGAGCGATAGTTTTGTTGAATCATAGGACTTTAGGCTCCTCATGTTTCTCAACGTCCACTTCTTCAGTATTCATTTTTCCCAACGAAAAAAGTTCCACCGTGCGAATAATAAAATCTTAGATAAGGCAAATCAGATCGTACTGATAAACCTGGAGACCACAATTGGCTCCAAAATAATCAATTTTAACGATATGTCTATATTTTCGTCAAAGAAAAAATAAGGCTAAGAAGCTTCAGTCGGCGCCTAGCTGTTTTGCCTTCAAGGATATTTCTTCAGAAATCTGCGCTCTAGTCTTGCCATCAGTTGCTATTCCCAGTCCTTTGGCGGTGTCAAGCAAAACTACATCCTTAGAAGTAACAAATATGGGTGAACCAGCGCTTGCAGTGAATTCATGTGAAGCCTTCTCAAATTCGCCTTTAGCTCTGCCTAGCGATTTGGCAAACTCCGGAATCTTCCCTGGACCCCACAGAATAATCACGATGGCGACGACGCCAATAATAATCCATTCCATTCCATCCATTTAAAATTCTCCTCCTGCGTTCTAAAATTAGCTCTCGAATTCTTTAAATAGGTTTGTTATTGTGTGCTAACAATCACAACTCGTTTGCTATTCTTTTTCCGGATGCGTTTTTTATTAAGAACCAATTGTGGGTGTGAGCAAATAAATATGCGGTTGCAATATCTTGTGAAGCAAAGAAAAGGCAAGCACATGTGTAAGGCGGGTACACTTCACTTGAATAAAGAATCCACTCTGGAGTTGATTAAATGAAGTACATACTTATTGTCGGAGATGGCATGGCTGATTATCCTGTGCCTGAACTGGAAAACATGACTCCTCTTCAAGCAGCGTACAAACCAAACATGGATTCAATAGCGGCCAACGGTCAAAGTGGCCTCATCAAAACTGTTCCCGACGAGTTAAGCCCAGGGTCAGATGTTGCTATATGTTCAGTGCTGGGTTACGACCCGAAACGGTACTGCACGGGCAGAGGCCCACTTGAAGCGCCCTCCAGAGGCATAGTACTAGGTGAGAACGATTCGGCCTACAGGTGCAATTTAATAACTGAGAAGGATGGAGTCATTGTTGATTATTCCGCGGGTCACATAACCACTGAGGAATCGTCTAAATTAATTGATTCGATAAAACAGGCTTTTGAGAAACCGAACAAAATCGAATTCTTCTCAGGGCTCGATTATAGGCACTTTTTGATTTTGCGAAATTTCCCAGATCCAGAGCTTATTGAGTGCACTCCGCCGCATGATGCTACGGGAGTTGAGGTTTCAGCGGTAATGCCAAAAGCCAAATCGGCAAAAACAGAAGAAACAGCGCGCTTGCTGGGAGAGTTAATTTATGGTTCTCGAGATATTTTGCGATCTCATCCTGTAAACATTGCACGTGAGAAAGCAGGCAAGAGACCCGGCAACTTGATTTGGCCTTGGGGCGGCGGCAAAAAACCGTCCATGCCCACGTTCAAAGAAAAGTACGGTTTGAAAGCAGCAGTCATATCTGCAGTGGATTTAGTGAAGGGAATCGGAACTTACGCCGGAATGCAAATCATCCATGTTCCGGGGGCAACGGGTTTGTATAATACTAACTATGAAGGCAAAGCAGATGCTGCACTGAAAGCTCTTGAGGATAACGATTTGGTTTTTGTGCACGTTGAAGCGCCCGACGAAGCCGGGCATGTTAAAGATTACGCCCTAAAAGTTAAAACAATTCAAGACTTAGACAAGAGACTGCTAGGCAGGCTTCTCGACGGCTTAAACGAGCCATACGCGATTGCAATATCACCAGACCACCCCACGCCCATCAGAATCGGAACCCATTCAAGAGACCCCGTACCCTTCGCGATTAAATCGCCATCTCTAAAACCTAACGGCGTTAAAAAATTCGATGAAGTTTCCGCAAAAAAGGGAGCCTTTGGTCTAGTCGAGAATGACTATCTTATTTCGCTGCTTATCTCTTCATCTAAACCTAAAATGCAAAAGTAGATGCTGCTTAATTACTATTTTTTCTTGAGCTCGCAAAAATAGATCCTCAAATATGGGATCTGTCATAGGTAGCTTTTCACCCTTCTGAAAGTTATAACTACAACTTCGCCTAATAATGGGTGTCATGCCGACTAAGGATGAGGAAGATGCCCAAATACTGACGCGACTTGGGCTTACATTTCTTCAGGCCAAAGTCTACCTTGTGCTTGCTAAAATGGGAAAAGCAACATCAAAGCAAATTTCATCCGCGACCCAAATAGACCGAGCAAATGTCTATCGAGTTATTTCTAAGCTTCAAGAACTTGGCTTGGTAGAAAAAATGTTAACGTTACCAACCATTTTTGAAGCTGTACCTACATATGAAGGAACATCGATGCTGTTGGAACATAGGACAAAGGAAAACCAGGAAATCGAGGCAAAAACAAAAGAATTACTCACGAAATGTGAACGAAACAGTGAAGAAACAGTTCACGAAGAAGATTGCCAGTTCATCCTTGTCCCTAAAGAAAAAGCTATTCTCCGAAAATTGGGTGAAATGTTTGATCGTGTTCGGGAAACTTATGAGATGATTTTCTATTGGAGCCATGTGGATCCAAACGTGAAAATTTTAATTAAAATGTGGAAAACCTTGCTGAAAAAAGGTATCAAGATCCAATTTATTGCGTACTTGCAAGAGGGAGAAGCGTTACCGACCAGTGTCCTAAATCTGAGTAAAAATGGCTTATTTGAAATAAGGTGCATACCTACTCCGCCCGTATCCACATTATCAATATTCGATCAGAGAGAAGCCTTGATTACAACCTCATCAAAAATCCATGCCCTAGAATCAACCAGTCTGTGGGTAGGTAACCCTGGCATTGTCGAAATATTTCAAGATTTTTTTGAACTAATGTGGCGCAATTCAACCATAACCGAACCAAATAAACCTCGCCCTCAAAGACAAGCTGTCATAGACCATCCGACATAGGTTCAAGTAGACTTCTTATTTATATAACCGTAAAAGACCGTGTTGATCTAGGCATGAGAATAGTGTCGTCTTGCAACAGCTGTTTCTTTTATTTTTAACTTACCGCCTGTGTTTGTTCGTAACATACGCCATTTCTTAAGAATCTTGTGAAACAATTGAAAACCACAAAAAAATTAGGAGAAAAAAGAAAAGGGCTGAGAAGGCTCTGGTCAAATTCACAAAAAAGAATGAAAAATAGACATTTCATTCTTTTTCTCCTATATCAAATGTTCCAGAGCCTCAGCAAACCCTAAATGATCTACGATGCCACCAATCCCTCATTGTCTTTTTTGAAAACAGCGTATACATGCGGAAACTAGATTAGGCACCAAAATTATCTCTTATAACAATCTGACTTAAAGGAATCTTGAACGATTTTGTCTATTGAAAAGCTGGTTCAGACGGTCTAAATTTACTGCGATCAGTTGGACGCAATTCTTTAATTTTTGATTCCGTTTTTTGATTGTGTGAAGTTTTGAGTTCAACTTACCCTCAACGGTTAACTTGGCAAGTTTAGGTTAACTAAAAGTTCAACTACTCCTTATTTCTCCTTAAAGCTCCACGTGATGTTAACTTTCCTAAAAATACTCGGCCCAGAGTAAGTGAGACACTTTCTCTTTTTCTAGTTTAGGTCAACTCTTTATGTTCTTCATTTTTAATATTATCGTGTTCACTTTTTAATAAGTAGCATTTCGTGGCTTGCGAGATACCACTCCACCATCATTTGAAGAAGTCTTGGATGGCCTATACCACTTCTTTCGGATAATAAGTACAATAACTACAGCGGCAACAGCAACAGCTAAAATAATAATTTCATAAGGAACCCGTCCTACGACCAAAGTTTGAGTCGCAGTCGCTGCAATGGTATTTACTGGTGCAACGGTTAAATTGTATGTGCCAGCGCCGACTACGGGGATGTTGACGGAAACGATTTTGTCGTCTAACCCAGAGAGAAACACCGTCTCTACGCCTGAAGCAACTGTAATATTGTGACTGTCAGAAAGCGCCCAATCAAAAATAACGTCGGAAGCTAATGTGCCTTTGTTTGCAACTTCAATGTTAGCTTGGAAGCCATTTTGCCACGGATAAAGCGTTACTGCCGCTGTGTGGATAGTAATATCCAGTTGTATTGGCGTGCCTGAGCCCGTGTCTGAATCGTACCAACCTGTGTCACCTGAAATCGTGGGGGCAGTGCCGTGGGTTACGTTGTTTCCGCTTGGGACGTTTAAGAAGTATTGAGCAGCCACCGTTGTTGTAACAAATTCAGGATTCGAAATTGCTCCTGAAAACACAGTTACAGTGCTTTTTGTAGCAGTTGGATTTGCGTCTCCACCGTTGACAGCATAATTAACTAATCGGTCTCCCGTCCCACCGCTCCTGCCCCAAACACCATTCAAGATAATGCTAACAGAAGTGCCTGAATCATACCAATAGTTATCGCCACTAATCGCGGGGTTTGTAATTAAGCTCAGGGCTGATATGGCGCCAGAATCCAAAGTAACTTTGTACTGAGTAACTGAATTGAAATTAACTGTGTGATAGGTTGACATCATGATAGAAGAGGGTGTCACCGTGCCAGTCGTGGCAACATTAATGTTTGACCCACCGTCAAGATTCCACGATGAAACGCGAGTCCCTGTTCCGCCTAACCGACCCCAAATGCCATTTGATAACACTGTTGCTGACGACCCTGAATTATACCAACCTTGTCCTATTGGGCTATTACCACCAGTAACAGTCAGGTAATACTGCGTTTGCCAATTGTAAGTTATCGTGTGGCTTTCCTGCACGTTAGTGAAAGTGTAGCTTGTTCCTGTTTGTTGGCTACCGCCGTCAATTGAGTAGCCAGTGCAGACGTATCGGATGCCCGTTCCGCCCGACCAGGGGCTTGTGACGCTTGTCGCGTAGTTACCCCCCTGAGCGACAGATCCAGACGTGGTTGGGTTGCCGTAAGCATTGTTAACGGTTATCGTATAAAATGGCTCCAAATATGATGGTATCGATAACGGTAAATTCCAAGCGATTTTTATAATTTGACTCGATGTGGCTGTGGCATAGCAGTCAGCAACATAGAGATTATCATTATATGTGTCCATTCCGACCCATCTGTCATCGTAGCCTAAGCTACCTGATGGCACTGTGAATAAGAAGGTTAATGTTCCTGACGACGCATCAAAAGCGTAAACGTCATGGGGTACAAACACTCCTCTGTCGGATGCTTCAAAAAGGAACAAGTTACTATTTAATGCATTAATATTGGGATGGTCTTCGCCGCTATTTTCAAGTATTCCTGTATCGAGTTCATTCCAAGAACCAGAGGTATCTATATAATCTATTAGAAGTGTGCACAATTCGTTTTTTATAGTTTTAGCTACTAATATATAGTGAGCAAGTCTGGGCTGGAACCCTGAAATGCCATTGGTTAGGTGTCTCGCAGGCTCCATAACCGTCAAATTA
>JBEKFM010000054.1:0-18129 GCA_050013315.1 Bathyarchaeia archaeon
CATGTTCCTTTACCTGACCCTTACCCGCGGGTCTATGTAAATGTAGACGATGTCTATTATGAGATTAGCAACTAAGGTCATCACAGTTATTATCATGGTGATTCCCATGACAACTGGGAAGTTCAAATCAGTAGTAGCATACACGTATTGTCTTCCAAGTCCCGGCCAGCTGAAAACGATTTCAGTCATAGGAGCTCCAGCTATTATTGCGCCAAATGCTATGCCTAGAAATGTTACCACAGGGCTTATCGCGTTCCTAAGAGCATATCTATAGACCACTTTTCTCTCGCTTAATCCACTAGCCCTGGCTGCAAGGATATAATCAGACCTCATAACCTCCATCATGTTAGCCCTAATTAGGCGAATATTTTGGGCCAATGAGACATACACAAGCACCGTTGTTGGCATAATAAGATGAGCAATTTCATCTAATAATGGGTTACCCCACCAAAGCCTAGGATCGCCAATCGCGCCTGACGAAGGAAGCCACCCCAGTGTGAAAGAGAACACTATTATAAGTATAAGCCCCAGCCAGAACGTTGGCATCGACACTCCAAACAGCGCGAAAGAAGTGACCGTGAGATCCTGCTTAGAATATGGCTTCAACGCCGCGTTCACTGCGATCGGTATGGATATGGCAAGAGCAATCACAATTGAAACTATCTGAAGCTCGGCAGTCCTCCAGAACAAGTTCCCAATTAGTTGGTTTACAGGCTGGCCGCCAATCAGTGATTTGCCAAAATTAAGCTGAACGATGTTCTTAAGCCAGTTCAGATATTGGATTGGGATAGGCTGATTGAGGCCATAGTAGGATTTTACTGCATTAAGTGTTGCCTGATTAACATTGGGCTTGCCGAGCAAAATCAACTTTATAGGATCGCCTGCCGCGTACATTGTCACGAAACTTATGATCGAAATGCCCACAGCAACAGGGATCATATAAAGGAGTCTTCTGACAATGTACTTGAAGATTGAACCGCCAAAGAATGCTTTCAGTCTTCCCAACAGCGCCATATTCACATCTCTGTGCTTATTCAGTTTATAAGATTTTAAATTGTACTTAAGTTTTTTCAAAATCAAAATCGCTAAACAAGGTTGACCACAGACGGTGAATTTCAAAGCGGTCGTTGCCACTCTGAATTTTATTTAGCGCGTTGTGCGGAGTGAGATCACGATGATGCAGCTTTAGCGAGTCATAATTGACTGATTGGGATCGCTGACGACGCGAGGGTGTTTTCATATTTTAGAGACCTCCAATTTCGCCTTCAGTCCTTCCAAATTTGGCTTTGGAAAACAAGTTAGCGCAAAAGATGAGGAAGAAAAAGCTAATATACTTGTTGATTCGAAAAAGGAAAGCCAGAGAAAGGTGCTTAGAAAGATGGAATTTGAAAAGAAACTGCTTTTCATAATTTGCGCTTCTGTTCTCGTAGTTTCAATGTTTGCATCAGCTCCAATTGTAAAAGCGGCGAATCCGCTGTTCAGCGTAACAATAATTGCTCCTGGCAACGCAAATTTGCTCAGACAACAATGGTGTAAAATATTCGCGAACAACCTAGACAGTTTGGGTATCAACGCGAAAGTAGTCTATTTGGATTGGACAAGCGTCTACGATCGTGTTCTGACACCGGCCCCTGATCTGGTCGGCAAAACTTGGAACCAAGGTGGATGGGACATTTTAGCAATAGGCTGGACGCCAGGCGTAATTCCTGACCCACGTCCACTATATTACGGTGGGGCAGGGTTTTTTGCCCCTACAGGACAAAACTATTACTTGTGGAACAACTCGGAATCAAACGCTTTACTAGACCAGTACGTAACACACTCATCCGACCCTACTGTGCAGACCAACGCGCTCCAACAGTGGCAGCAATTGTACTACAACCAAGTTCCTGCATCTCAAATTATGTACTCAGCTACACCGGCCGTCGTTAATCCACACATAACTAACTTGGGCACTCCTGTGACAGGAGGAGGCGAGGGTTGGCTCTACTATAATGTGGGACCATATCCGCAACTGCTTCAACGTACCGATGGAAAAAACTCAATAATCTACGCTTCTTCAGGATCAATTGACGCATTGAACCCACCGGAATCTGACAGCTGGTACGACGTTATAGTCTGGTATGCAATGTTTGATGGGTTGATCGACAATTGGCCAACTTTGAACGCAGCTGCTGGCGACTTGGATGTGCCTGCTCTATTGACCACTTGGAGTCACAGTTCAAGTAGTTTAAACTGGACTCTCAACTGCAGACAAGGAGTTACTTGGCAAGACGGAGTTCCCTTTACGGCAGATGATGTAGTATATTCGCTGTGGGCTTTAATGAACGGTGCCACCGGTTCTCAGTTTGTAGGCTACTTCCAAAGCGTGTTCGGTACCAATACCCAGTTTACGTTTTCTAATGGCACTTCAGTCACTCTTGGAAATGGAACCACATATGGTAGCGTAGCTGCAACGGACAAGTACACTGTTCAATGCAATCTTAGCTCGCTCGGACTCTTCGACCCAGAAGTATTAGGTGCTTGGTACATTATTCCGATGCATATCTTCGAAAACATTGCTCCTGCCGATTGGTCGACATCGCCATTCAACACCGGGCAGGGATCAATGACTATCAACGGCATTGCCTACACTGGTCCGGTAGGTACGGGACCTTACAAGTGGGTTAGCTACGATCCGGTCGGGCAGGTTGTGCATTTACAGAGATACGATAATTACTGGAACGCTTCAGGATTGGAAAATGCAGGTCTGTTCCAAATCAAAGACTATTATATTCAGTTCATTTCAGATGCAACTTCGGCCCTAGCAGCTTTGAAGAGCGGAACTGTTGATATGCTCGATGCCCAGTATAGCCTCCAGTCGGATGTAGCTTCTGTTGATCCCTCGTGGGGTAGGGTGTTGAATCTAACGGGCACAGGTAGGCAGGAATTCGGCTACAACATGGAAAGCCCAATTTTCGGAACCGGGGTTGACACTCCTCTCGGCATACAAGATCCATCTCAGGCGGCTCAGGCGGCAGCAGACATAAGGATTGCTTTTGACTACGCCATTCCTAGACAAACGATAATCAACAATCTGCTCAACGGTTACGGACAAGCAGGCGTTACACCCGCGATCCCATCTCAACCGTTCTACGACAACTCTCTAACCGCCAGACCCTACAACTTAACCGCAGCCAAAGCGTCCTTGGAGGCAGCTGGTTACTCCGCGTCGGACATACACAGCCCAACTTCAATCCCAATATCTCTGATCGACATAGCAGTAATCGTCGTAGTAGTCGCTGTCATAGCAATATTAGCTGTCGCTTTATGGAAACGGCGCAAATAGAAAATTTCCCCCTTTCTTTTTTTCAATCACAAAACCAGAAGAGACACTACCAAAGATTGCACAAACAAAACTGCAGCCAACACAATATAAGGGGCAGCTTTTTTTTCCTCCTTCTTGAGTTGCTCAATTGACCATTTTTCACCCTCGCTATGAAAGACATATTCTCTGATTTTGCTGGGAAAGATTGCGCCAGAAAACGCTACTGCTCCTGCTACCAAAAGTGAAAGCCCCGTTTCAAGGAGCAATAGTAACGATAAGAATCCATTCGTAATCAGGAGCAGCCCATTATGGCCAAGCAACGTTGCAAAAAATAGGATTAGTAAGTTGATTAGCCAGACAAAACCATTCGCCTTGGCTAACCAAATCAGCATTTGACGAAACCTGCTTTTATTCAATTTAGTTCTCATCATTTAAGCGCTCGTGCTTTAGTTTATTTTTCAGCTTTTGACTAGTTTGCGGGCTATCTGCAAGCGAACTTTTGCTTGAGTTCACTTTGTCACTAGACCCACGGGCACCTAAATGTGCTCTTTCCTTTATCAACTGTTTTGTTTTGGGATGTTTTTCTCACTTGCCCTTCCGTGTTTTTGTCCATTCAAGAAGAAAAACGAAAAGGTTTCAACTTAGTTTCGCCTTTCTGACCTACCTTAAATGGTTGGCGCTGTCAGTACTAAAGTCAATACTACCCATAAAACATTGTCAACCAATCTGGAACTGATGTTAACGAATATTAACCATAAAAGGTGACCAAAAAAAACGGATGGAAGAGATAAATCAAAGAAGGAGCTCTAAGGTCACATGAAAGTCAAAACAATGAGTTAATTTTATCAACTCCAACCATTTGTAACAAAAACATGGGAGGTGCATAGGATTAGATTCGCCTTCTTGATTGCTATACTAAAAAATGAGGGGTAAGAAGCAAAAATCAAAATACCACATATTTAAAACCCTTAACAGTTGATGGCCAATGCAACTGGGAAAAATAGTCAGCGACCGATACTTCTGGGTTCTGTGCATAATGGGCGCGTTCGCCATCTTAAGCTCCACCATGTCAAAGGATCCAGTGCTAAACCCCTTTGCTGTGAGCCTAGGAACCCCAGCTGACTTAACGGGTATTATTGCGGCTGCGTCTACTATTCCAGGCATACTGGTAAGTTTGCCTGCAGCTTCGCTCTCAGATGTTTTTGGCAGAAGAAAGATGCTCCTGTTCTCCACCTTCGTTTTTGCTTCGGCTCCATTTCTCTATCTGTTTGTGACGGTGTGGTGGCAGCTGGCACTTGTGCGCTTCTACCATGGCTTTGCCACGGCAATTTTTGTTCCTGTTGCTGAAGCTTCAATTGCAGAGCAGTTTCCACTGAAGAGAGGCGAGCGTATTTCTGCCTTCAACTCCGCAACATATGTTGGAAGAGGGCTTGCGCCATTCTTGGGCGGTTCCATATTGTTTGTGACTAACTATGGTTTCCACACGTTATACCTGGCTGTAGGCGTTGCAGGTGTGACATCGTTTGTAATTGCATTGCTTTTGCTTTCCGAAAGCAAAACTACTACGGTAAAGCCCATAAAAGCAAAGATAGCAACGGGTAAAATTCTTCACGGATGGCTTGAAGTCGCCCGCAACCGAGGAGCTTTAATGGTAAGTTTTGTTCAAGCATGCCAATACTACGTTTACGGTGTAGTGGAGTTTTATCTTGTTCAATACATGATTCAGGTGGCAGGGTTTAATGCATTGGCTGTTTCCGTCGTTATGGGCGTGCAGATCGTGTCTTTAATCGTATCTAGACCTATCATGGGACGCTTCTCAGATACAAGCAGCAGACGCACACCCATCGTTTTAGGCTGCGGAATAAGCGGTGTTCTCTTGTTTTTTATTCCATTCACAACGCAGTTTCCGTTACTGCTTGCAATTTCGATTGGGTATGGCTTAGGCTTTGCCATGGTCATCTCTTCGACAGCCCCGCTCATGTGCGACCTAACACCGCCTAGCTTAGTGGGCACATCTATGGGTTTTTTGAGCACCATTATGGATGTTGGGCAGGTTCTTGGACCCATAATAAGCGGAGTAATCCTCGCTTCAGTCTTAAAGTACAATGGGCTATTTTCATCTTTAACAGTGCTACTGGTGCTTTCAGCCGCCATTTTTCTCTTCTCAGGCATAGCGAAAGCTAGGGAAGCGTAAAAGAAAAATGCGTATTGCCAAATTCATGATTTCAGCGATTGAATTTTCAGAATTAAGCTTTTGATTTATTGCTAAAATATTCCTTTAGCGGATTCCAGTACCATTCAATCCAGCCATCAGCAGTCTCATCCGCCTGCTCCTTGGGAACGTTAGAATGCACCATCAGAAGTTCTGTACCTTCAGGGACCTTGCAGAAAGTCAGTTCAAGCTTGGATGGAGGATAATCTTTCGGCCAATCCGTCGTCGTCCACTCTTGAACTATACGTTTTCCATCGTCAAGCTCTAAGTATTTACCAAAAATGTAACCGTCCCAAGCAGTGAATTTACCGCCGACTACTGGTTTGCCCGTAGCTTTGCTGCCTGTGAATTTACTGTGTTTTTTCACGTCGACAAAAGCCTCGTAAACTTCTTTGGGAGAGGCTGGAATGATCTCTTTTTGCTTTATTGTTGTGGTTTCTACTTTCATAAAAATCTCACTATCTCTAATAACTATTAGTTGGAAGGGTTTTTTAAGTTTAATGTTTTAATTATTGAGAAAGGAGTAAAACTTATGGTTACGCGAGGTCAACGCAGACTAGGCAGAACAATACGGAAGCTGGAAGGAAGTGTAGAGTTAAGCGCCAAAGAAAGCCGAGCTAAGGAATCAGAGAAAAAATACAAGGAAAAAACCCAACAAATTTTAGGATACACAGATGATTCGCCAATCCAGAACTTACGTGACTCATCAAAATGGAAAAAAGACCAGGCAAATCCTTAACCTAACACAAAAAGGAAACTTGCTTCTTGTTCTGAACAGGACAAATTTAAACAACCAATTTGAGACGAATTGCTCAGCGAATCTAACGTTCAACGAGTAATGACAGGAATTTGGGGAATCCGATTAGGGGATTTATACACGGCTTGTTAAACGTTGATTCGCCGAAGCATGTTTTTGCTCTTTTGCTTGCTTGCGGTTCACTCGGCAAAATATACAACTATTCTAATGTTCTTAAGAGTTTCACAAATAATCTATAGAAACTATAAAATTAAACTATGTTGAAATAAAGAGAGTTTTCAAGAAGTTAATCCGTTGATAGCTACTGAAAGTAGAGTTCAGCATCGAATTCTGAAATGAATCACTATTTTTAGCTTATTTTAACCTATAATAGGATTAGTGGGCGGCGAAAACACAGTTTCTCTAAGTTTTTTAAGCTTGATACGTCTAGGTTTATTGTGAAAGTCTATGTCGGATTCTTTAAATATTGCAAGCGATTGGAATTTTAGGATTCTTGATAAACGGTTGATTATTGTTAAAACTAAAAATGATAGAGTGCATAAGGTTGCGGTTTTAGACGTTTTAACGAATTTGACATTCGCGGTTGAAGTGCCGGACACGATTTCAATGCAAGAGTTAATTGCTGATAAGGAATATTTGGCTAACTTGAAAGTGTACACATCAAAAGACCTCCAGGGAATCGACAAGGGCTTCATCGATTTTTTCGAGGAGCTAGATGTGGATCAGAGCATAGCAGACTTCATAAAGGCATATTGGATTTACCCAAGCAAAATACGCTTTGAACTACAGGAATTAGAAGAGCCATAGTTCATCTTAGTACCATATTGACGAATTTCTCTGGGTTAAACAACTCCAAATCCTTGTAAGTTTGCCCAACACCAATGAACAAAATCGGCTTCTGAGTAACATATGTTACGCTTAATGCTGAACCACCCTTCACATCAGCATCCACTTTCGTCAAAATCGTAGCATCAACGCCAACAGCCTTATTGAATTCTTCAGCCTGCATAACTGCATCATTGCCAATCAGCGAATCAACAGTCAAAACCGTCAAGTCAGGACCAACAACACGCTTCACTTTAACAAGTTCATTCATCAAATTCTGATTGGTCTGCATCCTTCCAGCAGTATCAACCAAAACAACATTAATTCCGTGCGATTTAGCATGGCTAACAGCATCAAAAGCTACTGCCGCTGGGTCGCCACCATATTTGCTTTTTATAACTCGCATGCCTAAACGCTTTCCGTGTTCCTCTAACTGCTCAATTGAGCCAGCACGGTAAGTGTCAGCACCCGCAAGCACCACAGAGTAACCTTTATCCCCGAAAAACTGGGCAACCTTAGCGATTGTAGTGGTTTTTCCTGTGCCATTAATGCCAACAAACATTAAAATAAAGGGCTCCCTCTTCTTGCGTTTTTCATCCGCGAGCTTAAGCAAATCAATTCTTTTTTCAGTAAGCATAACTTCCAAAAGGACTTGTCTGAGGTTTTCCTCAACGATTTTTTTCCTGTCTTCCAGCCGTTTCACTTGAACGCCGACTAAGCGCTTTTCAAGCTCATCACAAATCTTGTCTGCTACTGGAAAAGCCACATCATTTTCTGCAAGGCTCATCTTGAAATCTGATAAAATAGGATTTAAGTTTTCAGCCTTGAGTTCTGTTGTTGTAACTTTGTTTACTAAGCCTTTAAAACCTGACTTGAGCTTCTCAAACATTGCTTCAAGGTTTCCCTTCTCTTGCTGAGTTAAGCAAAGTTTCAAGCCTATCTCTGCCAGTGTTCATTCTTTCAGCCACTTGGGTAAATTGCTGCTGAGCTGAGTTCATGGTTTTCTCTAGTTCATCCAACCGTTCTTTAAGGGTTGTTTTTGCTTCCTGCAATGTTTTTTCAATGGAAACACCTGCGCCCAATCCAACAATTACCTTGTTTGTGTCGACAAGTTTCACCTTCACGTAAGAGCCCCCGCCGATTGGAACCAAAAGTTCAGCGTTTTCTTTTTCCTTTTCAATTCCATCCAAGGTCATGTTAGCATAAGTCAAATCCGATATTGCTGCATTCACCATGCTGATTCTTTGCTGCAAGGCGTCTGCAGTTTGTTCTAGATAACGCATTTCCACACTAAGCCGACGAAGCTCTTCCTCTGCTTTACCTCTTTCCGCCAAATACTTATTCTCCAGTCACAAATTTCTTTAAAATAGGATCCCCAATTTCTTCCCCAGAAATCTCTTTAACTTCGGCTATTCTGATATGGCACCTTTTCACGCGATGTTTGCTGCCTATTTCAGAGTAAACCTTCTCCACTGCATGCTCACTCTTATCAGCTAAAACTTCTTTGACGAATGGAGTTGTCAACTTTGGCTTACCGATCTCGCCAGTTACTTTGAAAACCTTCATTTCTCTTCTTCCCGCACAACATCCAGTGCATTCCCAATAATAAACATCTCGGGTCCGGTTGTCATAGAACCAGCCACGGCAGCACGCGAGTTAGCTATCAAACCAGTGCCAACCCAAGGAATCCCACAGTTAATCGTGCCAACATCAACTGGAACCTTGAAAACGTTCTCTAAGACTTTTCTTTCCTCATCTTTCAATAATGGGTGAGCCAGTAAACCTTTGTTTGTTGCCACAGCTAAAGACCCCACGTAAGGTAGCCCTGCAATTTCTGTTGGTACTGCCTCCACATCCAAGGTTTCGGAGATTTGTTTAATTTCATTTTCTTTAAATCGGGGATCAACCACTGCGCCTTTGTCGTTGGCTAGAACCAGGTTGCCATAAGCGGTTTTTTTAGTTTCCATTATCGTAATGTTTCCTTCAAAAACAGCTTTTATGTGCACTATTTCTTCTTCTTTAATTGAATGTGGAAGTAGAAGCCCATTGGAATTTGCGCACGCCAATGCACCTGCCAACACTGAGCCACTGATGGACGTGTAGGCAAGTTTAGCTTTTAGCCAATCAGCTAATTCTTGGGCTTTTTCATGAGGAACCATTCTCGGAATAATCACTATGTTTTCAGTTGCTAACGAGTATACGCCTATGCTTGGGCTTCCAACTATGCTTGACAAATAAACAGTCAAGAATTTTTCTTCCTTTGATGAACGTTTAATCGCGAATTTTCACACATGCTTCCTTTTTTAGATTGCGGTTTCAGATACTCAAGAACCTTAAAATCAAAGAGGAAACGAAAAAATAACTATGCCGCTTCAGCCAAGTAAACGGTTACGTTGCCGTCTTTGTCTTTAGCTGCGCGCACTCGAATCTTTCGAGGCGGCTTTTCAATGCCTCTTTCCCAAACTTTCTCGTTAACTTCCTTGCTAACGACTAGTTGGGGCAGTTCTTCCTCTTCCTCTTCTTCAGAAACCTTCATTTCCAGTTTCATATGCTTCGTTACGAAAGCCTTTATCAACTGCATCGCCCGTGGAGCACGCTTCTTTGGAGGCCTAACCAGCGCTCTCTGCAAAGGAATCGTATAGGTTCGTTCTTCAACAATCTCCTCTTCCTCTTTCTTTTTCTTGCTTGGTTTGGCTTCCTCTTCTTCCTCCGGCTTCTCGACAGCTGGAGCTTGCTCTTTTGCCACTTCTTCTACAGACTCTTCTTCCTTCACAATTTCCTCTTCGCTAAGATCTGGCAATTCCTCTTCCGCATCTTCAGTTTTCTGCTGCGCTTCTTTGTCTTTTTTAGACATGTAACTTTACTTCTCCTATGCCTTTATTTTCCTAGTTCGCCAATTTCGCCTTTGCTTAGGATTATTCCTAACTTTACCATCAGTCCGGGCAATTACCCATGTTGGAACAGACTCTGCCTCTCTTCCAGCTTTAGCTAGCCTAAGTTTTTTTGCTCTAGGTTTAACTCGCGCCATTTTTCATATCCTTCTAATTGTTGGTTCTCGCTTCCGTGATTGAAGCTGAATCAATATTTGTTTGAGCTGAGCATCTGACAACGGAATAGGCAACTTCCCAGTTTGCGCCATTTCAATCAGCTGCAGTTCTATTTGCTCAGTAAACTCAGACTTTACCATCTTGAGGTTATTTAGTCTTGTTCGAGCTTCAGGTGCCAATATCTTACTCAGCAACGCCTGTTTTTGAGCTTCCATTTGCGTTTCTGCTTGAGCTTGTCTTTGCTCGTCACCTACTCTTTGCTGCATCGACAATAGCTTTCTTTTGCGGATTTGCTCAAGCTCTGAATCCGACATTATTGCTATTCGCCTTGATACTTCTTGAGTTCTGGGATAGCTTTAACTATTTCCTTAGCCAAATCTCCAGCAACTTCCTGAAGAAGCTTGCGACCTTTAGGAGTCATTCTTCTTCCCTGAGGTTTAGTGGTTTGAACTAAGCCGGCAGCCTCAAGTTGCTGCAGAATCTTGCGGATACCGCTTCCACCCGCTTTAACTGCATGTGAACGTTTAACACCATTATTCTTTCTTCCGCCATAATCAGCACGCAATTTCTCCAATCCGATTGGACCATGAATGTAAACTTTGCGAAGTATAGATGCACTTCGAGTATACCACCAATTCGGATTCTGCGGCTGCTTTTCCACATGATTACCTGTCTTAGCAAAACTTGCCCAAGGAAGAGGCTGAACTTCATCAACATTTTCCCTAAGATACCTAGCTAACCGATCGATAAATTTTGAAGCTGGAACGTCATGAGGAGTAGTCAAGATACTCTTATCCTTTGTTTTTCCTTGCAGTAAAACAATGAAGCCTAATATAAATATTCTCTGAAAGGAATTAGGGCTCACGCAAGATTATAGGCCCCTCGCATAAAGAGTAAATAATGACGACTGAAGCGTCACTTGTGCTCTCTGAAACAGCTACTTTTCTTACGCTGCATAGTCTACTTGAATCTAATGCAATTTGTTCTTAACATAGGAACGCTCTTGCCCTCAGCACTGAACCTTAAGATCGATTCCTAATGGAAACGTAACTACAATTTCCGCCTCATAATGTTCCGCTTTTAGTCCTTTAGTTTCCCCATCTTATCTTTTTCAAATGCATCTTCGATTAGAACTTGACCCGATGATCGCACAAACGCACAGATACAGCCGCACAGAATATAAGCGACAGTTTTCAAATTTTGATCATTAACATTTTCGAGCGTTCACGATGATCCCTAGTAGCAAGCTTTGCCGGACTTTGCAGTACTTGCGGTGCTCAGGAGTTCTGAAGAACCAAGTAGGGGTTTTTTAGTACCCGAAAGTACGCGACGATACGCACAGATACTCAGGCGGTACGCAGGAATACTTTCCAATACTTTTAAGTACGCAACCTACAAACAAATCAAGCCCAAATTCAAAAAACCAACCCAAAAACAACCGCACAAAAAAACAGCAAAAAAATTTATTCATCTTTAATTAGTTGAAATAGCGCCCAGAAGGAAAAATGTGCTATAAACGTTTTCTAGAAAAACTTATTACGTATCAAGAATGATTCAGTTATTGATAATTTTGAGGGAATTTTCGTGACAACCGAGAAAACCGAGGCTGCATATGATCCCAATTTTCAGTCTTATTATCAAGGCATAAAAGACGCGATAAATTCTGAACTAAAATCACTTTTGCCAACCATAGATGAATTGAAGCTTCAAAGACAAATAAAATATGCACTACAGACCAATGGAAAACGGCTACGCGCCACACTAGTTCTGCTAAGCGGCGAAAGCGCGGGGGGAAACAGGGAGCACCTTCGAAAGCTGGCTTTGGCAATTGAACTATTACATTTGGCAACACTGGTCCATGACGATATTTTGGATGAAGACTTATTTAGAAGAAATACCCTTTCGGTTTACGCAAAATGGAACGTCAAAGAAGCAATCTTAGTAGGAGATATACTTGCTGCGCTTGCACTTGCACTCTGTAAAGGATACGAGCGAGAAATTCTGAATGTAATGATAGACACTTGCATGCAACTTTCAGATGGCGAGTATAACGATGTCGAGCTTGCAAAAACAACTCTATCAGAGAACGAATATTTAAGAAAAATAGAAAAAAAATCAGCATCACTTTTCAAAGCAGCATGCGAATGCGGAGCTCTTGCAGCTAACGGTTCGCCCAACGAGATAACTGCTTTAAGATTTTTTGGGGAAAATTATGGATTGGCCTACCAGATAAGAGATGACGTATTAGACGCAGAAGCTTCAAAGAATGATTTGCAGCCCGATGCTAACAAGTTCCGAGCCACACTTCCAATAATTCACGCATACGAAAACTCAAATAATAAAAAGCAAGCACTTCTCAAAGGATTGCTATCAACAAAAACACAAGAAAGCCTCAAAGCTTTTCTTAACGAACTGAGCGTTAATTCAGAAAAAAGCGACTCTTTAAGCTACTGCGCAAGCAAAGTAGACCTATATGCTGACAAGGCGGTGGCGGGTCTAAGTCCCTTGAAAGAAAGCATTTTTAAAGATTATCTTATTCAAATGGCTGAGTCACTGAAACTCAAAGAGCCAAATTTTGGCATCCAAAAGATTTATCTTTAAATCGTAACAAAGTAGTATCAGCAAGTTTTCGACCGCAAATAGGCTGTGAGAAGCTTTTATGAACGAAGACAAACTAAAAAAATTCGCCTCTGAGGACCTGAAACAATTTGACGGATTAAATGGACACCCATTATACATAGTTTTCAAAGGCAAAATCTACGACCTGACAAGCAGCAAGCTTTGGCCACAAGGCAAACATATGGGCATGCACAGCCGAAGCGAGGATTTAACTGAAGCTATAAAAAGTGCCCCTCATGGTGAAGATAACGTTTATCGATACCCGCTTGTTGGCGAATTAGTAGAAACTACTTTGCAGGCGCCTACTCCCACAATTCTAGAAAAAAAACCTGCCGCACCACAAGACCAGTTGCCAATTCAACCTAAGCCTGCCGGCATGGAAAGGCGGGAGTTCCTGAAGCTAGCAGCCGCTGCAGGAGGAGCAATAACCATAGCAGCCGTACTATCAACTTTCAAAGCTGCAACCTTTGTGCCCAAATCAACCTCCACATTGGCATGGCCCACAGTCACTGTAACAAACATAAACCAGCTAACGAATCTTACACCTCTCATCTTTAACTACCCGTTAACCAACACACCAAACATACTCGTTAAATTGGGAGTAGCTGCTGCTAACGGTATCGGACCAAACGGAGACATAGTTGCTTTCAGTGCCATTTGCCAACATTTGGGGTGCCAATACAGTTTCATATCTCCAGGCGGTTCGCCCGTATGCAACTCCTCGTACAAGGCTGCTATTCCGATGGGTTACTGTTGCTGCCACGGTTCACAGTACGATTTTGTGCACGGCGCCAAAGTCATCGGTGGCCCAGCCCCGAGACCAGTACCCATGGTTCAGCTACAATTTAATTCCGCAACAGGAAACATAAATGCCGTTAGCATGGGAGCACCTACGATTTTTGGGCATGGTCCACCTGGAACAACTGATCCTACGCAGGTGATGCAGTATGACTTGCAGGGCGGAGATTTGGTAACTCAATCCACGGTGTTGGAGTAAGTTAATATGAGCAATAAAACCGCGTATGACAAGCTTGTTGACTGGTTTGATGTAAAGTTCGGATTCGCAAAGACACCACTTAAGCCCATTCCAGATTTTATGTTTAACCCTATTTACTGGCTTGGCCTGCTCTTAGCGGTGACTTTTGGTTTGCAAGCTTTAACAGGCATATTCATGCTTCTCTATTATGTCCCTACCCCCGCTCAAGCGTATTCGTCGACAGCATCAGTAATTAGTTCTGTGCCACTCGGTTCGCTTGTTGAGACTTTTCACTTATACACTGCTTACGCAATGATTCTGCTTACTTTTTTGCATTTAGTTAGAAATTACTTTGGCAGTGCACACAAAGGGAATAGGGATTTGATGTGGCTGGCAGGAATCGTGTTAGGCGTTATCGTGATTGGTTTTGGCGTGACAGGTTACCTTTTGCCGTGGACAGTTGTTTCCAAGTCTGCGAGCGATGTCGCCATAGGATTCCTCAACTTCTTCCCTGTAGGACTTGCAAATCTAGGAAAGTTCGTTGCAGTAGGTTCCGGCAGCGACTCATCAGAGTTAACGACATTCCTTCACATACACACAGTCTTTCTTCCGTTGGCCCTAATTGCTTTTCTTGGCTTGAAAATTTACATGTACGAAGTGCATGGCCCAGCTTACGTATCAGCATTTGGAAAACCTAAATCTGGAAAATATCATCCTTGGTTCCCAAAAGTCTTCCTTTATGCCGTCATGCTTTTCAGTCTTTACATTGCGATTTTGGTGGCTGTCTCTTCGATTTTTCCACTTGTTTTACCGCCTGCATATTCGCCCACAACCGCTGGGCAATACATTGTTCAGCCTGATTGGTATCTACTATGGGTTTATCAGCTCCTGAAAATTCAACTATTTGAAGGACCATCAGCAGTTTACGTAATAGTGGGGCTGTTGGTTTTTGGAGTACTTTTTTTTCTCCTGCCCTTTTACGACCGAAGTAAACGTCGAGACCTCAGCCAAAGGCCATTCTTCATTACAATCGGGACCGTACTCATCGTAGAGCTTATGGCGTTATCCATTTGGGGCTATTTAACTCCTGGACAGATAATTCCTAACTATCAAGCTGTCATAGTCCTAGGCGGGCTAGCTGCGGCAACCGCTGTTGCAGTATTATCTATTTATCGGCTTAGAGGAAAAATGAAAATGACTAACTCACAGGGTTCTGCCGCTATGCACAACCAAACGACATCGGATTCGGCTGTTTCAAACAAGGTATCTGCTCAGAGAAAGAAACGCTTTCTTACAGATTTCAGGAAAGCTGGCGGAAGCATACTTAATAAGTTCACCGCTGTTTTCGTGGTTTTCTTGGCAGTTGCTTCAATCTCTTTGGCGTCGGTTGTAAACATGTTGCCAAACATTTTGGCGAGTACACCGTTTTTTGTTCTCGCTTTGGCTGCTTTCGCTGCTTCATCGGTTTTCATGTGCAGGATGCTCCGAAGCTTTGTTTTAGCTTATGAGCAAGCGGTGACTAACAGATGAAGCGTACTAGCAACTATTTCCGTTTGATTGCGGTTTTCCTCTTGACTTTTCTAGTCGTCGTGGGAATCACTATCTGGCTTCTGGACTTTGTTGCTCAGCAGAGGATTTTCGGTTTTCTTATAAGCGCCGAATTTGTTGCCTTCGCATTGCTTGTCTATTTGTACTATGAGGAAAACCCTCAGGACATAAGCAAAAAATTGCTGCTTAGTGGTTTTGCTGCTTTAGGAGTGCTTGTTTTATTAGGGGCTGCCGTTTTCATGGGCGTTGGTTCAGCGCCGAAGCCCAATGTTTCGGTAACTGTGTACTCCGGCAAGATTTCTACATCTTTGTACGGGTTTGGAAATAGCGCAACCTCAATAACGTCGCCGGGTCCGACATTAACCTTTAAGGTTGGTGACGTCGTAAACATGACTCTTGTTAACGTCGATAATCAGATGTCTCATAACTGGGCAATAGTTAACGCTAACAAGACTTCTGCTTCGGTACTTTTCCACGCGCAAATTGCCAGCGGCACTTTTCCGCTTACAACTAACCAGACTGGATCGGTAATTTTCACAGTGACCAAATCAGGGAACTTTTACTACATTTGCCAAGTCGCAGGTCACGTGCAACTAGGCATGTGGGGCAGTGTGGTAATTAATCCGTGAACAGTAAATTAACCGAGAAGATCACTTCATCATTCTCGTTCCTTTTTGCAAGTTTACTTACGGGATTTATGAGTTTGCTGGCGTTTGGTTTTGTTTGGGCAAAGCAAAGAGGTGCAATGTCAGATGGTGCTGGAAAAGCGCAGGGGTTTCTTGCTGATAAACAGAGGGCATTGAATTTTTACAGAATATTTTCTTCTGCTTATGATATTTTGAATCCTGATCTTTATACTGACTCCATGAGGGACGAAATTGTGCGCCAAATTAAAATTGGTGCTGACCTGCGAGTGCTCGATGTCGGCTGCGGAACAGGCTACACTACTTCTGGGGTTTTGAATAGAAGAAACGTTTGCGAAGTAGTGGGCTTGGATATGAATCCTGTGCAATTAAACAGAGCTGTTAGGAATCTGCATTCGAAGAAAGCTAGGCTGTCTATTTCGAGAGGTGATGCGGAGAACCTGCCATTTATCGATAAGTCTTTTGACGCAGTTATTTCCGTTGGAGCTATAGAGTATTTCCCTGATCCTGAGAGGGTGTTGCAAGAATTAGCTAGAGTTACGAATCCGACCGGAAACGTAATTGTCTGTGGTCCTGAATCTGCATGGTTTAGCAAGTTTGCTTTAAACAGAATTTTTTACACTCCTTCAGCCAGAGAAGTTGAAATGATTTTTCGCAAAGCAGGGCTTATTCAGGTAAAGTCGATTTTGACAGGGGTTAACACGTTTTTCGGGACTGGGCGGTATGTAGTGGTTGTGGTTGGAACAAAACCAGCTTAGCTTTACCAGCTGGATCTATCCCCCAAATTACTTATAAAAAGTCACCATATAACAGCAAGACGTTAAGTTCTTTTCTTTGTGTTAAACAGAATCCATGCCACTGGGGCGTAGACGATTGCAAGCAGCACTAAGATAAATAATAATTGAAATGCGTCTGCCTTATTTAATAATCCTTGGACTGCATAGCCAGCTATTAAACCGAAACCGGTGATGCTATGTGCTTTTATCATGTCAAGGTTTGCAGGAGCCATCTGCTTTGGATCATCATAATTTGCCCTCAAAGTCCTGATTGAACGATATACAAGTGGCAACGAGGCTAAAGCAAAAATCGTGAAAATTGGGATGATGGCGAGTGCTGCTGAAGCAATGATTATCGTGTATGTACAGATCCAGCTTGCTATGTAAAGTCTTGCGCCTGCTTTTTTTCCGTATCTTGCAACCAGCGTGAGTTTTCCGGCGGCTCGGTCTTCTTCCATATCGGGAATTTCGTTTATAGCAATCATGGAAAACAACATGATACCTAGTGGCAATGTTGCTAGAAACGCTTGCAGGGTCAAGGTTCGCGCTTGGACATAAAAGGCGCCTAGACCGATTACTGTGCCAAAGTTTACTAGCATAGCAAGTTCGCCTAAACCGTGGTGGCTGAAGCTTATGGGCGGGGCGGTATAGAAGATGGCGCAGAAAACTCCGATAAGTCCAAATG
This sequence comes from Bathyarchaeia archaeon, assembly GCA_050013315.1. Taxonomy (GTDB): domain Archaea; phylum Thermoproteota; class Bathyarchaeia; order Bathyarchaeales; family Bathycorpusculaceae; genus Bathycorpusculum. The sequence continues at coordinate 17,397 of JBEKFM010000054.1, forward strand.
CTAAGACTGGTAAGCCTCTGGTTAAAGTGAGGTAGAGACCCACAGCCATAGTGATTAGATAGCATAGAACAAAAGCCTTGAACATGCTTTTTGGCGCTAGAAGGCCACTGCTTAGCGTGCCACTACCACCTGTATATGGGTTTTTTCCTCCCGGCGCAAGTTTGTCTACACTATGTTTGTAATCATAATAATCGTCGGTCATGTTTAGACCAATGTGGTTGATAATGATGGCGACGAGCACAAGTAGAAAGTAAAGAGGAGTAAATCCAGAGTTGGTTGCCCAGCTGACTAAACCTCCTAAGACAGCTGGAAAAATACTAGGAGGTACGAAGTGGTAGCGGAAGGCTAACCACCACACTTTAGCCTTAGTCATTTGTCGTATACTAGTCATAGTATTCAGCTTATTGAGATATTGTTTCTTAATGATTGGTTTTTAATACGTTCAACATGGGTAAGTGCTCAATCGAAGAGCTTAACAATAGCGTGTATATCAAAATGGCAATTAAGCTTTCCGAAATACGTTTTCAACAAAATCACGGAGGGAAACAAGCAGCTTCTAATTTTCTTTATTGATTTTTCAGAAAATCAGTTATTTCTGTTGTTGGTTTTAAGAGGGGGCTATAGACAAAGTGTTATTGAAATTCTATGGCTGCTAGTTTATTTTGCGGGTTCTACAGCTTTACGCTTCCGAAAAAGAATAAAGACGTGACCTCTAACCTCAACCAAAGCTGCA
>JBEKFM010000055.1:0-17868 GCA_050013315.1 Bathyarchaeia archaeon
GTTTAGTGACGTTTAGTGACGTTTAGTGACGTTTAGTGACGTTTAGTGACGTTTAGTGACGTTTAGTGACGTTTAGTGACGTTTAGTGACGTTTAGTGACGTTTAGTGACGTTTAGTGACGTGTAGTGACGTGTAGTGACGTTTTGGGTCGCAACCTGCAAACGATTCAAGCTTTGATTCAAAAAAGCAACCCAAAAAAGCTTTTAAAAAAAAGAGCGCAAAATCATTTTTACTAACAACCTAGCCATAACTAGTTTTAGCCAAAAAAAAGAACAAGCTAAGTAAATAAAATAAATTAATTTTATTAACGCCTGTTAATTTTATTCACCACGCCGTTACATTTTTATCGTCTCACAATTAAAACTACGATTAAGCCTGAGGAATGTTAGATTGGATTTCATCTCAGAATTAGCTAAAGCCGTTATAGCTCTATTTATTATAGTTGATCCTTTCGGCGACATTCCTATCTTCATAAGCCTAACTGGTAAAATGGAAGATAACCAGAAGAAGAAGGTCTACAACACAGCAACCCTCATAGGCTTTATTCTGCTTCTTGTTTTCGCATTCACCGGTCAAGAGATTTTAACGATTTTTGGATTATCAATTTACAGCTTCGAAGTTGCCGGAGGCATTCTGCTACTAATTATCGCAATTAGAATATTGATTTCAGGCAGCATACACGAAAAAGTCGAATCCCCAGAAAGCATAGGCGCAGTTCCCATTGCAATGCCACTTCTCGTGGGGCCAGGAGCCATCACCACAACCATATTCAACCTTCAAGCCTACGGTTCAATCACAACGATTCTCTCAGTCTTAATCGTGTTAACCTTAACATGGATTATTCTCAGGTTCATAAATCAAATTTACAAGTTTCTGGGCAAAACAGGCTCCTTAGTGATAGCACGAGTTGTCGCATTATTCATTGCTGCCATCGCAATCCAATACATCTTGACCGGCATCACCCATTTTGTATTTTAACAAAAAGTTCAGATTACGTTTTACATTAAATTTTTAGGCATGTAAGCTGGATTTTTCAGCCCGTTGCATATGTGATGAATCAACAAATCAATTTTACAAAAAACGTTTAGCGATTCTCTTGGAGTTGCAATCGATTCAGCAGAAAGTCTCAGGCAATAACTAGTTGGGAATAATATGACGATGTTTGAGAATGTCGCAAAGAAAAAGGAGCGCTAACGGGTTTCGATTGTGGATGCTTGGGGTGAAACATCGATTTACATAAGTCCAAGCTGTTTCATCATTCCGACTACATCGTAGAAAAGGCGCTCCTCTTGGATTTCTTTATTTTTCCAGGTGGCAACGGTGCAGAACTCAAGTTTAGCTGTTTTGTGAGTAGGCTGAATGATTTTTCCATCAGCCATTTTCATTGGTCCTATCATTGTCGCGGTCCAGTCAGCGACAGAACAGGTGTAGTTGCTTTCGCCGAAAAGAATCTTGTAAGGATTATTAACAAGCTTATTATCGAATGTTTTGAAGAATTCAACGGATTCTTTGTAATGCGCATCTCGCCCTCTTGTTGGCTCAGGCTGACCGGGCCAGTAAACCGCAACGTTTTCTGCATGACGTTTCTTAAATGTCTCCCAATCCTGATTGTTCCAGGCATCATCTAAAGTCATCATCAACTTCATATTTTCTTTTGCACTCAATTCACTCACCTCTTAGTCTCTCAGAGGTTTCGCCGCTTTCTTAAGCTTAGTGATAGGCATTCAGCAACAACACTGTGATGCCTAGATCAAACCAAGAAATGTCTCTTCTGGGCTTCTGAGAAAAACCTAAGGAAAGAACTTGTTATCACAATTCAAGAGCGTATTAATGAAATAAAGCCAACGCCATAAAGCATATTTCTCACGTTGCCCATTCGTCTAACTTACGAGTGCTAATAGAGGTTCCCATATTTTGAAAACATCTCTAACTGGAAAAGTTACTTTACCGTCTTTTTCCTTAGACCGGAAACTCGCGGTTTTTCCTCTTTCCATATTAATTCTTGCATCATTATTTGGGTATTCTTTTTCATTTCCTCATGCTTCTGCGGCACCCGTGGGTAACGTAATGAATTTTTACGTTGTGGTAAAGCCAGATTTTGCTGGGCAAGGCTATGATGTTTTTTCGCCTAAAACGCTCGTGGTGCAACAGGGAGACCAAGTTAACTTGACCATAAGTAATACTGGAGACCAAGCTTTCCACCTGATAATCCAAGGCGAACCAGCTGTCACCATCCAGCCGGGAAGCGAAAGCGCCACTGGAGTAACACCGGTAGACACGGCGGTGCCAGTTTTTACCGCATCAACCCCGGGCATATTCAACTTCTACACTACGGAGCATCCGGAAATGAGCGGACAACTCATCGTTCTCCCGTCCAACTGGGCAAATTACAGTCCAACTGCGCAGACCCGAAGTTTCACTCAAATAGCTCTGCCTGACTTTGCAGGAGACGGATATGACAAATACTTTCCAGCAATAATGGTTGTCAACCAAGGCGACACTGTTAACGTAACCGTCAGAAACACCGATGACATGCCACATGGCTTCGCGATAGCGGCTTACGGCATAGACGCGGCTGTCAATCCTGGACAGGATCTGCCTGGCGGATCAATCGCCCCCACAGACACCGTTATTCAGCCTTTCACGGCTTCGACTCCGGGAATCTTCAGTTTCCTCTGTACTGTCTACTGTGGTCCAGGGCACTCTGAAATGGTTGGTTGCCTCGTAGTGTTACCCACCCGAGGCAGCACGTATAATCCTCAGCCAGCCACGATGTACAGTTACTTAACAATTAAGCCCGATTTTGCGGGAAACGGCTACGATCAGTGCTTGCCAGGCGTAGTGTTCGCAAACGTGAACGATTTAGTTTACATCAAAGTGCGAAATACAGATACAGCCACATACGAATTCACACTGCCAAACTTTGACATAAACAACGAGTCTATCGCGCCAGCAACAGTTAGCACAACAGGCGGATTAACGCCCACTGACACATACCTAACAGCGTTCTCCCCTAGCCAATCGGGAATCTTTGAGTTTTCCACCTCAAACTTCTCCGGGACAGGAAACGACCAGATGATAGGCTACCTCGTGGTTCTTCCCACACAAAACACTACAACACCAACTGCGAGCGCTGTGCCTACGACCTTTGCGCCAACGTCAATCTTCATTTATGCTGCGTTAAGTGCTGCATTGCTAATCGTCGGTATCCTCATTGGCATAGTCATCGTTTCAAGATTTAGCAGAGAAGAATTGCCGGAAGCCCCGCCAAGATAGTCAAGTATAGCGTTTCAACAAAGAATTGAAACTTTGCAAAGATCTGAAAAACGGAATTCTTTTAAGTAAACTATGCCGAAGACACATACTATCCTTGAGGAGTTCGTTTCTGCAGCAACGAAGTTTGCGTTTTCCATTTTAGTTCACCAAAGAAAGAGTAGGCTCTTCTGTCATATGTGAGCCTCGTTATCTTCCACGTGGTTAGCTTCTCGAATAATGGACTGACAAAACAAGACGTAAATAGTCAAATAAGCCCAGAAATCACTCTCCCACCCATCAAAACCAGAATCCAAAGAATACCTATACTCCTTATCAGTGCACCCACAAGAAAATGAAATTACTAGAAAAACCGCTAAAGTGTCTTTAAGCTTGCCTAGACAGATTGATTAAGGGCTTTGGAGAATTAGAAAACAAGCTTCAACGAAAGTTGCAGCGAAAGGGTTAGGCGATTGTTCTGGTTCCTACCATTGAGCTCATTGTGGCAGCGTTCCTGCTTATGGCTTTCTTAGCCGCCGTCCTATCTACAAAGCTCAGGATACCATACACCCTGGTTTTGGTCTTAACAGGGGTTGCAATCACTGTGGTCGCGTCTTCGTTTACGCTGCAAGGAGGGTCTTTCGAGAACCTAATTTCTCAATTGAGATCGCTCAGCGCTCAACTTCTCCAAGGTGGCGGAGGCGGTCTTTTCGTGGGCTTCGTTGTTCCTCCATTGATATTCGAAGCCATGATTCACCTTCGCGCCACTGATCTGCGGTCTGTAATCAAGCCTTCGTTAGCCTTAGCGACCGTAGGCGTTTTGATAGCGACCTCTGTTGGTGGGCTTATTTTGTGGAAGGGCGTCGGTCTTTCTCCGTACGTTTCTTTTCTTTTCGCTGCGCTGATTGCCCCGACGGACACGGTTACGGTTTTGGAGGTTTTTCGACGGGTCAAAGTTCCTTCCAAACTATCTACCCTGCTTGACACCGAAGCAGCGTTCAACGACGCCACAGGCATAGTCCTTTTCACAATAATTCTTTCAACTATCGGTCTTCAAAAGGTCGTGGTAACACAAGCAATACTCAGTTTCGGGTTCACCCTCGGTGCTGGTGTCTTAATCGGGCTAGCAGTTGCGTTCCTAGGCGAAGTACTCTCAAGCTTGATAGAGGACCGAGTGGCCGAAACTATCTTGGCAGTCGCAGTGGTGTACGGGTCGTACGCTTTAGCAACAGGAATAGGCGCCTCAGGGCTAATAGCGGTCGCCGCGGCAGGGTTGTACTTTGGGAACTTCACGATGCGGTCCGCCATGGAACCCGCCTCAAAAGAAGCCGTGACATCCTTCTGGCAGATAGCAGCCTTCCTGGGTAACTCCATAGCATTTCTAATAATCGGTTTCGAGACAAACATTATCACTCTTTCGCAATCAGTTCTAATCATTGTGGCCGCCTATGCCGCCGTGACCATAGCCAGAGCCGCCACGGTATATCCAATACTCGTCGTATTCAACAAATTCGGCGACAAAATATCCGCGGTCTGGCGCAACATAGCAATGCTTGGCGGAGTTCGAGGCGCCTTGTCCATAGCGTTAGTGGCCACAATAACAACTTCTGCAGTTATTTCTCAAGGAGATATCAACACCATAAACACAATGGTACTTGGAGTAGCCTTTGTCTCAATCGTGTTTCAAGTGCCTTTGCTGTTCCGCTACGTAAGGCAAAAAATACCGCAAACCGACACTGTGTCAGAAACAGAAATTGACGAACAGTTCGAGCTAATATCCTCGCACATGGAAGAAATTAGAAAACTAAAATCTGAAGACAAGATATCCAACGAAGAATTCACAAGAAGAATAGGAGAAAACAAAAAGAAACTCGAAGAACTAATCGCAACGTCGCCAGTCACAGTCGAAACAAGAAAAATTATCCGCGCAAGAGCCTCCGCGTTATACAATTCTCTCCCAAAAATGCCCAAACGCAAAGTCAAAGACAAAAACACAAAAGCAAAAACCAAAACAACAAAAGACTAACTGCCATATCTTTTTCAGCACTACAAAATGCCTAAGGCAAGAATTACCGCAAAAACTTCTAACTGGGTTGTCTTTGATTAAAAACTGTTGTGACGTATTCGTCCCTCTGGACGCGCCTCATTTTAAAAAATAGCCCACGTTATCAACCGCTTAGAGAACTATAAGTGACTGCAAAAAAAGCTTATCGCCTTAAACCTTTCAGAAGTGACACGGTAAACTTCCTCCAAACTTTTTTCATCACGAAAAAGCACCAGACTCATTGCCAAAGCAAGATACTCAACGGTCAAACCTGAGTAAGAGACCTTCATCAAAACTATCCTGAGCGTTTCAATCTAGCTGATGTGACTGTGGTCGTGTAATCACAACAACAAACTCTTTTATTGACCGCGTAGCAACATACCGAATGGTGTTTTAAATGCGACTCTTAGCTTTAAACTGCCCCAAATGCAGCAACATTGCCCGCTTGGTTTTAGGCTTGCAAAATCCCATCTTCGAATGGACAAAGGTTGATTGAAACGCATGGAAACTTCAACTACCACAAAGGACACTGGTTTACGCGGAGTTCTCGTCGCCGACACAGCCATCTCGATTATCGACGGGGTCAAAGGTGAGCTCTCTTACAGGGGCTATGACATCCACGACTTAGCCGCTTATTCGACAGGAGAAGAGGTGGCTTATCTCCTCATAAATGGCACCTTGCCCACGGCCGTCCAGCTTGAAGAATTCTCTAAAACGCTCGCAGCAGAGAGAACGCTTCCAGCTAGCATTGTTGATGTTCTAAAGAAGCTTCCGATTACGGCTTCGCCTATGGATGTCCTACAAGCCACCGTGTCCTTGTTGGCAGGCTTTGACCCTGAAAGGCAAGACGACTCTAAAGAAGCTAACATAAAACGTGCCACGCAACTTTTAGCTGCAATACCCATAGTTGTAGCAGCGTGGGATAGAATTCGAAAAAACCTCTCACCAATCGAGCCTGACGTAAAATTGAGTCGAGCGGCAAACTTCCTCTACATGCTCACTGGACAAGTCCCAGATGAAGAAACCGCTAAAGATTTTGACACGTGCTTGGTTTTGCATGCTGAGCACTCGTTTAATGCATCTACTTTTACAGCTAGAGTTGTTGCTTCGACACGGGCAAACATGTATGCTGCAGTCAGCGCCGCGGTCGGCTCCCTCTCAGGTGAGTTACACGGAGGCGCTAATATGCATGTCATGCGGAACCTTGTGGAAATTAGAGACCCAGCTAACGTTGATGCTTGGGTTAAATCAAAGTTTGATAACCATGAACGGGTCATGGGCATGGGGCATGCAGTTTACAAGACCTTGGATCCCAGAGCAGATTTGCTCAGGCACATGGCTGAGAAACTGGCAAGGAAAACAGGCGAGCCAAAATGGTACCTTATTACGAGAGAGATCGAGGATGTTACGCAACGTGAGTATCGGAAACGCAAAGGCGGCGACATCTACGCGAACGTTGACTTATACAGTGCCTCTGTGTACCACATGCTGGGCATTCCTGACGATTTGTTCACCACTGTTTTTGCCATAGCAAGAGTTCCAGGTTGGACTGCACATATAATTGAAGAAAAGTTTCCTGCACCCCCTATCAAACCTGAACTTTATCGTCCAAATGCGGAATACCGAGGCAACTACTGCGGACCCGTAGGCTGCAAATATGTTCCCTTGTCAAAGCGAGTTACAGTTAGTCAATAACATTGATCGCAAGTTAATCGCAGTTTCCAAATACGTGAAGTTGGCTCATTAAGCAGGAGCTACTTCTTTGGGCGCAGTTCATCAAGGATTTTACGCTTAACTTCCAGAATACCCTTTGTTACTTGGATTCCTTTGGGGCAAACTTGAGTGCATCTGTAGTAGGTTTTGCAGCTCCATGCGCCATGTGGCTTGTCCATTATCTGCAGGCGTTCCAGCATATCTTTAACGCGGCTATCGAAGATGTACCTGTGCGCTCGGACAATGGCTGCCGGACCAACATATGATGGGTCTTCTTTTTGGTTAACGGGGCAGGCTGAGATGCAGCAGGCGCACATTATACATTTTATATCATCGTCGAACTGGAGGCGCTGTTCAACCGTTTGCAGATGTTCTTTTCCTTCTTCTGATTCAGTTAGGCTTATGCCACTTTGTGGGTGCACCGATTTTTCTCTATCAAAAAACGGTTCCATATCCACCACCAGATCTTTTACGACTTGAAAAACGCTTAGCGGTTCAACCAGGATTTCCTCGTCGGCCTTGTAGTCTTTAACCAGTTTTTGGCAAGCTAAAGCTGAAACTCCATTAATTGTCATGCCATCAGAACCACAAATGCCATGCGCACAACTCATTCGATACGCTAAGCTGCCATCTTGTTCCCAACGGACCTTGTTGAGGCAATCCAGCAACCTATCAGTTGGTCTAGCATCCACAATAAAACTGTCGTAATGAGGCTCTTTGTCGTTTCTGGGATCAAACCGGAAGATTTTCAACTTAACCATCATAACTAATACAACCTTGCTTTAGGTTCAAAGCGTGTAACAACCACTGGCTTATGATGCACCTCGAATCCACTTGGCATGTGAAAAACCAATGTGTGCTTAAGCCAAGCCTCGTCATTGCGTTCGGGAAAATCGTTACGGTAGTGCGCTCCGCGGCTTTCCTCGCGCTGCATTGCTGAGTATACAATGGCTTCGGCAAGTTTCATCATATTCTCCAACTCCAATGCTTCCTCTAACTCAAAATTGAAACGTTTTTTCTTGCACATTAGCTCCAGAGTAGCCATTCTACCTTTAAGTTCGCGAATTCTCTGCAGTGCCTGCTCCAGCCCCTTTCTGTCCCGAAATACACTACACAACTGAGTCATAGTCTTCTGCATATCCTCGCGAACCGTTGAGGCGCGCTCTTTCCCAACTATTCCAAGCAACCTGTCGATTTTTGAAGAAACTGCTAACTCAACATCTTCAGGCAGCGTAGCCAACCGATTTTCATCTGCGTAATTTGCGATGTCTGTACCTGCGCGTTTGCCGAAAACCACCAAGTCAACTAGCGAATTTGTGCCAAGTCTATTTGCTCCGTGAACGCTTACGCAGGCACATTCACCAGCCGCATATAGCCCAAGCAGAACTACAGATTTTCCGTCGACCAGCACACGTCCTTTCGCGTCGGTCGGAATGCCACCCATCATGTAATGGCATGTTGGGGCCACAGGAATCGGTGATGAACTTGCATCAATGCCTAAGTATGTCTTCACGAATGAGGTGACTTCGGCAAGCTTCAGTTGCAACTGTTCTTTGCCAAGGTGCGTCAAATCCAGATAAACATAGTCGGATCCTTCCACGCCTCTGCCCTCGGCAACCTCAGTTAAAATGGCTCTGGAAATGATGTCTCTGGGGGCGAGGTCCTTTAGCGTCGGCGCGTATCGTTCCATGAACCGCTCGCCTTTGCCGTTTCGCAGAATACCGCCTTCTGCCCTTGCCGCTTCGCTGACCAGGATCCCTAAACCATGTAATCCTGTGGGGTGGAACTGAACAAATTCCATGTCTTCTAGCGGAATTCCAGCGTCAAACGCCAGAGCAAAACCGTCGCCCGTCGCCGCAAAAGACATTGAGGTTGTTTTGAAGATTCTGCCGCAGCCACCCGTAGCAAGCAAAACCGCTTTCGCATTAAAAACCGCTGGCTCACCCGTTGCCAACTCATACCCTGAGACGCCGCAGCATCGACCCTCGGACATCAGAAGCGACATAACGAAGACTTCGTCGAAGATCTTTACACCGCGCACCAAGCAGTGGTCGTAAAGCGTGTCCATAACTACGCGCCCAGTCCTGTCTGAAGCATAACAGGCTCGTCGAATAGGTGCCTCTCCAAAGTTTTTTGTGTGCCCGCCGAAGCGACGTTGCTCTATCTTGCCTTCGCTGTTTCGGCTAAAAGGCACGCCAAGATGTTCCAACTCAACGATTCTTTGGGGCGCTTCTCGGGCAAGAATTTCAGCAATGTCCTGGTCTGCTAGGTAGTCGCTGCCTTTTACAGTGTCGAACATGTGCCATTCCCAATGGTCCTCCTCCTCGTTGCCAAGAGCTGCTGCCATGCCGCCTTGCGCAGCTCCGCTATGGGAGCGAGAAGCGTACACTTTGCTGATTACAGCTACGTTGCATGTTTCAGAGGCTTTCAAGGCAGCTGTTAACCCTGCGATCCCTGCACCAACTATTACCACGTCATACTGGTGAATCATGTTGTTTTCCGCTCTTTTTGTTTAAGATTAAGATTTCTCGGCTAACTTCTTGGAGCGTGTCACAGCACGTCATAGTCATAGCCATCTGTAAATCCTTCTTTACATAATCAAGATATAATGCCACCGCATCAGGTCCCCCGGCAAGGCTCATCCACGCTAGTGGTCTGCCAATTAACGCCACATCCGCGCCCAAAGCCAGAAGCTTAAGCACGTCAAAACCCGTGCGTACGGCACCATCAGCCATAATGGTTATTTTTCCTCTGAACGCGTCGACTATTTCTGGGAGAACTTCTGCCACTCCTTGTCCGCAGTCCATTACTCTCCCGCCATGATTGCTAACATCCAACGCTTTAGCACCTGAATCAACCACTTTTCCCGCGTCTTCAAGGTTCATAACACCCTTACAGATTACAGGTTTCTCCGTGGAGTCTACAAGCTCTTTGATTTCGCGCTCGCTTTTCCGATACAACGGCTTGCCCCTCAGCGCCCAATTAGTAGAGCCGTACCCGTCCAGGTCAAGGCCGATAGCTAAAACGTTAGCTTCCTCACACCGCTTGAACAACGCCAGAAGTCTTTCTTGCGCTTGCGGTTTAAAAACAGGGATACCCCAGCCACGGTTTCTGCCTATAATGTCTATTCCAGGATGGTTTGGCGCATCAACTGTGTTGCCGCTTAGGCCAATGGTGCCCGCTTGCTTAGCACCTTCTATCATTCCCCGCTGGAATTCTTCTTCGCTTAACGCGTTATTCATGCTTATGAGTGTCCCGCTGAAACTTGTTGCCAACACGGGCATCGCGATTTTGTTTCCGAGAAAAGAGGTTTCAAGTTTGGGTTCGCATTCTTCTTTGATGACACGCATTTTCAGATTATACATTGATAGAGCCTCAGAGTTTGCGCTCCAGGTTTTGCCCTGTCCCGCGCCTCCGAAACCGATGGGTTTGCCGTATTTCATGCCCTGGCAGAGCCTGTCAGGGTCTCCGTCACAGACTTTATTGACCGCGCAGACTCTTGCGAGTTGTTTTCTGGCAATGTCGCGGTAGTAAGTTATGTCTTTTATGGGTTTTTCAGCTGTTGGGGGATAGTTTTTTTGGTATTTTGCTCTCTTTTCCCTGTACTCTTCTTCGCTTATCGCTTTGAGGTTGCCTTTCCAGTGCCCACAGACTGGACACCGCCAATGCTCGGGTATTTGTTCTATTCCGCTTCTTGACGGCAATTCTGCTCTTAGGTCGCCTTTTTCCTCGTCGAAAGCGAAAGCATCACAAAATGTACAGACAAATTTCATGTATAAACGTCCCAATAAGGCTGCTTTGAGAGGAAGTTGGAAATCTCTCACTAATGTCAAAGTAATTCTTTCTAAAAAGACTTTGCATGCTAAGCGTTTCTGTAATTTGATACCTTTTGGAAACGGTTAAATCACTTGAGCAAACCCACTTTTATTGGTGATTTTATGCCAATCTACATCTTTTTATCCACCTTACAACGAAGCGATCATGCACGTCTCGATAGAACCAGGCTCACGGGGAACAGTTCGCACAACAACATGCGAGCAATCTCCCCATAGATGACTTTTTAGCCTTGATTAAGAAATAGCTTTTCAACAAGAAATTTTGTATTAAAGAAAAAGAGCGTCTATAATTTAGAAAGAGACTTTTATAAATGAGCGCCCTTGCATAATGCATAAATAAAAAAGGAGCTTTGATTCTAGTATGACTTCTGATCAATTTGCTTTTGAATTTGTCAAAATAGACATGCCACCAGATAAGCCAAGAAAAGTCGGCGTTATCGAAATTAGGGGACCCTACTATTCATCGGTGAGTTATGGATATTTGAAAGATTTACTTGATGACTGGGCTTATTACGTGGACGGATACAAATTTGCCGGTGGCTCCATGAGGCTGCTCCTAAGCGCAAGAGTGAAACAAATAATTCAGACCTGCCATGATTACAAGCTCTACGTGTCCACTGGCGGGTTCGTGGAGAGAGTGATTGTTCAAGGAGGCGAGGCTGTGGATCGGTACTTGGAAGACTGCAAGAAGCTAGGGTTTGATGTGGTTGAAGTGTCGAGTGGTCTTGCACCTATCTCCATGGAGGACAAAATTAAGATTGTTAAGCAAGTACAAAAGTTGGGTATGAAGCCTAAACCTGAAGTTTCAATGATGATTGGTGCAGGAGCTGGGACTCACATCGCTGGATATGAGGCTGGCATGAAAATGAGAAGCTTCGACCAATTTTCTGAAGAGGTAGCTTCCCATTTGAAAGCTGGGGCAGAGATGATAATGATTGAGTCTGAAGGCTTAACCGAAGACCTGCCCGTCGATGAATGGAAAACAGATGTCATAAAGAAGCTTGTTGATATGTTCGGATTTCAGAATCTCATGTTTGAAGCCTCCGATCCTCCAGTGTTTAAGTGGTATCTGAAAAACTTCGGAAAGGACGTGAATCTGTTTATAGACCATTCGCAAATTGTTGAGTTCACGGCTTGGAAAACTCGGTTGTGGGGAAATGCCGAAATCTGGAAAGGAAAACGGCTGCACTATCCCTAATAAACGATACACTGTTTTTGTTTGGATCAGAATTAACTAAGGCTAAAATCTAGCAATTCCGTCATTTGACGTATTTTTATGTGTTCGAGTTGAGAAACTACGTCTATAATTCTCTTTTTTCGGTTTTCGTCTACGAGCTTGGAAGTTAATATGGTGAACTTTTTGGTCGCTTGCGCTAGGTTCATCGGTCGCGTTAAGAAGCCCTCATAATCGTCAACTGATCTGGTAACGGTCTTTCCGCTTCTCAGATGAATAGTTATTTCGCAAGGCATAGCGTCAGGAAATCTCTTGCTGAATTCTTTTGAAGGATAAACTTGAACTTTTCTCAGAAGAGTTTGTACGTCACTTCGCGATATTCTTTCTAGCATATATTGTTCAGGACCGACTTGGCCGTCTATGAGAGCTACTGAAAGAACGTATGGAAGGCTATGGTCTGCTTCCTCTTTTGTCCGAACCAGTTTCTTTTCTCCTTCTTCTCCTCCGCCGATTATTTTGTAAGCAACATCAAAAATGCGTACGTCGATTGAATCTACATCTTCAGCTTTAACTCCATCTATATTTCTTGTAGATAACATGCATTCTATTGCTGATTGTGAGTGAATCTCAGCATTGTATTTTTTTAGTATGGTTTGGTTCACTGCCTCAAGTTTTTCCTTGCTCCAGTCAATCTCGAAGCGACCGGACACTGTATCCATAAACCCTTTGTTGCCTTCGAAAACTTCAAGTGGACCTGTTATCCCCTCTCTGGCTAAAAAAACCGCGTGTAAAGCACAAAAAGATGTGAACGGATATGCCAGCCCCTTCCAATTGGAGAGTTTGCCAGTGCGTGTGACACGGAGGGCGTTTAGCGCAGTCCCGCTGATTGCGATAGCGTTCGCTGTTTTAGCGATGTCAAGTCCGAGAGCCTTGGATACACCCGCAGCCACAGCGTATGCGCCTTGAGTTACATGGTCAAAACCCCTGTCTCTCAAAGGTGCAACCTCGCTCAGTCGGCATTGAACTTGGTACGCCACGGCCAAAGAGACTAAGAATTCCTTCCCAGAAACATCAGCATATTCTGAAGCGGCGAGCACGGGAGCAATATTATCGCTTGGGTGACAAGTCTCGCCCTTAGAAAGAAAACTATCGTTAAAATCCAAGTATCTAACTAAAGCGCCATTGTAGAATGCGGCTCTATCCGGCGAGCTTTTTCCTCCACCTATCAAAGTACTGAACGGTAAACCGCCGAACTCGCATTCAAGCTTGCGAACTGACTTCCCTGGTTGACCTGACAAGGCGCCTATCGCGCAGCCTAAAGCATCAAGAACTCTGATTTTTAGTTGATTCACAGTTTGCCCTAAGAGATTCTCAAAGGAGGATGTCACTACGAATTTTGCAAGTTCTTCAGCACAAGTCATTCAGGTCACCATTTCACAGAAAACCTTCAAACTATTTTGTTTGTGTGGCAGCTCTTAAAATATATCGCTTCTCTAGGCCTATATTCGATGGTTCAGTTGGTGCTTCAGGTCAGACGGTCCCATGTTTTCAAAATGGGTAGCGTGGCTTTTTTTCCCTTCTCGGTTGTCGGTATGAACATGTGGGATCTGGGATGGCGATTTTTTCTGTTATAGGTCTTTGTTTCCGATTTTGTTATGGTGAACGAAGTCTTCTATGTCACGGCGTATTCTGAGATATTTGGTTGAGGCGGTGGGGTATCCTAAGCGGCATGTGTAGGCGATTTTCATGTGTTCGGGAACTCCGAGAAGCCGCTTTAGTTCTGCTTCCACATGGGGGGCGGCGAAGGAACTGAGAATCTGCAGGCTAACTCCTAAAGCTTGTGCCATAAGCCACATGTTCTCCATAACGCAGCCTAGACTCATGAAACCTAAGACGTCGCCTGCTGAAGCAGGTGCCCTCTTTCTAGGATCATATATCACTATCAGAAGTGTTGGGCTGCCGCGGATAGACTGGGTCAGTGGCATGGGTGCAGTTTGGCGGGCGACCTCTGATATTTTTGCTGGGTCTACCCACGCTGGCGGAAACATTGTGCCAAGGATTCCGGTTTTCTTTTTCAATAACTCTTCTTTTGAGAAGGACAATTGTTCATAGTTTTCTCGCAGGAATTCTTCGGATATGCGTGATTTGATGTTTCCTATTTTTTCCAGAACCGCTTTGTCGTCAACGACGACTACTTCGTAGTTTTGCATGTTATGCGCTGTGGGGGCCCATCTTCCTGCCTCTAAAATCTGTTTTAGGTTCTCTTTTGGTACTGGACGGTTTGGGTCAAAGGGTACTCTTGTGGATTGTCTTTCTTGAATGATTTTTAAGATATCACTCATGTTTAAGCCTCACTTACCTTTAAGACTGCCCGGAAATGAACCTTTGAAGCCATCATCCGTTCAAAAGCCACGGAGGCTTGCTCAAGTGGAAACACCTCCACCATCGGAACAACATGCGTGAGAACGCTAAAGCTAAGCGTTTCGGCGGCGTTTCCTCCAACCCAACCGCTCACGGATCGTACGCCTCGCATCAATTGGACGGGAGAAATCTGCATCGGTTCATTAACAAAAGTGATAATTATCAATTGGCCGTTACGCGCGAGCCCGCCGACAAGTTCCGATATGGCTTTGCTGTTGGGCGCGGTACAAAAGATAGCCCTTGCTCCACCAAGCTTCATTAATTCTTCAGCTGCATTCACAGTATTTGCGTCGATATAGATTTGAGCGCCAAGCTTGCCGGCTAATGCCTCTTTTTCTCTTCCGCGAGATATGACCACGGTCTTTAAGCCAAGCCTCACAGCAAACTGTAGCGCTAAGTGGCCTAATCCTCCAAAGCCTTGGATCGCAATTAAGTCGCCTCCTTTCACTGCGCTACTCTTCAAGGCGCCTAGTGTGGTTGCGCCTGCACAAAGAAGCGGTGCAGCCTCCACAGAACTAAGTTCGTCTGGGATGACTGTGAGCACATCCATGCGGGCAACCATGTATTCGGCGTATCCTCCGTCGGTTGAGATGCCGGTCGCCAAGGGGCTTTCGCAAGCCCAATATTCCCCTTTTAGACATGACTTACAGCGGAGGCAGTGCCCGCCACGCCATCCTACACCGACTCTTTGACCAACCTTCCAATAATGTGACTCTGAACCCAATTTAGCGATAGTGCCGACGACTTCGTGACCAGGCGTTCTTGGATATTGCAAGCCGGGAAAATATCCTTGCTTAACAATCGCGTCTCCATGACAGACTCCGCAAGCTTGAACCTTTAGAAGTACTTCATGCTCTTTTGGCTCAAGAATTTCTTTTTGAACCAGCTCAAAATCTCCACCGGGAGCACCAACTTGAATCGCTTTCATCAATGGCATAAACATCCTTTCACTCTAAATTATCAGATACCTATAAACATTGCCAGCATGCAAAAAAGGCAGTTCTCACAAGCTATTTTGTCTGAATAATTCTTAAACTGTTAAGCTTCCTTTTTGAATAGTTCTCTGTTTGAAAGCTGCTAAGTGCCATTTAAAACTGGCTAATTGCTTTCCGTTTAGCCTGCGCCTTATGGATCAGTGTGGCTGTGGGATTTGAACTTACAGAACAGGTTTCACGACAGAGGCTTTAGTATTTATTCTATGTCATTGGAAATTCCACTGTGAATTGTGTGCCTTTTCCGATTTGGCTTTCAACGGTTACTTTGCCATTTAATGCTTCGGTTAGCTTCTTAATTACAGCTAAACCGAAACCTTGACCTTTGGCTTTGGTTGTAAACAACGGCTTGAAAATCTTTTCCTTAATATCATCAGGTATGCCTTCGCCTGTGTCTGCAACAGTGATGAACACTTTCTCGTCTTTGCAGGTTGCGGTTATGGCTATTTTTCCTCCGTTGGGCATTGCTTGTATGGCGTTTGAGGTCAAGTTTGTAAGTATCCTTTTCAGATATAGCTGGTCAGTATTAATTTTCGGAAAGCCCGTTTTTATTGTGGAAGAAACAGTTATGATCTTTGGAATATTCATCGATGATAAAACATCTTTGACAGCTTTTTCAAGGTCTGTTTCCTGCAGTTGGGGCTTGGGTGTTTTCGCATAATCTTGGAGGTCTTGCACGATTTTGTTCACGTAAGTTAGCTGTTCCTCAATGTAACCTATGCTTTCTCTTAGATCTTCTTTAGCGTGTGTATCAGGCAAGGAATCAAGGCTGTTTCTTGCCAAGTAGAGTTCGCCAGTGATTGATTGGAGCGGATTGCGAATATCATGACCTACCATACCTGCTGTCTCACCGATGGCTGCCAGACGTTCAGAGTCCCGAAGTTTTTTGGTACGCTCTTCAACCAGCGCTTCCAAATGTTCAGAGTGCGATTTCAACTCTTTTTCATTTTCTTCCAGCATTCCAAGCATTTGGCTGTTGGCTAAGGCAACCGAGGCAATTTCTCCAAATGCCAATGCCATCTCTGTATCTCGCTCGGTGAATCCAGCGGGTTTATTAGCTAACCCGATTACCCCGACGACTTTTTTTTCGATTATCAATGGCGCAAACAATACGTTCGTGAGTTGCACATGGCCTTCAGGCATGAATTTCGTCCATTCGCTCTGCTTAAACTTATTTTCTACCGCCACTTTCCTAGAGCTGTAAGCTTCGGCGCGGAGTCCGCGAATGGGCATTGGAAGCAAAGGATCAACCGTGCAAGGAAGCCCTCCCGAATCCAAAAACAAAACTTCGTTTTCTTTTCCGTTCTTGCTTAAGAGTGCAACATAGCCAGCTGTTGCTCCAATTAGTTCTTTGCAAGCGTCAAATATTGCCCGTGCCGAATCTTGAAAATCCTTGTTTTGTAAGACTGCCTTTGATGCCTTCAATAGGGCTGAAATCTCAGATTCACGCCGCTGTAATTCTTCGAAAGAGATAGATAACTCTTGCTCTATTTTCTTGCGGTCGGTGATGTCTACATTAGATTCAAGGATTTCCACCAATTCGCCGTTCTTATTACGCTTTGCTAACCACCAGCTTTGAAGTATCTTGGTTCGTCCATCCTTGGTGTGGTGAACAACTTCTCCAGACCACCGTCCTGCTCGTTTGAGTTCATCGTTTATGCTCTTCAAGGGCTCGGAGAACTCGGATCCCAATAATTTTTGGATTTTTTGTCCTATGGCCTCGTTTTTTGTCCATTTGTACAGTTTTTCTGCGCCTTGGTTCCACAACGTGATAGTATCGTCTGAGTTTTTTACTATTATGGCATCTGGGCTGAGATCAATAATTGCTGCTTGCTTTCTAAGATCTTCTTCAACTTTTTTACGTTCGGTGATATCGATGCATGTACCTATCCATTCAAGCACACTTCCGTCTTCCCTAAACATTGGAACCCCGCGCACCTCGAAAAGACGATAAACACCATCATATCTACGAAGCCGATATTCGACTTCGTATGTATTTTTTGTTTTGATAGCTTTCTTCCAAACGCTTTCTGTGTGTTCAAGATCATCAGGGTGAATGGCTTTGAACCAGCCCCAGCCCTTAACCTCCTCATACGTCTGGCCGGTAAACTTCCTCCAAGAGGGTATGTCTTCTTCCACGTCTCCATCAGCGTTTGAAATCCATCCCAATTCTCCCGAAACTTCAACGAAAGACCGGTATCGTTCCAAAATAGCACGCGCTGTCTCCATAGCTTTCTTGGCATCGGTGACGTCTTTGGAGATGACCAACGTTGTTTCAATGGTTCCGGCGACGGAAAATTCAGGGACGATAACATACTAGACCTTAGTCGTTATTACTTTTTTTAATCTTTTGCTGATTTTTTTTCTTTTCCTATTTTTCAGATAGTCAATTTACCCAATATCCGAAAGTTTACCAGTCCACACACGACATTCGTC
>JBEKFM010000056.1:0-17448 GCA_050013315.1 Bathyarchaeia archaeon
CCGCAATTCCGCGTTTATGTGCTGCCGGACCGTAAAAGCAAAGACCGTAAACTTGACGAGCTCATGCGCCTGCCACTGAAGACGATTATTTTCTGTGACAGCCTCGACTACGGCGAAGAAATCAGCAAACGCTTCGAAATCCCATTCGTCTACGGCGAAACACAAGAACGACTAGACATCATTCGCAGCAGCCAAGCTTGCGTAGTTTCACGCGTCGGCGACGAAGGCCTCAGCGACCTAAAGCTGGAACGCATCATTGAAGTCTCTTACCTTTTTGGAAGCCGGATGCAGGAATCTCAACGGTTCGGCCGCCTCATGCACTCTGAACGGAAAACCCAGCACATAATCCTGATGACCAGGGCAGAATATGACGCTTATCAAAAGCGCCTTATGGCTATTACCCAACGGGGTTTTAAGTTGGAACTGATAGAGGAGGCTGCTTGAGACATGAGCAATTCCTTTGACTTGCTTTCTCTAAACTACCGTGGCAAACCATGTAGTAGCCAAAGAGAACGATCAGGTAGGCAACAGTTTCTCTGGAAAAAAATGTGTGTGAGTGTGTGTGTGCTGTGAATAAGAGAGAACAGATAAAAGAAATTATTCAGACTCTGCTTGAAAGTAACAATAGAATCGGGTACTACAGCCGAAGTGACATAGAGAAGGCCATTACGATCTCTCGTGGGCTGGATCCGAGGACTGTTAAGAACTGGTTTAGTTTCTTGTGGAAGCTGGAGTATTTCACGCAGCCGGAAGTAGGAGTGTACCGTTTGAACCTTGAGAAGGTTGCGGCGCTTGAGGTTCCGTTGCCTTTCCAGATTGATCCGAAACAGAAGAGGTTAGGAGATTTACTGCATGGCATATAATATATTAATATATAATATATTGAGAGTGCATCACTACACTACTGTAGCAAGACTACACACACTCACACACACATTTTTTTGGAATAAAAAATGGAAAAGAAAGACAGCGCACGCGCAGCTGCAAAACTTGAAAGTGGTGGGTTATTAAATTAGAATCATTGTGGGGTTGCGGCTGGCTCCTTCTGCGTGGGGACGCTTTCGGGAGCCGAGCCGGGGATATTCCGCGCGTTCGGAGAGAGGGGACGAGCCTCTAAAAGAATAATGTGGAGAGAGGACGCGTGGAAGAGAATATTGAAAATAGGGGACTGCTAAAGCGGGTTTTCCGCCTCAAATACCTTGAGAATGTGACAAATGGTTTAGAATTGAGCGAGAAGCTTGGCCTTTCATTTGCTGAAACTGTTAAGCTGGAGCAGATTCTTGATGCTTATTTGCTAAAGAAAATTAACATTATCAACGTTGAACGTTTGGAGCTTGTCTGTCCTGAATGTCTTGAAGCAAGAGTCCGGCCTGATCCTGAAAGTGGCGAGAGAGCTTGCACTAACTGCGGCTTTGTTGTGAATGAGCCGGCTGATAATGAGTTATGTGAGCAGGATGACAGTTTACCTTTTGATACACCTTACGGTCGCCCCACGAGCGATTTGAGTGTGGGCCGCAGTCTGGGTGATACATTAGATGCAAAAAGTCAAGGGCTTATTTTGGAGGAGAACTGTCATGTTAAGAGTGTAGGTTTGGAGGATTTTCAGGTTTCTAAGCCATGTTTGGCCGAGAGGTTGATTTCGGGTGAATCCTACGTTTTTGATGACCTCTGCGCATACAGGTTAAGGACAAGCAGAAAAGGCGTGCGCATAGTTGATAGCGTTTCTTTGAAAAATTTCCGGACCGTTGCTAATGGCGCTTTTGACACTTTGCAGTTACGTGTCCAAAAAATCCGTTCAATGACTAACCAAGAGACTCGGGGTCTGGATGGACTATTGAAAATGGCTTTTGACTTGAGCAAATGGTGCGGTCTTGGCACCAAATCCGAGAGCAAATTCAACAACAGTCTGGGCGCTAACGTCAGAAGGGCTTTCAAGCTAAACCAAGATTATCATCTGGTTGTATCTAAAAGGGGACTTGTTGAGACAATGTTCTATCTTACGCTGATTCAGTTTGGCAAGAAAAGCGTAGCTCCGTCTGGCATTCCAGGCCTATATCCAGGTCTCTATGTTCCCATCGACTATCTGCGCGCCAAAAACTTGCTGGATGTTGACGAAGGCTTTCTGACCGCGGTCTGCCAACTGAAGAAACTGATCGATAGACTAATGACCAAATCTGCTGAATCAAACCTGAAGGTTCAGAATATTCCACCTTTGCTCTAGACTCTATTGTGAATAAATTCCTGTGGAAGCCTGGTAATTAGAAGGGACATAGAACAAGCGTGGCGACTGGGACACCTATCGCTGAATGCCGCTTGTTCTTGTGCTGTTATGAATGGTGTTGGATCTTCGCCGCTGCATCAACTGTACTCTTGCTGTTCTCATTGAGTGATAGTTCGTTTTTGGGTTCTTTTTTGACAGAACATTAACAACTTTAGAGGGTGGTGAACAACATCACTAGCACCAGACACCATCAAAGTACCACTAGCAACTATTGCCTACGTTAGCGGCATGCTAGGCTTCGCAATAAAAGAAGCGCTAATAGGACAGGCACTCATCTTCCACAAATACTACATTTTCTACCCCGTTAGCCATCATCACTTTCTTCTTTTTTTTAATGTCCTATCTTAATTTTCAAACGAATTAGAAAAACTATAGAAATATTAAATATCAAATTCAACAATAATAAAACCTTAAGGCAAGAGCAAAATTGAGTGACAAAAAAAACCAAGTCTCTAACGGTATTACTACGAGAGAAATCTACGAGGTCATAGCGAAACTTGGTACCGCCAAGGTAGGCGACATTTGGGATGCTACAGGTCTAAATCCAAATACAATCCGAAACTCTGTCAGGAACCTCACAATTAACGGCTTTATTGAGCGAATAGACAAAGGAACATATAGAGTAAAACAGAAAGATCGCAAGTAATTGTTTAACTATGTCTTTTTCTGTTTTGTTCTCTTCAAAGAATATTTTCGAGATTTTTCCAGTTTTTGTCGAGGGATCCTTTCAGGTAGTCGTAATTTTCAGAACAATTGTAGTACCAAATACCGTTTTCGAATATCACAATGCCTCCAATAAACTTCTTGCCGAGAGCTTTCAGTCTTTGGTTAAGAGCATATGCCTTTTCTCTTGTTTTTTCAGGCCGCGCCGTATCGCCTGCTTTAGTGTCAAAAATGCCTATTCTACCGTCTTTTAGCTTTACAATCCAATCAGGGTAGAATAACCTGTACGTCTTTTGCTCTGAATTGAAGTATTTTATTGAAAAATACTCTTTTCCATAGTCAAAATTCTTGAACCACCATTGTATTTTATCCTTCTTTAGCTCTAAGTAGTTCCTGAATCTCGCTTCATTTAGTCTCCCAAGATAGTCCTTGAGGAAATAGCATTTATCGAGCGCATACAGTTTAGCATCAACTTCTTCATAGTCATCAGTGAACGAATATTCTTGCTGAATGGTAAAAATCGTCGCCTCTTTCTTTTCTAGTGACTTCTGCCTCTCCTCAATCAGTTTTAGTAGTATAGGCTTGTAGTCTTTAATTGCTTGAGTAATTGTTGGTCTAAAAACGCTTCTCTCATTTTTGTTGATGTCAAACACAAAGATTCTATAGTAGCGATCGCTGTCTTCTTCAAAAATGCCCTTTAACCACACTCTCAATGCTGATTTTAGTGGACTCCAAGACCTAGCAACATTCGAGATTTTAGCGGCTTCCTCTGTTTGCTCTTTTAAGAGTTTCAAACAATAATAGTTAAAGGTTTTTTCAACATCATTTTTGGACATATTAAGAGCGACGTCATGACCTTGTTTCTGGAAGTCGAAATTCATTTCCTCGAAATCCTGGAATTTAGCGTCTACAATTAGTTGATTAGTTAAGACAGGATGAATGTTTATTCCCTTGTCCGTAAGCTTCTTAAAAGCAACACCTGTTATGGCGTCGCTAGGCGAGATCGAGAAATATTTATTCATCGTGTTTAAGAAACTTGCTTGAAATTTCGCAGAACTACTTAAGTCACCATATTCCAGTCTGGAAACGAATTGAGATTCAATTTGAATATTTTCGATATTGCTCTTAATTCTTGCAAAATAGATATCAGGCTTTGTAGGAGATATTTCGTTCCATTTGGCGTTTATTTTATTTCTTTCATAGTTAGTGAAAAGAAAACCTGTTCTCAATATTTGAGAATTCTTGTACTCCTCTTTTTTATCGGGCTCTGCCATTCTTAGAATTCTACCTACGGTTTGTATGTAGAACTTATCAGAGCTTATTTCTCTAAACATTACAAGAATGTGAGCACGTGGGCAATCCCAACCAGTGCCTGCAGCTTGCTTAAAAAGCATGTATTCAACTTCATTGTCGTTTTCCTCAATGAAATCCATGTTGACTTTTTTTCCGTCAAACCATAAAGCGATCTTATCTTTGTTGATGCCCTTTCCTAGCAGATAATCAATAACAATTTCTTCTTTTGTTTTTTCACCTTGGTCAATGAGTTTCTTGTCATCATTTGGCAATTGGATTAAAGTTAACGGTGTTATTTTCTTTCCAATTTTCTTGTATTCCTTTTCTACTGCTTTCCTCCTTTCAATACCCAATTCCAGCAGAATTTCGTCTAAGTCATCAGCTTTTGACTTTTTAAGGTCTTCCTCTGTTTGGACAAGAATTTTCTCTTTTATTAGACCCTCCTCAACCACCTTCAAGTGGTCCACTTCCACATAGCTGTCTAACCTCCTGCTCTTGAGCTCTATTTCCTCAGAAGGGGTTGCAGTAATATGGAAAACGATTTTTGGATTTATGTAATCGATTATCTCTTGCGCAAGGTCTTTAGTAACATGTGTGTGCGCCTCATCAATAACTAAGATAATTTCTCTGCCATCTTTGTGGGTGTTATCAATAAAATCCTCAAAATACACTCCACTTTCCTTTCTTTCCTCTTCTTTTTCAGGGCGTCTTAAAAGCCTGCTTTCGGCTGATCTAGTAACAACCTTCTGCCAATTAAGAAATAGGATGTCGTTCTTGAAAAGCTTGCCTTTGATTATATCGTCGACAGTCAAAAGCTCGTTTTCCAACGTGTTCTCAAAAAACCTTTCAAACTTGCTCTTACTTTGCATTGCTATGTCATCGCTGAAGGTGATCCAAACAAACGCTTTGTCCTCGTCCCAGTTTGGTAGATGATTTAATCCTCTAATTGTATGTGCAATGACAAGGGTCTTGCCACTACCGGTTGGTGATTTAAGAACCAATGGAAGTTGCCTTTCTTGTTTTTTCCATAAATTGACAAATTTCTCCGTGAGTGAATCTTTTGCTTCAATCTGAAAGTCCATTAAACTTATCATGTCTTTATCAACTCAAATTGTAAATATTCTTATAGATTTCAAGTATCGGTCTCGGAATAGTTTTTAATTGAAAATCTCTAACAGCTGAGAAGTCATCGGCAAACTCTTCGTTGCCCCAACTGAAAACATAGGTCATTATCCGTTTATCGAGGCCTTCAAGCATCTTAACAAATTTTTCAAACTCATTTAGCTCTTCTCTGAAGTAGATTGCAGTAAATTTATCGTTGCTACGATAAAGCTGAAAGTGCGAGTTCTGTGTAACTAAATCAAGAGTATTCTCGGCAATTGCCAGGAGTTCTCCTGCGTTGTGTGCTAGCTCAATTTTATCTTGATCTGTTGCTTTTGAAATGTTATTCTTGCCAATAAAGTCAGTTTTATAGCATTTTAGCGAATTTCCGAATCTCTGTCCCTCATTAATACCTTTTATGATATTTTTTAATCGCTTGTAGGTTATTTGCGTAAAAATATCTGATTCGTTGTTTGTAACCAGTATTACTTGATTATTCCTTTTCATTTCTTCATTTATTTCAAAAACGGCATGAGCAGTGCTTCCTGATCCAGCAAAGAAATCTAGCACAATATTGTCCTTTTGTTCTTTTAAGGCGAGTTTAAACAAGTACTTTAGATAGGGAACAGGTTTTTTACCACTCCTAAACTCTACCCCACCTTCATGGCGGCAATTTCCGAAATTATCCGCAAAATTAACGAAATTAATAATGGGTTTGAATATATTGTTGTTTTCTTTATTTTCTAATACGTCTGTTGGGACACCCTGGTAATACTTGCCCTTAGTAGCTCCAACTCGCTTAGGTCCTGTAAAGTATCTAAAATTAAATTGGTCCCCTCCTATATCATAGACTTTGTACAATACGTTATAGCCATCTTCCTTCATCCTTCCTGTTAGATAATCCCTAAAGAATCGACCGGAAGAGTTACCATCAAGAATCTTACCCGTCGCCCAAATCTCTTTAAATAAATTCTTATCTGGCGCAACTTCAGCTATTTTGTATGTTCCTTCTCTAAATAATTCTACTTTCTTTCCACCAAAAGTAAGTGTCTTAAACGGTTTGGACGTTTCCTTAATGCTCCAACAGAATTTATCAAAGTTGTAGTCTTCTTTTTCTTTATTTAGAGTGGCTTTATTTGATTTAGCGTAAACATACACCATCTCTATTATTTTCTGGACATCCATGTCTTCGACAAGTGTTTTGCCAGGATACCTAACTTGAACATATATCGGTGTTACAAAATTTGATTCGCCGAATATTTCATCGCACAGGAGTTTTAGCTGGGCTCCTTCATTGTCATCTATATTAATAAGAATGAATCCAGACTCTTTCAAAAGGTTTCTTGCAAGTTGCAATCGCTTTTTCATAAAGGACAGCCAATAGCTGTGTCGAAAAGGATGGTCCTTCGGCACTTCAGTGCCGTCTGGAAATCTGTCGATTATTCTTTTGTCCTTATATCTAAAACCGTCTGAACCGGTATTGTATGGAGGATCAATGTAAATTAAGTCGATCTTGCCTTTATGAGTATAATTCAGGCAAGTTAAGGCATGGTAGTTATCTCCAACGATCAAGATGTGCGTTGGTTTCCCATCGCTATTCTTTATGGATAATTCAGGGAGTTCTTTCAAGACCGGAAGTTTGTTTTCGACGTCGTCCTCAAAGGCTTCAGGCACATCCATCCAAATTAGGCCATATTTTTGTTTCTTTACCGCTTGTTTGAGCCTGTTGATTTGCCTTTTTAGGCTTTCTATGGTTTCCTCTGGCACGTTTATCCCATAAACGAGTATACGTTATAATATTTAACACCTACATTTAGAAACAAAGTACTCGGGCCATATTCTCTCGGAAGTCGCTTCTTAGTTAGCAAATCGCTTTGAAAGTCCAAAAAAAGGTTGTTGACATACAAAGGGAAAAAATAGGTTTTTAATTTCTCATAGAGGAGCCCATCGGCATATAGGACTTTGGTCACATCTCTTGCAGTTCTTTCCAGAATGCGGAGAAAATTTACCCTTCGCTATCTTCTCGACTACTTCGGCCGCATCTTGCTTCGCGCTGGCCAGCAAACGATCTGAGACATCAACTGGTTTCACGTCTGATTCATCTAAGTAAGCGACTGATCCACTTGAGACAGGTCTACCCATTCCTTTCAAACCAGCCGTGTACAATCTAATTTGTGTAGAAACTTCGTCAAGCGTTCTTGCCTCTTCTGAACTTTTGTAATCTCTTACTTCCAAGTTTCCAGCATTTCTTAAGATGACATCAACTTTGCCCATTATTGTTGCGCTAGTGGTGCCAGAATTTTTTTGAATCGGAAATTCAAGCCGGTATTCGACTTCTTCAATGCGTTTTAGATCATCGCCGTATTTCATCGAAAATGCTACTAATCGTCTTTTAGCGCTAATTTTAAAGTTCTCGAGAACAACACCGCCCACAAAGGGCATATGAAAGTCTTCATCTACACTTTTCGCCATTGCGTCTACCGGGTTGCTGCCCTCTTTTACTAGTTCCCCTGCTCGCTTCAAACAATAGTGCATTCCATTTCCATATCCAATTGCAGGGTTGAGCTGAGGTTGATACCCCCAAAGTTCTCTAAGAAGATACATATGAGGGCATACACCAAAAGTAACAATTTCACTCGCTGAAAAGGTCTGAATTTCATCGCTTGTAGTGCTAGAACTCAGGGTGATTGGAGGAATCGGTTCTCCATCGTTTAGAGGTACTGCGTCAGCCAAATCCATGCCTTCGATAAACTCACTTCTTGACACGTCTCTTGTTAATTTTGAGAAGTGGCTAACGACTAGTGCATCTTTAGCTCGAGTAATTGCAACATAAAAAAGACGACGCTCGTCATCTTTGTCGCTCTCATATCGTTTAACATCGAACATGTCTCTCGGTATACCGCACCAATTTTGTGGTCGTCCCACCATGCAAGAGGGGAATCGTCTAGTAACTGTGGCAAAAAGGAAAACAGTTGGCCATTCCAACCCTTTAGCTTGGTGAACAGTCATAACTTGAACAGCATCGACGCCACGAATATCATCTGACGGCTGTTCCTCATACGCAGAAATTGCGTAAGTGCTCATAAACCAACATAAATCCTTTAAATCCTTCTCCCAGTGGCAACTGTGACCTCCAATTCGGTTAGCAGACTCAAAATCCGTCAACAAATTATTGAATCTGCCCAGATTTGCCATTACTGCTGCATCGTTGCGATCTGTATAATTCAAATTATTAAAACCAAGTGCCATCAAGACATCATAATAAACTTTAGTGAAATTATTGTATGATGGTTTGATCGAAAAGAGATCTTTTTTTATTTCGCGCAGTTTCCTCTCAGCATTCTTAGGATGCCCATGAAGATGGGCAGAATCCCAGCAGACCAAAGCCGATGTTAATAGGTCTTCACCAATAATTTTCTGCCCCCATTTGTATTGATCTTGTGTCCAGAAGCCGTTATCCCAGAACCACGCAAATATTCTGCCGACGGCTTGAGCTTCATCTCTCTTAAAGAGACCAACCTTACCACCAACGAGGTATGGAATCCGTCTAGCTTTAAACTCATCAATTAGTGGTCCTGCAGAGGTACTAACACTTCTGGTTAATATTCCGAAGTCTGAGAACTTTAACTCGCCATTTGTTTTCATGAGGGCTTGAATTTGGTCTGCAAGCCAGACTGCTTCTTTTTCCGGAGTTTCATTGTTTGCTATGGCAACAAACCCGTATTCTGCCCTCGTCGGATCCATAGCATCGTAATGGGCACGTTCAAAGGTATCAGCAAACATGTTAGCGTTTTTAACAATACGTTTACCGCTTCTTCTATTCTCATTAATGCTAATCGGCAAGGTGTCTGGGAACCTTTCAGTAAAAGATGAGAAAAACCGTTCATCAGAACCGCGCCATTGATAGATGCTCTGTCGAGGATCGCCGACAACAAAAACGTCTCCGTTTTTGCCGACAAATTCGATCAATTCTGCTTGGGCTCTATTGATGTCCTGATATTCATCAACAAGAAGATACTTTACGTTATTCAAAGTATCTGGAGCTTGCCTTAACTTCAAAACGGCTTCGTAAATAATCCGACCAAAAGTCAATAGGTGATGTTCTTTTAGGCGGTCTTCGTACTTTTTCATTTTGTGGAAAAATTCGGGCGCCCGTTTGTTTAACTCCTTCTCATCTAAAAGTTCATCCCAAGCCATGTTAACCGTTCGTAAGAAATCACGGCAGTTATTAGAGTAGGATCCTCCACCCAAATGTAGACCCAAGCCCCATCCCTCCCGCATGATAAAAGCAATTTCTTGGTTGTCATCCAATACAGTGTGATTTCCAAACCTAAAATGATCCTCCAATACTCTTTTGGCATATGCATGAATTGTTCCTATGTACATTTCACCCAAATTAGCTGTGGCTTTTTCTCCGCAAATTTCTCCGACACGTTGGTAGACGCGGCTTTTCATGCTTTGAGCGGCTTTTTCAGTAAACGTAAAAGCAACAATTTCTGATGGCGGAACCCCTTTAACGGCTAAAAGATAAGCTATTCGTCTGGTGAGCGTCTCGGTTTTTCCGGCGCCTGCACCGGCAATAATTCTGTTATATCTTGATTCAGATAAAACAGCTTTTCTTTGATCTTCAGACAGCCTTTTTGGCGTAGTCAAAATCTTCTCTACTAATGCACTTTTATCCGACATGATGGCAAGCCTTGAATATGGTTGAACCTTTGGGATAATATGATTTGTGTATCCTGGGTCAACTTACCCGAGAAACTGTGATTAAATTACTGTTTGCTTCCAAGATAATTAATCAAAGCAGCCCAACTTCCCGTTTTCCAGATCACCGGACCACCTGATCTTCCAATTCTGTGAACTTCTGCCATGATGTCGGCTTTAGATTCCATCCATACGTCTCTGCTGCGAATTCTTGAAACCAACTCAAAAACGGGGTAGCCTAATGCTTCTTGAGTTACGCGGTGTTTATAGCTTGAACGTTCAGAGAGGCAAACAAAAGCAAACCCAACATTCATGCGCTTCTTAACCCTGTCGAAGTTAGCTTTTGTTCTTGTTGTTTGGTCCGTGACGGCATTGTTCTTTATTTCAAAAACTACTCGGACATCCTTAGGTTGATATGGCGGATCTTCAAGATTAACTCCTTTGCTAAGAAGCATTAAATCGATTTCCATGCTGCCAACGTCATCATCCGTCAAGAACTCTCGCGTTCTTGAAAGATTAAGGCCCCTTCTTAGAAGATGCGAACGAATAATATTCTCCGTTTCCTTACCCGATAACTCAGACTTCTCAGTCCGGTTCAAATCCCGACCTTTCAATCTCTTGGCAGTTTCAAACTTTTCAGCAATCTCAAGCAGCATCTGGAGCTCTTCATCAGACTCATTAAGGGGGGCAATAAGAGGCGACATCTTAGATCACATCATACCTGTAGGAGGATCCAACTTTTCTTTTCCTCATTTTACCGCCAGCTACATACAAGTCAATGGTTTTCCTCACCACATCTCCGTAGTCCGGTCCTCTTATGGAAAAAGCATCGATAAAATGCCTGGTAGTCAGGTCTCTTCCGCCTAATTCAATAGCTTTCTTTAGCAAATTTCCGCGAAGATATTCCAAAACATTTCCAGTTCCAAATATACGCTTCGTTCCATCATACATTACGGTGGTGCTTAACAGTTCTCCAGTCTTGAAATCCTTCAAATAAGCACGATTTAAGTAAGAACTTGACATACAATCAACCCATTTTAAGGTTGAATGAATTAATTAATAACATTTGCTCCTAAAGGATGTTTAGAACAATTTACATAATGTTCTATGTGATGGAAATTCTTGATTATAGCAGAATCTATAAGCCTAATCAACTAGTAAAAATGGTGAGGAGGAATGCGATTGGATCCACTTTCCATACTGCTTATAGTCTTCTTTGGCATGGTGGCAATTGCAATATTTGCCGTTGTTGTAGCAGCAATTATACGAGCCTTTGGATCACAAAAAAATCAGCAACAAACTAATAATCAATCATATCAGCACTCTTCAGAGCAGTCAACAAATGACTTTGGTAAGCAACTTGAAAAGGATTCCATTGAAGATAGTGAAGGAGACGGACTAATCCTATTTGATGATCCTATGTTTCCTCCTGAATTTGACGATGAGGATGATGAGTTTTGATAACTAATAGCAGCAGACAATTTGAAGAAGAACCAGATGAAGAAGAGGAAGACTGGCCAATCCCAGATGAGCCAGATAACCCAGAAAATGAACCCTAAGTCAAGCTGATGCAAGAGTTGGTAGAGATTCTCTCATGTTTTTTCCAGAGTAGACTGAAACTTGGAGAATCCTTTTTTCTTAAGACCTGATAGCTAACGCTTCCATTGTAACTGCTACAATGATGAGTACTACTCCAAAGAAAGTGACAGGCATGTTAACCTCTGCTCCATTCATTGGTGGCACTATGCCTCCAAACACTAACATAAGAGCCCCTACTATACCTATTACCATTCCAAGTGCTAGAACTGCTCCCTCTCCACTCATTATTTCACCTCCTACGTTTGCGTGACATAAGTATCCAAGCTATTTAGAGCAGAAAGAATCACTCTTCTTCTGTTTTTGCTTTGTCCAGTGCCGCTTTCATGCCTTCTATGGCTCGTCTTGCCAATCCCTGAGCCGTTTTGTCACCCTCCAAGAGCCAATCATGTATGAGTTCCTTGGAAAGCTGAGGTAGCATCAGTTTGACGGCTTCTTCCTTTTCAGGAGTAGGTCCTCCAAAAACATTGTATAATGGCAGCTGCGTTACGAGAGTTTTCATCTCGTAGCTATTTGTAAATTCGATTGCCCTCATTTGCAGGTTCTTAAGATGGCGCTTTATGAATTGGGGATAGCCACGCCCTTTTTCCTGGATAGTTCCTGCTTTTTCCGAATACACATATTCAGTAATCGGTCGCAAGTCACCTGCAATTCTGCGGCTGGCATATAGTTGTTGACATAGCTGCTCAATTTCATGCGTTTTTGAACCCAAGTAAAGCCTTGCTCTTGTTTGAAGAATCTTCATAACATTTTTCTGTTCAAAAACAATTAGCCCATGTGCAGTTTCAAACGAAGATGCATTCTTTGCAGCACTCCACTTAATTGAATCCAATATTTCCCTATGCTCATATCCTTCTTCATCAAGGTACCATTCCGGCTGAGTAATTATCACTGCAAACTTCTTTCGCTTCAAGTTTTCACTAAGACTCCTTTCATCGTTAGTTTTAGCACTGTAGGAGGACAAAACGGCAAACGTCTTCATTATGTATTCTTTAAGTGTGTTACTTTGCCAACCAGATCCTTCAGTGACCTGTGACGGCAACGCTTGCAACATTTCTGAATAGACGGTTATTAGCTCTTTTTGAGTAAGACCATCACCGTCCATCCCTGCCCTGGAGCCCAAATAGTATGCTGGAAGTTCCATTATGAGCTCGCGTACAATTTCTGGAGGCAACCGCCCCTTGTTCCCCTTAGTCTTGGCCACAGTTGCCAACTCTTCTAATGCTGTAAAAAGTTCAGCGATTCTTATCCCGACAATTTCCATGGCTGCCTTAACGTAATTATATTCCATTGCTTTTTCTGGAAAACCCAGCATATGCATCTCAGCTTTGGTCCAAAAGGACCCGCCCATTCTGTAAGATGCCATTTCTTCGGATTTTCTAATTTTCCCAAGCTGCTCAAACAGTTGGAATTTTTCGGGTCCGACCTTGGGTTTATACTTTCCAGGCGAACATTTCTCAAGGGCATCCATACATATAAGTTGTTTAAGCAATCGATTGGTTTTGTAATGATATTTCTCGTTCTGGACAATTCCCTTTTGCACAAGCGCTCTATGAATTTCTGCAAAACCCAGTTTCTCACTTTGGTCTTGCCATATACTCAGGATGGCATCTATAGCTTCTTGGGTTACTCTTTCTGTTTTATCTTCTTGTGGTCTACCTCGCTTAGACATTCCGAAGCCTCAATTAATACTACACGCCACTTCCTATAAAAGTATCTAAATGCTACCTTTTGTATGCTATAAATTGTAGCATTATTTTTTTCAATTGAAGGATCATAGACCGTTTTAAACCGACAGTTGCTAGTTTCGCTGAGGGCTCTAGGGCTGAAGTATATTGAAGCATGGAAACGAAGTCAGAAACCCCAGGTGATCCAGATGAAACAGAACAACATTATGGAGGACTAAATTGTATGGGCAAAACTGTTGAATCTTATAGGATGGCTTTGGAGGGTGAGATTAACCGGTGGAGTGGCTTTGCCAGAGCTTTGCGTAAGCCTGATCAGAAAGCAACCCCATAATCTTTGAGCCTCATCCCAACTTCTTTTCAAAGAAAGAGGGGGTTCGTCGCCCTTGGGGCGACGGTTAATCAGGTTTGGCTTTTAGTAGAACAGCCACTCGACCTTCTAGTGCTGTCCTGATGTCCTCTTGCAGGATTCTCCGCATTCCGCTACCAAGTTTTGCAATGCTACCCGCCAAGGCCGAATCAATTGGTACTGCGAATTTTGCTTCTCCCTGTTTGGATACCATCTAGATTCTCCTCGATGATGCTTTCACTAGAATAATGTGCATACATCTGACTGCACTTGCCTACATTTGTATGCATTATTCTATTAGGAGAATTTGGACACTGTGACCAGCTCAGAAGAAGTTGGAAGAACGCCTCTGGCCATCCGCACTTCTCAGGCGTTTCATGACAAGGTTGCCAAGATAGCTGCGGGTTTAGGCGGTGTCGGAGTATCACTCCAGAAGTTCGGCCAAGGTGCATACGCATTTTGGACCTGGGTTTGGGAAGACATGGATTGGAAAGGCTCTAAAGCCTATTCCGAGAAGAAGTTTGACCTGCTATCTCTTTGCAGGGCCAGAAGCAGCCTATTCAAACAAGGATATCCCCAAGACAAGCTGGATATTATCGATGCCGTCATAGTCGATGTTGACGACTTCCTGAACAGGAAAAAGCCCGAGGATTAGCGATGCCCTTGGATGTTCCTGCAATTACTTCCCATATGATCACGACAGCATTGCTTGCTGGGATCGTTTACTTAGCAGGATACATAGTTCTGAAACTGACAAGGAATAATAATCCATCAAAAGTCAAGGCTTATGCAACAGTCGGGTTTGTCGGCGCGTTTTTTTCCTTCGGCTGGTTTTTCGGCTGGGGAATCTACAATGACATTATTCTCGGACTGCGAATCCGAGGACTCCCTGAGAGTTTCATCTTTGCTTTGAACTCGGGCAACCTCATATTCATGCTTGGTTGCATTCCGACAGTTATTCTCTTCTTTCGGGCTGCCCATGGGAAAACGCTTGCAGTTCCGCAGCTTCAAGTCGCCAAAGCGTCTAGACAGATCACCCCGATACCTGAAAGAAGTCAAGTCAATGTCAAGACCAAAACAATCGAGCCTGTTAGAGACACCAAGTTCACCGTGCAAGAACCGATTGCATCGCAGCCTAGCAAGAGCGTTCCTCCCACCCAAACTGCACCGACTCACACGGTTTCCCCTCCTCTGTTGGTCATTGATTCTATCCTCAAAGACCTAAAGGCCGTTCTCATCGACACGGGCAGCGGTGGCCCGCCGCTTGTAGTTTACATTCCTAAGGAACCAATAGGTTCTAACTCTGCCCCAACTGCCCCGACAGAGGAAAAGAAGGAAGACCCCAAAGCAGAAACTGTCCCGACTGTCGAAACACAGCGAGCAGTTGAAACGCCTGTTGCCGAAACAGCAACGACAACAGAAGAAGAACAAGAGCCTCAGCGGAAAAGTCCGCCTGAATCAAAGTATTGTCACCATTGCTGAAAAAAACCTGGAGAGATAAGATGCAAAATCAAGTGTTAAAGAAGATGGCCATTCAATGGCACAATCAATGGGTACCGTGTAGTATCACAAGCTTCCTTAAAGAGGAGATTTCAAAATGACAAAAACATATTTTCTTCTAGTCCTTTTGTGCTGTGCTTTCATAATCACCACGATTTCGGTAGCACAAGCCCAAACTTCCACACCAACACCATCAAACTCGCCAACTCCTACTCCAACACCAACTTCGACTCCCTCGCCGACTCCAACACCCACAGCAACTCCCACTCCTACGACAACAGCAACCCCCACTCCAACACCAAACGCCACTGCCACTCCCACACCAACTCCGACTCCCTCGCCAACTCCAACACCCACGAACGAAACATACGATGCGATGGCCGTGCCTATTTGGCATATTTCCTTGCCGAGCTTTCCTCTCTGGACACCTGCTCATCTGGTCGTTAGCTACGCCTACACTCAGAATTACACCGTAAGCGTGAACACTTACGGTCTCAGTTTGCATCATGAAACATCTAGCCCAACCAGCATTGCCTTCGACACTTCAGCTGTTGACACTTACAGTATTCACATTTCGGTTCGTTACGGAATTTGGGTGAATCAGACCGTAACTATTAGCATCGCAGAAAACGCTACCGCAGCCAAACTAATCTCCTTTGACATGAACAGCCAAGGTTTCGATGTTGACATGCTGATCGTTACGAGTCAAGCACCGAGTTACCCGACTGCCGACCAGATAGCAAACAATCTTTGGAACAGGTGGCAGAATGTTCTGAATGAACTGCAAGGTTCAAACCAGAATTTGGTTAACAGCCTTCTCGGTTCATACGCTATGAACGCTGGGTTCTCGTTCGTTGCCTTCGGGTTGTCGATGGCTTTGCTTATTGTGGTGATTTACTTAGCAAGAAGGCAAGCACGGTTCGACCATTTCGTCAGCGGGGGAAACCCTCAAGGAGAATGACGAGTTGATTGATTATACAGGAATAACTTTCACAGTCGGAACAGTGCTTGTCGTTGTCGTCGTATCTGCCATAGTTTACATCGTTTACCGTGCTTACTCAAAGCCTGCACAGGGCTTGTTGCTGGGCAGCTACGAGATTTTCGGGCGATATGCTGGCGGAAAACTCTACAAGAGCATTAAAGGACTACTCGTTGATTCCTCAGCGTACTTTTTGAATCCGGTCCTTATCACAGACTTCACAAACCTGATCCTATACGACGTTGACCAACTAATTGCTAGAATGGAAAGTACAGTAAAAAACATAAAGAAAGCTCCCATAATCGATGTCACACCCGTCACTCCAAAAACTGATTCTGCTTTGGGTGCCCCCTCAGATTCAACCGCTCCAATGACAACCGCAATTGCCACCAGTAACAACTCTAAGGACCAGTCGGAACTGAAAAAACTTGAGATTATCAAGATACAGGAGAACGAGTTGGAACTTTTGAAGGAGGCTCGCAAAGCATTCGTTGAACTGCCTTTCCACACTGCCTGTCGAATGCTGTTTACTCGGGAGAACATCGGTGGCGACAAACATCTTATTCTGCAAATTGGTGACACATCCAAATCAATAACCGAGTACGCTATGCACGACCCATCAGGAGGTTTCAGCCTCACCTTGGGGCCTGTGCGGAAAGGAGTTATTGATGGGGCTATCCAGACGCTTCCAGACGACTACAAGATTTTCGGTTTCGGCAAGTGCAGAGTTCATATTTTCAGGCCATTTGACCCCACAAAAGTTGACATGCTAGAAACCGCAGGCATCAAAGGCAAAGACAAAGATAAAGAAGAGGTAGAATCTCTTTCTGAGAAGCTGAGAAATCTAGCGAGGATAGTTGCTTCGCTTCCTTCTGCCCTAGATGTGCGTCAGCATCTCAAAAGCTTGAATGATCAGTTGAAGGACAAAGATATTGCCTTGGAGCAAATGAGCGATGATCTGACTAGAAAGACCGTGTTCCTTGATAATCTGCTGAGGTCTACGAAGGGCTTCCAGACTGAGGGTGCGACTCCGATTGATGTTACTCCGAAGAAATTTGATACTGTGGATACTTTAGTCATAATTGCCGGCGCGGTTCTCGGGGTTGTTTGTGGGATAGCTCTTGGTGGTAGTGTCGGGGCTTTGGCGGGCGTCATTGTTGGGCTGATTCCGTCGCTGCTCGTGGTTTACAAGCGTCACTAGAAGGAGTTAAGCAGATGTCGATGGAAACTCAGGCGTTTCAAGACGAGCTGGACAATCTTAAAGTAGATCAGCACTCGATGGAAGATAGCGTTAAGA
>JBEKFM010000057.1:0-15687 GCA_050013315.1 Bathyarchaeia archaeon
GCAAGGGAGTCGGGCTCAGTCAGGTTTTTAGCTAAGAATCAACTACTAGTTAATGTGAGGTTTTTGATTTATGGCTAATCCTGATCAAATTCTTTGGCCCAGTCGTTATGAACCTGCAAATTGTCCGGTTCATGCCAGGAATGAGCTCGAGTTGGCTTCTCCTCCGGAAATAGTGTGGGCATGGCTCATACGTGCACAGCTTTGGCCAACGTGGTATCCTAACTCAGCCAACGTCCAGTTTCTCAGCGGTCAATCTCCAGACCTTGCTCTAGGTACGCGGTTTCGTTGGAAGACGTTTGGCGTCACTGTTAAATCGACGGTTTTGGAGTTTGTGCCCTACGAGCGACTGGCTTGGGATGCACATGGATCTGGTCTTGATTCTTATCATCCATGGCTTATCAAGAAAACAGACCAGGGCTGCGACGTGCTCACCGAGGAGACGGAGCGCGGTTGGCTTGCTCGGCTGGCAAGGACTCTGAGGCCAAATCGGATCGAGCAGTTGCACCAAGTTTGGCTCGAAGGACTACGGGACAAGGCGAGCCGCGGTTTGCCGCCTGCGTCATAGATTTTTGAATTCTGTGAATTTTGTTGGTGTTATTGTTTTTTTCCGCATTCAGGGCAGAAGTGTGCTGTTGCGGAGATTCGGGTTTTGCATCGGGGGCAGATTTTTAGCAAAATTTGTTGTCTCAGGGGTACACCGCAGAAGTTGCAGTAGTTAGAGAATGAAGCCACTTGTGACCTGCAATTTGGGCATATTATATACTGAGCGTAAGCTGGTACAGGAACCATGATGTAAGCCGAAAGGATAATTCAACACCATATAAAGTATGCTGGAACCTGCTTTTTTCTCTTTTGTGCCTTAGTCACCAAAACGACTTGGGCATAAAGAAAGAATGTTGCTTGTGTTTAAAGGAGGGAATTGGCGCGCTGGTTTGTCCTTAAAATATGTTTTTTGGGTTCGTACGCCTGTTTTGTTGTCTGCTTGGAATCAGAACGAGTTCGGGTTGATCTTCTTGCTGCCAACGCGACCGCACACAAAGTCACGGCCACCACTGCTACCACCACTAAAATGAGATATCCACTGCTGAACTGTGGTGGGGTTGGGCTGGGGGAGACAGGCACGGTTGAAGTGGGAGATGGGCTTGGGCTTGGTAGGGTGGATGTCGTTGGACTGGGAGACGCAGACGGAATAGAGGAATCTGATATAACAGAGATCTTGTTGGTTTCAGAATGGATTACGAATATCTCTCCTTTACTAGAATCATAAGCTATGCCTAAGGGTTGGTTTTCCAGGGTTATGTTTGCAACTACAGTATTGGAGCTGTCTGATATTACTGAGACCGAACTGGAATTATAGTTGGCTACGAAGACTTCGCCTTTAGCAGAATCATAAGCTAAGGTAGAGGGTTGGCTTCCCACCGTTATGTTTGCAACTATGGTATTGGAAGTGTCCGATACGATTGAGACCGAACTGGAATTATAGTTGGCTACGAAGACTTCGCCTTTACCAGAATCGTAAGCTAAGCCTAAGGGTTGGGTTCCCACGGTTAAGTTTGCAGCAATGGCGTTAGTGCTGTCCGATATCACTAAGACCGGATTATATGCAACATGGCCTACGAATATCTCTCCTTTACTAGAATCATAGGCTAAGGCAGACGGTTGGCTTCCCACGGTTATGTTTGCAACTACAGTATTGGAAGTATCCGATATAACTGACACCGAATCGGCACCATAGTTGGCAACAAAGATTTCGCTTTTAGCAGAATCATAGGCTAACGTAGAGGGTTGGCTTCCTACCGTTATATTTGCAACCACGGTATTGGAACTATCCGATATAACTGACACCGAATCGGCACCATAGTTGGCAACAAAGATTTCTCCTTTACCAGAATCATAAGCTAATCCATAGGGTAGGCTTCCCACCGCTATGTTTGCAACTACAGTATTGGTACTATCCGATATTATTGACACCGAATCGAAATCCACATTGGTTTCGAATATCTCTCCTTTATCAGAATCATAAGCTACGCCATAATGGCCACCTGGAATTGTTCCCTGAGTTATCGTGAAATTTACTCCAATGCGATAAGCCGGGTGAACTGCTAACAAAGCAAAAATTACCGTAAAAACCAAGCCTAAGAGCCTCCAAGCTCTGACTTTCACATACAGCCCCCTATCTTTCCTTTTAGGACAAGCACTATCTTTTATTCAGCGCTATCAGCTTTTAACTTTATTGAGTACACATTTTAGTCGCGCGTGTGCATGGTTGTTTATGAAAATGGTCAAAAATGGTTTTAATTCCGCTTTCAAGTTTGGTTTGAAATATTATCGTTTATTGTCATTTTTTCGTTTTTTCCAAAAGTTCATCGAGGCGTTCATGGGATTCATTGAGTCCTTCTTCCATCCCACTTTGGAGCATTCCGTCTCGGTCAGCGGTTGACTGGAAAACAACGTGAATAGTTAGCTTAGTTCTTCCGTTGGGCAAATCCTCAAGTTTTAGCGTTTGCAGGCTTACATGTCCTTTTTCTTGTAATCCTTCAAATTCAAACGTGTCAATGATTCGCTCAAACGCGAGAACTTCATGATTCACGCCGTGAAATCCATATTCGTTGCCGTCTTTATCTTTAGAAACATACCGCCACACGCCGCCGCTTCTCGATTCAAATTTAATAAGAGTTGTTGTCAGTCTTCGCGGTCCAATCCACTGTACGTAAAGCTCTGGGTTTGTGTGTGCTTTAAAAACGAGCTCTCGGGGTGCGTCAAACTCCCTTGTAATGAATAGTTCTTGTTTGCCGGGTTCGGCTGAAACTTTTGTTTTAT
The DNA here is from genome assembly GCA_050013315.1 of Bathyarchaeia archaeon. GTDB lineage: Archaea > Thermoproteota > Bathyarchaeia > Bathyarchaeales > Bathycorpusculaceae > Bathycorpusculum. Next base: position 2,821 of record JBEKFM010000057.1, read on the forward strand.
TCATATTTTCTCAACCTTTTTCACATTTTTTTCCGCTTTCAATATTTCAGAAAAGATGTTGAATTGAGGATCCAAACAATTAGTAATTTCTTGGATCATCTCTTCAATTTCTGAATTGTTTTCCGAATTAATATAGCTTATTTGTTGGCACGCCCACACGTCCAAAAGATGAATAAAAACCATTTGAAACCAGTCAGGAACTCCGTGCTCGCGCCCACAACTAAACGAATTGTTGTTTGTGTATATGTATTTTTTTGTTGTATCGGCTATCCAGTGCTTACCTGGTGCTTTTTTAGCTTTTTTTCTGGGGGTTGAGACAAAACACTTATGCCTTTGAACACGTACGTTATATTGTTAAATGTAAAAAGCGAGGACGATGTCTTTTTAGCCCAAAAAAACGAGCTCCAAGAAATGCAAAAAACAGGCGCGGTAAAGGTATTGATTACCCGTTTGAAATCGGGGAAGAATACGAAGTAGACATAGTGGATATGAGTCCAAACGGGGAAGGCATTGCCAAAATCAAAGGCTTCCCAATCTTCATAGGCAACGCAAAACTAAATGAGCACCTAAAAATAAAAATAACAAAACTAGTCAGCGGTTGTGCAGACGCCCAAATAATTCCCTGATAGGAAGAGCGAATTGGATTGGTGCAGACCAGTCTATTTTGATGCAGCTATTATTATTGGGTATATTTCTTTGCTTAGTAATCGTGGTGACATCTCCTGCACAACGTTCCCTTTTTCTTTTTTTTATCACGTACATATCCCACAATTCTTAAATGAACAAATGTTCCAGATAGGCTGAGAGAGGACAAAGAGTCATTTCAACTTTGAGGGAGCGATCATGGCTGGAAAGAAAACGGATGACATTGAGCACTTTAACCGTTGGTCCCTGACTTATGAGAATTCATGGGGGCAGTGGATTCTTTTCGACCGATTGCAGAGACGCGTACTGAAGATGGCTGAAAAAGGACATACCCCTAACACCGTTTTAGACGTCGGGTGCGGGACTGGGCGATTGCTCCGCAAAGCTAGAAAATACTGGCCCGAAGCACAATTAATTGGTGTCGATCCAGCAGACGGCATGATAGAGAATGCCCGCCAATTAACGCCTGAAGCAAAATTCTACGTTAGCCAGGCTGAATCGCTCCCTTTACCTGACGAATCAGTTAATCTCGCGTTCAGCACGGCTTCTTTTCACCACTGGCAAGATCAAGAGAAAGGTCTAAGAGAAATAAAACGCGTTCTGAAGGTAGGCGGCCTGTTGTTTCTCGCCGATTTTTGGCTACCGTTGGGATTATCCAAGCTCCTCCGTCATTTTCAAACCAACAATCCTAGTTCAATGCGAGAAACTTTTAGGCGTGTTGGATTTCGGGTTCACGATCAAAGAAGGCTGTGGACTCTATGGCAAGTTGTAACAGTCGGAGAACGCTATTGAGGAACTTGCTTTCTGGACGTAATTTAGTGAGAGCGTTTCATATAGCGCGGAAAGAATTGTAACGGTTGCCCTCACGACCCTCACCTCTACAGAGTTTCCAGATTGAACGGAAAACAAGTTTGGCAGTATCTTGGCCGCGACAATAAGTCTGATCACCAAGAGCTCGAAGCAAACGTGCGACAATAAGAGAACCAAACTATTTTATATTTTTCATGCTGTTTAGTGTTTGAAGACACTAAGCTGTGTAGAAAGTAAAAGCAGTTCTGCATAGTCAAGAAATGCTGTGACAACGAATCTTTACAAAAACTCTCAAGAGCTTGCTCGATATTGTTAATTGAGTAGTCAAACAAGTGAAAAGAACTCAGTGAAGATCAATTGAAAAATAAATATTCTGGTTTATCTGCTTCTGCAACATCACCAACTTCCCTGCCTGCAGAACAGCCCCCGGCGAAAGCGTCATCTAAGAAGCGGTTTGGAAAGAAACTCTACATCGCCATCGCTGCCATCGCAACCATTGCAGTTCTACTCGTTGCGGTGAGCACCCTAACACAAGATCTTAACCCCCAACCTACAAACGTGACAGCGTCTGGAACACAGTTCAAACTTCACATAGCCTACTCCTACGTGGGAAAGTACACGGGTAATGCTTCGTACACCGATTCCGCTTTCGGTCAAATGTATCTTGTTAGTCAGTATCCTTCCGCAGTCGTGCTTAACATTACACGTATCCCAGGCATTCAAGTTGCATCTTGTGAGGCTGAAATAGAGGTCTACGGCGTCCACATAGCCACAAACACGGGACAAGTGGAAAACCACGCGTACTTTGTGGGAACGAATTACAACTCATCCTTCTCAGGTTCCGAACTATCCTATCTCGACCCACACATCAACGATATCGTTGACAAAAGTATTTACAGCGAAGTTACAGGTAACTTCGACTTCAACTGGACGGCCAACACATCTATCTTGACTCACCGAATTGGTTCCGCAGGTAGCTATTCAAGCATCCTCAGCAACCTTGGGTTATGGAGCGCTGGAAAACCAAACTCGATTTCTGTTTCTGTTTACAGAATTGGTTACATGACGATAAGTAGTGGTTCAGTTTCGGTCTATAAGGACGCAACCAATAACACGATAACTACGGTCCGGCTTGGCAAGTATGGAGATGGCTTTCTCTACAATACCTTAGTACCTGCAACCAAACTGCCACAAACAGACTTATTCAACCCTATCCCTTAGATCAACAGCCAAAATACTCTATATTTTTCATTCTGATTAGTGTTGAAGACAAACTGTTTAGGAACCAAAGCATTTGTGCATAAGTCAAGAAATCTTGTGACGAGGAATCTTTACAAGAACGCTCTTAAGAGTTTGCGCGACAGGGTTAATTGAGTGTTATGGCAAAGACGAAAGCTTTCTTGAACGCATTCTTAATAGCCATGATAGTTTGTGGATTGGCGCTTGTTAGTGGTGCTTATTCTGTTTCTGATTCGCCAAGTCCCGTTTCAGCATCCAACTTTGCTTCAATTGCACCCTCGATAACTTGGAACCGTACTTATGTAGGAAGCGGTTTACTTGAAGCAGACTCAGTCATTCAAACTGTTGACGGCGGGTTTCTTTTGGGAGGCACAACTTCTACTGGGCCAAGTCAACCAACCAAAATTGAGCTTGTCAAGGTCGATTCTTCAGGTAACCCACAGTGGAATAAAACCTACGATGCCGTGGGAAACTCCTACAGCAAATGGCTTATTCAAGCTGGAAACGGCGCGTATGCATTAGCGGGTCAATACGGCGGCGATTTCTGGCTTGCAAAAATCGATGCTTCAGGCAATATCCTGTGGAATCAAACGTACAGTGGGATAGGATTCAGCTGGGCAACCTCTTTAACACAAACTATCGATGGAGGCTACGCGTTGACGGGTCAAACTAACTTTGCAACTGACACTGGCGGAGGTGTGGCTTCAAGCTCTGTTTTGCTTGTGAAAACTGACGCGTTAGGCTATGAACAGTGGAGTAAGATGTTAGGATATGGCGCTGTGAATTCTGTAATCCAGACAAGTGACGGCGGGTATGCTGTTGCTGGAACCAACAACCAACCCGACTACTTCCTTACAAAAACTAATTCTACTGGAGACTTGCAGTGGAGCCGGACTTATGGAAGCCAAGATGAAGATGTCGGCAGCTCTGTTGTACAAACTAGTGACGGCGGGTTTGCTGTTGGCGGTTGGATGTGGCTGCGCAGTAACGGCGGCGGACCAAACGTCGTCATTGTTAAGACGGACGCTTCTGGCAACGAGCAATGGACAAAATACTACGGTGCAGGTGAAGGGGAGTCTATTATAAAAACAAGTGACGGAGGCTTCGCCTTAGCTGGATCTAGACTTGTCAAAGTGGATGCTGCTGGCAATGAGCAGTGGGAGGTAAGCCTTGAGCAACAGGCTTACTCTGTTATTCAAACGCAAGATAGCGGTTATGCAATCGCAGGAGAAAGTAATACATCCACAGGAAACCCTATTACTTATGCTTGGCTGGCTAAAACTAGTTCAACCTTGTCTACGCTGACCCCTTTATCACCTTCTCTTTCCTCACCCGTATTTTCTGACTCGCAAATAATTGTAATCGGTGTGTTAGTTGCAGTCGTTATTGTTGCTGCAGTGGTTTTCTTAATGTTTCAAAGGAGATTGAAAACTAATTCGACAAGCCCATAGCCTCCACCACAGAACCCTACTTCAGTTTTCACTGTTAAAATATTCCAAAGATAGTTTTTGCAATTAGGAATCAAGATTGTAGCGGCAAAACCTGTTGCTCTTTTTTCGACAACGCTTTTTTTGAACCAAGCCAACATTCTATCTTGAATGAGTCCGCTGGGATTCGTTTAAAATATTAAGCGAATCCTGAGGATTTGCGTTAAGCTCGCTTTCCTTTTTCCCAGTAATAAAGGAACAGGTCTCTGACCCAGTTGTGGAACGTGGGGTCGGTGCCGAAGAAGCCAGCATAGTCCACCCTACCTCTAAGTTGCATAAAGCATATGCCCGCGGCTTTCTCAGTAAGGACAACTATAGCTGGAAGGTCAGTTAAGCCTCTTAACTCAGAATTCTTCGGAGTTACATACGAGTTTACGTCAGGGATAATGCGTTCTTGTGAAATCAGCATCTTGACTTGTGTTCCTTCTTGAACTCGCTGATTCATTACTGAAGTCATCTGCTCTGGGATGGTGCCTTCGCCTATTCCCCAAGCGTACTGTTTGCTCTCAGCGTACGTTTGCATGCCCTTGTTTAAATTCTTAATTGTGTCCATTTCAAACTCTGCACCTGAAAGCTCGCCTAGCCTGTTCACGAATTGATTAGCAAGCCGCATCAAATCATGCGTTGAAAAATACTCCTTGTGTTTAGAGATAAAGTCTAGAGAAGTGGAAATCTGAAGCACTAGTTTGCCATACTCGGCAAGAGCGAAAGTACCGTCAGGCTGCCTCTGAACTAACGTAGAATTGCTCAACCGTTCAAGTTGCCTAAAAGCTTCAGTTGGAGTCACATCTATTCGACGGGCAATTTCCTGCATCTTAAGATTTTCCTTCTGCAATTCTCTGAGAATGCCAAGACGACTTTCGCTCGCCAACTCAAAAAACAACTTCTCTAACCCTGATTCTTCAACCAACCTTTTTCACCTTACTGAATCTTTGATTCCAATGCTTACTTCTTAGCATCTGAATCAAATAAAACTAATCATTTCCCGCCGTCTTTTCAGTTAGCTGAGGAAAACTGAAATGGAAACTAAAAAAGAAAGAGTCTTCTCGGTTGAGCTCGAGTCGAAGCGAAACCTCAAAAACGTCACATTAACCAACGGCAGCAGCGACAGTGTCCTCGTGGAAGGTAACATAGGCGAACTTGTGCAAGCCAGGTTTGCGGAAGGAGTTATTCTTGAAGTTGTCGGCAAAAACGGCGTGCTCCGAATTGACCTAAGAGAAGACGAAATTCTCGGAACAACTCAAAAAAATTTGGCTGAACCAGTAACAGCCAATGCTTAAGGTGATCGTTATGGTGTCAATAGCTCGAAGAAACCTTCTTCACGAAAAAGGCCGCTTCACCGCCACTGCAATAGGCATTGCCGCGTCAATTATGCTAGTTTTATTCGGTGTAGGTATGTCGATGGGCATCTGGGATAGCATGGTTACCGTAGTTGACCATTCAAACGCAGATATTTGGGTGATGAACTCGCAAAACGTGGATTTAGTTCAGGGACAATCAATACTTCCGCAAAACATGTTAACACAAATAGCAGGAATCAACGGCGTAAAAACTGTAATTCCATTAATCTATTCATCAAGCATTGCAGAGAAAGCTGGAGCAAAACAGACCGTGGAAATAGTTGGCGTAGACGGCTCAAATGCTCTTGTCGCCCCCTGGAGCCTCATTTCAGGCAATGCTTTCGATTTAAGCAAAAATGGTTCCGTAATCGTGGATCAATCCGTTCAGTTGGGGCTCGGAAAACTATCCGTCGGGGACAAAATAACCATCAACAACTCATCCGAAGAAGTTGTTGGAATTTGCAACGGCGCTAAAACGTTCTTTTACCCCTTCATCTTCACATTAAACCAGAACGCGCAGAAACTCTGCGGCATCAACAGTAATGAAACAAACTATATATTAGTCTCCGTCCAAAAAGCCCAAGACACAGCGCAGATCGCAAAGCAAATCTCACAAGTAATCGGCGTTAACGCGTTACCAAAGGCTGAAGTTCGCACTAACACGGTAAACTACATGCTGTATAAATCAGGGATAGGCATGATGGTTGGGGTTTTTGCTGGAGTTGGCTTGTTTGTCGCGGTAACCATTGTTTCGCTTACAATTTACACGGCCACCATGGAACGGTTACCTGAGTATGGAACGCTTAAGGCACTTGGAGCGGCAAAGAAAGACATTTATAGAATCTTGATTGAACAGGCGTTTTGGCCATCTTCTGTAGGCTTCATCGCTGGTTTGGGATTGTCGTTGACAGCTACACTGGTGATTACGTCAGTATCTATTATGCCTATAGAAATCACTCTTCAGCTGGTGGTTGCCGTTTATGGCATGACTGTGCTACTGTCAATACTAGGTGCATTCCTGTCAATAAGAAAAGTGGGCAAAATTGATCCTGCCATCGTATTCAGGACTTAGGAGAAATTTGTATGAGTGAAGTAATTAACGTTAGAAATTTAAGCAAAGAGTTTGGCAACAAAAACACTAAGGTAATCGCAGTTAAAGACGTATCCATGACTATACGCGAGGGAGAAGTACTAATGATACTTGGCCCAAGCGGAAGCGGAAAAACTACCTTGCTCTCAATGATTGGCGCCATATTAACACCAACAAGCGGCGAGATTTTCATTGATGGCCAAAAAATTTCCGACCTGCCTGACAAAGAACTGCCGAATCTCCGCAAAAAGAAAATAGGCTTCGTGTTCCAAAGTTTCAACCTCTTAAAATCGTTAACTGTTCAAGAAAACGTTGAAGCAGCATTGAACCTGAACGGAACAAGAGGCAGGGAAGCTAAAGCAAAAGCCATAGAACTCCTAACACAGGTAGGGCTAGGCGAAAGATTAAATTTCTATCCTGCAGACCTCAGCGGCGGCGAGAAACAGCGGGTCTCTATTGCACGAGCCATCGCCAATGACCCAAAAATAATACTAGCTGACGAACCAACTGGAAACCTGGACTCTAAAACAGGCCAAAAAATCGGCAGCTTACTTAAGGAATTGGCGAAGAACAGCAAAAAATCTATAATCATTGTCACCCACGACAATCGAATAGAGAATCTCGCTGACAGAATCATACATTTCGAAGATGGAACCATTAAAAGTGAAATCGCTTGTGGAGGTGACTGATAATGACTAAAGCTTTAATTGTTTACGGAACCCGCTATGGAGCGGCAGCCAACACCTCCGAAGAAATCGCAAAAACCCTACGACAAAAAAACATTGAAGTTCGGGTAGTTAACGCCAAAGAAGAAAAAATCAAAGACATAACCGAATATGACCTTGTCATCGTCGGTAGTGGCATTCAAATTAACAGATGGACCGGCGAACCAGAAGACTTCCTCAAGAAACACCAAAAAGAACTCGCAAACAAAAAAGTAGCGCTCTTTGTCTGCTGCGGCTCAGCCACTGACAAAACAAAGCCTGAATTAGCTCAGCAGGCAAGACGAAAATATCTTGAAGAAAAAGCCTGCAAATACCAGCTTCAACCCGTAGCCCTGGGATTGTTCGGAGGAATCTACAACTACAACAACATGCCTTGGTTTGCAAAAAAAGCCATGAACGCAGACCGACCCCGCGTGGCAGCCACCTACAAGGAAACCGAACCTGGAGTCTACGACACACGGGACCTCAACGCCATCCAAGCTTGGGCAGAGATACTGGCTAAAACTGTACCCTCCCATGTTGGAGATAGTGACGCATAAAATAGCTAAAACCTAAAAAGCTCATAAATATGCTGCTTCAAGAAGCGGGAACAAAAAAATTAGCGAGTATATTCCGATATTAGTGGGTATATTTCTTTGGCGATGTATTCGGTGTATTTGTTTTTGTCTGTGGTGTTGAATATGGTGACTGATGCGTCTCGGGTGATGCCGACGATGTTGCCGGTTTCTTTGGATTTGGCGACGATGTACCAGAGGTTGCCGTGTTTGGTGTAGTCGTCGAAGAGTTGGGTGTTTGAAAGGTCGGGTCCGTACAGTGACAATTTGTCTACGTTGGGTATGTCTACGTCGTCGAAGAAGGTGATTTTTGTGTCTTCAGGGTTTTTGTGGTGGAATTCTTTGAGGGTTTCTGGCTGGATGCGGGCTTCAACTATGACGCCGACTTTTTCAAAGAGGATTTCGCTGAGTTTGTTGGCTACGAAGTTGGCGATTCGCTTTTTCTCCACAACTGTCAAGAATGTTGTGCCTTGAGTTTCAGAGAAGCTGAACGTGGCTTCGACAGTTCGGGGCAAGGGTGCGCTTGTGCCGCGGTGAAAAACATGCATCACGTAGTCATTGGAGTAGACGCCGCCTAGAAGGTTCGCTTTCTGCTGAAGACCCACCACTTCGCTGATGAGCGTAAATTTATAGTCACCTTCCTCAAAGAGCGTTTCAACGTGGTAACCGTTAAGTTTTGAAGCAATATCAGCAATGGACATATGTTGAGAGAGCCTAAAAATTTTTCCAGCGACAACCATAAACAGTCACTCGCCACTAAACTGGTAACTGCGGACGCTTAAGAAACTTATGCAAAGCCACACGCGAGCGTGCCCCGATGTAACCCCAGAAAAACCGGATGCAAATGCAAAGATACAAGAGGGCATTGCTGTTCTTTATCATTTTTGCTTTCAAGTTCTACTGTCCTCCTATTCTTTATTCAGATCTTAATTTAAGTTACTTTTGCTTGTTTCAGATGCCAATTTTCAACGTATCCAACGTTCACGTATAGACGCAAAACGATGCGAATAAGCTTTTATACGATATCTTTTGGCGACTTCTCCCGCAACATAATCCCTCTTTTTCTTTTGTCTAATAATCGCTCAATTTTGCTTCGATTTTTTGATAATGCTCCTTGGGTAACAATCGAGCAGGAGGGGTTGTTTTGACTCATGTGAGGAATAATTCCTTCAGGGAAAGTCGCGAAACAGTCATAGAAGACGCGGAGCTAGGCAAGGCATTGGACCAAGTTAATGCCATAGATGACGAATATTTCCGGTTGCGAGCTCTCGCCGTTCTTTCTTTGCTTCGTTTGTCTGGAAAGCGAAGAACAGAAATCGCCTGGATTCCTCTTGAAAACTTCAAATTAGAAAATGACCTGTTGACAGTCACTTTCACGCTGGAGAAGAAGAAGCGGAAACACAAGAAATGCCCAGCTTGCAGCACCAAAAACTCCAGTCTCTCAACTTTCTGCAAGAAATGTGGATTACAAATCTCAGAAGTACACCTAACCTTTACATCCAAACAAGCGAAATCGGTCAAGGCTTTTCCGCTTTCTTACCCGTTGACTCAGAACCTTTTGAAATATATGGAATACTTGGCTTCACTGAATCAGATACCAAAGTTTTGGTTGCCTTCTGGCAGAAGTGTGTTCGGACATTACTTCATCATTCCAGATCAGCATTTGAGCGACAGGGAAGTTTTCAACATAGTCCGCAATACAAGCGAAACGCTTTGGCCTCACTTGTTTCGTGAGACAGTCGCGAGTGACATAGTCAGGCAAGACAATAGCATAATCGCAGCCTTCAAAGTCCAAAAAAGGTTAGATTTAGAAGACATGAGAACAGGCTTTAATTACCTACAAAGATTTGCAATCGATGTTATTATGCACGAGCCTAAAAAAGATAGAGATTAAAGGTTTTGGTAACGTTTTTCAGACCTAACTTGTCCCTATTAACTGCCGAGACTTGGCAGGTTTACTGTTTCCGTCAGAAAGGTCTTTACGTGTATGCTTACTTCTTTGGGCAAAAAAATCTGTCAAATTGTTCAAGAAATTGTCATCTCTTAGAAAGACATTAAGCGACCGTACATTCTCAATTTGACGATTCAGTCCATAGAAAGTGAATAAAGACAAAGACCTAAATCGTTCCTGTAAATTTTTTTGAGTAAATGCTCCCTTATCAACATAGAATACCAATTTTTCGCTTATTTCTTTCTGTATTTTAGAGTTTAGCATGTCTAGTTTAGTGATTTCCAAATTATGTACAAACTGATTCCTTATCTTTCGAATTAAGTCTATACTTCCGAAGAATTTCGGCGGAGACAATCTCAACGATCTTGTTACGGCAATTTTTAATGAAAAAGCAAATTCTTTATTTTCGCTCAGATTTTTCTTATATGAGGGCATTAATGCGGACAAGTATCTGTCTATGGCATTTTCTAGTAATAATTCTGCCGTTAGAACAAGAAGCCTATCACCGGTCTTATCTAAGTGTTCAAAATAAATAGCCATCTGATCCAGTATGTCTTTACTTAGTTTATTGGTTGGTGATGAGTAAAGCAGACGATCATAGAAGACCGCTTCATTTTTTGGGCACTCATAATTAAGTGGGTGATAAGTCTTAGCCAATTTATTCTCTCCTTATTTTGGCTTTACTCTTAAGACAGCGATAGGGCTATTTAAAACAACCCAACCTTAACATAGGCAAAATGTTCAAAAAATATGACAATTTCAAATTTGCAGACGGATTTTGATAATTTTCAAGAGTTGCAACGATTTTTATAGATTCGTTGGCTTTGCAACTTTATCTGAATTTCTTTAGTCAATCTGTCAGAAATGTTGACTTGAAATAGTTAACAAACTTTATTCTAGCGTTTCTGTTTTAAGAAGCAATTGAAAATAGCTAGATGACAGCAAGTCCTTCCCTTTCAGGTAATGCGATAGGTATTCCTTGGTCGGTTTCAGACCCTCTGCAACCATGTTGGGTTGAGCTATGTAAACCCATGCCTTCACTTTGCTTCCATCATCCAAGTATATATCCATCTCTTTCCTGTCGTAATGCTCAGGATAACCCTCGTTCTGGTCAAGTCTGTTTAACCCGTCTTCCATGATTGTGTATAAGGCCCCTTCTACCTTTGAAATTCCGGTGGGATCAAACTTGATGTTTCCCTTTCCTTCGCCTTTCTTAGCCCTCGCTGAAGCCGCTGTTTTGTTAAATTTCAAACTATAACCAACAAGTGTAGCGTGGATTCTACTTGTAAATGGAGCTCCACGAATTAACATTCTTTTAGGATCCATGTTCGAGCCATAAGCCAAATATTTCATGATTCTCTGCCTCGATCTTTTGAACAATTTAGGAATGCTTCCTAAAAATTTTTTCCCTTTTTTCATTTCTACTTATATTTCTTATAATGTAATCTTAGCATTCGCTGTCGATTTCCTAAAATCCTATTTGAGGTATTGCATGGGAGATCATGGTTTGCCAAGACCCGCAGCCAGGGGCACGGTCAAAAAACAAGACTATAGCATAATTGCAGACTTCAAAGTGCAGAAAAGGCTCGATTTGGAAGACATGAAAACTGGCTTCAACTATTTACAGCGATTCACGAAAGAAATAATCAAAAGAGAAATGGGATAACGTATTCGTTCAGTTTTCCAGTTGACCAAAGCAAAACTTTGAGGACTGCTAAGGCTCTTAACATTAACTTTCGGTTGGTGGCTCGTCGTACTCTGGTTCTTCTTGTTCAGGTTCCTCGTACTCTGGTTCTTCTTGTTCAGGTTCCTCGTACTCTGGTTCTTCTTGTTCAGGTTCCTCATACTCTGGTTCTTCTTGTTCAGGTTCAAAATCTGATGGTTCTTCATAATCTGGTTCAAAGACTGAAGGTTCTTCATTTAGTGTAATTTTAGACAGCGAAGACAGAGGCAAGAATCTCTGGATTATTTCTTGTAGCTCGTCAAAGGTGACGTAACCCTTTGGGGATGGTGTTGACTGCCAAATCATCGTTGACATCATTTTGGGTTGCTTTTTTCGCCCATCCATAGCCATATAGACCTGCAATATGCAGATTTCCATGGCGTTTGCCCTTGCTGATTCGACCAAATGCCCGTCATTTATCGTTGACTCAAATATTGCAAATTTACATTGGCAGAGCAATCGCAAAGAGTATTCCCTTGTTTTTTCTCTGGGGATATTAAAATCATATGCGATTATGGGTTGAAAACCTGAAGCTAAAACTGACTTTTCAATCACCCGTAGTACTGGCATAAGGGCATAATTCCCTCCGATGAATACTCTGTTTTCTATCGTTCCTGGAGGGGCGTTAACCGAATATTTCTGTTGAACGTGATTGTAACTGGCGGTTTTATTTTGTTCATCCCGCCTTATGGCAATCGTTTGAACCTTCTCGGACTCCACATTTGACGCGGCAGTTATTCGTGGAACCAATGTTCGAGCCGCCTTTTAATTATTCTTTGCCGAAAAAGAACGCCAGTTTTACTACTTGACCTGCCGCAACTTCTATTTCATACTGTTCTGACGAAAGTGACCCTAAGAAAGCTTTCACAGCGTATTTTCCTGGTTTTACAGGCACCGCCTTCGCTTCGCCGATGGGCACCGTTGTTGAAGAAGATAATATGGGGGTTGTCTTTGTATACACTTTGATGAATGTTCTAGTGTAGTCCAATGCTTCTATGGAAAGAACTGGATCAATCTCTATTTTAGCTTCAATGAAGCCCGTTGGTGTAACAATCTTTTTTTCCGTCACATTCTTCATATCCAGAAATGTTGACCATTAGCTAATAAAACTTGTTGTTAGGTCGATTCTTTTATGTATTTCCTATAATGTAATTTTAGGAAATAGAACGAGGTGTTAAGCCCGCGCAGGCGAATTAAATAATTCGTGATATATATTAGGAGAGCCTGACCTCGTCATTTTGATGAGAAATGGAGAGAGCATACAATTCGAAACGTTCTGCTTTAAGAATTGCCCCGTAGCGGT
>JBEKFM010000058.1:0-15118 GCA_050013315.1 Bathyarchaeia archaeon
TTTAGGTGTCTTTTTCAATTTTTGTATGTGGAAAGACTTTTCTGCGGTTTCCTTGAAGCGGAAAAACCAGTCACAAGGAGCGCGTCTAAAGCCGAAAATCAATTATTTAATTTGCCTGCGCGGATCAGCAGCACAAAATAACCAAATCAGAGTCAAAGTAACTTTTAAACGCGCCCTCGCTCATTTATTCGCTTACTGCCTCGAGTTCCTTAACCAATTGTGCTAGTTCCGAAGATTTAGCTTGAACCACTTCAAGAAGAGGTTCATAAGTTACATTGGCTTTCGATTTGTAGTGTTGCAATATTGTTCCAAGCACCGGAGCTATTAGAGGCGCAGCCAAATCTGAAGTGCTTAACGGTCTTTTTACGCGCAATTCATATTCACGTTTATACAAATCCCTTGTTCCTAAAAACCTATCGACCCCTTTTTGAGACTTATCGTCTAGTTTTTTTACGCCGCCGAACCGCTTAGGCTTACGAAAGAAATGCAACTGAAAACCGTTAAACGTCGCCTCATCAGATTTCTGCCAGCCAGCTTTGCCTAAAGCTCGAATCTCTTTAGATTTATACTAAAGACGTTGTCTTTGAAGTCAATCCATTCCGCACATAGGATCTCGGAAGGGTCCGCGAAAGTCTCTTTTAAACCGCCTAAGAAGGTAGCCATGCCTTTGCCTGATTTTCCATAGGGTGGCAACGACCATTAAAAGTTAAAGTGTGAATGAAATGGTCCCCTTGAAGGGAGACGATGTTCGAGAGAGATTAATAGTGATTTCGCTGTTGTTAAGATTTGGAAAGCATTAGTTAGCGGCTTTTGTTGTTTGAGCTGTTAGTTGGGGTTGAGGTTTTTTCGGAAGACTATAATTGAGGTCGATTATGCTTTTTGTGGGACATCGATGAGGTCTTCAATTATTAGCAGTATTCTGGATAGAACTGCCATGCTCCTGCCGCGGCTAATGCTGTTGCCAGTGGCATACCAAACATCAAATCCACGTAAATTCATGCATAATATGCGCAAGTAAGCGTAAATTTCACGCTTAGTTCCTTCACAAATTCACAGGACTCTAACCATTTTCCATCGAGCTTAAACGATTCTAACCGTTATTTAAGCATATTCTTACCCGAAATTTAGAGCAAATTGAAGAAATAGCTTCAAACCAAACCTGATTCACTGTGCAAAAAACCCGGAAGAAAACCCGAATCAAGCCCATTCCAAAAAAGGCAACTAAGCTCAGACGCAAAAATAATAACAACACTCATAAAAAAACAACCCCAAACAAAAGAAGAAATCTGCGAAAAAACAAAAATAAGCGAACGAACCTTCTACAGAATCATCACCCTATTAGAAAAACAACAAATAATAAAATGCACAGATCGCATGTACACCCTCTACGACTTCGATTTCACAGAAAAAAGAATAGAAGACGCCCTATCCAAGCTAATAAGTCAATTCACATTTGCAACTCCAATCCTAATAGTTAACGAAGTCGCAAAACCATGGACCGAAATTCAAGCAGCTTCTTGAACGCCGGGTTTGAACTGCAAAACGCATCCACCTGTAAATGAAGAATTGCCGCAGACCTCGCGTTTGGGTCTCCAGGGTACGTGTAATCCGCAATCACCATCGCCGAAACGGGATCATGAAAAAGCACCCTGTGCCGTTTGCCAAGATACAACACTGGTTCATCTATTTTCCTATGAATTTTCCAGAAAGCCTTGCCAAAACATTCACGATCAACGAAGGCATGAGCCCTATGGCCGGGCGTTTGGATTCTCCTCCAAAAAACTATGACCAAGTGTACTCTGACAACTGACGTTTCTTCTGATTTCCGCTACGGCAAAATCAGAGTGCCGAAAACCAAATCCTCCACAAACTTTGCAACTGGCTTTGCCCAGCCGCATTATTGATCTTAACGCAATCATAATAATCCCTTATGATAGACCCTTTTAAAAATATGCACTAAGCACATGCGAAAAATGGGAAAAAGAACACCCAGAAGTCACGCGCTACAATGAACAAGAAAATGTAATGCGTATATGAAGCCTCGAAGGAAAAGTATTAGACTTGGAACAAACGATAAAAAACCTTCAAGACATATTTAAAAAAGACAAAGAAGCAGAAAAATAACCTATTTTTTGCTCAATCCCAAAACCAACAGACAAAGCCTTTCCGAGAAAATCGCTCGCGCTAAGCTCTCTCTCATGCTCATGTGTGTAACTACCCTGTGCCTGTCTATGTCTCTCTGTGGGTCTGTCTCTCTTATTTCACCCTTATAGCCTATCGTTTAGAACGCAAATACCTATTGACCCTCTAAAGGTAGCTATTTAAAACTGCATTTCCATAAATAGTGCGTATTTTTGTGTTTTTTAGATGAATCGCTGAATGTGTATCTATACATAATAACTTTTATTAAGACTTACTACACAAATGAAACTCGCAAAACAAGATATTGTTTTGGAGGTTGGCAATCATGGCAAAACGAAAGCTTCCAATAAAAACCGCAGTAGTAGCGTCAACGCGAAAGCTTCCAATAAAAACCGCAGGACTTCCAATAAAAACCGCAGGACTTCCAATAAGAACGTCAGTAGTAGCGTCAACGCGAAAGCTTCCAATAAAAACCGCAGTACTTCCAGTAACAGCGTCAGTGGTAGCGTCAACGCGAAAGCTTCCAATAAAAACCGCAGTACTTCCAGTAACAGCGTCAGTGGTAGCGTCAACGCGAAAGCTTCCAATAAAAACCGCAGTAGTAGCATTAGTACGGAAACTCCCAATCCCAATGACAACGTCAGTAGTAGCATTAGTACGGAAACTCCCAATCCCAATGACAACGTCAGTAGTAGCATTAGTACGGAAACTCCCAATCCCAATAACAACCGCAGTAGTAGCATCAAAACGGAAACTCCCAATAGCAACCGCAGTAGTAGCGTCAAAACGAAAACTCTCAAAAACAGCCGCAGTAGCAGCATTAGTCATAATTGGACTAGCTCTTTCACTTACCACTTTTGCAGCCATCACGACATCTTCAAATTTGGCTTCCATCGGTACAGTGTCCAAATCACCAAATGTGTCTTCCAATGGTGCAGTGTCAACATCGGCAAACTGCGGCTTGTATTCTAACAGTGCATGCACCACTCCCCTAAGTTCCATAAATTGGGGAACCTTAACCGCGGGGGGAACCAGCACTCAAACAATCTACGTCAAAAACACCGGCAGTGGCATTCCACTAACTCTGAACATGACGACAACTAGCTGGAGTCCAGCGAGCATTAATGGGCCAATAACCATAACGTGGAACCAAGAAGGCACAAGACTCTCGCCCGGGCAATCAACAGTTGCAACCCTAACCCTAGCTGTGTCCTCAAGCGAAGTTGGCATCACAAGCTTCAGCGTCCAAATATGTATAACAGGCGCAAATCCCTAGCGCGCGCTTAAGCGAAATAAGGCTATAGGTAGGTGAAAAAAATGATAATTGAAAGAATAACAATTGAACCATACAAAATTGATACAACAGAAAAAAAACTTTACTATTATCGATTAGATAACTCTGATGGAGACGGAAATCCAATTTATGAATTAGTGGAAAATGTGAAGCACAAATATTGTACAATCTATTCAGAAACCAATGAGAAGAAATTGATAGAAACCATTGAGAAGAAATTGATAGAAGCAGTAAGAAAAGGCACTTGGATTGAAATTCTCGAAGAAGACGGAAAAATAATAGAAATCTAAGCCTTTTCTTGTGCCTTTTTTTGGTACTCTTCTTTAAGCTACTTAAAGACGCAAGTAAAAATTTGCTATTTTTCTAAAAGGGTGAGAAATTGAGCGCGCTGCCTTGTCCCTTTAATTGGTGTAAAGTGGTTATAATTCTTATTTTCGTATTTGGGGGCAAATTTGAGGCGCACATTCCTTCCGTGTTTCTTTGCAGTGACCGCCCTTCTCAAACCTGCAAACATGCCTGAGACGGCTGAAAGCGATGGCAACAAGCTGGCGCGCCCGTGGGAAAACGTTAAATTGGTATCCTCGCATAAAGGAATACGGGTAAATTGAAGGGGATAGAATGAAGAGGAAAACGTTAGTTATAGTGGCAATAATCGTCATCGCAGTTATTTTGGTTGGAATTGGCATTTATGCAGCTACACGTGGCGGCGGGACTACAACGTCTACAACAACTGCCACACCTACCACCAGCCCGAGCGCTTCAGGAACAGCCACGCCTGCCCCAACCTCAACGACCACGGGCGTTGGAGGGGCAAGCAGTATGCAGTTTACCGAAACCCTCACTAATAGTTCAGGAGCATCACTGGGAACGTACACGTACTACGCTAAGGACATAGGAACGTCTAACCTTATGATACGAATCGAACTGACAAATATTCCTGGCAGCAGTGACATGGTTTACATTGTAAATGGAGCCCTACAGCAGGCATGGTTGGAAACAGGCGGACAATGGACAGACATGTCAAGTGCATTCGCAAGTAATTGGAGCAGCTGGAATAGTACGTTTGTAGGAATCAAAGATAATCTTACAGGTTGGGCTGGCACCGGAGAATATACCTACAGTGACCCACAAGGCGATTCGGTCAGAATCTCTAATATCGCGGTAAATCCGACGCTCGCGGACTCCTTATTCACACATTAGGTGACGAACAAGCGCAGGAGCATAACTCTAAGGCTCCTAACTCCTTTTTTTTGCCATCTTTTTTCTTTATTTTTCTTCTATTTTTTTTTTTACCTCTCATAGTATTATTTTAATTACTTTACAGGGGGTAATTTTTACTATGTTTTTTACTCCTCATACCATTACCTAACTATCATTATTCTTCACTAACCCACCCTACCGTCTACATAACACCCAAACGTTAGGGATAGGTCAGTGTGTGTGGGATTAAATTTTGATCCAACCAACCAAACCCAACCACGAACACGAACGACTACTCGCTAACCATACTTGAGAAAGCAAAGCAGGTTCTGAAGAATTCTGGAACCAAACTCAGAAGCGTGATAGCGGACAGCCAGTACAGCGACAACAAAATCAGAATGACGGCTGAAGCGGTGATCCCTTATCCGGCAAACCAGAAACGCGGTGTCAATGACCTCCTGCGGGTGGATAAGAAGTTCAGGACTTACGGACCAGAAGACCAGAAGAATGAGTACCACAAAAGGCCGCACATAGAAGTGGTTTACAGCTTCCTAAAAAACCAATACAGCATGACCATGAACAAGGTCAGAGGCTTAGGAAACGTCGCCTGCTACGCGTTGTATAGTATATTGTGCTTGGTTCTAAACAGAGAGGCAGCAGAGAATATTGGAAGATTCGACAAAGCAATCTCACCAACCTACTTCAATACATAATAAAGGGACAAGGCAGCGCGCAAGACAAAGAAAGAATAAAGATAATGAAAATTATGGCAATTCCAGTTGAGACTTTATCTCTATTTACTTTCACAAAGCCACACGCAATGCTTTACCCTTCTGCAAAACCTCCACCAAAACCAAACGAACATAATCCCCATCCTCCACGCCAAACCGATCCCGCAACTGCTTCGGAACCGTAACCTTACCCCCAGTAAAAACCCGAACCACAAACTCCTCCACAACAACCACCAACAACAAAAAACAACCAAAAGTACTTAAAAGTTACCAAATTAACCAAACAAAACAAAAACGCACATTCCCGAAATAGGAAAGTTTTCACCCATAATACCCGAATGCCCAAGCGCCATCTCAAAGACCATGCACTCCTTGTAATTACAGAGTCAAGCGAACACTCCCAAAGTTTCTCATCAAGATTTTTTCACTTAGGTCGCCAGTAACCATACTGTGTCATAAGCAGCGCGCTTAACCTTAACAGGTAAACGGGTAAATCAAAGTTCGTTCTTGACAACTCAAAGAGCGCTAGTCGTTCTTCGCATCTCACCTTCACAGCAAGTTTCCATCGTCGTAATACATCAGAATTCGTACTATTCTGCAATTTGAAATACCCCTTAAAATTCGGTCATGCTTGGTTGTTTGAATGTGAAGGCGCATAGGAAACTTGGGATTTTTCAACAGAGAATCAGCGAGAGGCATAATAAAAACAGCAACGGTCCTCTTGATATTTCTCACTTTGTCAGTTATCCTCACAACTGCTCGCGCACAGCCTATTGGAGTATGGACGACAAAAGCACCTTTGCCGGATGCCTTAGCAGATTTGCCAGGGGTCACATACAACAATTTGCTGTATGTTTTTGGTGGCTATCAAGATTCTTATAGCGGTCAAACCTCTGGTGTTTACGCTTATAATCCTTCAACAGATTCTTGGACTCAGGAAACTTCAATGAATGTTGCTACTTGGGGGAGTGCGGCAGCAATCTATAATGGGGTTGCCTATGTCTTCGGCGGCGTCGACGGAGGAAACGACATAACAGTTCAAGCATACAACTTTGCAACCGACAGCTGGACCACAAAAAATAATCTGCCCGACAACTTAGCAGGACAAGGAGAAATGGCAGTCACCGTTGGCTCCTTGATATATGTTTTTGGCGGATGGAGCGGCACAAGCGCATATTCATACAATCCATCAACCGACACATACACCCAACTGGCAAACATTCCATTTACCACCCGATGGGGAGATTGCGCCTACGTCAACGTCAACGGCGAAGACCGAATATACATCATGGGAGGATTCAGTTACAATACATATGATGGCGTAAACACCATGTATTATTACACTCCAGCTAACAACGAATGGACCTATGCTGGAACAACCCCATACGCCGCCTACGGCACAATAAAGGACGACCCAGTTGTCAACGGCTTAATATACTTCGGTTTCGGACAAGGAGCCGGAAACTTTTACAGCAATCTGTATTCCTACGACCCCAACACTGCAACTTGGAGCAGTGCACTTCCAAGTGGGACCTATCCCAGAGACGGCGTAGCCTGCGGAGTAATTAACGGCGAACTCTACGTTGTCGGCGGAAGAAACTCATATTCAGAACCCATTCCAGGATTAAACTACAACGAACAATATAATCCTGAAAACCCACTAACAGCCACCATCAGCCCAACCCAAGTTAGACTGCGCCTCGGGCAATCACAAACCTTCACCTCCACCGTTTCAGGCGGCACCCCGCCGTATTCGTACCAATGGGTCTTAAACGGCACAGCCGTGTCAGGCGCAACCAGCTCATCTTGGACTTTCACGCCCGCACAGGTCGGACACTACAACGTTTACCTCGAGGTAACCGACAGCCTTGACAACCAAGCTCAATCTAACACCGTGAGCAACATCTTAGTTTACCTCCCGCTGTCGGTTTCGATCAGCCCAACCTCAGCAAACATAGTTCTAGGTGGATCACAACAGTTCAACTCAACCGTCACCGGCGGCGTCCCACCAAACACTTACCAGTGGGTCTTGAACGGCACTGCTGTCTCAGGGGCCACCAACTCAACCTGGATCTTCACACCAGCACAAACCGGACACTACAACGTCTACCTCAACGTCACCGACAGCCTCAACAACAAAGCCCAATCCAACATCGTAACAAACATTCTGGTTTACTCCCCATTGTCCGTAACGATCAGTCCAACCTCAGCAAACATAGTTCTGGGTGGATCGCAACAGTTTAACTCAACCATCACTGGTGGCGTGTCACCTTATTCTTATCAGTGGGTCTTGAACGGCACCGCTGTTTCTGGCGCCACCAACTCAACCTGGATCTTTACACCAGCACAAACTGGGCATTTTAACGTCTACGTCAACGTGACGGATAGCCTTAGCAACAAAGCCCAATCTAACATTGTTACGAACATTCTGGTTTATTCTCCGTTATCCGTGACGATTAGTCCAACCTCGGCTAACATAGTTCTTGGCGGATCCCAACAGTTCAACTCAACCGTCACCGGCGGCGTCGCGTCGTATTCATATCAATGGGTCTTGAATGGTACCAATGTCTCAGGCGCCACCAACTCAACCTGGATCTTCACACCAGCACAAACCGGACACTACAACGTCTACCTTAACGTTACTGATAGTCTCAGCAACAAAGCCCAATCCAACATCGTAAACAACATCCTAGTTTACAACCAGCTGACAGTTTCAATCAGCCCAACCAACGTTACACTTTACTACGGGCAGTCCCAAACATTCAACTCAACCGTCACAGGAGGCATCACACCCTACACCTACCAATGGTACCTGAACGGCACCGCTGTCTCAGGCGCCACAAGCCCAACTTGGGCCTTCACACCGACCGCAAACGGAAACTACAACGTCTACCTCAACGTGACCGACAGCCTTAGCAACAAAGCCCAATCCAACATCATAACCAACCTCAACGTATACTCCATAAACTTACTACTGACAGCCGGAGCAAACCAACCCACATACACACCGGGTCAGACGGTAACATTCACCGTAGAAGTATTTAACAGGCTAAATCCATCCTTCAAATCCACTCTAACCTTCACCGTTACAGGCCCCAACGGCTACTACTTCTACGATTCTCAACCAATAAACCTAGCCAACAACACAAACTGCGAATACACTTTTGACTGGACAGTTCCGAACACACCCGGAACATACATAGTAGAAACAAGCTTGGCGCCCTCTTTGCTGACGGCGTACGACGCAACATGGCAAAACGTAAACACACACGTTGGCACTCACCGGACTGGGACAGTTCAGGCGGTAGAGTTGTCGAACGCCGCTAGTCTGATTCTGCTGGTCGGATATTCCAACCAAAATTGGCCGCTCAGTGAAACGCGTAATAATGTCCGAATCAAAATCGCTCGCCTGAGACTAAAACTATTTGCGACGCCGGCAAAATCAAAGTGCACTACTACTAATACCAAATTAACTACTTCTGGCACGCGCTTAACAATCTAGACCGCGTAAGAAAAATTGGCAAAGTTGAATTGTTCTTGGCAGGGTTTGACAAACGCAAAGTCGGCGTTATAGATGCTCCGGCGGCTCTCCTTTAATGTAATAGGCTTAACCTTGGCAGGTGAACGGATAAACTCAAAGTTCGTTCTTGACAACTCAAACAGCGCTGCTTCGTCCCGATATTATGTATTAAAGAATATTGGCAAACCGCTTCATCTTGTCGTCTGATGTCTCTGATCCGCCTCTCTGCTTACAATCAAGCACATCAGTCTGTAAAGCGCGTAGGCTGCTACATTTGTTACTCTCTAACCTTGTTTAAGCCATGCTGTACTGTGTCTCCATTAAACTGTAAACCGCTTCTATGAGAGGTCCTCCTTCATTTTCAGGACATGCAGGTTGAAAACCACTCCCTGCTGCATTTTGCCCTTTTCCTTCCTATTCTCACAAGCCTTTTGTCTAATGCTTGCGAGTCCGACGGGATTTAACTCTGTAGGGGGTGAATTTAAAGCATCGCGATTTTAGGAGTTGACGCCTTTATGTCGAACTTTGTGATTTTGAAGGCTAAGAATTCTACATTTTTAGTATTTTTTGCAGGCATTTACATTCTTTTGTTCCCTGACAAACCAAACTATGAATCTGCTGTTTAAAACAATGTAGGCTCTGAAATACTGGTTTGTGCAATTTTACTTCAAATTATGAGTAAATCACTTAAACTAAAGCAGTAATAACACACAATTTACCTGGCAGGATAATGCAAAGGCGCGAGGCTGTCCGACTTTTCAGAGAGATATGTGAGTGTATACAAGATGCATCGGTGTTCAGTGGTGTATTCTTGATTCAAAGAAGCGAAATTGCAAGTCTTGGGATGGAAAATTTTGAACTTTGGATAAATGCGGTTCTCGACAATACAGGTCTTAGGAGTTTACGGTCTATCGTGAAGGAACGTAAACTGGTCTTAGAAGAAAATAGAGGATTTTTTGTGATTTATGAAGCTGCCCCAAAAGAAACTGAAATGGAAATCTATGCTTAAGCTAAATTTTCAAGCCAACTCGCCTTAATGGTTGAGATATGCCCGAAACCTTCAATCTGCCGCCAGGTGAAAGAAGAAACGAGTATTATGTCCAAGAAAGCGTACAAAAATCGCCTTCGTTCTAAAGAAGATATTCATTTAAGTCCTCGACGATTTGATAATGGGAAATCGAATCTTAATGATTTTGAGAACGAAAGCAGCCTTGCACACATCCCTTTGGAACTTAGAAAAAGGGAAGCTGAAAAACCTCTCTTTCTCACCCGTTATGAATAAGCGTAAGCGTTTAGTCACATTCGTCAATTTAATACCCACGCCAAAAAATATTCCCAATTTGGCGTAAATACAAACAACTGCACAGTTACAAACGATATGACTGGACAATTTACCATCACGCTCTATCCAAGCAGTATAGCGCGACGCGTTATTTGTTAGAATCGAGATTTAGTTGTAAGATTTAAATCATCAGAGTTATCTTGTAATTCATGTTCTGAGGAATGTTTATTGAGGTACCGAATTGAAGTTAATAGGGAAGAATGCATAGCGTGTACAACGTGTTACACGCTTGACCCTGACCATTTCGAAAGCGATTCGGAAGGCAAATCAAAAGTAAAGGGCGGAGTTAGCAATGGAGAATCCACAGGAAGTTTTGACGACGAAAAAATAACTCAAGCACAAGAAGCAGAAAACTCTTGTCCCGTAAGCGTTATCAAAGTCACCAAAACTTGATAGCGACTGATATTTAGGAGGTGCTTTGATTGGAAACTACACGAAAGTTTACTTTGGACGAGCTGCGCCAATTTGACGGCAAGAATGGCAGACCTACGTATGTTGGCTATAAGGGTAAGGTGTATGATGTAAGTGATTCAGACCAGTGGATTGATGGCGACCACATGGGACATACGGCAGGCCAGGATTTAACGGAGGAAATGGATATTGCACCTCATGCTGACAATGTCATGGAAAAAATGAAGGCAGTCGGTGTTTTGGCTGAGTCATAATCACTTTTCCAATGGTTGTATCACGAATTAAAAACGTTAATGGAGGTTAACTAACTTTTTCTATAAATATTCCCTACGCCACTAAAAGAACGGATAACTCAACAGAACATTCGTCATTTAAGTTAAAGGTCGCTAATCCATTCCGACTGGATCTTACTACTTGGGCTTTGAGGCGTCGCTCAAATAACGTTGTGGACCGTTGGGTCGATGGAAGTTGGAGGCGAATACTCGTCTTTAAAGCGAAGCCTATTGAGGTTGTCGTTAAGCAAGACCTTCTTCAAGATAACAACATGCTACAGGTAAGCTTAGTTGGTTTACACTTAGAGGACAATGACAAAAAAGAGCTTAGGGCAATTTTGGAAAAATGTTTAGGTATCAAAAAAGATCTTCAGGGATTCTATCAGCTTGCCAAAAGAGATGATAAGTCAAATTATCTAGTAAATCTTTTTTTAGGGCTTGGGCTTAGGACGAATAGATGTTTTTCCAGCCGACGACGTGAACGCACGTCGAGGTCTCCAACAGTGGCTTAACATAAACCAACCGTTAGATTATGAAGAAACCCAAAAAACTATTGCTAAAGGGAAACCACACAGTGGTCTAATCTATTTTCATCTATTACTAAATCGTCTTACTAAGGAATGCTGTCTAAACTAAGAAAATAGTTAAATTCAAAACAACGTCGTCATAAACTGCAAAAAAGAATTTAAGAAGTCTGCAATTCAACTAGGAAAAATTGAGTGTTAATAAGAGAGAAGTATTTTATTCTTCTAGTTAATCGAGTTTTTTTGTTTTTGTATAAAGTCGGTTATCTCTAAGTTGGTTATTTGAATTCAGTTTCAATATATTCTTTCAGAGCTACGGCATTGTTTAGTTTCTCTTCTTTTGAACTGAAAATAAATGTAACTTTTCCATGTTTGGTTTCTTCGCTCAGTGAAGAAAGTATGGTTTTCTTAGACTCTAGCTCTTTCCAATAGCGCTGTTTAAACTTAAGCCACTTAGCGGGATCATGACTGTACCATTTTCTCAATTCAGTGCTCGGTGCAACGTCCTTTAGCCAAACATCTATCTTTGCTTTTTCTTTATTTAGGCCTCGAGGCCAGAGCCTTTCAACCAAAATACGTTTTCCATCTTCACGGCTGGCCTGTTCATAAGCACGCTTTAATTGGATCACCATTAATCAAACCTCAAAACACGCTATTAACGAACTCTTTTTTGAAATACCAAGTAATAAATACCTCTTAAAATTGCGTGATTGTGACAACACAATCACAAGAGTTATAGCTTCTTGAAAACAGAATGCGAACAATCATTAAAAAAAAAGATGTGGAAGTTTACATGTCAATTTTTACTTTGCATCGGCTGATTTACCTCTGACGCACCACAATCCACCCTTCAGGCTAAATTTCGCATGTACCGGACATTTGCCGCAGACGCAGCCTGCCTGCTTAACTGTTTCTTTTGCTTTGCCCATTGAGCAAAAGAAGCCGCCTGATAAGGGTGAGCCCTTAAAGGTTGGGCAGGTTCCGCAGATGCATAGCTTCATGTTTTCAGGAGTGTTTGGTACAACTATACCCATGTTTGGTTCACCGTTTTAAAAGTTGTTTGGACATTTTTTTCAGAGTTGAATAAAATAATTATGAGAGGTCGATTTGAACATTTCGTTAAACGCACGTTTTCTTTTCTTGGGGGGGGGGAAACGCGCGCTTAAAGCGGGTTCAATTCGAAACGGGATATCGGGGCAGGGCGCCTTTAGGCTGGAGCTTGAGCCTTTTTTTTCTTGAATTCTTGTAATGTTTGAGGTTTCTTGCGTCCATCTATCGCATGGTGCAGCGCCAAACCAGGACCATGCAGAAGCATCCGTGGACCCGAATACCGCATGACTGTCTTCGCTTTCTCTCTCATCTGTGGTTGATAACAGTGAACCAAGCATTTGCCGCAGGTGGATTTTGCTTCTTGAAAGGGGCACTTGTCTAATCGTAGGAAAGCATACGACAAAAACTCTTTGCATTCGGGGCACAGCTCAACCCCTTTGGTCTTGTGGTGGCCTCTGCAATAAATGTGAACCATCTTATCAATGGTTTTTTTCTCTCTTGTTATACGTGGATGTTGCTTGCTCATTTTTAACCCTCCTTTTTTTCTGAAGAATATGTTTCTTTTAGCTGATTTGCTATTGTTCTGCCGAAGTCTTTGCATTTCGGCAATTCTCCTTCTTCCAAAGGACCAGGTATCCCTTTCACTCTTATCGATAAACTTGGTGAAATTAGTTTTAGGCTGGGCAACTTTTTCTCTGCAATTTTTTCTAGTTTTTTCACTGCTCTGTCAGGATTTCTTACTTTTCCGGAGTACGTACCGAAAACGGCCACATTCTTTGCTTTCAGATTAACTTCAGCTAAACTGTTAACGAACTTCTTTATGGTTTGAGAAGGTCTACCCATGTGATTTGGTGCGCCCAAAACTATTGCATCATAATCAGCTAATTTTCCAACGTTGATTTCCTTGGCGTAGCCAATGGCGGTTTCAATACCCTCAACTTCTCTTAGACCCTCCACGATGGATTCCGCAGCAAGTTTTGTATTGCCGTATTTCGAGTCATAAACGACGAAAACTTTTACCAAAACAGTCGTCTCCACATCTAGGTTTTTCTGGATTCGATGATGCCTCGACATTTATCGGCGTACTGGCAGTATTCTAGGCAAGCAGCTGTCTTGTCGGGCCGTTTCCATTCAGCCCCACATTCCGGACAAACTGTTTTGTCTTCATCACTCCAAATTTCTAGATCGCCCCCGCAAACATGACATTTAATGTAGGATGGTTTAGGCTGAAGCAGGTCCCGTAGCCCAGGGCATGTTTGAGGGTTCTTTTCCATGGGTTTGTCTTTAGAGCTCAATTATTTCGCCTCCAATTTTTATCTCATACTCTTTAACTGGAATTTGCTTGCCTGATAATTCAAGCGCCTTGTTTGCTGCCCATTTTAAGCCAGCACAGCAAGGCACTTCCATGTGGACCACGGTTACGGTTGCGATGTTGTTTTGTTTGAAGATTTCGGCTAGTTTTTGGGCATAGGCTCTGGCGTCGTCAAATTTTGGGCAGCCTATGATGACTCTTTTTCCAGACATTAGTGTGTCGTGGAAGTTTTTGAGTGCCACAGGGGCGCAATCAGCGGCAAGCAGCAGGTTGGCATTTTCGAAGAACGGAGCCTTCGTCGGGACAAGGTTTAGTTTTACAGGCCACTGGGGCTTTTGCGGTATCGGGTTGCCTTGGATGTTTGTGGGCAACGTGAGGTTTGTTTTGGTCTTGAGGTGTTCGTGTACTTCGCTCTCGCTGAAAGGCTCAGCTTCGCGTTCTGTTATGGTTATGGCTCCTTGAGGGCATTGTCCCAAACAGGCGCCTAAACCGTCGCAGTAGACCTCTTTGATTATTTTTGCCTTGCCGTTTACTATTTGGAGTGCTCCTTCTGCACATTTTGGGATGCAGTTGCCGCACCCGTTGCAGAGGTTTTCATTTATGTTTACGATTTTTCTTTTTATCGTGTTAGTTTTCTCCTTTTAGGCATTTTCCGCCTGTGGGGCAGAATTTTTGAGCGTGGTTTTCGATGGCTCCAAAGATGGGGAGCATGGTTTCCTTATTGACTGCGTAGATGTGTTTCTTGCCTTGCCTTTTGATGGTGATGAGGTTGCACTGGAGTAATGGTTTGAGGTTGTGTGATATCATGCTTTGTTCTTGTCCGAGCGTGGTTGCGAGCTCGTTTACATTCATGGGTTTCTCCATCAGCTGTTCGAGTGCGGCGAGTCTCGTGGGGTTTGCTAGGTTAGTGAAGAATCGATAGCAGATTTTTGTTAGCCCTTTTTTCATTTCATTCACATCTTTCCTTCAATCACATGAACTATACTTCATATGAAATATTAATCATATAAATTTGCTGGTCAAAAAACCAATTAAATACAAACAGACCAACTAACGAAAACACAGAATCCCAAAAAACGAAAAAAGGAAAACACAGGTCCAAACCGGTTCTCACCACTTTGAACGAATGAAGCCTTTAGCAACCTGTTTTCTAGTGCTTCTTTATTGAACGATTTTTGGCTGACGTTCCGCAGCAATTTCAGAGTGTGTAAAAACTTGGAATTAGAAACGAATTGTTTCTGACTTCAATTCTCGTCTAGCACTTGTTTTGCTGCTTGTTTTGCTTTTCTTACGCCTTCACAAGAGCTATTAGCGTTCCAA
>JBEKFM010000059.1:0-14682 GCA_050013315.1 Bathyarchaeia archaeon
CGATGAGGCGTTAGCTCCAGCGGAGAAAGCCTACGCTGAGGCGATAGCTCCAGCGAGGAAAGCCTAATTGAAAGCTTACAGCAAAGTTTTCTCTGCACGACTGGAACCCAAAGAAGCCAATTGGCTAGAGAATCGCATACGAGGAAACAAGCTTACGACTTCAATAGTCATACGCGACTTAATCAGAGAAAAAATAGCCTTAGAAGCAGCACTTACGCCAAGACCACAACAACAGGCAGCGCCAGCCGTCAATAGGTTTGGCGGCAAAACCCTTCAAGATTGGGAGCGAGAACTCCAAAAGCCAAAAGAGGAAGTGCAGCCAACTTGAAGCGAATTGTAGGCGCTCAACTCAACGAATCCTTAACCCGTTGGTTCAATAACAAATTGAACGAAACCCACAAAACCCAAACTGACCTATTAACCCAAATAATAGAAGCTTACATTGACTTTGAGAAAGCAGGTTACTTAGGCGAAGACGGAAACAAAATACGCGACTTAGAAACCAAAATCCAGTTAACCGAGAAGCTACGGCAAGCCGAGGCAGGCAGATACCAAGACAAACTTGACTTCCAAAAGGAACTTGTAAAACAGAAAGACCAAGAAGCAAAGGAACGCGCACGCGACAGAGCCGCACGTAATCAACCTAAAGTTGACTGGGGAAACGTAGCTGTAGGCAGCGGCGACAGCTTCATGCTTGGAGATGAATAGTTATGGTTTGGATTCAGCCTTATCACACTTCTGCTACAACGTCAGATTTCTATTTGGCAGGGTTAACTATGATGATTTTTTTTGGTTTCATGGTTTACTTGGCTTGGAAAGGTAAACTGGATTGGCTTGGATGGAGTCCATAGACTATGAAATGCGAATTTGTACATGAATGCAACCTTTTCAGCCGCACAAGCGCAACATGCAACAACGGCGGCGGTGACTACTGCGGCAGATGGAGAGAACTTAAGGAGCAAAAAGAGCTAAACACTCAAATCAATGTAGAAATGCTCTACCAACAGACAGGGAGAATGCGTTAAAAATGGGAACTTGCACTATGTTAAACAACAAAGGCAAATTCTGTAGCGGAGACAGCCACAGATGCGCTGCTATGAGCGTTAAATCAGAGCCTTTCAGAACAACTAACCGATGCTGCCCCATGTACGTTAAGGATGCAGAGGAAACAGAGGGGTAAACTTTTTTATGAAACTCCACAGCCTAAACGGAATACAAAAAAAAAAACATAAACGCTGCATCTTTGACCGCCGCGTAAACTGTTTCAATAACTGCCTAAAACTTTGCAAGCAAAAAGACTTAAATCTCAAACAAGAGCATGATTCATTATGACAGAACCGCAAAAAATAGAACCAACACAAGCAAACACAGAACCTAAACCAGAAGAAAAACCAAAGCCAAAAGAAGACTGGAAAAAAAAGTTTTTAGACTTAGAGGCGAAAGTGAAGGCTCAGAAGGAAAGCCCCAATGTTCAATCACCATCTTCTCCAGATGCTAACCCGACAGAGCCAACACCGCCAAATCACACACACGAAAACTGCCCCACATGCCAAAAATCAATCGGCGAACACTACGTCAGACCCTTCGACCCCTACTGCCCGACATGCCACGAAAAAAACCCAACCTTCAAAAGCTTAGCAATCTGCGACCCATCTAAAGGTGGCTGCGGCTTACCTCTTGGAACTATAAAAGTAGTTGAAAAAGAAATGATAGTTGAAGACCCACATGGAAAAGAAATTGAAAGTTGCCCTAACTGCGGTGGCAAACACGCCAAGGAGTTCAAATTCAAATGACCGAACAGTCTTTAAATTATGAAAAATGTCATAGTCAAGGCTTAGCTTGTTGTAGTTGTGTTTGGCAAAAAATATTATTTGATTGTTTAGGTAATCCGATAGGATGGGAATGTACCAAATGACCGAAGAACCACAGCCACAAGTCAACCAAGCCGACGAACTTTTAAAAGCAATTTTAGCTGAACTACGCTTAGCCAAAGAAAAAAACGAGAAATTAGAAACGGCATTAACAACGTTGAACCAAAAAGTAGCAAGTCAAGACGAAACCATAAACAATTTTGCAGTAGCAGTTGAAACAGGCTTCAAGAAACGTGACGAAGCTATAAATAACATTACACAAGCAACCTTAAATGCTCCACAAGTAAAAAGCGGTGGCATGGGTGACGCTATTGGCAAAATCGCAGATGTAATTGAGAAAGCTATCAGTGGCGGTGGCAATAACGGTGGCGGCTTCGTTGAAGAACTACGCGCCCTCAATGAAGGCAACATAAAAAGCATGTTGCAACTGCAAAAACTCGATTTTCAAGCTTTAATCAGTGACCGAGCTAAAAAACTCGGTTTGCCTACACCAGCCGACCACATGACGGTTGAATAATGAATGAAGCAATTCGATTTTTCTGTTGCAGCACCAAAAAAAACTGCTAAACAAACACTTCAACAAATCGCCGTTAAAATGGTTAAGACTTTTCGACCTAACGGCAAAATAAAATTTATGGGCATGTCCTTTGACATAATTAATATATTAGTAGGTGAATTAAGTAAGGTAGACGAGCAGACAGCCGAGAAATTCCTTGAGGAACTTAAACGTGAGCTTGAAACCAATCCGTAAAACGTGTCCAAGATGCGGGAACGCCTTGATTTACACGAGCGATAAATATAATTGTTGGTTTTGCAAGGCAGAATTTAAATTGCCGAAGGCTCCGATTTTAAGCGTGAATGACCGTATTAACCAAGTTCTGAGGCGATAACTATAGTCACCGTTAAATATGTTAGTCAAAGAACTCTTAACAGAATTGCAGACCAATCACAGAAAGCAAAAAATCAAGACACTGCAAAAGAATATGGAAAAGCAAACTGCATTTCATCAAAAACTCATGACGTAAAAGGCTTAGTAATTGGTTGCACCGTTATAGTTAAAAAAGGTATGAGCAAGAAAGAAACCAAAAAAGTTTTAAAACATGAACTTAAACATGCTAAAAGGACTTGTCACGATGGAGATTGAGAAGCAAACGGAATTTCCAGAAGAACGCAAAGGCGAAATAATTCACTTAGAAAGTATCGCTTGGCACTGCAACAACTTGCTTTGCCCTTACTGCATGGAAAAACATGCATCAATGACTGCGGGTTTAAGCAGTGAAATCGCAGATGGCAAAGAAGGCGACCAAGACACCCATCGACAACTAAGCCAAGAAGCAAGCCAAGTTATAGACCGACTCCAAAAAAACAAAGCTATGCACGGATTCACAGAGGAAGATGTGAACTTTTATCGTGATTGGGCAAGGACTTGGCGACGTAAACTTAGCGGCGCAAGCGCAGACGGACACAATCACGCGGAAGAAATTAGCGAACATCATAAAGAAGCTCCGCAGGAAAAAGAGCTTTATGCCCGATGCGTAGCAGAAGGCAACGAACCAACATTATGTAGGAGAAAAACAACATGAGCAAAGGAAAAAAACCCGAACCTAAAGTAAATTTAAGAGCAGTTCAAAACGCAAATTTGGCATTAATTACACTTTTCAGTGAAATTCTTGAAACAGTTAGAAAAGGCATAGATGTTGGTAACGTAAACATGCCTCAAGGCTTAATCTCAACCATAATATTAGCTGATATTTTACACGGCGGCGCATACGCAGTTCCTTCAAATGAACTGCCTTTCTATCTAAGTGACCCTTCACTTAGCAAATATTGGGCGGGGTCAGTAAAAACCAATGAAGGCGCAGACACAGGGCTAGCGGGTGACATAGCTAACGTCTTTGGAGTACAAAACGCAGACTATACATACAGAGAGATAAATCAAGACTCAAACGTGCCTCACGTTTTTCCTAAATTATTAAGCGACCAAGCTTATGCAACAATCAGAGCGACATTTCAATGGCTAACAACTCAAGCAGCCTTCACAGCGGGAGTAACAAACGTAGCAACATTAGTCAAAACAGGCGGCGAATTTATTAAAAATACAGGAGCTGGAATTAAAGATGTCGAAGAGGGAGAAGCAGCAAACACAAAAGCAGCGACAGACGTAATAGGCGCATTAACTCAATTAATTCCAAAGACGGGGAAGTAAAATGTCGGAAGAAAAAATCGTAAAAGTAGCAAAAGACCTCTTGGACCTTCTGGAAAACAGCTTAGAAATACTAAGTAGCCCAGCATTAATTGAAGCTATGGTTTTTCTAAATGCGACTGGTATAACAAATCAACTTAACATAAACAAAAACGGCGCGGGCTTTAACGGTTTTGCAGTAAACACAAGCGCACCATTAGAAATGGTTTTCACATGGGGAAGCGAAGGCAGAACTATCACAATTCATAATCCATAAAAAGGTTCTTAAAGATGGCAACTGTTGCATCAATTAATAATAAAAAAAAATTGTTACCAGCAGTTAGCCGCGATGACCTTTTAGCAAGAGCCGACCACTACGACATCGAAAGATGGAGCGACGGCTTAATTAACTACATAGATTGCTTTGAGCAAAATGTCTTTATTCATCGTTCAACCGCAAACTACCAAAGCGACGTAGGTAACGCGCCAACTCGGCTTCAAAGCGTAAACGGCTTTCTTTATCCAGAAATCTCCCAAGATTATGCTGAATGGATAAATTTTATTCAGCCTCCCGCTTCAAGTCTCGTAAATGGAGGCGCAAATTTAACACCGTTGAATACTGAAATTCCTGTTGTTTCTCTCTCTGGTTCTGGATATGTTGACTACTTATTCATTGTTGCTCAAGCAAATACAGACTCCAACAAAACTATTTTTTCAATTTACTGTGATGGCATAAACATCTATCACCATAATTTCGATAACTTAGTACAAGGAGGCGTTAATCCATCAACCGAAACATTCACTCTACTGCAATACGTAGTAAATGGACTATGCTCTGTACAAATCTTAAAGAAATTCCGATTTAACAACACTTTTATGATTACAGGCTTTAGCCCAACAGCGGGAAATACCTTAAATATTAATGGAATAGCAAGCTTAACAATTTAATTTTCCGCAAACTTGATAAACAAACAATGCCCTTATTGTATTGGAGATTTAAATGAGTACATCAAATAGTGGTTATCCCCGACCCTTTTCTTTAATCAATGAAACCGCAGTTTTAGACCCAACAAACCCCGCGCCAAGCGGAGCATTTTCAATAAAAAGCGTAGTTGACCCAATGGAGATAGACAGCGAATGGATAGCAATAACGCCAAACATACCTATTCAATTCCAAGTCTACATTAAAACAGGTCCCAGCAGCCTAAACCCACCGAACAGCGCAACAGGTGGCGGCAGATTCGGCGTAGACTTCTACGGTGAAAACGGAAGAATAACAGGCTGGGAGTCAGACGCAAATCAAGGCTTAGCCACTCCAATATGGAACAGCGACGGAAGCGACGCAGGCGACACAAACGCGAATTATGTAGCCTACGGAGTACCAACTTGGCAAAAAATGTTAATGTACTTCAAAGTACCCGCGACAGTGACAAGCGACGGCGGCGGCGGCGCATACCCACAAGGTCAAGCCGTAGTTCCAACAGGTGCTATATTTTGGCTCGGAGTAGACTCAAACAACTACGCAGACCAAGGAACAGTTTGGTTTGGCGACCCCCAAGTAGTAATTAACGGAACCATACCGCCCCCTCCACCCACAGACAACCAGATAACATTCATAGCAGGCGTAGGCGGCTCAATCAGTTGGGTAGACAATACAAATGGGCAATCAGGGTTAACAGGCACTTTCGGTTTAGGCGCACTTGACAACTTAACGGTGACAGCTACCCCACTTCAAGGCTACATTTTCAGCAATCTTCAAGCAGGTTCAGGTCCTCCAATTACGACGAATCCGACGAATATTCAGTTGACGCCACAAGCTGGAAACTATGTTATTACTGCGAATTTTCAAGCAGCCATAGTGACGCCGACAAATCCAGCGCCAAGCGGTTCAATCAGCGTAGGCGGCACACCTTATGGCGGCTACATGTACCTACCCACTCCTTTAGTGCGTATTCTTTGGCGGCTACGGCAAAAAGTCATAAGACCCGAAGTACATAAAAAGCTGCATCCCTTGGTGTAAAACTATGTCAGCAACCCAAAAAACCATCATTTCTATAACTATAACCTACAGCGACAAAACAACCAATACCATAGATGTATCAAAAGTCAGCAACATCATTGAAGCCTTGATAAATTCAGCTTAAATCCTATTTTTTTATTTTTTGTGTGACCGAACATATTCTAATGTAGCTTCTTTGGCTACTTGATAGCTTGTCATTTTTGTTCTGTCACAGAAAACGTTTATTTCGTGCATTTCTTTGGCGCTAACGTACGTCGTTAGGTAAGGCATAGTTATAATTAATTACAACGGCTTAAAAGCTTTTTTGACCCTAATTAACTCAAAGGAAAGTAAACTTTATGCCAAGAGGATTTAGAAAAGCAAGATGTGTCCGCAAAGCCATGTCTCGCGGACTAAGCAAAAAATCAGCAAGAATCAGATGCCATGTTAAAAGGCGGTGAATGAATTGGACTTTGGAGATGCAAAAACAGGAAAATTAATTGAGAAAGGCACAGCTGCAAGCGTAGGTTTCTTAAGCTTCGTTAACGCAGCAACCCAAAAATTTAGTTACGGCGCAGGCTACCCCGTTTGGAGCAAAAGCCGAATAGAAGACGCTATCGCTTGCGTAGTCGGCGGCACAGCCGTTCAAAGCTTAGATTCAACTTACAGCGCAGGCGTAAGAAACATTCAAGGATTCCAGCTTAAACCGCTTTCAGCCATCAACCCAACAACCGAAGCAGGCATAGCTGTTTTAGTAACTGATTGGGCGCTTAAAGAAGCTCTGCCAAACAAATACTACAAAAGCCTTCCAGTTGTCCCCGACGTAATGAAGGGCGCAGGCATTGGCTTGTTAGTCGGCGGCATCATAGGCGGCTTATTTGACCCGGCGCCAAGCGGCTACACCATAACAAACCCTTCACCAATCACAGGGCAAATTGAAACAGGCGGCATAGCAACTGGAAATGTGCCATACGCAAGAGGCGGCTCTACTTCTCGCGTTTACGGAAATGGGAGCATCTTAGCATAGGAGAATGAAGAAAATGGGAAGTCAATATATAGTTGATACAAAATTTGGCTCTGTCCTCGGACACCCCTATAACCCCGACCAAATGAAAATCGGTTACACCATAGACCAAATAGCAGGCGTATCTATGGGAGTATCAACCGCAAAAACTAAACTCGGCGGCAGCCAAATTTACGGCACAGGCGCAGACTACATCATACCGACTTTTGCGAAAGCAATTGTTGGAGTACGCCCTAAACTGTACCTAACAACCCCAACCGTTAACCAGTCATGCGTTGCTACATTGAAGATTGAAAGCCAAGACCTGGGGATGAAAGACTTTGAAGTATTCGCCAACCCGATAGATTCAGCTTTAGGCGCAACCTTCGTTCAGATGCAAGATGCAGCACCGTGGTATCCCTTGATGCAGCCATGCAACGGCGGCGAACGCATGCAGTTCTACGGAACACCACAAATCGCAAACGCAGCCGCACCAATCATGGAACTTGACATATTGCTCGCAGACACTTACCCCGAAGGCTACTCAGGCTCAAGCTGGGGGCTTAACCCACTTAGCCAGGTAACATATGCACCCGCACAAGGAAAAGTCGCAGGCATAAACTACGGCGGCGGACCCACTTCAACAGGCACGGCAGCAGCAACCCCAGTTCCAGATGCAGGCGTTAACATTTCTGTTCCGAAGAAACGCATCATAGGCTTGTATGGGGTAGTGGTTGAATCTACGCCAGCGACGGTGAAGCCAGTTGCAGGGCAATTCAGCACTAACGCTTCTGAGTTTGTCATTAACCCGCCAAGATGGAACGCTGAACCAATTACAGGGCAGCTTGGAGCAACTGTTGTAGGCAGCTTAGCACACATATCTGCATGTGCTCCATTAAACTTAGGATTGCGAGCGCCATCTACACCGAAAGGCACCTTTACGCTTGATGCAGCTTTGACTACCGCAGCTAACTTTGAAGTCGGCTACCTATACATGGACTATCCATAAATAGTTCTATCCTTCTCTTTTCTTTTAAGTAAGGAGAATTTAAAAATGCTTGCAGCATCAAGTAATAGCCAAACCAAAAAATATATACCTTCTCAAAACGACCTTCAAACTTTAGGGGAAGGCAGCGCAATTATAACAGGTCAAGACCCCCATAAAAGCAATTTTACGCAAACAACAAATGCGCTTGACCCTGCTACTTGGAATATAAAAGACCTTACAAGTGGCTTAAACAGTTCTTTAGCCACTAATCCCAGTTTGATGCTTGACAAAAACGGTAAACCCATTATCATGCCTGTTTTCATCGTTGACCCTACAGGTGCAAGCTCACTTAATAGCGCCACTATTGATGCTTATGGGCAGGCAAATCCGCTTCCAATAGGCGTTATAAATACTGTTTCTGGATTAACAGAAATACCCCGAACACCCACATGGTACGCTAACGCACAATGTACCACAGTAGCAGCGACAGTATTGAAAGCAGCGACAGCAGGCAAAAAACACCGTGTTTTAGGCGGCGTAATTGTTTGTGGTGCAGGCATGGGAGCAGCAGGAATTGAACTTATCAACATATTAGACGTTGCCGCTGACATCGGATTAGATTTTGCAACTTACCTTCCTATCGCCGCAACATTATCGGGTATTGGCGTATCTGTCATTCCCTTTGACTTAAAACCGAATGGCTATCTCTGCGCAGCCGTCAACACAGCAATAAACGTCACTTTAGGAACTGCAATCACAGCAGGCACAATCAGCGTTACTCTTTGGGGAACTGATGAATAATGAGCAGTAACCCAAATAACGCCAGCCAGCTTTCAGGTTTAAAAGGCTTCATATTACGCGAAGATAGCAGCGGAAACTTAGGCTTTTTCTTTGGTAATATAGAAGTTTTTACATTGAATACTTCGGGCATAATCTCAAAGTACAATAATATTGCTACGGTAGGGCTTGGCGATTTATACGCGAATTACTCCGCTGTTGGCAAAGCTGCTTTAGTGGCAAATGCAATTAACTATACTCCGCCAGCAGTTGCGGGAACTTACAGGCTATTCGTAAATGTGAACGTTCATACGGCGGCGGCTTCTAACATGGCTGTTACAGTGACGTTTAAGGATGCAGGGGGAAACGCTCAAAGCTTCGTGTTGACTCTTTTGCTTGTAGCTTCAACGACTGTTTATAATCAGATTAACAACGTGACAGGCATTTACTATGCTTCGCTGATTTTTCAAATTGACAATTCAGCTACAGCCATCACCGTTAGCACTACAGGCACAACCATGACGCTTTATGATTTTGCAGCAACTTTAGAACAGGTTGCTTAAATATGGGTGGCAAAGGTTCTCTCACAGCTACTAACGTTTTAAATCCCTTCAATTTAGTGACAACTGCGAACACCGCGAACCAAAGCATTGGTTCTTATACGGTTCCAGCGGGAGAGGTTTTTCGCATTCAAGCTATAATTGTGCAAGTTTATTTAACAACGGCTTCGCAAGTGGCTTCTTATCTTGGCACAGTTAAAGTTCAGATTGGCGCGGCTGATTGGATAGGGGCTATGCAAGCCGTCAACACGACAAGCGGCGCGGTTTTCGGGTTTGTTTTTCCCACAGGGCAAGATGGCATAGACATTTATGCAGGCGTGGCTATTGCTGCTCTCTGCACTCCCGCGAGTGCTACAAGTACGACTTGGGTGGTTAACTTAGTGGGGTATAAAGTGCCATGAGTACAATGGGCGACACAAACATCGAAACACCCCTTGATAATTGGGGAGCTGTGGGTTATGTTGTGGTTTGGCGTTTTCAAGCTCCCAGTTCAGGCAACATCTTTGACCTTCAATTATACTGTAACATTAACTCAGGCTCGCCAGTTGCTTATCCAGTTATTTACGATGATAGTGGAGGACTCCCAAACAACCTTGTTGGCTCAGGAGTAGCTCAGAATGTTCCAGCGGCGTTTGCTTGGTTAACTATGCCAGTCACAGGCGCTATAATAGGCGGCAACTTCTACCATATAGGCTTCTACATTCCAAGTACTCCAGTTTTAAATGACCGTGAAGCAGCAACAGGGACAACAACCATGTCTTATCTCGATTTTGCAGGCAGCATACCTAACCCTTTTGGAGTACCAACAGGCAGCTTTGCAAACGTCGGTTCAGCAAGCATCTTCGCAGATTACACGCCCTTAGCAACGGCAGGCGGCGATTTAGCGTTTTACCCAAGTGGAGGTTTGTTTCTTGTCTTTCCTTCGTAAACTCTTGAAAATCCATAAAAAATCAGTTGTAAATGTCATAGTGTACGATAACGTGGGCTATTTTAACGGTTTTTGCCCTAAATGCGGGGCGCATATAGGTACTAATGTTTTGCAGCATCGAGTAACCAAAAAGAAAACTAAGGTTTGTGGCCAGTGCGGAGCGTCTTTTCCATGACTTTTGAGCAAGACCTAAACGTATGGTGCAAAGAAACACAGACCGCTGTTAGCAATTTAAAACAAGATGTTATTAAGATTCAAGCGCAACAAAAAATAATCATTATTCTTCTATCTGGAAATATGCTTAGTGTGGGTTTGTTGGGTGTTTTGGCTTTGGTGCTGCATCTTGCGTAGCCGAAAAGCTATTAAGGGAAGAATTAGTAAGGATTGGGTAGGGAAAAAACATGATTGAAAGTATAACTATATTAACGGTTATTAGTTTAGGGTTAACGATTGTCGGCGTAGTTTTTGGCAAAAAATGGAATGACGCCGAGGGAAAAGCTTCAAGCATCCTTCAAGACCTCTATACTATTGTTGTGGCTGCGAAGGATAATCAGGTTAATGAGGCTGATTTCCAGAAGCTTGTGGATGACATAAAAAGCAAGCTCTAAAATCACGATAGAATTTCAGACACTGAAAACCCTCAAATTGCCTTTCCAAGCGGGAACGAGTGCGTGTGATGACTGGCTTGGCGAGGCTTTTTAGTGACGCGCGTTATGTCGCTCTGCGAAGCGCAAAGGCACTTTCGGCAGACTTAGCCCGAATTTAAGCAGCTTGCAACTGCATAGGCTCGGTAGCTTCGCAGGGCTGATTTTCTTAAATCATGGGGCAGGGTCGTCACATCGCGCTATGGTGTGTGCTTGCTGATATGGCTTTAATGTGTAGCGGGTTAAAGTCAAAGTCAGAGGTTTGCGACCCAATACCTTTTAACCTATCTTTTTTATTACGTAACAGTTATATGTAACGTTTACCATGTGTTTAGTGGTGATTGAAACATGACTAAGTTTAAGTTAAGTCGGGAACTCCCGAAGATTATAGAGAAATACAAAACCCTGAGTGTAACCGAGCTTCACCGTTTGCTTTTGCAAGACTGCAACAAAGACGTAAGCACTCAAGCCATTAACATGTATTTTCTGAGGCATCAAAAGGAAAAGGCTGAGTATGAAGCCGTTTTTAGTTCGGCGGCGAATAGTCAAGTTGAAGTATCAAGCGACCTTTTTCAGAACGGCAATTTCCGCGAGTGCCCAGCGGTCAAGAAGTGGATTGTTGAAAAGACAACGATTGTTAGCCCCCTCTATCTTCAAGGGCATGTAAGCGCACTCAAGCGTATTTGCCAGGGCATCTATTACATGAAAGACCCAGTTAGCAAGAAGAATACTGAGGTTCAGATTCCTAATTGGACTCCTAAGACTCCTGAGCGGTTGACGGTTGAGCAGTTCCAAGAATACATAAGCTACGTTCACAAATCGGGAAATTGCACGAACAGCTATCGCATGGCTTTCCGCGATTTCATTCTTAGCCGTGACGAAAAAACCGTAAGCACGCTCAAAGTCAGCGGTGAAATGTCAACGGGCAAGCATGTTCTTGGCAGATGGAAAAACGTAGACGTACCAACCAAAACGCTTTACGACATACTAAACTACGTGAAAGAACGGTATTTCTTAGGCTACGCAGCCGCTTTAACAAGCTACAAAACAAACGCTCGGCATAACGCTGTTTTGATTCAGTTCTTGAAAAGCAAAGTCTTTCTCAGCGAAGGCGCACCAGCGATAGATGTGACCGATAAGGGCTTTCACCGCAAGGGAAGGCAAACAAGCCCGCGCATGATTCCAAGCGACTTGATGATTGTGCTTGAGGAATGCTGGAAACTGAACGGCAATAACGCTTTCGCAGGCATAGACGACCCCTTGATGATGCGGCTTCTGAAAGAGGCTTACATGCTTTACTTGAAAGATGACATAGACAGCAACGGCAAAATAAGAGAGTACAGCGCGCTTGAGTTGGCGATGGCTGAGCCTTTCCACTTTTGGCATCACATGTTCGGCAGAAAAATGCTTGATGCAACAGACTACAACTATACGGTTGTGGCAGGGCTTGGCGGCTGGGCTGACGAAACGATGCTTCACAAAGTTTATGGTGCTGCACCACAAGCTATGTTACGTAAGGCGGGCGTAAAGTTTCTGCCGCAAATCTAAGAGGCTAAAAACTATGAGACCTTATGTTATTCATCTTGTTTTTCCGACTTCCCACAGTCTTCTTATCTTATACTACTGGATGTACGAAGACGAAAGCTTAGCCAATACTTTGATGCGTATTGAACTTCAAACAGGAGAGTCTTTGAGGCATGAGTAATCGAGCTAAACGCTACAATAATTGTCCATTGTGCTTGGATGTGCAGCTTGTGAAGGTTGAAGGCGAAAAGCATACGTGGGAGTGTCCAGCTTGTAAGTTGCGGATTTATCCTAATCGGCGGTTTGGCGGTGCAAGTCGGCATTATAGTAATGTGAATCCGAATATTCTTAGGCATGATGTTAGGGTGTGGGCGGCTGAGTCTGAAAGGAGCTTCCAACCATGAAGTGGTTTGATAAAGCAGTTGACCGAATAATTGACAGCAAACATCCTTACCTTTGGGGTTATCTGTTTAGCGTAGGTTTAAGCTGTTGTATTGCTATTCCTCTTTCTCTTTTACTTAATTATTTACTTGGATTGCTTTGAGGGGGTGACAAAACAAAAATGAGATTCATTGTACTTAAGGAAAGGTTAGGCGGGAACTTTGAGGAAGGAAGCACTTTTGAAGTTGACCCATCAAACATATCACTTGAAAGATACCAAAAGAGGTATTATAAAGGAAAACCAGTGCTACACCTTCTCTGTGTGAGTGCAAATCTAGATTCAGAATATATAAACTTTAAAGACATGGATAGCGAAAGGCTTCTAAAGGTGCAGAGAGCAGTATTTGATGAATTGATTTCGCGAGTGCGCTAAAATTTTTTGCGACTTGAACAAAGTGAGGTGACAAAACAAAAATGAATATATACGATTTAGAGAAAGCAGAACAAGAAATCATTAGTATGGTACATCCTGACAGAGAAAAAGAAAGAGAGGCAAAAATAATCTTTAATAAGTTAAAACAATCTATGATGGGGGTGACAAAACAAAAATGACGAGAGAACTCAAATGTCCTTCAACGGGGTATTGTTGGAGAGATGCGCGCGCGCATTGTGTTGTTAGCGGTGAAAGAGCTTTAAAATGTTATGAGACTGCTTCTTATTGTGATAAGCATCCGTTCTGAAGGTTCAATGGCACAAAAAGCCTTAAAATTTTTTGCGACGACGACGGCACAAGGAGGTGAAAAACAAAAATGAAATGTTCTACCTGCAATGGTTTAGGTTTTGTTTACTTACATGGCAGTATCAAAGAAATCTTGGAGTTTGCAAAGGCAACTTGCCCCTCATGTACTTAACTCACTACCCCTAAAATTTTTTGCCGACCACGGGCAAACCCTTTTTCTTTTGAGTAATTTTGTTACTTTATTATTTTATTATTTTATTATTTTACGTTAAATGTGTTACTTTGTCTCTCTTTGAAAAGATGGCGTAGTATGTTGTTTTATGGTAATATGTTACGTTATTTATGTAACACTATGTAACAAACACCGTTTTGACGTAACTCTTTAAAGATTTCATGGGAATTTACCATAGCCCTATGGAGAGGCTCTTTCGTTACGAAATATTATAACGTGTCTACACTACTGTTTACACTGTAGACACCTATTCACTGTTGGCATTCTTCATTTAAACGGCTTTAAACGGTTGTTTACAAAAGGCTTATATTTGTAGACTGTATACAAATTGTAGACTGTTTACAAAGGTGAAAAAATGAAAAAAATAACTGAAAAACAAGCGTGGAAAGCCTACGCTGAGGCGGTAGCTACAGCGGAGAAAGCCTACGCTGAGGCGTTAGCTCCAGCGTGGAAAGCCCACGATGAGGCGGTAGCTACAGCGTGGAAAGCCTACGCTGAGGCGGTAGCTACAGCGGAGAAAGCCTACGCTGAGGCGGTAGCTCCAGCGGAGAAAGCCTACGCTGAGGCGTTAGCTCCAGCGTGGAAAGCCTACGATGAGGCGTTAGCTCCAGCGGATAAAGCCTACGATGAGGCGTTAGCTCCAGCGGAGAAAGCCTACGCTGAGGCGATAGCTCCAGCGAGGAAAGCCTACGCTGAGGCGTTAGCTCCAGCGTGGAAAGCCCACGATGAGGCGATAGCTCCAGCGAGGAAAGCCCACGATGAGGCGTTAGCTCCAGCGGATAAAGCCTACGATGAGGCGTTAGCTCCAGCGGAGAAAGCCTACGCTGAGGCGATAGCTCCAGCGTGGAAAGCCC
>JBEKFM010000060.1:0-13593 GCA_050013315.1 Bathyarchaeia archaeon
GACGAATGTCGTGTGTGGACTGGTAAACTTTCGGATATTGGGTAAATTGACTATCTGAAAAATAGGAAAAGAAAAAAAATCAGCAAAAGATTAAAAAAAGTAATAACGACTAAGGTCTAGTAATGTTTAGTGGTGAAAACAAAGCACCTATTGCAAGATAAGGCGTTGGCGAAGGTGTGGGGTTTTGAACTAAGAATTCAACATGGGGAGAAGACTGGTTGTAAAGAAGACTAATTCCAAAATAAAAGAGACCGAAAATCGCAATCTCATGATGACCGTTAGTCAAGTTTGAAACATCAATCAAATACGAAAAGGATGGATTATATTTGAAGAATTTTGGATTATCGAAAGTATGTCCATAGAGGTCGCTTGCTGTTTGATTTGATGTAATGCTAACAAGAGTATTATTATCTATAGTGTAAGCGTATTCTCCAAAGTATGGTTGGTCAGGTAAAAGGTCGTATGTCCAGTCTAAAGTGAAGTTAAGAGACATTGAATTAGTATAAACTGATTGATTATTTGGACTATAAATTGTTAGATTGTAGTAAACACCATTGATGTCTGGCTAACATACGAACTTATAGTTTGTGCATGACTCATTGATGGAATTAAGAATGCAGTTATTACTAAGAAGTTAACAAACACTAAAGCGAATGTCTTACCTTTACTACCCATAATTAGCTCTTACACTATTTCCGATAAAAGGGTTCTCGTAAAGATTTCTTGACACAAAAAGCGTGCGCTGCTATTACCGAGTACATTCAAGGTTAGGAACTTCGCTATTTTATAGTAGATAAGTCTTAAATCTGCATAACGCAGAAATAAATTAAACATGTCGGAATTGCTCACCAAACAAATTGAAGAAGGCTAATAGATGCAATCTAACAATATCAAAATTGCGTTGAAAGGGACTGTAAAACCGAGAAGCAGACTCGGCTATGTGGTAGGTTCAGTGATTGAAGTTTCTTGGGAAGTTACCAATGTAGACTCAAGACCATTTCCAGGTGGAATGCTGACAATTACTATGGTTCCAGCAAATGGGCAATTTGTTCAAGCCACCTATAAAGTTGACCCGTTACTCCCTAATGGAAAACAAGTAATGAATAAAAATCCAAATGGCAGCCCATATACTACTAATGTTCTATCTTCAGGGTTCACTTTGTTTCAAGCATATGTGGCTAATGTTGATATTTACTCGCCTCCTACAGAATACAGAGACCCAAGAACGAGTTTTCTTTCCATATTGGGCAAATCTAAAGAAGAAGTTTATACGCTGTTTGCGTTGATTGTAGCTGCTATAGGATTATTCCTTACAGCCGTCATAGGTATCATCCAACTGTTGCACTAAGCTTACATCGAAGGTCTTAGGATGTACGTAGTAATATTTGGAACTAACAGTAAGAATCTGATTTTTTAGCAAGTTAAATACAAGTGTGCGTTTCTCACAATCGAAGATAATTTAAGCTCTTGACTGTCATAGAGTTGAGCGTATGCTAAGCTGGTGCATGCGCTGAAACTTATGAAACTGCAAACTGATATTCTTACTTCTGAAGCAAAATTCAGCGAAGACGGTAAATATAGATACTACCTAATTAGAACTTGGAACAAGAAACTGCCCAGAGCGACATTCATCGGCTTAAATCCTTCAACAGCTACAGAACAATATGATAACCCAACAACCCGAAGATGCATCGAATTCGCCAGAAGAGAAGGGTGCGGTTCATTATGCATGTTGAACATTTTTGCATATCGTTCCACTGACCCAAGCAACCTCTCAACTTGCCCTGAACCTGTAGGCAAAGATAATGACACTTACATTGTTGAAAAATGTAAGGATTCACAGCTCATTATAGCTGCTTGGGGTTCACATGGTAGCTTAAAAAATAGAGGAAAAGAAGTTACTGACCTTCTTTACTCCACACTACCAGATAAACAGTTATTATGCCTTGGAAAAACAAAAAATCAACAGTCAATTCATCCGTTATATCTGAGTAGTAAAACCAAACTCATTCCAATAATATCAAAAAATGGGAAATAGCAAGGGCCTGCCCGGCTTGATAAGAGCGCGTGCAATCGAAGAGTTCTTGAGGAAATGCCGTCATTGAGTAGAGTGGCGACAATCAAATGAAAACGCGAAATACCCTTTTCGGGGGAAAAGGAATAATGCGGCTTAACCTTTGCCCGGGACAAGACAAATTAAGTATAGTCTTCTCA
Source organism: Bathyarchaeia archaeon (assembly GCA_050013315.1). Lineage (GTDB taxonomy): Archaea > Thermoproteota > Bathyarchaeia > Bathyarchaeales > Bathycorpusculaceae > Bathycorpusculum. Next base: position 2,215 of record JBEKFM010000060.1, read on the forward strand.
AACCGAGGTTATTCTATCTGTCGCACTTTGTACTTTGCTATTGCCGCGAAACCCTTGTAGAACTCTTTCGTTATGCGCTGGTACCATTTGTCCGCGAAAGACAAATCTATCAAATTGTCAACCCAGCGAAAGTCACGTTCAACACATTGAATCAAAAGTTTTTTGTGCAATTCATTCAGTTTGGTGTCTGTAAACCAGTTTTCACTTGTCAGTTTGCCCAACGGAACAAAGAATAATGGCACAATGAGGCATCGTATGTCCTTAAGGTCATCAACTAAATCCATTGTCTTAAGGATGTCTGAGTCCTGCTCATCAGGTAACCCAACAATCAACGTGCAAGCAGGAGCAAGCATGTTATCATGCATTACACCCAAGCCCTCGCAGACAACGTCATGCCAATTGTCAGCGCTAAACGGATGAGCCTTGGCAGGCATAATCTTCTTCGCTATCTCCGGAGAACCAGTTTCTATACCTACTTCTGCACCCCACCAAGTTTGATTCTGCAATATAAGCTCCGACAACCTCGAAAGAAGCCTAGGGTTTGATGCTACAGCAGCTAAGGAACAGTGACTCCAACTTACACCTGTAGCCCTTTTTGTCACTAATTCATGCAATTGCATAAGTTTCTCTTCGTTTGGTATCGTATTTTTTGAACCGTAAAGCATCACATCTTCGGCGTGAAGACAAACACCAGTGTTGCCCGCATCAATGTTAACGCTTAATTCACGATTAATCTTTTCAATCGGAAACCATCTTAACGGTCTCAATGTAACATTGCAAAATTGGCAACCTCTGCAACAGCCTCTGCCAATCTCAACCAAACCGTTAACCGAAGGCTTAACAATATCAGGAATCTCCTCTAAACTTGGTACTTCACCAACTCCAACTTCATAATGGCTTGGGATCTCTTGGCCTTCAATTGTAGCTCTAAAAAGTTTCCCAATAACATTTTCTGCTTCACCCTCAACAACGCAATCAATACCTAAGTCCTTGACGGCTTTTTCCCGGTAATGAAACTGCCACGCCCCAGGCCCACCAACAATAACCTTTAACCCATCTTGTTTAGCTTTTTTAATCGCTGGACTTCTTAGCAAAACTTGAAAATATTTTGCAAGGTACGGTTCCTTCTTGAAAAGAGAAGCAAGAGTCGTAGAAGCAGGACCTAACCCAAACGGATCCATCGTATGTATGCCAAGAACCTTTGCGCCATTAAGATAGCTGTCTAAATGGTTTGGGCTGACTGTTTCAACATGGAAACCTTCTTTTAAGAGCTGAGCTTCAGTTTTTCTTAAGCCATAAGGAGCTTGCCAAGGATGACCATCCCTTGATTTCAACTGTGGAAAAAAAAGATAGCTATAGAGCCATTCTGGAATAAAATTTGGAGGCGCACACGTACCGAAACCGAGAAACTCGTTATTATGATAGTTACTCATCAAAGTCCTGTCAGCAGTTAAGACTACCTCTGCCATTGCCCCTTCACCACTTCATCATTCAAAAACTTCTAAGGTGTTACCTCTAGGAAGCGGAGGCAAATATAACTTTATTGTTCATTGGTTAACCTCAAAATCCAAAAATTTTAATTAACTGACCATTAACCATATCTACAAGGATAACTTTGTCAACTTTGAAAAGCTCAACCTTTACATTGAATAGGAAGCTTAGTGGTTTAACTAGAAAAATATATCAATGTATTTGACTATCTAATAAAAAAACGCGTTGGGAGAAGGGATTATTTGAAAAATATGGTAGAGTTTAGATGGCATGGTAGAGGCGGTCAAGGAGCATGGACAGCCAGCGAGTTACTGGCAAGAACAGCCCTTGATGAGGGCAAGTACATTCAATCATTCCCTGAATTTGGGCCTGAACGAATGGGTGCGCCAGTGACGGCTTTTACAAGAATAAGTACTGAACCTATAAGGTTGCATTGTGCAGTTTACGACCCTGATGTCGTGGTTGTTTTAGATAGCACTTTGCTGAAGAGTGTCCCCGTTACAGCTGGATTAAACCACGATGAAGACGTACTAATTATTAATTCTACTGAGGAACCGGCCGCTTTGAAAGAAAGCCTAAAGGTGACAAAAGGTAAGGTTTGGACGGTTCCAGCATCCGAAATTGCCCTAAAAATTTTGGGAGCGCCAATAACCAACACAGCGATGCTTGGCGGCGTTGCTAAGGCAACTGGAATAGTCACCTTAGAAGGCATCGAGAAAACGTTGAAAGGACGGTTCAGACCCGATTTGGCAGAGAAAAACTTCATGGTTATCAAGGAAGCATATGAGGAGGCAAAAACGGAATGAGCCAAGAAAAAAGCTGGAAAGAAATTTCCATTGCCGCAGTATGTCCAAAGTCTAGCATCGGATTCAAGACTGGTGACTGGAAAACTTTCGTGCCGATAAGAGATCTAGAAAAATGCACCAAATGTTTAACGTGTGTAATGTTTTGCCCTGACGGAGCAATAAAGTGGCGCCCGGAAATAGGCGACATCGAGTTTGACTTCGGCTTCTGCAAAGGCTGCGGAATATGCGCTAATGAGTGCCCAACTAAAGCTATAACAATGAAGATAGAATAGGAGCAAAAAACATGAAACAACAACCTAAACAGGAATCCGTGCCTTTAAACGGAGACGAGGCAGTTGCCTTCGCAGTTAAACAGTGCGACGTTGACGTAGTTGCGGCTTACCCAATTACACCTCAAACAATAATAGTTGAGAAATTCAGCGAGTATGTTGCTAACGGAGAAGTTCAAACAGAATTCGTCTGCACAGAATCAGAGCACAGTGCCATGACCGCCTGCCTTGCAGCATCCGTAACAGGCGCAAGAACGTTTACTGCAAGCGCTTCAGCTGGCTTAGCATTGATGCATGAGATGCTTTTCGTAACTTCGGGTTCACGTGCTCCAGTTGTAATGGCAGTAGCTAACCGTGCTTTATCTTCACCGCTTAACATTCATGGTGACCAATCAGACAGCATGGCAGAAAGAGACAGCGGATGGATCCACATCTACGTTGAAAACCCTCAAGAAGCATATGACTCAATTATCCAAGCATTCAAAATTGCCGAGGACCTTGACGTGTCTCTGCCCATAATCGTTGGTCTAGACGGCTTCACAGTAAGTCACACCCTAGAAAAGGTCGACATACTACCAGAAGATACTGTAAAACAATTTATTGGAAACAGACCACTGCCGAATGTGCTTACCCATGAAGGAAAAATGGCACCATTTAAGCTTGATCCAGAAAACCCGATGACTATGGGACCGATCGCTTTTCAAAACTACTATTTTGAGTTTAAGAGACAACAGGAAGAAGGCATGAATAACGCTTTAAAACGGATACAAGAAGTCAACAGCGAATACGCTCAAATCACCGGCAGAAGCTACGGCAACGGCCTAATAGACGCGTACAAGCTTGAGGATGCTGAAATTGCGGTGGTTTGCGTTGGCTCAACCTCTGGAACACTGAAAGTAATTGTTGACGAATTAAGACACGAAGGAGTCAAAGCCGGTCTTCTACGACTCCGAACGTTCAGACCACTACCCGTCGAAGAACTTCGAAAAGCATTAGGAAATGTCGTTGCAATTGCCGTTATGGATAAAAGCATGAGTTTCGGCGGCTTCGGTGGCGCAGTTTTCCATGAAGTTCGCCACTCGCTTTACGATAATAAGAAACACCCGACCATTGTGAATTACATCTATGGTCTAGGTGGAAGAGATTCAAGTCCACGTGAACTGCGAACAATCTTCGAAGAACTTACACATATTGCAAGGACTGGGAATGTTGAAAGCCAAATTCACTATTTAGGATTAAGAGAGTAATTTTGGAGGAAAAAAATTGACAACTCAAGAGTGGAAATTCACAGCCAAAGATATTGCATCCAAACCAGATTTGTTCCTTTCAGGTCACAGAGCATGTGCAGGTTGCGGACCGGCAACAGTGCTACGTTTGATAATGAAAGCTACGCGTGGACCAACAATTGTGACTGAAGCAACAGGCTGCATGGAAGTCGTTTCATCAATATACCCCTACACATCTTGGGCGGTGCCATGGTTGCACACCGCTTTTGAGAATGCCGCTGCAAACGCTTCGGGCATCGACGCTGCATTGAAAGCAATGCATAAGAAGGGCAAGGTGAAAGAGCACATTGATATTATCGCAATAGCTGGTGACGGTGGAACTTTTGACATTGGTATTCAAGCGTTGTCTGGAGCTGTTGAACGTGGACATGACTTCTTATTTGTACTTTATGATAATGAGGGTTACATGAACACTGGCATTCAACGTAGCGGTGGAACACCGATTGGTGCAGCGACGACAACTACTCCTGCAGGCTCAGTGATGCCTGGAAAACTCGAGAAGAAAAAGCCGATAAGCGAGATTATGTTGGCGCACGACATGGAGTACGTTGCTACTGCATCACCGTACTACTGGAAAGACATGTTAACAAAAGTGCGAAAAGGCTTAGAAGTTAATGGACCAGCGTTTCTGCACATATTTGCACCTTGTCCAAGGGGTTGGCGTTGTGAACCGGGCAAAACCATAGAATACTCAAAGTTAGCGGTGGAATCATGCATGTTTCCAGTCTGGGAAGCAGTAAACGGCAAACGGCAACTTTCAACACCAAGCAAACTAATTGCTCTGGCACCACAAAAGAAGAAACCAGTAAAAGAGTACCTTGCTGGCCAAGGCAGGTTTAGGCACCTGTTCACTCCGCAAAACGCACACATATTAGACGAGATGCAACGACTGACTGATGAACGCTGGGAACGACTCCTCCAAAAGTGCGAGCCAACCTAAACTCTTTCTCTTTTTCCTTTTAAAACAAAATTTTCCGGCTAAAACCACAGTGAGATCATATCTTCAAGCCCAACTACCGATAATCGAAAAGCAAAAAAACTATTTGGCAAAAAATTAAATATTTCTCAAAGCAGAAAACCCTCAAAAACACAGGACGATTTTCTTAATCCAAATCCAAAACAAATTACTCTATTTGTATAGTCAATTAATGAGCTTCAAATAGTTAGCACTTTCTCATGACCTAGTTTCGTAGACGATTACTGAATCAGTCCTTATCTGCATCACTAAGTCGTGACCTTCCACTATTTTCCTTAAGCAACTCATGCTTTCCTTCGTAAGGTTTGCCTTGATATTAATGTGATATCCCTCGAACAATGGATACATAGCTTTCTGCGGTATCAACGTGAAGGTGCTTCCGTCTAAACTTGGGCATCTGTCAACAATTTCCCTCAACAAGATAGCAATTTCAGCTAATTTCATAAATTCCACCATTTATTATATATCATAGTTTTTATAAAAAACTTTTAGGTATAATTCACTTTCCATATCGCGTTTTTTCGGATTCGGGGTTCAGATCATATGCTAGACGGATGTTTTTATGATCATTAGTGAAAGCAACACATTGGTTGTTTTGCGACTTTTTGGCAGCTTTTTATGGAATTAAGTTTGGGCGTGAGCGGGTACGTGCCTTTAATGAGAATGATCCAACAATTAGAAAAGTTCGCTTATCTGGGGTGATTTAGTGGTTGTTTTCTGGGATTATTTTTAGGATTCGGAGGATTTTTTTGAATTCTTCCTCTTTTAGTGAGGCTCTTCTGCCATTAGCGTATATATCTTTTACGCGTTCTACCACTATGGCTACGGTTTGGTCGTCTGGGTTGTTTCCTGACAGCTCTTTTATTTTGTGTTTGATTATGCCTTTTCCCGACTGCTTCCCAATTGTTAGACGCCTCTCGTTACCGACCAATTCTGGAGGGTAGGGCTCATACGTCCAGGGATCGTTCAAGACGCCGTGCGTGTGGATTCCTGACTCATGCGCGAAACCGTATTCGCCAACTATTGCCTTGTTAGGCGGAACAACATAACCCGTTGCTTTACCAATGTAGTCAGCGGTTTGTTTGAGCTTTTGGGTTTTGCCTTCAAACTTCTTGACACCGTGATGCAAGTACAAATTCAACAGCACCTTCTCGGTTTCAGCGTTGCCTGCGCGCTCGCCAATGCCAAGATACGTGGTGCTGGCGTATACCTTATCCCATACACCTGAAGCTGCCTTAATCGCCGCCATCGTGTTTTCAACAGCGTTCCCAAAATCATCGTGAGCGTGAATCTCAAGGGCCTCAATTTTAGTTTCCTTCTTTATAGCTACAACTTTAGCTGGAACACCATTAGGCAAAGGCGCCTCTGGATCAGACAATCCAATGCCGACAGTATCACAAATTCGGTAACATTCCGCACCAGCGCCAGCAACAGCATTGATGAAACCTCTCTCAAAGTCCCAATCGGCACGTGTGCTATCTTCGCCATGAACGAAAGTTCTCAGTCCGCAGGTTTTGGCTGCGTACTCAACTACATCAACCACATTAGCTAAAATTTGCTCTTTGGTTTTTTCAGGCCACTTAGCCTTAAAATGTAAGTCGGAAACAGGATGAGAAATACCAACTTCCTTAAATCCGCATGCCACGGCACTGTCAATGTCCTCTTTTAATGCTCTGCACCAACCAGCAACACGCAAATCAAGATGCAAATCTCCAATAAGCTTTGCTGCTTTCTTATCTGGCTCTTGATAATGGAATAGTTCGATGCGTTCTACGCCGATTTCGCCCAAAAACTGGGCTATTTTTGCCGAGTCTTTTGGTCCTGCAGCTAAACCGGGCATTTGAATGCCATCACGAAGTGTAGTATCGTCTATTATGGGTTCGGTTTTTAGCGGCAATTTGAAATAGAAGTCTTGTAAGTCCATCTTTCACAACTCTGCCCTTTTGTTGTTTCTCCCAAAACATTTTTGTAATGTTCATTAACGCTTATTTGTAGTTGATAAACGTTTCTGTGATACTTTTGTAAGTTTGTTCAAGCAAATATGCGACTTAGCTGCAAAATGTTTTGTCTAAATATGAATAAAACCTTTACACATAAATAATTAAATTCTACTTTACGCGCTACCCTGTCCCTCTTACCAGGCTTAATGTATGTTGGTGAAATAGTGAAAGAGCGTGGAAAAAATTGTCCATGTCGGGGGAACACCTACAAAATACAGTTGTTTCTGCAGAAAGGTGCATTAAGATTAAAAGAGGGGTACGTTGAAAAACCTCTCAAAAACAAGATTCCAATATTAATTCGATTGAATGATGGAGCAACCTTTTGGGAACTTAGCAAGCTCTGAATATTCATTTCCTGTTTTCCCATTTCCGGTTCCAGTTAGCCATTATGTCCAAGACGGGTGTTAATTCCTTGCCTTTTTCAGTAAGGGAATAGCGTATTATTACAGGTGTTTCTGAGACAATTTGTTTCTTTATTACTCCGCAGCCGCTGAGCTCTTTGAGTTTTGCGGCGAGCGTTTTTGAGCTGACCGGCTTGAGCGCCTTCATGAACTCATTGAACCTCATCGGTCTATTATTTAGGTGTAGTTCTTTTATTATTTGAAGGCTCCACTTGTTTCCGACTAACTTTATTGATTCTGCGTATGGGCATTTTCTTTCTGCAGGCGGTTTCTGTTGCGTAGCTTTCACCAAGGTAACTTGCTTTATCTGGCGTCAGCTCATATTCATAAGCTTTCCTAAGTAAAGCTACTTTCGTATACAAACCACACAAAGAGTGAAAACATGCAAGAAAAAGAAAACGTAGAACTAGTCGCCAAAGCCTTAGGTGCAGTCCTGAACGGACACGACCTAAAAGCTATTGACCAATACTGGACTGAAGGCTACATCCAACACAATCCAATGGTAAAAACCGGAAGAGAACCTTTCAAAGAATTCGCCAAAGGATGGATCAACGCTATGCCAGACCTGAAATGGGAACCCATCCTTCAACCAGTTGGCTCCGAAGACCAAGTATGGGCATACGGAAAATATACGGGAACATTCCAGCACGATTGGATGGGAATCAAAGCGAACGGCAAAAAAATCGCCTTCACAGCAGTAGACATTGTCCGAGTCGAGAAAGGAAAAATCGCGGAACACTGGGACGTCATGGACCTAAAAACAATGTTCGACCAAATGGGAGCAAAATAAAAAGAGACCCGCCAAAAACTCCCTTCTAACTTTTTCTTACGCCTCTTTTCATAGTTTGCTATAATTTAAGGAAAAGGGGATTCGCATACAAAGCCTTAAGCGTGCCTGAAACTGCCAAAACATACACTGCAGCCCATCTGCCCGCGACGTTGGTCAGCGAAGCCAACGAAGCTCTCACCATATCTAACGAGGCAAGTGAAACTCGAATCACGGCAACTTTCCGTTCCAAATCAAAGTCAATTAAAGTTAAACCAGTTAAACTCGCGCCAACTTCACCATAAAGCTTGGTAACGGCAGCCCAAATTGCATCCATAAGCTCGCGTTCAGTAGGTACATCCTCGCATTCCAGTTGCAGGGCAAAGTAGCGGCGTTTAATCCGTTTCAAGGAGCTTTGCCCTCCTTAATTACGCTGATGCCAGGTGCAACAAACCGGCTGCTGAGTTTTTCGCGATTTCGCTTAACAATCGCCAATGGATTAACTGAAACTGCATCCAAAGCGGAAGCCTCATCCAGCCCAAAAAGAAAAGCTAAACTTGCCATATCCCTTGGCGTGCGCATCAAATGCTCCTCGGCAACACCACTAGAAACCACCAAGGACACGCCGAACTTGCGTGCAATGGCGACTTCACGGCGCAAGCTCGAAAGCAACCTAACCCTCGGAGGACCCTCTAAAACCAAAAGCGGCTTAACACCAACTTCCAAAGCCGCTAAGCTGCTACTGGCCAATTCGGCTTCTGCACGGTCAAAAAACCGCTTGTGATAGTCAAGGCTGGAAAAACTTAAGAGGTCAACGCGCCTGTCTCTTGCCGCCTGCCTCGCAACTTCCTTACTGTCGCATGTGACGCATATCACTTCGAATCGTCGCCTGAATTTACGCAAAAAATACATTAATTCATTTTGTGTTCTTGCGTGAAAATCAGCGCGTGAAATAAAATCTAATCCTGCTTCGCTACACATCGTTTTGAGCCTGACTAATTCATCTTGGCGCGGTCCTGAGGTGAATGGAATTGAAATATGACGGTAGCCTAACTTTGCTGCCCTGCTGATTAAACGCTGAGTAGCTTGTTGGTCTTTGGGGTTAACGCGTAATTGCAAGTCTACGAAGGCTCGTGTCATGGTAACAACCCGGCATCCTTGAGAATGATCATTATTTCTTGAGGAGATTTATTTTTAAAATGTATTTTGAAGTGGATAGGGTCATTTTGCGAAAACTTGACCAAACCCAAAAATGCAGATTGCTTGTCGAACCTGAGGTACAAGTTTCGTTTCTCCAAATGCAGCTTTAAATCGCGACATAACGTTTCCTTGTCTAATGAGTTTAAGCCTGAGCCTATTTTTTCCAGCAATCCTGGAAGGGTTTTTTTATCAGCTAGTTTGGCTGTAAAAAGGATGATGGGATTTCCATAATGCCCCGTTAAACTTGTTTTTTCAAAAACAAGGGTTTCCACCAGTTCTGTTGGCAATAGGTTACGTACGGCAGCTTGGACTTTGTCTGTGTCCTCGGTTGCGTGGGCAAAGACTCGAATATCTATGTACCCTACTAATGCTGGCGATGTCACCATCTCCGTACAAACTTTCCCTTTTTTCTTTCTTTTTATGCTTACAACGACCATATAGAAGTTTCCTTCTATCCTTTTCTTACCAACAATTAAGAGGGTTTATTCAACGGCTGCGTTAGATAAGACAGTGAAAAACGTTCACTAAGCAGCGTTGGAAAGGGCCGCACGTGTAAGGATAAGAGGAGTGCGCTAAAGAGGCGTTAGAAATCTAGTTCTTTCAAACGGTTATCTTTGGGTTGATGACCTTGCCGTATTTCATCTCGCATAGTTCTTCACAGTTCGCTTTAAGCTCTTGATAACGGTTATTTGAAGAACTAAATAATGCGATTTTTACGAAAAAATCTTTCATATCGCATGAGCGAACCTTAGAACATATTTTGTCCGTAATCTCATCCAAGCTTTTATTACTATTTCCATCAACATAGTCACAAACAATCTTTACGAAACCCAAACCTACAGTCATCAGCATCGCCTGGTATATCAATTCTGATTTAACGCCGATTAGCATTTATTTTTTTTATGAATTTTCTATTTTGTTTCCAAATACATACTAAGCATAATGCACCATGCTTGAACAGAAGCAACAATCTATGAAGCTTCTCGACGAAAACGACAAATCTTAAATCTGCGCAGATTAGAAAATAGACCTCAGGTACTATCATGTATAATGGGAAAATATTCCCAACAAAAACAAGAAAACTGGCAGCTATTGTTGGACTTGCTTTGTTGACGGTCATCACATTCTTGATGTATATTAACATTATTGGCCAAATCGTTTTTGACGTTTTCTTTCCAGTTTTCCTTGTCGTTTTTGCATGGTTACCACCCTTGTTGATACGTCGCCATGAAAAAAAGCAAGCAAATAATCCCGCTAACCCTCTGTGACTTCTACCTTATTTTTATAAGGATAGTTCTTTGACTTTCTCAGAAAGTTTCGTTGATCCATGCTTTTTAACCGGAAAAGGTAGGATAGTAACGCAAAAAAGCGCCGCGGTCGCATCATAATCAGAACACGGGCATATTCAAACAGAAAGTTCCTTTCTTTTCTACCAAAATCTCTTACACTGACTGGGATAAGCGATAATCACACCTACGCCTAAGCCCATCGCAGAAAGAGCAATTCCTAATAAAGCTTCCACTATTAAAACAGCAGCCACAGAATTGGTATCAAAAAAATATCCTGCTGAATAGTAAGTACCATTGTACTCTAAACTGCTACCTCTGTGAGCTGATAATAATTCATCAAGTTGCGTTTCTTGTGGCGACCCAATATGCACGTAATTTTGGGTTGACATTGCTTCAAGAACGTATCTATCGGGATTCTCCAAGACAAAGTAATTGTTGGGTTTCTCACTGAGCTTGGATACGTAAATAACGTATGAAGAATGATAAATAGACTGAATTTCAATCATGCCAACCGTTGATAAGACCAGTGTTAAGGTAAAGAAAACCAAAGCAAGATTTGTTCCAGAGAGTTTTCTTGACATGATTTCACAAAACACATGATGTTGTTAGTTTTCATATAGGCGTATGTGCTTTTAAATGAAGACACAATTGAAATTACTTCCAGAAACTTGATGAACACCTTTATATTTGCTATGGTTCCAAAGTGGTCGTATGCGACAATAAGAGTAGAGAATCTTGAAGAAAAAAGTGCTATTTTTATGCTTAATATTAACACTAGACCTTAGCTGTAATTAGGCTTTAGACTTTAAAACGAAGGTCTTATTAGGATATAGGCACAATAATTAGCCCTTCGGGTTGTTTGCATGCTAAATTACGGCGTGTTGTCTAAAAAGCC
>JBEKFM010000061.1:0-18624 GCA_050013315.1 Bathyarchaeia archaeon
CAAAAGAAAAAAGATTAGGGATGAGTCTGCAAGAGAAGACTCATTGTGGGCGCTTATAAACAAACCTTATGACAGCAATCACTAGCAGCACGACACCTAATACAATTGCGGCGGTGCCTAGACCTGATCCTCGCAGATGGGTACCGTGAATAGTTGCTATTGCTATTCCAATGATCACGAAGATTATTCCTAGCACACTAAGAATGATGGCGTGCATGTTGCGGTTGTCAGTAGTTTTTTTCTGTTCCCCCATTTCAAAATCCTTCTTTATCCCACATCGTTTCTTTTCCTATATAAGCTTATAAGGAACAAGATTCCATCTTTGAACTCTTATTTGGTTAGACCGCTTGCATCGTTGTTATTGGTGGGACGCGGGAGGAATATGCCTAAAGAAGAAGAGTTTCTTCCAAAAGCAATCATCCATCTTGACATGTCTTTTCTGCCTCAAGTGTGCTCGCAATGTTAGAGCAATATAAATTCAACAGACCAAATAAAAATTGCTTGCGACCCAAACAAGCAAGCGGAAGTCTTAAATGAAAAATCAAATTATAACCTTCAGGAAGAAAGGAGAGAGAGTCATCAAATGAAGGCTAAAGTCTTGAGGCTTTTAGTTTTTATATTCCTTATGATTTTTGCTTGCTCAATAGCCAACTCAGTTCATGCAATTGCAGTGACCTCCACGATAACGGTGGGAGGTGCTCCCTGGGGCGTGGCTTATGACTCTGGCAAGAGTGAAATATTCGTAGTCAATTCTGCCGCTGGTTCTGTCTCGGTGTTATCGGACAGCAACTATGCTGTGCTGGCAAAAGTGACTGTTGGAACTTCACCGTACAGAGATCTTTATGATTCTAACAAAGGCGAGATCTTCGTTGCCAACTACGGTGCCAACTCTGTCTCAGTAATATCTGATAAAACCAATAAAGTCGTGGCCACTGTGACCGTGGGAACCTCCCCCTCATCCTTTACTTACGATTCGGCAAAAGGCGAAATATTCGTAGCCAATTCCGGAGGTGGCACGGTCTCAGTCATATCGGACAGCACTAACAAGGTGGTTGCGACCGTGACTGTTGGAACTGGTCCATACGACTTAGATTACGATTCGGCAAAAGGCGAAGTATTTGTAGCCAATGCTTACTCCCGCTCTGTCTCAGTTATATCGGACGGCAATAATCAAGTGGTTGCAACAGTCGCCGTGGGAAGCGGCCCCTTAGGCGTAGCTTATGACTCAGCCCAAAGCGAAATATTCGTAGCCAACTCCGTCTCAGGCACAGTCTCAGTCATCTCAGACACCGCAAACACAGTCATCGCAACCCCAACAGTTGGGTCCAGCCCCGCAGCCACAGTTTATGATTCTGGCAAAGGCGAAATATTCGTACTCAATAGAAGCTCCGCCTCTGTTTCAGTCATATCAGACAGCAACAACACCGTAATCGCAACCGTAGCCGTAGGCACCAATCCATATGGCGCAGCTTACGATTCTGGCAAAAGCGAGGTTTTTGTAGCCAATGAAGGCGACGGCACCGTCTCAGTCACATCAGATGCCTCTAGTACATCTTCGTCGCCAAGTCCAACTTCGTCAGCATCGTCAGGTCCAACTGCTACCCCTACATCCAGTCCAACTCAAACAGTTGCACCTTCGTCTACGCCGAACATCGTGCAGCAGGTTTGGGTTCCTAACCCAACTAACACAGTAGCCGCCGTCGGTGTATCCGCAGTGGTAATGGGCGCATTTTCGTTACTTTTTGCTGCAATAAGCAACCCCTTAGGGGACGTAGGTGGAACAGTCAGCGTAAAAACAAAAGGCATAATCCCTGACAACTTAAGACAATGGCTAGAAGAAGTTGTTTCTTCCAGGCGCAAGCTCGAAGCAATAGAAAAGTCTGGTTCTCTTTTCAAGCCCACTAAGACTGAAATCTTAGCGTATATAGTTTTAATAATCGTTCTAGCTGTTTCCTTCTCATATGTCAAAGTCATTACTCTAAGTCAGATTTGGGTGTTACTTCCTGTTTTCTTTGCTACAAGCTTTATCGTTGGCTTTGTTCAGAAGTTCTTTTCTATAGTATACTTGCGAAGCAAAGGCGTATGGAGTGAGCACATGATTTGGCCCTTAGGCCTTGTTCTCTTTCTTTTCACTACCTTTGCCTTCAAGATTCCTTTCTCTTCTCCCACGCGAAGCGTGAACTCCAAAAAATTCACGGAACACTTGGGCGCTTTAGTTGCTGCATCTGAAATTTTTATCAGCATAGCCTTCGCTGGGTTCTTCTTTCTGCTGTTGAGAGGCGGTTACGCGGCTATTGGGGATGCAGGCTTGTCAATGTGCGTGATCGGCTCTTTCTTCGGCACATTCCCTGTGACACCTTTGAGCGGGAAAGACATTTTCAACCACAGCAAACGCCTGTGGGCAGGACTTTTCATAACCACGTTAATTATCTTTGTAGCTTGGCTGCTGTTAATATAATCAACCTGTTAGAGCTCGAGGCCGCTCATGGTGGTTATGGCGGTGGGATTTATGTGGAATTCCCCCTCATAACCTTCATCATCGTGGCCTTCGTGATCTTTCTTTTGATGAAAATCTCAAAAAGATGGGGTATGGAATAACCCGCGCACGCGAACTACAGCGTATGTCAAAGGCAAAAGCATTCAACACGCCTTCTGGGTGCAAAAAATAAGGCTACGCAAAGCATCAATCACACGCAGAATCTGCCCCTAAAAACAATCATTAACAAAGGAGCCAACCTCCAAGACCCAGAATCAGTCAAAGAAACGCTCGTCAAACAGCAAAACTTGCATACACAACCAAAGAAATCGCGATTGTGAAAGCTTTCAACATCGACTGCTGAAGAGACCGGTAGGCTCTTTTTTATTGTGTAAATTAACTCAAAAAAGAGGGTATCCCGCCGAGTCAAGCATGTCCGCAGGATATTACAAATTTATACGCAAGCACAGGCGTGAAAAACGATTAGATTGCTTCAAGAGATTTTTTCGGATAAGCGCTGATCACTGGCGAGGGGCAAGGTGAAGCACGTTATCGATCAGGACGGCAAGGAGAGACAGCTTATTATTGTAGAGATGCCCGTATCGCAGCTTACACCGCTCAAATCAAAAACACTATGAAAAAAGCATGAATTCACGCCTGGGCAAAAGTAGCGCGGGATAGGTTCAAACTCTCGTTCAAACATTTTTCAAGTACTATCGATTTGAGTGCAAAAAGTAGTTTGATTGCTATTGAAATGCTATGGTTCACTCGCTTTTTGATAGTATGCCCGAGAGTTCGACAATTTTCCAAGGTAATGTTATGCACATGTTACGACCACTCCGAAAACCAAAGCCTAAGTGCATTATTTTCAAAAATGCGGCTTAGTGCGACGCCTATCTAAAAAAATGGGCTCTTGGTGGGGCTGGAGAAACTTGAACCTTTTGGGTTCAAAACCTTTGTTCAAATAAGGGAGGATAACCTTCTTGCTTCACGTAGGAGTGGGCAAAAAAGGAGCTGACAGCTCGGCTAACAAAAAAAGTTAAGAATTATCGTCCAATAACGGGTCCGGTGGAAAATGAACCCTAAACTATGTGGAGATACCACCCAAAGCCCTTTCTTCTGTTTTTGTTTTCCAATTATGCCTTATGGTTTGATTGATTTTGCTTTTGCCTCAAATCTTAATTCGCACTTCTCCATTATTCAATTCTGAATAATTTGGGGGGGATCCACTTTAAAAATACTTAGTTTTGGTCGTTTTTAGTTGGTGCCTTTTTCCGCGGCTTATTTTGTTGCAGATCTTGGAGTTTTGCAGGTTTTTTTGCAAAATGATTGGGTTTAATTTGAAGCTAATTCTTCAAAAAACTCTAAATTGCGATTAAAAAGAGGCTTAAAAAACAGTTAGAAACGCTTAAGCACTATGGAAAATGGTTAGAGATCTTGTAAATTGTGAAGGAACTAGACGTGAAATATACGCTTACTTACGTTAATTATACGTGAATTTACGTGGATTTGACGTTTCTGTGCAGGCGGCTAAAAGTTAAAACCTGCAATAACGACGTCGACAACCAAGAAGACGGTAGCTTTGTATCTGAAAAGCGCATCAACTCACCAATGCTGTCATAAATTGCATATGGCTTTTCTAGTTCAGAGGTCGAATTCAACGCTCAAAAGCTCATTCAGATAAAGTTTTTCATTGATTTCGATTTGTCTATTTTCAATTTGGTTTTCCGCTACTTCGAGTTCAGTTTTGATTTTGGAAGAATATTTAGACTTCTTCGCTTTGTCCTTTAAGGCTTCGACTGCTTAGTGATGACCTATGTAACCAGCTAGGGCCTGTCAACTAAGACCGATTTCGATTGCCTTGATTGTTCTCTCGTATTCAAAGTTACTGTTTTACTCTGAGAAATGGCTTCTTAGAAATCGTTAATAGCATTTGAACCCAAAGCGAGTCAGGCTCTATGGTTCCAGACTCAATTAATGGTGGGGCTGTTCAATTCCCACAGAATTTGCCAAGCGTTCTCCGCTTCCAAACTTTTTCGATCTTTTTTTATATTCGAGAGTTTGAACGGTGACCTGACTAGGGTTTAATGTAGCCCGGGAGAGACCTATGCATATGCTCACATATACCATTTTTTTGACCAGCTAATTTAGCTCACTACTTTTCGATACTGTTAAGTTACCCAATCCGCTTCGGTTATCTATTTTTTTCATCTCTAAGAGTCAGTTGTGAACAGAAATCTTTTATCCACTTTGAAACATAATAGCTCATGATGAGAAAAATATTCTATGCAATTGCTGCTGTGGTTTGTATTGGTATTTTGACGGCACCTTTTGCATTTTATTGGTATATCTACAAGATACCTAAACAACTTTGAATACCGTAATTTTGATATATGCGAAATGTGCACTAATTGTAAGGTGCCGAGAAGGGGATTTGAACCCCTGTTTATCCGTTTAGCAGACGGGCGCTCACTCCGTGCTAAGCTACCTCGGCACATTCTTTTTTCCAGTCATTCTACACCATCCACTATTGGTCTGATACTATCGGTATAATATATTGTACCATATAATATTTTCGGCACGGTGCCACAAGCATTATATAGCCAATTGACATTAACCATATACAGTGGTATCATGACATTAAGCATTCAAATTCCTGAAGTATTGCCCAAGAATGATTACATAAAATTACCTCCTAATGAGCGAGAACTGTATGTCAGAGAAATCCTTAGGCAAACAGTGCGCAAAAATGTGGAAGGTGTTACGGCAAGTATGTTAGCACAAAACTTACCTTTCGATTCAAGAACTATTGAAAAACACCTTTCAATATTAACATGCACAAACGAAATATATTCAGTAAAAATTGGAAATACACAGCTATACCTTCCAAATAGTATACCCATGCACCATGCCAAGAAGGAAACATTCGAAATCAAAGACCGAGAGTATACCGCTTACGCTCTTCAAAACAGAATGGGCGAATTTGTATTTATTCAGGAAAAAAAGAAAACAGAATTTACGGCAGAAGTTGGTGGTGGCATACTAATACCCCTAGCAGATTTTGAAAATTTTGTAAATTTCTTAAGCAACTTTAGTAAAAACATAAAAAAGAGCGTGTAAGATTGATAAGAAATGAAATATTGTTAAAAAATGGTCAAATCCTAAAAAATCCATCTTTGTTCGTTGAGCTGAAAACCAAGAAAGATGGGCATCTCATTAAGGAAACAATATTTCGTTATCCATACAATAAAGAAGCATATGATGGCATAAACCAAATTGACGGCTTGAGTATTCCAATAGGAAATTACCTAAAAATTGCCCCGTATATTAGCCCTGATTTGAAATCAGCTTTTGATGAAGAACACTATTCTCTTGATAAGAGATTGCGTCTAATCGATCCTAGTTTATATTTTCTATTCATGGGATTAACCTCTGACAAGAAATGTAGTTGTGATTTAATAAAAGACTGGGCACCAAAAATTCCGCCAATTGTAAATTCTATTTCTAAGTTAAAGGTGCCAAGAGAAAAGACTGACCATGTTGTAAAGGACATTTATCCACTATTAGATGTAGTACTTATACGAAATCTCCTAGAATACCAGATTAAGAAAAACGCAAGCATTTTGATTAATCCTTCTGTGCCTCTTTCAAGTTCTCGTGTGATTAATGAACAAGTAGAAAAAATGCGTGAAATGCATAGAAATGGCAGAATATTGTTTGACACATTATTAACCCGATATAATGCTAAGCGAGATTTAATGAATATAGCCTCACTTAGTCCTGCTATGTTGACTTCATACAATATTGATAACATAATCGATGCCATAATGCAAGGTACTCCCGACATAATAGGAATTAGATTAATGAATTTAAATGAACAAAACCCAGTGGAAATGCAGAGTTTCCTTAACTTTGTTAAAACGCTTTCAAGTTCTGGAAAACCAGTAATCGTCTTTAATGTGAGAGAATTTGGTTATGTAGCACTTTGTTATGGTGCAAGTGCTTTTTCAACACCAATTGCTAAATCGCCATATACAACTAGAGGAAAAAGCGACTCGGTGCCTAAGAAAGAAGGAAGTTATTACCATCCTATTGACATGATAGACTATCCCTACGAAAAACTGCCCGAACAAATTCGTGCTACTAGTTATCGATTGCCCTGTCATTGCGAAATTTGCGAGAAATTTGCTTCTCTCCTAAGTATTGATAAAAAACAATGGAATTATTTTAGGAAAGTGCATTTTCTGCTGTTAAAAAGCATGGAAATGCAGGAACTTAGAAAAACCGATGTGCCCTTTAATACTGCATTGAAAGATAAGTTTGGGCGTTCTAAAAGAACTGGGTATATACCACTTTTACCTTAATGCCCGTGTTCTTAAGAAATCCTTGAAAACATCTTTTGCCTCGGTTGTTGATATTTTTGAAACTATACTTTTTGCAATATCCTTTTTCTTTCCTTCAGTATTAGCATTACATTTTCTTGCGACCTTTCTTAAATAGCCGTAAGTCATCGAGGAAAGAATGTATTCTGGGCTTTTTTCTTCATAAGAAGCATTTTTTACAAGGTTAACATTTCCCTCATTAAACTCAAGCAAGCCAATGCCTTTTTCTGCCAAATTTAGCTTGCCAATGGTTCGCTTGTGTTTTGAGTCAAAAGCTAGAAAAACTTTGTTTGCCCAAGTTGCATAATAACTAAGTTGCAGAGGTGCGTTTTTCATTTGATCTTGTGCGGATTTTACTTCAATGGCGGTTATTTCGTTATCTAAGAAAAGAACTACATCGCATCTACGTGCTCCAACTGTTACCTCATAAAGGCAATTAGTGCAATTAGTGGTTTTTTTAAAGAATTTTTCAACTGCATAAACAATTTCTTCCATGCCTTTTGGTTTTATTACCTGTGCAACCTCTTGAGCATTAAAGCATGTAAGATACATTTTGAAGACAGTATCGGCTTTCTCTGAGCTAATTTTCTTGGTGAGCAAATTTACTAAAGTTTCTTTGTCTGTTTCTGCGTGGGAGCGAAATGATAAGTTTATGTTTTCTGCTAATTCACGAAGAAAAGATATTTCCATACATGAATACATGGAAGTTCTTTGCGTCAAGTTTTCCCTAACCTCATTCTTTATGTTTAGAGGTAAAAACTTTTTGCACTGGTTCTTGACCCTTTCGCTGGAACAGGAACAATCTCAACAACACTCTCATGTTCATTATTCCGTTTCGATTCTTGGCGCCAGGAAGAAAGTTAGTTTTCCTCCTTTCGTCTGTTGAAAATCGATGAGCACAGGCATGTCGGTTGAGAACTCTAATGTGGCGATGTCGGATGTGGCTGAAGCCGCTTTAATAATTTCAGACAAATAATTTAGGCTAAAAGTTGCTTTTGAAGCTTCTTTTACCTCCAAATCCAAAAGAGCATCATTTCCCTTCTGCAGAGTTATCGTAGCACCCATGAGATCACCCATAGCATTCAAAACCAGCTTTTCCGGGTCCGCTTCAAATCTAACATGGTCACTGACTAGTCCAGCATCTTCAATTGCTTCGCTCAAACCGTGCGTTGTTATCTTAGCTTTTACGTTGAAGGTTATTTTTGGCGTTGGCACTTCTTCCTCCGAGGCTACCAGCGTGGGCATGGTGAAGTCTCGGTTGTACTTCCCTGTTATCTTAACCTGCAAACGTCCAGTCTTATCATCAAGCAACAACTCCACTGCTTCGTCTTTCCCGGCTCTCTTTAGCAATTTCAGCAGTTCGCCTATTTTCATGCCTATTTTCATGGGCTCACTGCAAACGTATTCTCCGAAGATTGTTTTAGGCAATTCAAAATCGATCATGGCAACGCGGGAGGGATCCATAGCCCGAAGTTTCAAGCCGTCGGGTTCAATTTTGAAGGTAGCCTCATCTACGAGTATTGAGATAGCTGTCGCCATATCTTTTAAGAATTTTGAGTCAGCCACTTTAAGCTTAAACATTCCAATCTTCCTCTTTGTATGCATACCCTGTTGTGTTATAAAGATTTACGAAATTAAGCGTGATGGCGCCAAGTGGTATCCTGGCCTCGTATTCAGCTCCAGCGCAGTGAGTTCGGGCAGCCCCACCACTCCAGAACTGAATAAGTACTATTTCCTCAACAATTCCCTTTTTTTAATTTAACTTGGGATAGGTTCTGAAATAAACCTTGAAACAAGCCGTAGTCAAAGGGCTTCTAAGAAATCGGTATACGAGAGCATGTACAGCAGTAGCCCGAAAGAGACCTGAGCATATGCTCACATATACCACTTTTTTTAACCCAAGGAGCTAATCAGGCACGCGTGAATTTATATGCAAAAAATTAAAATTCAATAGCTCACCTTATCGAAAATAATAGATAGAGTTGATTAGAGATGTGCGAACTATTGGGGATGACATTTAACCTACCTGTTAAACCGAGTTTCTCTTTCCGCGGTTTCCGTTTGAGAGGAGGCGACAACCCTGATGGATGGGGTTTAGCATTTTATCCGGACAACTCCGTTCAAGTATTCAAGGAGTCAAGGATAGCTATTGAAAGTCAACTCTCTAACTTCTTGAGAGATTATGAGCAAATGCAATCTAGAGTTTTTGTAGCACATGTTAGAAAGGCTAGTAGCGGAAACCTGTCCCACAGTAACACGCATCCATTTAGCCGAGAAAGTAACGGCAAAGAATATGTCTTTGCGCATAATGGAACTTTACGTAATCATAAAAAAAGGCTCGTACTTGAAAGATTCAAGCCCATCGGTGAAACTGATTCAGAGCATCTTTTTTGCTATCTTCTCAATTGTATTGCTGATCGAAAAATAGATGTGTGGAATATTAAGGACTTCGAATGGTTTGCCGCTAAACTAAAAGAAATTAATAACCTTGGAAAAGTTAATTGTATCCTCTCTGATGGTAAGTTCTTGCTATGTTATCACGACATAAATGGCTACAAAGGATTGAAATTTGTTCATAGGCAGCCTCCTTATGGAATAGCCGAACTTCTTGATGAAGATTACGCAATAAATTTGAAGGAGGAGAAAGATCACGCTCAGAAGGGTTACGTTATTGCAACGAAACCATTGACAGACGAAAAGTGGGAGTCATTTGCTCCCGGAGAATTGATTGTTTTTATGGACGGAGATCTTGTTTTCTCGAGTTTGGAGCGCGAGTTGAATTTTAGTTGGGTGATAGAAAATCAACTGGCAGGAATTCGAGGTCCTACTGGAAATGAAGATTTGCAGTTCCTTGGACAGAAAGGAATCGCCGTGCTGGTGCGTCTGGCTGAAAAGCAGAAGGCTTGTGTGACTACTGAACAAGTCACTGAAGCAGGTTTAGAGGACTTTTATTTTCCAGTAGAAGACTTTCACGCCGCTTCCATGGCTCAAATCGACAAGATCACAAATTTTGTTAAAACGAGATTAAGTCAGAACAAGGCGGTTGCTGTATCTTGTGGAGCGGGAATTGGAAGGACAGGTATGGTCCTCACATGTATTCTAATCTCTATGTGCAATTCCATAGAAGACGCGAAAAAAATAATGGAAAAAGCGAATCGTAGCATTTGTGAAACCGACGCTCAGCATCAAGCAATCGTTGATTATGCCAAGAAAATTGGCAAGTTTTAACACTGATGATGTGTTAGCGCGCGAACCTTAGGCAATCCAGGTACATCCAGTTCGCCGTCTATGTATTGCCCGTAAATCCATAAAGCTCGGTCTACTTTTTGATAATCTTTTAAATCAGTAAAACCCATTAACTTGATGACCTGGCTAATGGCTCCCTCAAATTCCTGAGGCTTTTTCAGGTCTTCTTTTTGAAACTTGATATAGTTATTCTCCAGAAGATCAATAAGCGCGTCAAAAACATATTGATCGTAGACGGGATAACACTTTGGATTCGAGAAATGACAATATTTAGTAGCAAACGAGTAATTGTCCCGCTCATTTTTGCTCTGTGTTAAGATTCCATGTCCAAAACGTATTTTATTAATTGCTTCAAGATCGCCTTTTTGAAGCATACTATCTAGGTTTTCTTCGGCAGCTAAATTATGAATATGACTAATCATACGATCCTTATCAAAAATAACGGTACTATACAACTGGTTTAGGACAGAAAATTTTATTGCAACTGCGACTACGTCAATGTTATTTGGATAATTGTGAAATGTTTGCTGAACAGCATTATAGTAATCGAGATCCTCTTTCTCAAACTCACTCACGCATTCCTGTAATTTCTTCTGTATGCTTTCCATAATATCGCTCCCCTTTTTAGCCACTAGAAGATTAAGGCGTAGCGCACTTCTATACTGTTTCTATTAAAAGCATAGGTTATAAGAGAGTAGCCGCATTTCTTCATATGACCGTTCGCTTGAGTTTATCGCAAAAGTTTAATTTGCAACTCAATAATGAAGGTTAGAGAGAAAAGTAAAGGAGGGGCAGTCTTGTCCGAGCCGCTGATGCGAATTGTCGATAGAAACACGATGTACTTGCATTACGATAAGGTCTACACGATGCGAGGAAAGAAGCCCTCGTTGAAAACGCTCATAGTTTTGTCAGATATTAAAGTTCAAGAGCTGGGAAAATACGTAGAACGTAAGATTGGGCTGCACAAGCAGTTTAACGTAAAAGTTACTCCCCTGAGCGAATCTCTATACAATGTTTTTATTCAGAGGACAATGGGGATTGAGCAAGTTCAAGCCGAAGTCTTCATTGATACAGGCTATAATGGCGTATGGATAATCATAACTGAAGCAGAATCGTATCTTGTCAGGCGAGTGGTTGAAGCACTCTGCAAGAAGTTATACCCCTTAATCTCAATGTTCTACCTCAACTATTCCGAAATGCTTTTCCTCACTAAGACAATGGAGAAATCAAGTGAAGGCCAGGTTGACCTTACATATTTAACGCTCAAGAGGTTAAAAGAAAATGACAACGGAACCGAGGTTCTCTGGGCAACTCGAGTAGATAAAGAAATTAAACGATTGCAGTTTGATGGCTATTCTGTAAAGGTTGACCATTTAGAATTTAAACTCAGGGACAAAGTTGGAGCGCTTCTGAGAGCTCAACTTTCCAGAAAAGGACTGTGCGAACTTAAATACGGTAGTTTCTCCTTGTTCTATGAAAATGTCGTTTTCAACGCCATAGAGTATGGGTTGAAGCAAAAGAAGTTCTATTCACAAAGAGAAACAAGTATCGAAGACGGCAACATTCAAGTTTATCCATTGAAAATAGACTACGATTTTTCCATCCACCAAGAACAGATGTCTCAATTCGTAAAGAAGATAGTTAGCGGCTATTCGTGTTCAGTAATTCACAGTGGAAACCCCTACTTTGCCGCAGACTTATGTGATTATGGAGATGGGTCGTCGTTTGGCGTCGCGATATTGGGGAACTCCGTTACTCTTACACCCATTGCAAAAGCGAATGCTCCCGCAGTGTGGAAATTGACGGGAGAAATTCAGGAAATCTTTGGTGATGGGCAGGTAAGAGACATTACAGTGGCGTAACCTACTTGGATAGTCTGCTAATTAAGCAGCAGGAATATGAAAAAGAGATAAAGAAATATTCAGACACCGTTATGGTTTTGAGTGCTGTCTATAATACTTTAAAACAAAAACCCCCGATTGCAGATTATGTTGGTGTTGAAATTAGACTGACTAGTGAAAAAGGAAACCCGATTGAACCCGACCTAACTGCTTTGTGCGAAAAGAGAACCAAAGGGCTTCTGTTCGAGTTTAAATGGTCTCTGCCGTTTCCAGACAAATGGGTAGATGAGAAAATTCAAAGTCTTGAAGACTATTCCGGTCGCTGCACTGGTTGGAAAAACTCAGCTGGTGTCGTCGATTATCATGACCTTGTTCTCGTTTGCCATATGGAGGATGCTTCCAGAGCAAAAGAAGCGATCACTCGACTGGTAGGGGACCCCAAATATGCGTTCTTGTCAGAGGAAGGCTTTGCCATGTGGACGTGGATCATATCGGTTTCTAGAAAAGGAGGTTCAGGTTGCGGTGAAAGCCTCATTCTAACTAACCAATATGGGACGATAAGAAATGCTATTTTAGAAGACAAGACAAAACCACCAACAGGTTTGGTTTTTCCACAAGAAGCTCTAACTTGGCTCAGATCTTCGTTTCACTTCATAAAGATGGACCCACCAGTCCAATACACAATTATTAAGATAATTCAGCATGTGTTTTCACAATTCCAAGACACCAGCAAAGGCAAGGACTACTACGAATTAACCACAGACATGATTTACGAAAAAGCAAAAACCATATTTTTTCCTTGGAGAGATACCGACACACAAACGATTCAGGCCAAAAGACCCTGGATTGTGGACGCTCTAGAAAATATGTATGCATTAAAGCTCATTGGTAAAACTCCTGATAAGCAAAAATGGCTTGTTCCGATTCCTACTATCAGACCACAGGGTACACTGCAGAAAAACATCTGTAAAAGGCTTGCCAAACACAATCTAAAGGCTGGGACACCAAGAAAATCCAAGATAAAGCACGTGAAGCCTGAAAGCGGAACTCGAAAAGGACTGAAGCCGACCACTCTGATGGATTTCAAATGATTAGAAAAGAAGACGAGGTCTTTACCCCTTTTTTACTGAACGCGCAGTCACATGTTTGTCCACCAAAACTGGTTAGCTTCTTCGTCTGTGAGGACAAAACCGTAATACTTCTCTCTGGGGGACGTAGTTTCAACTATTGCTTTGCCCTTCAATAGCCAGGTGTGTTGCCTCCAGATGCCATCGTCGCTTAGGGCCCAGCCGGTAACGATTTTGTATTCCTTCGGTTTACGGTCCCATATGTTAGCGCAGTTTGAGTGGCAACGTTTGCTCTTTGAAGCGGGTACGCCTGGTTTGTTGCCTAAGGATTTGGCTGTTAAGCTTGAAGAGTTCAAGGTTACAAGGCACCAGGTTAGTAGAAGGATTCTAAGAATGAATAAACGCTTAGAGAAGGAGTTTGGCGAGAGTGCTGTGGAAAAGCGTGGTTGGCATTGGGCTCTTACTGGTTTTATTATAGAATCATGGGGAGAGACAGAAAGGAACTTCAAGCGCCAAATGCTTCCTTCTTCTGAGTGACCCAGCAGCCTCACCACTCAAGAGGAGAATATAAACCACTTTTTCCTCTTTTTTAGTTTTACATTTTGAAAGATATGGTTTAATTGAACACCCAATTCCGCTGGCTATTTTCTCTCTCGGCGAAATGCAAAAACCCTTCTTTTCTTTTTTTGGCACAAGATAAGGTTCGGTTTACTCTCTTATTTTAGTTCGACATTCACAAGCGAGGTTTTCCCAGTCCCAGTGCTTGTTACAGTGTACTTGGTTGGACTGCCATTGACGTAGATCACATAATAGTCGTTGGTGTTTTTGTATTTACCCACAAAGTTGGCTTTGCCAAGGTGCAAGGTTGTAAGTCCATTCACATTGGTGTGAAATGATAGGCCCATGTCAGGCAATTGAGCAGAAAGCGTCCCAGATCTAACCAATATTACTGAGGCGTCGGCGACCGGTTCGCCATTTCTCGTTACATTGATAATTATAGTATCAGTTGGCACAAAGTCTGTGGTTACTTCAATAAAGGAATTTGAGTTTTCAACTATGGCATATGAAAGGGAGCCTGGGTCAGCTGTTCTGATTTGACCGTACGTGTTCTCATTGATTAGGCTGGAACCGTCAGCGACCAGCCACGTTCCGTTTACATTGACTTCTGTAAACTGGTGTTCGCCAGGAATTGTCACGATTCGAGACTTCAGACCCGATTCTTGCATCAGATTATTGGTTGTTGTCGCCATCTCGCCGCATTGACCTGCGCCAGATAGAAGGAATTGCCAGCCATCAAGCTCTGCCCTGAAGCAATAAGTATATTCTGTTAGAGCGTTTACTCGATCATCTAAATATGATATTTTGCTTAGTACGCTCGGAAAACTTGAAGCTTTATCGATAATTTGGCTTGTTCCTACAAAGACTACAAGATTAGGTACCACGATTGCAATTACAAGACATACAATTGCGATCTTGAGTAATTTTGATTTGAGTAACCTTTCCTTATCCTTGTTACGCTTAATTGAGAGCAAGTAAGCGAGTGGAAATGGAATCCAGAGATAGAAATAGGGATAGGGTAACGTTGCTCCGCGAAACCCAGCCACAAGCAAGGCTGCCCATAGCGCCAGGAAAAACACTGCTAGAATTTTCCACTTGCTTGGCCAGTGAAAATGCAAAATCTTGTTTTTCCAGTTGATTCGATTCGTAGTCTGGTCTATATTGATAATGCGTTTTTTGGGCGGTCCTAATGTCAATATTAGCAGATAAGCCATTGCCCCCGTTGGCAACAAAAGAAAAAGAGTGACATAGAGTATGAGATTAATTATTTGAAAACTCGGGTTCACGGGTAGAAAGAAGCGACCGGTGATCGCAAGAGAAAGCAACAAAGAAATTGTTAGATAAAGCGAGGGATGAATTTTCAGCCAGTTTGCTCTTTTCAATAGATCAAGGAAGTGGCTGACCTTTTTTGTTAACATCTTCAATCTGTTTCCGTGTTTCTTTTTTCTCTTTAGCTGTCAATTTCGAGAGAAGAGGTTAATTGCCTCATTCTTCAGATTATCTTGCAATAGGAGACCATTTTAAGCGTTTTGTCTGCAGGTCAGATGCTAATTTCTGCACATATCCGTTTCCGAATTTATGATGGATTTGCTCAAAATTATGTTTAATCAACGGTCAAATTCAAGTATCGTAACTTTCACTACTCAAATTGGTTATCTGTCTTTCCCATTTTTTAAGTGCATTAATGCGGGCGGCAATCGTTGAAGAGCCAGTGTAGCGAATTAGGATACACTGTTGGAGGAGAATTATCCTTCTTTTTTTAATTCTTGCTGTTTACGAAAGGTTCGTAACATAATAATTTTGGGATAGGATATCCCTTAAAGGGTAAAAGGGGAGAATAGTCTTTGAGAGAAACATGAAATGCTCCGCATGTAAAAGAGTGATTTCCTCAGAGACCTTCAGTGCGCTTGATGGCTTCTGTGAAGGATGCTATATAAAAGTGCTACCTACTTTGAACGAAATGACTCTCAAAAACATTAGAAATTTTGCTGGTTCAAAGGCAATAGAATATATAAAAAACGGAAAAATTATTTTCGCATGCTATCTTTCTGAAATGACAACTTACGATGATCATTCAAACAATTATACTGTCTTTTTTGGAGAAATGGGCCTAAAGAGGAAAGATAATTTGCTTGGGCTGGCAGGTTTTTTCTATGATGCCAAATCCTATTTTTCCGCAACTCCAGAAAAAGTAATAGAGGCTTGGAAATGGTTCAACGAATTGACAGAATCGACTGATGAATATTGGCAAGCGGTAGAAGCAGAAACGGTATGGAATTTCTTTAAGTACAGTTGGCGCCCTTTTAACCAAGAACTTAGGGAAATATACATTGCAAATATTCTATCCCTAGTCAACGATTTGCATACCCTTTGGAATTTGGGGGTCGACATTGCGCCTAAACTGCTCGAAATCAAGCGTGAAAAAATGGAAGGCAATATGAAAGCCTTTCAGAGATTAGCTAACAATGAGGCTTTTCACGTTGACAGCAGAGTGACGAAAGAAGCGTTTTTACGTATAAGGAAGTTAAGACAGGAACTTGCTAACCTTTCATCTGAAGCTCGGCTGGCCGTTTTCGCAGCAGGAACTGGTTTTGAGGTTAAAATGCTAAAATCTCCTGATCTTCTAATAAACAACAAAAGAATAGAAGTCAAGTGCCCTAAAGTTCTATTTGATAATCCCAGACAACAAGCTGAAATGATCAATGGGGTTTTATGTGTCAGAGAAGAGAAGTCCAAAATTGAGGATTTAGGGAACTCGATACGAAATGGGTTCAATCAAAAGGCTGACATAGTAGCGATTGAAGTAAACCACCTTGAAAAAAGACCAATATCAGTTAGCACTAAATGGCTGGGTGCTATTGCCCCTTTAAATAGAGCGTTAAATGATGCACTTTGTTATCAAAAACATGGAATAGTCTTACTCTTCAAATCAACGGGCGATGAAGGTTGGCGTGGACGAGTAATGCGGTGCAAGATAAAGAGCGCAAAGCTATAGCAAGCAATTCTAATGTGCAAGAGTTTCGCCCCCTTCACCCAAAAGTTGCAATGCGCAGTTCTAGGGGAAGGAATGTAGCAAAGGTAAACGCGTTAAATAGTAGTCGTTTTTTGTTGGTATCAGGGACGCCGTTAGGCGAACCTGCGGCTTGGGAGGGCAATTGTCAAGAACACCGAGGAAGAATTAGAGGAGGATTTCAAAGAATTGGAGTCAGGAACTTTCATCAAGCCAAAAAAGGCTTTGGACCTAAAAAAGGGCAGCTTGAGTTTGCTTTTTTCCTAGAGCAGCAGATTACTTTACGATAGCTTGGACAGTAGAAGGTTCACTAAAGGTGATTTTTTCTCTTTGCTGAGCGTCTCTTACAAGCGGGGAGTTTGGCGCAGTAAAAATCTCCGAAAACTCTTTCGCTGTAGCAAGCCGGTTCCAGTCTCGCTGCAATTCACAAGCAAATTGGGCCCACGAAATGTTTTGGCTGCCAGCTTGAGCTAAGCGTTGCAGTGCAGTCTCATGTGCAACTACTGATGTTCCTCCTACAGCATCAACAACTGGGTACACTTCATAACCTTCTTTCAAAGCATCAAGGCCAGGAAAAGTCAGGCATGCTTCAGTCCATAGGGCACACATTACTAATTTTTTACGTTTAGTCGCTTTTACTGCTTCGTTGAAATCCTTATCTTCCCAAGCGTTGATCTGTGTTCTATCAAACTCCAATTGTTGAGGGAGCACTTTTTTAAATGGGGGAATTGTTGGCTGATTATAACCTGTTTTTACGTTAACTGTTGACAAAACAATGGGCAAGCCGAATATTTTGGCCGTTGTTGCCACTCTAACTATGTTGTCGACAAGGAGCTGTCGGTCCATAGATACAATGGAATTTACCTGAGTTGGCTGGTAGTCAATGATAATTAATGCTGAGTTCTTAGGGGTTAATAGATGATCATTTGTTTGGTCTCTTACAGGAAAACTTGTCATAAACTTTTTCTCCAATCATTTCTATTTCTCATACGACCGAAAAAAAATATTTAAGGTTTCCATAACCTCTAACAAAGTAAGTAATCTGTGAGAAAGAAACTGTTTTTGATGGAATTTACTTTATTAATAACAGCATACTTTACTTATTAAAGCAGATAGTTTTAGAAATGGTAGCTTCTGAGTGATTCTAATGGCTGCAGTTGATTATCATAGTTTAAATAAAGAAACCAAGAAACAATTGGTTGATCAAACGGTAGCTATTGTGGGGGATAAATGGAGTCTTCATGTGCTTGGCAACCTCGCGTTTGAGGAGAGCCCCCTAAGATTTAACCAGTTGATGGAAAAATTAAGACCGATCAGTTCAAGAACACTGTCTTCAAAACTTGCAAAGCTTGTCGAGCATGGAATTGTTAGGAAAGAGATAGAGAATGCATCACCGCCACACACTAAATATTCTCTTACCGAGAAGGGTGAGGATTTTGTAAAGGCATTTGATGCGATGGCTGAATGGAACATGAAATGGTATGGGCATCCTAAACCCAATCCTCTGAGAAATATTGTGGGGTTTGCGGATGACGACACATTCTACAAATCAATAAATGCTAAGTCTCCGCCGAAGTAAAGATCTAGGCCAAAAAGCAGGATTTTCTTGGAAGGAAACTGGTTTTCCTTGAAAACCCCGAAGGCCTGAGGGAGGTTGGAGACGACGAGTCCAGTTAAGGACCTTACAGAAAATCATTAAGAACCCCAAGCCTTATCTTTTTCTAGATGAACCTAATTTTTTTATTTCAAGGATTCGTCGCCGTCGTTGAATCCTACATCTATATGGGACCCATCGCAGAATGGCTTATTCTGGGATTTACCGCATCGACAAAGGGTTTGACGATTCCGAACTTCATACATAGTTCCATCAGAACACTCCACAGGTATCCCACCCTTGAGCCAAATTGGACCGCTCACTTTATTCTGCGGATCCTCCACAAGACTTATTGACTGTTTAAACTCTTTCTCGAAAACTTTCCCTGTTCTCTTGTCACTTTCTACGAGCCTACCTGAAGGACACTGGCATGCTTCTTCAACGGCTAAC
>JBEKFM010000062.1:0-12915 GCA_050013315.1 Bathyarchaeia archaeon
ATAAAGTTTGCTTATAAGCTCAAGCGGTTGGGAGCTGACAGCTTCATATTTAGCATTGCCATGCCACTTTATGGAACACGATTGTACGAACAAGCAAAACAAGGCGGTTTTTTGAGAGAAGGCTTTTGCGATTACGCACTAGCTGCAACTGAGCCGTTAATCGAGACCCCAGAGTTTTCAGCGAACGATTTGTGTGAGTTGTGGGCAAAAGCTTTTTTGGTTAATCCAACTTTTACAAGGTACAAAATTTTGAGGGCAATTCGAAATCCCAAAAAAACTGTTAAGCTACTGCTTAAAAAGAAATAGGGCATGGAAAACGCCCATAAGTTATTGAAGTTATCTTTGAAGCTTTGTAATTGCTTAAAAAGTTCCTGTATATATAGCGAATTCAGTGCTTGGAATAAACTATCACACCATCGATGATTACTATTTCAATTTTAATGTCGTTAATTTTGTTCGATGGAATCGTCAATGGGTCGTCAGATAGAATTGTGAAGTCAGCTAACTTTCCATCTTCAATTGAACCCTTAATGTTTTCCTCACCAGAAGAGTAGGCAGCATCAGTCGTGTACATGCGCAAAGCTTCCTCAACGCTTAACCGCTGTTCATGAAATTTCTCTCGCAACACAGCCTCTTGCACACCAAGCAGTGGGTTCAAAGGCTCCATTGGGCAATCTGAACCACCGGCAATCTTTACGCCCTCTTTAATTAGTGTTTTAAGCGGATGTAGCCACTTAGCTCTTTCAATACCTAGGTGTTCTGTGGCCGACCAAACGGCGAATTCTGTGGCAATAACTGTGGGCTGAACAGTAACGACTATTTCTTGAGATTTCAGGCGCTTGATTAATTCTTTGTTTAGAACTGCTGCTTGCTCTATTCTGAAACGAACAGGTTCAGTCGCCGCTTGTTTCTGAGTTCGCTCGATTACATTTAGCGCTGTTTCTATAGCCTTGTCGCCCATGGCATGAATAACTGGCTGAAGTCCCGCTGCTAATACCTGTGTGATCGAAGCTGCCATTGCCTGCTGAGTGCAGAATAATCTTCCACTGTTTTTTGGCTCATCGCTGTATGGCTGCAACAATGCAGCAGTCTTAGAATCCAAATATCCGTCTGTCGTAATTACAGCGCCGCTAACATGCAACATTAAGCTGTTAGTTGATTTGAAATCTGTGGTGTCTTTTAGGAGCACTTCAGGAACTATCACGTTAACTCTGACGATAAGTTTTCCTTCTGCATGAAGTTTCTGAATTATCGGAAGCTCATTCTTAGAGAGCACGAGCCAGTGCACGCTGGTTACTCCTGCTTCTGCTATTTTTTGGCAAGCTAATACCGTAGCATCCAGAAGCTCGTTTTCAGTTGGTTGAGGGACTGCTTGCCAAACTATGTTGGTTGCACTGTCCCGTAAAATGCCCGTAAGCTCACCTGTTTGAGGGTTTTTATCGATTGTTCCACCTACAGGCACAGTTGTTTGCTCGTTCACGCCAGCTAAAGATAAGGCTTTGCTGTTTACGACGCAAATCATTGCTGATTCATGATATAAAATTACTGGGTTGTCTGGTGCAGCTTCGTCCAGATCGAAGAGATTGGGCAAGCGTTCCTCCTTGAAGCGATTTTGGTTCCATCCTCGACCAATTACCCAATGCCCTCCAGAAGTTCTTTTTGTACGCTCTTTTAGTAAACTTTGCAGTTCTTTAATAGACCCGGCACGGGCAAAGTCAAGCCATAACAGGCACCTGCCAAAATCTGCTACGTGAATATGAGTATCAATCAAGCCAGGAAACACAGTCTTCCCGTTTAGGCTAAGCACAGTAGTGTTTTTGCCAATCAATTGTCTAATTTCCTTTTTTGTGCCGACTTTAATGATTTTGTTTTTTCTTATTGCAACCGCTTCAGCAACGGGTTGAATAGTATTCATCGTTCGAATATTTGCATTTATTAGCGCCAAATCTGCTGACAAGATACCAACTTTCCCAAGTTATCTTTGGTGACACTTGGCTATTGAATACTTGACGTAAAAAACCTTGTGTTTCCAAGTGCAGCCTTTGAGCCAACGTTGTCGTGTAGCCGTTTTACGAATTTATCTGATTGAAGGATAACCAAGGCGTGACTTTTAGTAATAGTCTTAACTCAAAACCAGGCATGAAATGAAACTGACATGTTTTAATCAATCAAAGACTGGTTTTGAGTTCCTCTCCCTTTTCTTCTTCGAAGAAAAAGCGCAAGCAAGATGCATACACATATGCAACTTACGGCAATTGCCGCAACTAACAAAATGGGAACTACCAAATTCGAGATAGTTATAAAGTGGACGTTTGATGATGAACCGAAGGCATAAACATTATGGTCCCATGAACCTAAATAGACTACGCCGCCCACTACGGCAGGAGAAGAAACAACAATACCGCCGGTTGCGTAACTCCAAATGAGAGAACCAGTTGCAGCATTCAGAGCATAAACCTTGTAATCGAGTGAACCAACAAATACCACGTTGTCAACCACTGCGGGAGAGGAAGCCACAATATTGCCAGTTGTGTAGTTCCATACGAGAGCACCAGTAGATGCACTTAGAGCGTAAACGTTGTGGTCTGCAGAGCCTACGAAGACCATTTTATCAACAACAGCAGGACCAGAATCCACGTAGCCCCCGGTTGTATAATTCCACACAAGAGTGCCGGTAGAAACATTCAGAGCATAAACGTTGTGGTCACTGGAGCCTGCGAAGACCATACCGTAGGCTACAGCTGGAGAAGACTCCAACGCCCCCGGGGTTGTGTAATTCCATATGAGGGCACCATTTGCAGCATTTAAGGCATAAACTTCATGGTCTGCGCCTATGAAAACGACGTTGTCAGCCACAGCGGGAGAACACAGCATGATGTTGCCGCTGGTTGTGTAATTCCATATGAAGGCACCATTTGTAGCATTCAAAGCATAAACGCTATGGTCATGTGAACCTGTGAATACTACGCCTCCAGCTACGGCAGGAGAACTATCCAGCCGCCCCATGGTTGCGTAGCTCCATATAACGGAGCCATTTGTAGCATTCAAAGCATAGGTCTTGTTGTCATTCGAATTTACAAAGACCACGCCGTTAATTACGGAAGGGGAAGTGTCCACGTAGCCCCCGGTTGTATAATTCCATATTAGAGCACCATTTGTAGCATTCAAAGCATAAACCTTGTAGTCATAAGAGCCTATGAACACCACGCCGTCAACAACAGCAGGATCGTTCGTGTCGCCGCCAGTTGCGTATTTCCATAGAGTAGCGTTTGTGTTTGGCGCTTTGGAATTTGAACCGCCAGTATGAGCCAAATCATGGTGGAACATAGGCCACCAGTCTAAGGTAGACTGCGCCCCAGAATCACCTGTAGCTACTCCAGACGAAATACTCAGGAGGAACACCGAGACTAAAAACATGCAAAGGATAAAACTAAGAATTGATTTTTTTTCATTTTGCTTTTTTTCGCGCATGTTTGCGCCAAGGAAAACTATTCTGCAAACAGTATTTAACACTTGAGGATTTCTAACCAAACATGATGCACATTGTGCAAAGCGAACAATCCGAGAGATTACGTTCTGCGGAGACGTTTTTACTTCTTACTTCATGTTTTCTCATTTTTTTGCCAAATTTTGCGCTTCCAAGATTACTGAATGGTTAAATCGATCACGTTATTACAGATTCCTTAAGGCGTTTCCCGCAGACCTGGTACGATTGTGACGTTAGAAAGTTGACATAACAAATAGAAAAAGTTAATAAACGTACGATTTACATTGATGGCTAAATTGGCGTGCAGCAACACTCTAGTGGTCGTGAAAAGATTTTGAATAGTTCAAGTAGAACGAGCAAGATAGCGCTGATCATTCCGCCGGCTACTGGCATAGGAAAGATATGGTGCCCTAATCTGCCTCTTGGTTTAGCCTACTTGGCTGCCGTCCTTGAGAAGGGCGGGTATGAATTAACTCTATTAGATTGTCCAGCTCTTGACATAGACCATGAGAAGATGGGGGCTAAGCTTGCTTCTTTTAGGCCAGATGTCGTTGGGATTACTTCCTTGACTCCAACGGTTAAATCCACTCTCTTGGCTGCTCAGGTTGCAAAAGAAACGTGTCCGAATGCACCTGTTGTTTTAGGAGGACCACATGCCACGTTTATGGATAGTCAGATTCTCAGCGAAAACCCAGATGTGGATATAATAGTTAGAGGCGAAGGCGAACAGACTATACTTGAGCTGTTACAAAACTTATCTGATCCTGGAGACCTTCAATCCGTTTCTGGGATTTCCTTCAAGAAGAATGGACAGGTAATTCGCATGCCCAACAGACCGTTCATTCAAAACCTTGATGAGCTTCCTCGTCCAGCGTATCATTATTTTGCGTTAGACAAGTATCAGTTTTTTGGTAAAAGGATTCTCCCAATTCTGACTAGCAGAGGTTGCCCTTTTCAGTGTTCGTACTGTGTATCTTCTAGAATGATTGGCAAAACGTTCAGACCAAGAGACCCGAATCATGTCGTGGATGAGCTGGAATGGCTAAAGAGTGAGTATAGGGCAGGAGCTTTCAGTTTTTACGACGATGCTTTCACTTATGATGGACCAAGGGCAATTAAGATTTGCGAGGAAATCAAGAAAAGAAACATTGGTGTTCCTTGGGATTGCCAAACAAGGGTTGATCGTATTTCCAAAGAGATTTTGGCCAAAATGAGGGATGCAGATTGCCAACTCGTTAGTTTTGGGGCTGAATCAGGTTGTCAAAAGATTTTAGATTCTGTCAATAAAAGGACCACTATTGAGCAAAATGAGAAGGCGATTAAGATGGCAAAGGAGATTGGCCTATCTGTTGCCATGTCTGTGATTATCGGATATCCAGGTGAGACAGAAAATACATTAAAACAAACCTTCGATTTTATCCGAAGGACAAAAGCCGATTACGTCTATTTATGCTTGGCAACGCCCTATCCGGGAACTAGCCTTCGAAGCACACTACAGGATTTGGGATGGGCAATGTCATCGGAATGGGAGCGTTACGATCTGCAGACTCTAGTCTTCGAGAATCCTTTATTACATGTGGATCTTGTGGAGGCGAGGAGAGACTTCTACAGCCATTTTTATTCTTGGTCATACATTCTACGTCAATCGTTGAAAGGGACCTTTTACAGCCGAAATATGGCTCGAACTGCGTTAAATGATCGCTTGTGGCGAATGAAACTGCCCAAGTGGGTTTCCGCCAATCTCAAGAGACTAAGGTTTCAACAAAAGAGTAAACGAGACACATAAAACGCTAAGTATATGTAGAGAGAGAGATTACACGTAAATCCACACTTAAAAGAAAAACAGTGATTTGTTCGCAAAAAGTGCATTTTAATATTTTTTGGCCCTTTTTCTGATTACGTAGACAACTGCAACACTTGCAACGATCTCAACAGCAGCTATAGCGGCAAGCAGTGGTACCAAGATAGATCCTGGCGTGCTATTATGTGTTGGAGTCAAAACGTTGTTAGTGGCGTAATTGGATAAGCAGTAAACATTCCAATCGTTACATCCCACATATAACATTCCGTTGGCTATGGTTGGTGAAGACCAGCTGCTAGAAGGCATAGTGTAGGTTGCGATTTTTGTGCCGTTATTCAGCGCGTCAAGTATGAAAACGTGGCGCTGGCTAGTAACATCGTAGATTTTGCCGTCGGCGTATGTTGGTGAAGTATATAACTCGTCTCCAGTGAAGAAACTCCAAAAGGTGTGACCATTCGTTGCATTAAGACACGCTACATTGAATTTGTCGATTATGAAAAGTTCACCGTTAACATAAATTGGTGAACAATATATGTACTCGATTGCAGCTTGATCTGTGTAATTCCACACAAAGTCGCCTGTATTGGCGTTTATAGCGTAATAATTCCTCAAGTTGGAGGATGCAAAAACCATGCCATCTGCAACCGATGGAGAACCCAACATCTCGTTGCCCCCAGTGAATACAGGTACATAGGGAAGCTGTTGTTTCCAAATTACAGCTCCAGTGTTGGCGTTCAGTTTGTAGAGAGCGCCAGTCGTTGGTTCTTCTGAAGTAAAGTAGACGGCGCCGTCAGAAACAGCTGGAGAACATTCGATTGGCCCATTGGTTTTAGCCTGCCAGACGATGTTGCCCTTGTTTGCGTCAAGAGCATACAAATTGCCGTCCAATGACCCAAGGTAAACTATTCCTCCAGAAACCACTGGTGAAGATTTAAGCACTATATCCCCATACGTAAAAGGCAAGTCACCGTTTACAAACGTTTGCCAGATCAGGGCACCTGAGTAAGCGTTGAGGCAATAAACATATCCGTCATCGCCACCCGTATAAACTTCGCCATTTGCCACGGCAGGCGAAGATTCAACAGCATCCCGAGTAGTGAAGTTCCAGATAAGATTGCCGCTCCACGCGCCGATCGCATAAATGTTCTTATCCGCCGAACCAACATAGACCATTCCATTTGCCACAGTTGGCGAAGAGATAACTGCTCCTTCAGTTGCGAATTTCCAAGCCAAATTGAGGTTTGAGGGACCTACTTGAGCGGCAGAGGAGTGCGTTGGATCGCTCCCCCACATAGGCCAGGAACTAACTGTAGTTGAGTTGGTTCCCATCGCCCACACTTGACTAAGCGAGTTATATTCGGCTCCTGAGATTGTGTCAACCGCTGTTGTCACGTCGCCTGGGATGAGGTATAAGTTGCCGTATGCCACAGCGACGGATTCTCTTGGAGCTAATGCTTCCATAGGAAGCTTCCAAATGGGCTGCCCAGTATAAGCGTTCAAACATGCAAACTGGGAGGCGCCAACCTGGCCAAGGTATTGCGCGTTCTGCCCTGTTGTTGCATAGACCATGCCATCCGCAACTGTGGGATTTCCTGGAAAGATAAGTGGACCTGGCCCTTGGTATTTCCATACTAGATTGCCGGTGTCTATGTTGATGGCGTAAAGGTTTCCGTCTTTATTGAGTTCGTAAACCATTCCGTACGCTGCTGCGCTGCCTACGCAGAAGTATCCGTTCGTGCCCGGTGTGTATGTCCACAGGATTTGACCGTTTGTGGCATTGAAACAATACATTGTATTGTCATCTGTTCCCCCTCTTAAGAATCTGCCATTATAGTAGGAGCCACTGAAGATCATGGGTCCTTTTGTGGGGGTATCCCAGAGGACTTTACCTGTCTTGGCGTCGAGTGCCATTTGTTGATTCAAGTATGAGCCAGGGAATACCATGCCGCCGCCGTACGTTGTTCCGGAACCATCGATACCGCCGCCGGGAACATAGGTTGTCCAGGCTAATGTTGGGGGTGTCGAAGGATAAGAAAAGCTCCAAGCTTCAACGTAGGAACCGACTTTAGTGTAAAACATTTGCTCTTCTGGACTGTAGACGTTTGCTTGGAAAAGAGGACCTGTGTCAGCTGTGAACTGCGAGCTATTCCATAGAATGTTTCCCGTTTGTGGGTCAAGACAACTGCTTTCCACAACCATATGTGAGGCATCAATTTCGTACGCTACTGGCCAATTTCCAGTCATTGGAACAGTTTTTTCCCAGACGATATGTCCTGTTTGGTCAATTGCGACGACTGCAGTGTTGGTGCAGACGAAAATCATTCCGTCAAAAGCTGCAATATAGGGTTGTATTCCCGTCACATTGGCTTTCCAGAGTATGTTTGATGTGTCAGGGGCTGGTCCAGTTGAGAAACGTGACAAAGAGGAATCGCCTTGAAATTCTGGCCACTCGTACTGATTCAAATTACCGGAAGTGGAAGCCGTGTTAGCGTTTGCCTGTGCGCCTACATTTACAGGATAGGACAAAATTGAAGCAAAAACTGTTGAAACAAGCAGTAAAGCCAAAACAGCTATGACTACGATTTTTTTGGGAATCGCATTACCTCCTAATAAGTACGATTGATATATGAATTTTTGTTAAGAGGTACGCTGACTAATTGCCCCCAAATAGCGTATATTATTTATGCCGCTATAAACACCTTACGGGAACTCACCTGCTCGATCATTTTTGTTATTTAGAAGCAACAAAATGTGCTAAGATGATTTGAAACATGAAAACAATAGATTAGCGCACAATCTTTTTTAAGTTGAAAGGAAACTTTTGAAGTAAATGATCAATCAGCGAAGAGAATTTGAGGGTGGTTTTTACTTTGGCGAGTAAAGGTCCGTTACTTATGACTTCTTGGAGGGCGACAGGCGCCTGCAATGCCCGTTGCAGATATTGTAATGTTGATGCTACAGGTAAACATGCGGCTAGGGAAATGACTACAAAAGAGGCTTTACATTTGGTCGATGAAGTTCATAACTTTGGCGTAAGGTGGTTTGGCATAAAAGGCGGCGAACCCTTAATGCGTGAAGACATTTTTGAAATTGTAGGCTACGCGAAAAGTCTAGGACTTAACGTTTGCTTGTTAACTAATGGATGTTTTGTGGATGGAAAAATTTACGATAACTTGGTCAAAAATCAAGTTTGGACATCCGTAAGCATAGATGGACCAGAAGAAATCAACGATCAATTAAGAGGAAAAGGATCATACCAGAGGGCGTTGGCAGCCATTCAGAAGTTATCAAAGGGTAAAATCCTGAACGGCTTAGCAGCAGCAATTACAACTATAAATTATAAACATTTAGACCACGTTGCAGAGTTAGCTGACCAATACCATGCTAACTTTGTCTGGTTTAACCATCTTGTTCCTAGCGGAAGAGCAAAAGAAACAATGGAATTAACTCCGACGCCTGAGCAGTACGAATGGACACTAAACCACATATGGGACTTAACCAAAAAGTACGAGGGAAAATTTGAAATCCACGTACATTGCCCGCATTATGCACGTGTTGTAAAACAAAGAAACCCACCGAACTTTGACGATTGGTATAAACACAAGTTTCATGGAAAATGCACCTATTTCGCTTTTGGCGGATACTTAAGCGTAACTGAAAATGGCGATTTAATACCATGCTTTTACACCGATCTTCAGCCTTCAGAACCAATGATGCTGGGAAACATAAGAGAAAAAAGCCTCACAACGGCATGGAAAGAAATCCAAGAATCAAAATATTACAGTAGCTTCCAAGATAGAGGCGTTCTGAAAGGTAAATGCGGAGTCTGCGAATACCGAGAACTTTGCGGAGGGTGCAGGAACAGAGCATATGCCTACACAGGAGACATTTATGAATCTGATCCAGCATGCGTATATGTACCTGAAAGCCTTCGTAAAAAATAAAGCGCTTCCTCATTCTTCTATTGTTAAGTACAAGAATAAATTATCTTAAAAGCGATAAGAACTCAAAATAACAGCAAAACAAAAGAGAAGCCTGATTAGACATTTACCAATTAATGACTAAAGTATATAATTTAAAACCTCTGTCTCGATTCGCTAAGAAACGCGTATAGCGCGAGCTCAAAAGAGAGGGAGAAAAAATGAAAGGAACAGCGATTATTTGTCCTATTTTGATAGTGCTGTTTTTAGCCTCGGGCATTTCAAGAGGCGTTGCTTCCGGAGGAGACCAGCCGGCCGTTGATTGGTGGCCTATGTTACACCATGATCTGGTACATACGGGCTATTCAAATTCAGCAGCGCCAGTAACAAACGAAACACTGTGGAAATTCAATACTGGAGGTCAAGTTGGTTCACCTTTGGTGATCAACGATTTTGTGTATGTGGGGTCATATGACCATAATATTTACGCTTTTAACGCTTCTAATGGCGTGCTAATATGGAATTCAACTACTGGTGGCGTGGTGATTTCTCGCCCTGCTGTGGCCAATGGAATAGTTTATGTGGGTTCAGAAGACCATGTACTCCATGCATTTAACGCCACTAATGGCAATCCGTTATGGAACTATACAACAGGGTATTACGTGGATTCAGATCCTGCTGTTGCCAACGGGATAGTTTACTTTGGTTCCGAAGACACGAAAGTTTACGCTTTGAACGCTACGACTGGCGCATACGTATGGAGCTATACTACAAACGCTCAAATCATGTTGTCTTCTGCCACCATTGGTGAAGGCATAGTATACATAGGCTCATTAGATCACAAGATTTACGCTTTGAATGCAACAGACGGCGAACTTGTTTGGAGTTACACAACAAACAGCGAAGTAGTTTCTTCTCCCACGATTGCTAACGGCGTAGTTTACGTAGGCTCATACGACGATAATCTTTACGCCTTAAATGCCACAACAGGCGCTTATATATGGAGTTACAAAACAAGTGGTCCGGTTGCTTCTTCTCCTGCTGTGGATAATGGTATAGTTTACATTGGCTCTCAGGACGATGCTGTTTACGCTTTAAGTGCCTCTAATGGCGAACATATTTGGAACTACACGACGGATGGTGGTGTGGCATCTTCTCCAACCGTTGTCAACGGCATGGTTTACGTAGGGTCGGAGGATAACAAAGTTTATGCGTTGAATGCTTCAAACGGCGAATTTGTGTGGGATTACACTACAGGCGATATGGTGATTTCTCGCCCTGCTATTGCTGAAGGTGTGGTTTATGTGGGTTCGTGGGATGGCAAGATTTATTCCTTGAATGCTTTAGATGGTAGCAATATTTGGAGCTACGCGACTGGCGGTGAGATCGATTCGTCTCCGACTGTAGCAGCTGGTTTAGTCTATGTAGGTTCTCATGATGGCGAAGTATATGCTTTGAATGCTTCTACAGGTATGGTGGGTTTCAATTTGGAACTGCATAACAGCGTTGTATGGAGTTACGCAACTGGTAACATGATTATGTTTTCCTCACCGGCGGTTGCTGATGGCGTAGTTTACGTAGGCTCATATGACGATAATGTTTACGCCTTAAATGCAACAACAGGCGCTTACATATGGAGTTACAAAACAAGCGGTCCGATTGTTTCTTCTCCTGCAGTGGATAATGGCATGGTTTACGTAGGCTCGGAAGACGATAATGTTTACGCTCTAAATGCCTCTACGGGCGTTTTTATATGGAAGTACACTACAGGTGGCATGATAATGGTGTCCTCTCCTGCTGTCTCCGATGGTAGATTGTACATCGGCTCATATGATGACAATGTTTATTCATTAAATGCTTTTAATGGATCTCTCATTTGGAAGTACACTACAAATGGTGGGGTAGTTTCTTCTCCGGCTGTTTCAAGTGGCGTAGTCTTTGTGGGTTCGTATGACCGCAAGATTTACGCTTTAAATGCTACGACGGGTTTTCTCCTTTGGGATTATGTTACAGGCGGTGTTGTGCCTTCGTCGCCTGCCATAGCAAACGGCGTTGTCTATGTAGGTTCAGGGGATAACAAGGTTTATGCCT
The DNA here is from genome assembly GCA_050013315.1 of Bathyarchaeia archaeon. GTDB lineage: Archaea > Thermoproteota > Bathyarchaeia > Bathyarchaeales > Bathycorpusculaceae > Bathycorpusculum. The sequence goes on from JBEKFM010000062.1 coordinate 11,300, forward strand.
TGGATGCATCTAACGGCAAGGTAATATGGAATTATAGGACCGGAGGGGAGGTGGCTTCCTCGCCTACTGTAGCAGATGGAGTAGTTTATGTAGGGTCGTATGATGGCAAAGTTTATGCTCTGGACGCTATGACTGGTGATTACATTTGGAGTTATGCAACTGGAGGAATGGTTGTTTCTTCACCTGTGATAGTTAACAACGTAATTTATGTAGGATCGTACAACCATATTTTGTATGCGTTTGGTTCTTCATCGAGCGCACAAACCTATTCTGTGTCATTTACAGCTTCAGGCTTGCCTGCTAATGCTTTGTGGAAGGTAACTCTTGGCTCGGAGAGCCAGAGTTTCATTTCTAATTCAATCAGATTTAATGTACCCAACGGCATTTACGCATTCGCCATAACTCCGCCAGCTGGATATACAGTTTCACCACTATCAGGGTCAATCACGGTAAATTCCATAAATGTAACACAGCACGTGACTTTCACACCAGTCACTTCGACGGATCAGTCGACTGTTATTATTGCGTTAACTATAGCAGTAATTACCGTAGCTGCTGTCGTAATAGCAAACGTCGTCCATAAAAAGAAACATAAACGATAGCTATTAGATCTAAACGTCAGTTCTGTCGATTTCGCTGAAGCTAGAATAGAAATCGATATAATTGCCTAGATATATTTCTTCATCGTTTATCATGTTCGGTAGTTTTGAAGGAAATAAGTCGGCAAAAGCGTATTCAGAGTTTCTTTAGCCATTCTAAAAAACGCGGACTTCTAGCTGCTTTCTGGTAACTCAAACTTCAATTTTTTACGTCATTTTAAATAGTATACGGGCAAAGGTTTAATGTGGCTCTGGAAATTCTTCGAGAGAAAAAGAACGTTAAAAAACTAATATGATAGTTATGGCTGAGATCGTAAAGTGCCCTCGAAAGCCTTGTCAGCTTCGCTCATTTTAGATTTTTAAAATATATTTTGTGGTTGACTTAAAATAAAAGAAAAGGGGGGAATTTAGTTTTTCCCTTGTATGTGTTTATGGTCGTTTTCTGAGCATCAATAGTGCTAGTACGATAGCTACTATGATGATTAAGACGAATAGGCCTGCGATTGCGGGAACAAAGTACATGTCAGCAACGGAAGTCGGGGTAGCTGTGGGTACTGGAGTAGCTTTAGCTGCGGGGTCAACGACGAAGGTAGATTCGGAGTATGAGGGCCAGTAAGAGTTAGTGCCGTGGAACGTAGCGAGAACCGTGTAGACTCCTGCAACGCCCGAGCTGGTCTTGTAATCTAAGGCGTAGTGGCCGCTGATATCGCTTGTAACAGTAGGCTCGTTAATGATGTTGCCGTTAGGGTCAATGAGGGTTAGATCAACTGGAACACCCGTAGCATTACCCGGAATAGGATTCTGCATATACACGTACTCCATCCACGGAGTCATGCTTGCATCAGAAACAGCTGCAACCCCTAGTGGAAAACGAGCCGCTATATTAGACTGAGTCGTTCCAGCAGAAATATCGAGCACTTTGCCCTCTATGATCAAGCTCTGTCCTAAGGTGACACCTGCTAGTGGCGTCTCAACAGTAGTCTGGGTTGGTCCCTTGCCGAAACTGTAGATCTGGTT
>JBEKFM010000063.1:0-11937 GCA_050013315.1 Bathyarchaeia archaeon
TTGGCTCTTAGTACAGTCATTACTACGCTGATTATTCTTGTGGTTTCAGTGCTTCTTGCAGGTGTCGTAACTTACTTTGCTATCAACGTTGTTAGCACTAGGGTTCAACAGGAAAGTCTTTCGGTTCCATATGCTCACATTTGGGTCGACTCAAGCGGTAATGCCGTCGGCGCGCTTATGATAACTAACACTGGCGGACGCGATATCGTCATTAACCAGATCGAAGTGCGTGGACAGCCGGTTTTCCCAGCGGCCACTGTGGTTACTTTCACAGCGACACCTGGTACCGACTTAACGTCTAAGACACAAAATGCATTGAACGGCGCTACCTCAACCACAGGTCTAACCACAGGTCCAATAGTGTTAGATTCCGGCAAATCTATTAACGTTTATATCGTCAGTCCAGGCAGTGTTTCCACCAGCGACATAGGCACAACCATATCTTTCACGGTCTTCACAGCACAAGCAGCATACTACACAGAGACAAACGTTCAAGCATCATCTACATCTTTAGCTCCATAACCTAAAGAGTATCCCCTCCAACCCCCTTATTCTTTCTATTTTTTTAAAAGTATAGTTCTGCGAACGAATTATTTTGGCTTTATCCCATTTTTTCGATCTTTTTTGGAAATAATATGTGAATTGTTCATACACACAAATGGCTTAATCCATTCTTCCAGCTTTTCTATAGCAAATGTACATTTACGAGAGGATGTAATGGCGATAGTCTTGCGCAGTAGACTCTTCAGAAGGTTTGTTAGATCTAAATGTGCTTTGGCATTACCGGTTACATTCCTTATACTGCTCGTTTCAACGCTAGGCATCATAACAGTTACCTATTACTTTGCAGTTGAAAACATCAATACTCAAAGCGAAGCTCTCAAGGTTTCCACAGCCCAACAAGACTTCGTATCTCTAGACAATGTTATTCTTTCAACTTTAGGGCAGCCTGGTTCCTCAAGCACGATTAAATTGAGTGATTCAGGCGGATCAACAAACATCAAACCTACCAGCAACATCCTTACAATCAACGTCAACGATAATTCTGAAATCGATGAAACTATCTTTAACTCATCAGTAGGTCAAGTAACTTATGAGCTTCCATGTTCAGGCTCAATCGACACAGGACTTTACCTAGAAGGAGACAGTCAAACAATAACCAACCAAAGCGGCTCGTCACCAAGCCAGCTTTACGTAACAGACGGACCCCAAGGCCCTGAGATCCAGCTGCAGTACCGGCCAACAGTAACATATGCGACTGCCGCATTAGAAAATGGCCAAGCCATCACCAACGTTCGCATATACATAGTCAACCTGAACTCTTCAGACCCAATAGCATTACAAGGACAGCTTCCCCTACAAATCTCCTGCACAAGCACACAATTAACAACTGAAACTTACCAAGTTTCCAATCAACCTGAAAACTTGGCAATAACTTCGCAATTGAACGGTGCCAACGGAAGCGTTTCAATTCCTATTTCCACACCTAAAGGCTCAATAATCTACATAGAAACCGTCATTTCTAACGTATCAATCCAGAGGTGGATCCAGTAAACAATGGTGACGATAATTCCAGGTTACATGTACTCGATTTTTGCAGCCCTTATCGTTGGAACAATCATAGTTTCCAGTTGTACCCTTTCAATGGTAAACATAAAAAACGAAGCAGAAAGGCAACAGTTAGCCAATATTGATGAAAATGTAGCAGCACAAAGCCTCACTCTTGTAACGCATGTAACCGAAGACGGCCAAAATACTACTCAGTTTCTGGATCTTCCTTCACAAATCGGAAACAAAGCATACTGGATATGCATAGTAAACGACTCGTCCAGTGCGTGGGTTGAATCTGGCTTTGGAACAAACGTCATCCAAAGTCAACCACAAATATACATACCAGCCGAAATTTCTGCATCAGGAGCTTTCATTAGTGGTTGGGGCAGGGCTTTTCTGCTATGTTACTACGAGAACCAAACTATTGTTTTAACATTAAATAGTGAGTGATTAAATTGAACTTAGGCAAAAAGAAACAAGAAATCAAAGAAAAAGAAAAAACTTCAGACGAAGAACTGATAGCATACTTAGGCATTCAGGGCTATCAGGTACCTGAAGGTTATACACAAGTCGAAAGTTACCCCCTCAATCCCCCGTTCTCTTATGCCTGGATATTCCAAGATGACTCTGAAGGAAGCTTCTTCTACGTTGTTGATGAACTCCCCATGTCAAGAGAAGACAGAGAATCCTACAAACGCCTTAAAAGCATTCTTGAATATGAGCTTAAAGCCCCAAGGATAGATGAAACGCTTGTTGCATCGTTCCACAGACAGCTCCCAGCCATACTGGAAGAGCACCTAAAAGCTCTTGAAGGAACTGATCAAGTAGGTCTAAGAAAAATCACTTACTACATTGAAAAAGACTTGATAGGTTACGGAAAAATCGAAGGGCTCATAAACGATCCGTTAATAGAAGACATAAGCTGTTTAGGCCTAAACAAGCCCGTTTTCATTTATCATAGAAAATACGCTAACGCACGAACCAACATTATTTTTACTGATGAGGAAGAATTAGACGATTTCATGACAAGAATAGTGCATAGACAAGGCAAACACGTAAGCATAGCTCACCCAATAGTAGACTTAACCCTTCCCGGAAAGCACAGACTTGCAATATCCTTTGGAAAAGAAACGACTCCAGCTGGAACGAGCTTCACTATAAGAAAGTTCAAAGAAGACCCATTAACCATTGTAGACTTGATTATTAACGAAACCATTGACGAGTCAATCGCAGCGTACCTTTGGATGCTAATGGAAAACAAAATGTCAGTCATGATTGTAGGTCCAACAGGTGCAGGAAAAACAACCGCATTAAATGCCATTGCATGTCTGGTGCGACCAGACTTTAAGATGATTTCGATTGAAGAAGTTCAAGAAATTAACTTGCCACAGGAAAACTGGGTGTCAACTGTTGCACGAGAGGGCTTCGGAGGATGCAGCGAAGGCGAAGTCACACTCTATGACTTGATAAAGTCAGCTGTAAGGCATAGACCAGCATTAATCCTTGTTGGTGAAATCAGAGGCGAAGAGGCATACGTTCTTTTCCAAGCCTTAGCAACGGGGCACGGCGGATTATGCACAATGCACGCTGACGACGTAGAAACAGTCATTAAGCGGCTAACACAACCGCCCATGAACATTCCACAAAGCATATTGTCACTGATGAACTGCGTAATAGTTGTCAAGCAAGTCAACACTTCAAGCATTAACTCGCAAGAACGAAAAATTTCCTCTAGAAAATTTGTTGAAGTCGCTGAAATCGATAACAATGGTGTCCCACACGAAGTGTTTAATTGGAACATGTCCTCAGACACTTTTCAACAAGACCTTGATAAAAGCTATTTACTATCCAAAATAGCCAAAAACCTCGATGCTCCCTTAAGCGTTGTTCAACAAGAGTTTGAACGAAGAAAACAAATTCTGCTAAAAATGGTTCAAAAAAACCTTCGCGATTTCAGAAGCGTTCACAAAGCATTAAACAGTTCACTAATCCTCTCGAATTTAGCCGCTAAAGAACAGTCAAAGGTGCAGTAACAAATGACTACTTCTGGCGGTTTTATCGGCAAAATATTCGGCTCAGTATCTAAGGCTACTAGTGAAGAAAAAGAGAAAACCGAGCGCGAACTGCCATTTGCAGTAATGATTTTCACGCTTATGGCTGCAAGCGGAATATCCCCCTACGATAGCTGGAAAAAAATGCGAAAGCTCACCTTCCTTCCAGCATTCAAAAAAGAAGCAGACGAGGTCGTGCGCCAAGTGGAAGTCTTAGGTAAAGACCCTTTAAGTGTCATGCAGATGCGAGCAGAAACCACAGGCTCCAAGCTATATAGAAATTTTCTAGGCGGCTTTGTTTCTTCAATCAGAAGCGGTGGAAAAATAGTTGATTATATGAAAAGTCAGTTGAAAGCAATCTTTGAACTGCGATATATTAATCTGAACCGATCAATTGAGAAAATCGCCACTTTGGTTGAAGCTTACTCAGTAATGCTGATTGTTGTTTTATGCTCGTATATTCTTTTTGTCGTTCTATCGTCATCAAACGTTATGTCGCTGCTGGGTGGCAGTTCATCCTTCACTTCGCCCATGCTGTCTTACTTAATAGCGTTTATCATTATGCCTGTGGGGTCGTGCATCTTCATTTTGATGGCGCATAACTTGCAACAAAGCGCTTTCCCCGACCTGAAAGACCTCTACAAGAAAGCCTTATTCTTCATACCACCTGTATTCGTCATAATAGCTCTCATCGCAATTGTTCCTTCATTATTGCAAGCAGTAAGCCCTGTGGGGTTACCTGCAATCGCCACTATATGCTTAGTTGCTGCTTCGCTGCCAATTGCATTCCAATATTGGCGCATCTCAAAAATCAACTACAACGCAGAAGAATCACTTCCCAACTTCATAAGAGACATAACAGAATCACAAAAAACAGGGCTTTCACCAGAAAAAAGCATAATACAAGCTACAAAACGCAAAGATTACGGACCCTTCTCCAAATTTCTAGATTTAATGCGTAGCCAAATCGAATGGGGCATACCTATAAGAAAAACTTTTGACAACATACGTAAGGAAATTCGAAGTTGGTTTGTCACAATAAACTTTGCTATGATGGTGGAAACCATTGAAATCGGCGGCAACTCAACCCAATCGCTGGAGATACTTTCGGAATACAGTGAAAAAGAACACGAATTGCAAGTCAATCGGCGCGAACTTTTGAAGCCTTACATATTTCTTGCTTTCATGTGGAGTGGATTAATCGCTGTCACTACCACCATAGTAGCCTTAACTACTAAGTTAACCAGTAGCATGATGACAACTGTCAACAACACAAACCTCGCATCAGTCGCTTCAATACCTATGTCAAGCCAGCTCAACATGTTTTCTGTGGGCATTATCATTCAATGCTGGGTCTCGGGGTTCTTCATCGGAAAAATCAGCGAAGGCAATCTGGGAGCTGGATTTAAACACGCGGCATTGCTGGCAGTAACCGCATACGTGTCTTTGGTTGTCTCTCAAATTGTTCTTTCGAGACTTTTTGGAGGACTAACCGGCACTTAAAAGGGGAAACAATGCGTTGCCATCAACCTCCATTGACACCTTCTTCGCATGTACAATCATTTTAGCCGTAGCTTTGATAGCAACCGCTTTTCTAGCCTCAACAATGCAAACCAGCATAAACAGCACTCAAAACATCAACAAAGAAAGTTACTTGCACGCCATAGCCGACCACGTCATAACAAACCCGGGAGCCCCTATTAACTGGGGAACCAGTAGCAGTGTTCCCGCCGACTTCGGGTTAGCAGCCGGCTCCTCCACTATCCCTTTTGAACTAGACATAGATAAAATCACTCGGTTAAACAACCTAAACGCCTACTCATTATCCTACGCTGACATGGAAAACGCCGCTAAACTAAACAATATAGCTTTGGGCATAACGGTTTCTCAAGTTATGTCCATAAACATTGAACAAACAAGCAACAGCACAAATGGCAGCGAAACATCTTTTACCTTCGCGATTTTAACAAGCATTGATTCCGAACCCACAAGCGCAAGCCTAAACTGCTATGCTGTAGCAAACAACTATCTGAGCAACGTAACCGATAGCACTTCAGGCATTGGAGTTGGCCACGTTACAATTCAAATCCCAAGCGCATCAACTGGCAACGCTATGCTTATTGTGTTCGCAAGAGCATCTTTCGACTACAGAATAACCTCATACGCCATATACAACTTTCTAAATTCAACCCAGGAATCAGCCCCAAGCAACGAAATTTTAACTTTAATCCCGCTTGATTACACGCTAAGATACACCACAAATTCAACTGACTTAACGATCCAAAACGGCTACCTCTTCTCCTACACATATCAGCAGAATCTCACTGAGGTGCAAGGCACAACTCAACTCCTGATTCCAACAATAATTGACAAAAGCCCCCTCGTTATAGTTCTCTGCGGTTTTAACAGCGCCTCTTATTTTCAAGAATGGACATCTTACCCTCAAGTTCCATTGAAAGCAGGTTCAAGCTTTGAGAATTCAGAGCAAAACGTCTTCAGCTACATTGTGACAATAAACGGTGTGCTCTATAAGGTTGATGTAAGTTTTGGAGATGTGATTTCCTGAGACTGCTAAGAAATAAGAGCGGGCAAGTCCGAATAATAGAAGCTATTTTCGCTACAATCATTTTGATGTCATGCTTAGCTCTTATTCCTTCATCGTCAACCGCGAAGGATTCAACAGCAAATCTTACTTCAACAGCACAAAACCTTCTGTTAAGCCTTGACAGTAACGGACACCTGGCAACCTTAGTTGATAATCAAAATTGGACTGCGCTTAAAAATTGCGTCGAATCTGCTCTTCCGCTTACAATATGGTTTAACTTAACAGTTTTCAGCCAACACATGAACATCATAAACTCTTATCCAATTTGCAACGCAGGCGCTGTAAGCGATAAAATCGTTTCAGTAGACTACGTCTGCGCAAGCCAAAACAGCACATATACAATCTACATCCTTAGGCTGCAACTGTCAGAGGTTGGCTTAACATGAAAAAACACAACCTAAAACACAACAGCTCCGGCCAAGTGATTATAATCACAGCTTTACTGGTAGCGTCCCTTTTATTATCCACCGCCATTTATGTTATTGAAACCGAAAAAGAAGTGCCGACGGCTAATACCGGCGAAGAAAACGTTTTCCCAGCATACCAGCAGAGCATAAGAAACACTCTGATTAGTGCACTCGCCAATGTGACCAACGGTGGTAACGCAAGGGTTTTAACTGCTGACCTTAACGAATTGAATGCAGTAATCACTTCCGACTCATACCAAGCAATACTCCAAATGGATTATACTCTTCTAAACGTAGTCCCCTATCAAAACGGCATTTGGATCTCTTGGGGTACCGATGGTGAAGGAGTCTCAAGTGCTTATGTCAGTTTTGTTTTTAATTCTTCAGGGTCTTCAACAGCTTCCAATTTAGAATATAATGTAAATGTAACTTCAGAGGCCAATTTGAGAGGTAACTATTTGCAACTTAACGGCAGCTTAACGCAAGTAAACTTAACAGTCAACGTGCTCAACGAAGGCACACCAGCTTTAGCGCAAAATTTCACTTTTTACTTTGACTATAATGGGTCGTTGTTAACTGAAGATTGGGTAAAAGTGGATTCGCCAAGCATAACCGATTTTGGAAATGGAACATATTCGGTGTCGTTTACGACTGCAACGGATCCGTCAAGTGACCCTCTTCTTGTCTCTATGCTTTGCCAAGATCAACGCGGTATATCCGTTGGAGCGAACGTAACATGCACCAACATAGGTAAATAAAAAATATTAACTCTAAAACGTGAAAAACTTTGTCTATAGCTTAACAAAAGGAAAAACGAGTGGCTAATCCCAGTTCCAACGTGCAAAAAACTGTTAGCAAAAATGTTGGTAGTGGTTAATTCGCTGTTTATATTCCAGTCAGTTTAGAGAATAACATTACGAGGACCTTGACGAAGGCATTGTAGTTTGTCCACAGAGCTGCTGTTCTGCACTTCTTTTTTGCGTCTTCTCCGTTTGCTGCGTCTCTTTCATGAAAGGCGATTAATACCTCTTTATTATCAGAAATCATAAAGCACGGCAAGCTTTGGTCATCAATAATTCTGTGCGATTTACTTAGCCATTGCAGTTGTCCAAGGAAATAAGCGCTTTTTAAGGAGTTATCAGTAACCAGGGTAACATTAACTTTGCCAGCTTGTTTTTTCAGTTTGTCCGAAAAATCGCTGTAGTAAAGCTGGGCCAGGTAGTCGGCTGAAGCGAATACTTGAAATTCTTTTTCGGTTCTCTCGAGTAATTCGTTTGCTTTCATGAGCACTTGCTGTTCGCCATCAAGCATTTGGAAAAGCTCTTTTTTTGTATCTGTAACTTTGAGCTGAGGCATTGATGACCAAAGTTCCACTAGGCTAGTTTTCTCTTGTTCTAAAAGCTTAATTTTTATTTTTTGCGCATCTACCAGTAAATCAATAGCTTTATCCAAGGGGACAGCTGTAAATTTTAGAGGCTTCTCGAAAATAGAAAAAACAATTCCTCTTTTCTCCAAATCCCTCAAGATTCTGTAGGTTTCAGTTCGATGAAGTGAAATTTCTTCCGCTATCTCTCCTGCCTTCTTTTCACCTGCTCTCGCAAGATGCAAGTAAACTTTAATCTCGTTTTTGAGCAATCCAAACCGTGAAAGTGTCTCTTCAATAGTTGATATTTGCTTATTGTATGTCTGATCTTTCTTTACTAGTTTCCATGCGTCATTTTGCTTATCATACACTTTTACTAATTCATTTTCCATCGCAAGTGCCATTTTGGGGTTCACCTTTTTCTCAATATTTCGGGTATGACTCCTCAATTCTTACCTTTTATATATAATATAATTACGACTTGAAAATCTGAATTCAAAATTCAGTTTACTAGAAAAGCCAAAATTTGAGCAGAAGCAGGTTAACTTAACCTCGTTACCTGTAGAAAAAGAGATTACGTATATAATCTTAGACAAGCTACGTACCAAAACTACGGTTGCCGTCATAAAAAGCTATTTTGAGGTTAAGTTTCAAGCGCTTTAGCTGAAGCGTTAGCATATAGTGACCCAAATTTGTTAATGAGGTCTTTCTGTGTGTAAACTGAGGCATGTAACTGAAAGAATTTCCCTATTCTATCTGTTTCTACCCCGATTCCGATAACCATAACTCCTTTTTTTAACAAGTCATCAACACCTTCCTTCAATGCCAGCGGCATGTTGGGATAGCCATATGGCCAACCATCAGAAATAACTATTAAGCAGCGCTGTTCTTCAAACCTTTTAGCCAGCATTTTTCCCGCAATCTGAATCGCATCTGGAATGTAAGTGAGCCCATCAAATTTCAGGCCACCAATTCTAGCTCTAACTCGCTTTGAATAAGATTCCGAACCGTCCTTAAGTATGTAGAACTTGTCGCTGAAAGCGAAAAATGTCCATGAAGTAGGGTCAGTCATTAACTCTTTCGCTGCCTCAGCCACAGCTATAGCTAATGCTCGCCCATATTCCCCTTTCACTTGCATGCTTTTGCTCACGTCAAAAATTAGTGACCAAGCGAAATTTGGCTTAAGATACTCATCAAGGACAAACACGTCTGTTGCTGGCTTGTTGCTTGCTAAGGATTGAATAACAGCAGCTAAATCTAGTTGACCCATCTCTTGTCTTGGGTCCTCATCAAGATAATTAAACGCTGACCGAAGAATGTCAAGAAGTCGCCGACCTGCACCTTGCACCAAATTTCTAGCTCTGAGATATTGAGTATAATCTTCGTCTGGAATAGAGACCGATTTAAATCTGGTCAAAGCTACATAGGAGTTGATTTTTAAAAGTATTTTTTCCTCACGTTGCTTCTGGTAATTGTCAGAATTAAATGCTTGCAAGGCCTCTGCTTCCGTTTCAGGTCTCCAACATTGGTCTATGTTATTTATAGCAGGTACAGTGACTCCTAAACTCGTGAGAGATTTCGCAAATAGGCTTTCAAAATCTTTATCTCCAGATGTTTCCACTTCGCTATAAATACTGCAACGCCCAAGGCTTTCAGTATGTCGAAGTGAAGGCGCCTCCAAAAATGGACCAAAAGGCTCCAGCAAACGCTTTATATCTTTAACCTTTTCGTCGAATAATTCATCAAGTTTGATCTGTCCGTCAGCTATCAAAACTAAGAACCTTTCTTTGAGAGCCATTAAGTCGTTGAATAATTGATTAACTATTTGCTCTTCCTGTGCGCCTGGAGAATTCTTGATTAAACCTGTATTAAGCTTTGTTAGTAAAGCAGTCATAAGCTTTGTTGAAGAAGTAAAAATTCTCTCTGAAGATTTTATTTTCTTGTAAGCTACCGCATTTGCATAGGCAATGTCAAAAAATCTATCGGGGTACCTAGCTTGAATATAGGCGTTGAGGTAAGTGTCATTAATTAGCGACTTGGCGAACGCTTCAACAATGGAGTCGGACTCCTTAGGCACAATTTTTTCTTTGGAAAATGGAGCCAAAGTGTGAGTTGTTATATGTAAAACTGATGCCCTGAATAATCGCCCAATTTTGGATTTGCCTGAATTGTTTGCAGCAAATTTGTATCCAAGGAACGAAACATTTCCCTCTTCCAACAAATGGACTGTCGGGAGCTTAATTGTGAAACCGAAATTATCAATTTGCAGAACAGGCTGAACTAAAGCTGAATCCTGAAGTATTTTTACTTTCGTGTTATCTTTCTGGAGAGAAACCGCCCAAGCGTAATCAATAAATCCCAAAGTGCAATAACTCCTGATTATTGCGATTTATTGAAAACAGCCTCGATGATTCTCCTCACATCAGTTTGGACTTCAACGTTGTCGCTGGTTAATCCAATTATAGTTTCCTCAGCTGCTCCTATAGGAGTATTTCCATCATTCACCAAAGTAGCCCAATTGATTAGGTCGCCTAAAGAGGGTCCGTAAGGCAAGTCGCCAGCTTTGTATTGTCTTCTTAACTCGGCGCCGGCTTGAATTATTTTATAGGCAGTATCCTCGTCAATCTTGGTTCTTTTACGCAGCATCTCCACCTCATGCGGTGAGATGGTTTCTCCGACGCTTAAGAAATCAAAGTTTATCCATACAGCCATGCGTCGTCTCATGGCAGCGTTTAACGGTTTTGTTCCTGAGAATTCCGCGGTCGCAGGGTTCATGCTAATAATCATATAACCGTACTTATGACGCTCAATTACCTCGCTGTCTTTTTCGTTTAGCACGAGGTGACCTCGAGTATCCAAAACTGGATTTAATCTTGTTGCCACATCCTGCTTCATCATGTTGGCTTCGTCGAGGTACATGATGCCGCCTTTTCTCAGCCATTGGGTTAGTAACCCATCTACCCAGTTTTCTTTTCCTAGGCCGATGAATCGTCCAATAAGGTCAAATGAAGATGTTGATAAGCCGCAGTTGACTTCCCAAATTGGCAAGCCTGTGAGTTCTGCCACTAAGTAAACAATATGAGTTTTACCTGTTCCTGATGGTCCGATTAAGCTGCACTGCTTAAAATAGTACAGTGCACGTACGATGCGTTCAACATAGCGTTGTCCATGGTCAAGGTACTCAGGTGTGTTTTTCGGTATCATATCGTCTAGATGGGCGAAACTGAAGTTCGGATGAAGGTCATATTTTTGTATGTCATATTTTTCATATAATGGACATTTGGACATAGGGCGCTCTTGGTCTAAGGATACTGTTACTTTAAATTTGTCCTCTTTAAGAGACGAAACCTCTTGAACTCTGCTTGTATCAGTTTTTTCTCTAAGCCCTTGATGTCCATAGCTCAATGCACGCTGCCTCCGAGGCAATATTGAGATCTAAAATCCAATAAATAAATCTTATGAATTACTACTTGATATACGCTATACGCAAGCGGCATACGAGAAGCGCGCAAAAAAATAGCTGAAAAATCGCATTAGATTCGTTCCAATTATGATCAATGTAATTTAAGTTCTAAGCCTTTTGGACACCATAGCAGAAGCAGCAGAAAAAAATAAAGACCTGCTCTTTCCCTCCGCTGAAGCGTTTTAGATAAAAGTTATTATACAAACTCTAACACGACTGGGTATGGTTCAAGGAAGATTTGGAAGAAAACTGTTTACGAGCGAGCTTCAAAAAATTGCGCCAAACAAGACACTAGGAATCATAGCCATTTCACGTCAATTTCGGGACAAATCAGTGCGCTTCTTGTCAGAAGGCAGTAGCAACTGCGCCGAATGGTAACGCCAGAATCCCTAAGCCTGCGCCAAAATCCATGCCCTTTAGACACTGCCAAGTTTTTCAAATCTGAATTGATAATTCATACTCTTTATTATGTAATAATACAAAAGGTCCCATCAGTT
>JBEKFM010000064.1:0-11795 GCA_050013315.1 Bathyarchaeia archaeon
TTTTTAGACAACACGCCGTAATTTAGCATGCAAACAACCCGAAGGGCTAATTATTGTGCCTATATCCTAATAAGACCTTCGTTTTAAAGTCTAAAGCCTAATTACAGCTAAGGTCTATTATTATTTAACCAACACCAGTAGCCTATACTTACCACCCTAAACTTTAGGGATAGGTCGTTTGTGTGTGTGGGATTAAATTTTAATCCCCAAACCCAAAAAAAATAGTTAGCTACATAGTAAGATGGACTTTTTTTTAAAAAAAATAACTTGCCTTCTATGAAGGTGTTATTTCGTTTAGAAGCTCATCTTCGCTAACTATGCTTTCTTCTCTTAATTCTTGCGCTATTTTTTTGCCTTCATCTGTCAAGCAGTAGATCTTGTATGTAGTTCGCCCACTTCTAGAAACCTTTGTGTCCTCCCTGAAAAGATTTGCATCCCTAAGAAGTTGACAGTTTTTAAGGTCTGCACTGGGAATGATCGTCCCTTCGCAGTATTCAACGTACAAAAGGCAGCAATCTTTGTTATGTAGTGCAGATAGCAAGTATTTCTTGAAGACGCCAACGCGGCTTTTAATGTAATCAGTTAGAAAAGTTTCAAATTTTACTGACATTAAAACAATTACCACTATAATTACCGCTTGAACAAATTTAAATATTCTTCTAGCGCGCATTTCCACCATCAACCCCTTTCTTGTGTGCGGTGTTGCGTTGTGTCGCGTTGAGTTGGTGTCGCGGGTCGTGTCGCATGTTGCGTGTCGTGTTGTGAGGGTGTAATGTAGGGGTATAGGGAGTGGGGGGTTAGGGTAGGGATAGAGTGTTTGGTTGGTGAGTGTTAGAGTAGTTGGTGTTAGCGTAGTGAGTGTTAGACGTGTTAGTGTTTAGTTAGAAAAACAGAGAGAGAAAGATTAAATTTTAATCCCGGATCCATGTGGTGACTACTCTGTTTCGACTGCAATCTTTTTCGAATGCTTATATAGTTTCTCGGCTCACTCAAAAGTGGTCGTATTAACTTATGACTTTTCAAGAAAAGATCGTTTTGACCCCCATAGGTCATGTCAAAGCCGAAGCTGTTGGCGATGAAGTTAAGGATAAATCCAGAATTTCGCAGATCGTGCTTCGTGATGAGTTAGTTGAAGCCTTGGATGGCATCGGAGATTACTCACACGTGTTTGTGCTTTTTTGGCTCGACCAAATTTCCGGTCAGCAACGAATGACATTGAAGGTTCATCCAAGAGGTAGAATGGATATGCCTTTGGTTGGAGTTTTCGCGACCAGAACTAATATTCGACCGAACCCTATAGGACTAACATTGGTTGAGTTGTTAAAAGTTGAAGGCAACACTTTGACCGTTCGCGGTTTGGATGCGTTCGACGGCACCCCGATCGTTGATATTAAGCCTTTTGATTTTTGGGACACCGCTGAAAAAGCTAGAGTTCCTGATTGGTGGCTTAAGCTGAACGAGGAAAAACGGTAGATGCTATAACAATTCTTTGATGCCGTATTTTGCGTCAAGCACTTTCAAGAGTTCTTTTCTAAGGTCTTCACCCTTTAAGCCAGCAGCCTTAATGCCTCCAATTTCGGCGACAAGCTCCTGGTCTTTCATAACTTCTTTTAGCCAGTTTTCAAAATCGCCCCTGTAGAGGTGAAATTCAAGCGAATCCACTTTTACCTCTTTGATAACCCTGCAGAACTCTTCAAGCGTCAGCGCAGTAAAGTCCGCTGGCTGATCGATGCCAAAGTAAAAGTGAAATGCCATCTCATCCGGAACAGGCACCATCGCTTTAAGAACTGCTTTTCCCTTTTCAGTAATGCCAAACCCACTTCCGACTTTTCGCAAAAAGCCCTTTTTCACTAGTTCTTGCATTTGCTTTATAGTTTGGTTTGGGCTTAAATTGACTTTTTGAGCAAACATGTTTAGGTCCATGCGGCTGGTAGCCTCGTTTAACGTTTTCAAAACTCTAAGTTGTTCTTCGTTCAAGAGAACTTCCCTCACGTTCCAGTTAATACTATTCAAACGGAAGTTTAAATCTCTTAACTCTCTCAGCAAAAAGGCAACCGAAGAGCTGATGGTAAGTTTTATTATTCCTAAAACTAAACATTAGTCTTGTGAGAGTTGTTGAAGAACAATTACATTATCATACTAGTTACAACTAAAAATAAGCCGGAAGCAGAAAAAATATCGCAATCGTTGTTGAAGGAGCGTTTGATTGCTTGTGCAAACATCGTTAGTCCTGTCACTTCATTTTTTCATTGGTCTGGCAAAATTGACAAAGCTGAGGAATGCTTAATTATTATGAAGTCGCGCATGGACCTTTTTACTCAAGTTAGTGAGTGCGTGAAGTGTTTGCACAGTTATAAGGTTCCAGAGATTCTTGCGCTTCCGATTGTTGAGGGCTCAACAGCTTATTTTGATTGGATGAGTGGCGTGCTCAAACAACTTTAACGTACATTTTTGTACTGATAAGCCTTAAATAATACATTAACGTATCCTTCAGAACCATAAGGATCGTAAACAAAATGGGGAATCGCATTTGGCTCGCAACCATCAATCGAAACCAAACCAGCTGACCCTCTAAAAATCAAGAAAATCGCGCTCACACAACAACCCCTCGAAATATTTTCAAAACTCCAAAAAAAATACGAAACAACCTACCTTCTCGAATCAATCGAAGGACCAAAAAAACTCGCGCAATACTCATTCATCGGATTCGACCCAAAAATAACAATCCGAGCCAAAAACGAAAAAGCACAGATCAAAAACGAAAGAACCGGCGAAACAACCACACAGAAAACAAGCGACCCACTGCAAATCATAGAAAAACTCCTCAAAAAGGAAGCAATCTCAAACAGTGAATTCAGATTCATTGGCGGAGCAGTAGGCTACATATCTTATGACGCGGTGCGTTACTGGGAAAAACTGCCACAAAAATCTCAAAATGACTTGAACTTCCCAGACTTAGAAATGGGCATATTTGATGACGGATTCATCTTCAACCACATACAGAAACAATCATTCTACTATTACCGCAGCGAGAGTCGCCTACCAGAAGTTGAAAGCCAACTTAAGCAACCTATCGATTCTGAAGAATTGTCGTACACTCAACCTAAAGTAAACATTAAAAAAGAAAACTATGAAAAAGCGGTGGAAAAAGCAAAAGAATACGTAACCGCAGGAGACATTTTCCAGGTTGTCATCTCCAAGCGCTACCAATTCCAAGTAAAAGGCAACTTGATACCGTTTTATCAGGCTCTACGCACGATCAATCCTTCGCCCTACATGTACTTTTACAAATCGGGCGACCATCAAATAGTTGGCTCCAGCCCAGAAATGCTCGTTCGAGTCGATAACAGAATCGTAGAAACTTTCCCCATTGCTGGAACCAAACCTGTTAATGAAAACCCCAGCGAAAACAACAAGTTAGCTCATGAATTACTCTCTGACCCAAAAGAACGCGCTGAACATGTTATGCTTGTTGACTTGGCACGCAATGACCTTGGCAAAATCTCCAAATATGGAAGTGTTCATGTGCCTGAATTTATGAAAGTCCATCAGTATAGCCATGTGCAGCACATTGTATCCCAGGTGGTAGGTGAACTTAAAGAAGACCTTCAAAGCTACGACGCTCTGCGTGCTGTTTTCCCAGCTGGTACTGTTTCTGGAGCCCCAAAAGTGCGTGCCATGGAAATAATCGATGAACTTGAGCCAGCGAGGCGTGGACCTTACGCTGGGGCAGTAGGTTATTTCTCATACAACGGCAATGCAGACTTCGCTATAACCATCCGTACCCTTTTCGCTGACAAAGACCAAGCCTACATTCAAGCTGGAGCAGGAATTGTTGCGGATTCAGTTCCGGAACGAGAATGGTTCGAAACTGACCACAAGGCAAAAGCGCTGATGCTGGCGCTCGAAGAAGCTGGAGGCGCAAAAGCGTGAAGGTTCTGGTAATTGACAATTATGATTCGTTCGTTTACAACCTTGTCCAGTACATCGGCGAATTAGGCGCAGAAACCATAGTTTTCAGAAATGACGAAGCAAACTTGAAACAGTTATCTGAACTTAAACCAGACAGAATTGTGATTTCTCCGGGTCCAGGTACTCCTGAAGATGATAGGTACTTTGGCGTTTGCACAGCAATTCTGCAAAGTATGAGTCGTACAATTCCAACTTTAGGCGTTTGTCTTGGGCATCAAGGAATAATCCACGCGTTCGGCGGAAAAATCGTGTCGGCGAAAAAGCTCATGCATGGAAAAACTTGTGTTATAAAACATGTTGAAAATGGAATTTTTAGGGGCGTTCGAAATCCGTTTACTGCAACGAGATATCACTCGCTTGCTGGTGAACGAAGCTCTATTCCTTTGTGCTTAGAAATTACTGCGGAATCTGTTGATGATGGAGAAATCATGGGTGTTAGGCATGTTGAGTACCCGATTGATGGGGTGCAATTTCATCCTGAATCAATTCTCTGCGAGGACGGGAAAGTCATAATTAAGAACTTCTTGGATGACAGGCGACTGTAATGATTAGGGAAGGAATACAGAAACTAATTGAAGGCTTCAGCCTGACAAGCGTCGAATCAGGAGAAATAATGAGAGAAGTAATGTCGGGAAAAGCATCAAACTCGCAAACTGCCGCTTTTCTAACAGCCTTACGTATGAAGGGCGAAGCGGTTGGGGAACTTATCGCCTTTGCATCCGTCATGAGAGAGCACAGCAGCCAAATTCATCCCCACGTACATAGTCGCCTTGTGGATACCTGTGGGACAGGCGGAGACAAAATAAAAACCTTCAACGTAAGCACAGCGGCTGCCTTTGTCATTGCTGGAGCTGGCGTTGCAGTTGCTAAACACGGAAACAGAGCTGTCACAAGCAAAAGCGGAAGCGCCGACGTATTAGAAAAGCTTGGTCTTAACCTATGTTTGGGTCCTCAAGCGGTTGAAGGCATAATTGAAAACGTCGGTATAGGATTCATGTTTGCTCCAGCTTTCCATCCGGCTATGAAGTATGCTGCTGAACCAAGGCGAGAAATAGGCATTCGCACGGTATTCAACCTTCTCGGACCGTTAACCAATCCAGCATGCGCTGACGCTCAACTGCTCGGCGTGTATGGCCCTAAACTGACAACTCCCCTTGCTTATGCGTTAAAGCGGCTGGGCTGCGAGGAAGCGATGGTTGTTCATGGATTAGATGGCTTAGACGAAGTGTCAACGATTGGGAAAACGGCTATTGCTTGGTTAAAGAAAGGCAAAATAACAGAGCGAGAGATTTCTCCAAGCGATTTTGGAGTAAAAAAAGCAAACATTGCCGATTTGAAGGTGGCAACGCCCGATGAAAGCGCAGAAATCTTGTTCAAAGTCCTGAGCGGCAACTGCGCTACAGATGATTCAAAGGCGGAGTTTGTGCTTGTCAACAGTGCGGCAGGGATCATTGTTGGCGGGGAGGCAGAAAACTTCGAAGGCGGCATGGAAATAGCCCGTAAATCGCTCGAGAGCGGAGCTGCCTATGGTAAGCTTAGGGCTTTGGTTAAAGCTTCAGGCGGCAGCTTGTCAAAACTTGAGGAGTTGGAAGCGAAGTATGAGTGATTTTCTTGATGTGCTGGCGCATGTTGCTCAAGTTACCATTGATAGCGAATATTATGAAGCAGTAAAGCCAGTAGAAAGCATGCAAATCAGCTTAGGGGCGGCAATTTTAGGTTGCAAAGCTATCCCCGTTATAGCTGAAATAAAGTCTGCTTCGCCTTCAGCTGGCGTAATCAGAAAAAACATGGAACCAAGCGAGATTGCTAAGGCAATGCAAAGGGGCGGAGCTGTAGCCTTATCCGTGTTAACTGAGCCAAGACAGTTCGACGGCTCTTTAGAAGCGTTAGTTCAGGCCAGAGAAGCGGTGAAACTTCCTATTGTCATGAAAGACATAATCTTAAGCCCCATACAAATCCAAGCTGCTGCGAAAATAGGGGCCAATGCGGTTTTGTTGATTAAGGCGCTTTTTGACAGAGGCTACTGTGACCGAAGCCTTGATGAAATGATAGCTGGGGCTCATCTGTTGGGTCTTGAGGTTTTGCTTGAAACTCACACCGAACGAGAGTTTTGTTCTGCCGTAAAAACAGGCGCTGATTTGATTGGGATAAATAACCGTGATCTTGGAACATTAAAAGTAGATTTAAACGTGACAAAAAAAATTCTCTTAAAACATGATTCAAACGGAAAATGGGTCATAAGTGAAAGCGGAATAAACACGCCAACAGACATAAGGTTTCTCTGTGAAAGTGGTGCACGCGCTTTCCTTATCGGTTCAGCCATAATGTCAGCTGATAACGTTGAAGAAAAAGTTAGGGAGTTTGTGAATGCAAAATGAAAGTAAGCAATTACCCAGTTGACGGAAAATATGGGAAATATGGCGGCCGCTTTGTTCCAGAAGTCCTGATGGCGGCGATCAAGGAGCTTGAAGACGCCTACGAGCAAGCCCGAAAAGACCCGACTTTCCAAAAAGAACTCGACTACTATCTGTCAGAATTCGTTGGAAGACCAACACCGCTTTATTTTGTTGAGAACTTGACGCGTAAACTGGGCGGCGCCAAGATTTACCTTAAACGTGAAGACTTAGCTCACGGTGGAGCACACAAAATAAACAATACAATCGGTCAAGCGCTTTTGGCCAAGCGAATGGGAAAGACGCGTGTAATCGCCGAGACTGGAGCAGGTCAACACGGCGTTGCAACAGCAATTGCATGCGCCGCCTTAGGCTTGAAAGCTGAGGTTTACATGGGCACGGAGGATTGTGAACGGCAGCGGCTTAACGTTTTCAGGATGAAGCTTCTAAACGCGCAAGTGCATCCTGTGGAAGCTGGCTCAAAAACCCTCAAGGATTCGATAAACGAGGCGTTTAGGGATTGGGTTGCAAACCTTCAGACGACTTATTACTTAATTGGCTCAGTCGTCGGTCCTCATCCGTATCCTATGATTGTTAGGGATTTTCAAAGCGTAATCGGCAAGGAGCTTAAAGAACAATTCCAGAGGAAGGAAGGCAAACTGCCTGATGCGCTGGTTGCTTGTGTTGGCGGGGGAAGCAACGCCATGGGTACTTTCTACCCGTTTGAAGATGACAACGAAGTGAGGCTCTATGGTGTTGAAGCTGCAGGGGAAGGCTTAGAAACAGGCAAGCATGCTGCATCTCTTGGGGCGGGAGCAGAAGGGGTCTTTCATGGCATGCTAACCTACATGTTACAAGATAATAACGGGCAAATACAGAACACAAGCAGCATATCCGCAGGCTTAGACTATCCTGGTGTTGGTCCAGAACACTCCTTCCTAAAAACACTCAAGAGGGCACAATACGTTTCCGCCACAGACAAAGAAGCAGTAGACGCTTTTCTTACCTTATCAAAAGAGGAAGGAATTCTTCCTGCACTGGAATCATCCCATGCAATAGCTTACAGCATGAAAATCGCTCCCAAAATGAAGAAGACTCAGTCCATCGTGGTAACATTGTCCGGACGAGGAGACAAAGATGTGGAAACCGTAGCAGACTACATAGGGGCAAAAACATGAACACAATAAAAGAAGCCTTCCAAAAAACAAAAGGGCAGGGAAACGGAGCACTCATCGGCTACATTACTGCTGGAGACCCAAAACCAGAACTCACACCCAAAATTGCAGACGCCCTAATTAAAGGAGGCGTAGACATACTGGAACTTGGGCTTCCCTTCTCTGACCCTATCGCGGATGGACCAACAATTCAAGCTGCGAGCACTCGAGCTTTGGCCGCTGGAGCAACGCCTGCGAAAGTGCTGGATGTTGCTAAGGAAATACGACAGAGACATGATGTGCCAATTGTAATAATGACGTATTATAATCCCGTGTTCCACATGGGACTCGACGGGTTTTTCGGTTCAGCTAAGAAAAGCCTGGTTGATGGAATTATAGTTCCAGATTTGCCGATTGAGGAAGCCGCTGAATACCGGAAAGTTGCATGTAAATTTGGCGTAGACACAATTTTTTTAGCAGCACCTTCCACTTCCAACGAGCGTCTCGCAAAGATAGTTGAATGTTCTTCAGGCTTTCTGTATCTTATTTCTCACTTCGGAGTAACAGGAGCAAAAGCAACAATAGAAGATTCAACTATTCAACTTATCAATCATGTTTTGCCTTTCACATCCGGGCGGATTCCGTTGGCGGTTGGGTTTGGCATTTCAAAACCAGAACACGTACAAAACATAATTGAAACTGGAGCCGACGGCGCTATCGTTGGAAGCGCTTTCGTAAATATCATCCAGAAAAACAATGAAAATGTAATTGCAATGCTTGAAGAACTAGAGGAGACCGCACGTAAGCTTAAGGCTGCCGCAAAAAAGTCATTCTAAATTTGGCTTAAATTATGTTCTGCCGCTTTCTTAGCACAAACACAACTGCAATGAACAGTGATGCTACCATCAACAGCGTTAAAATTACTAGTGAGGGAAATTCTGGAGCGTTAGGTGTTGATGAAGGCGATGTTGAAGTTTGTGTTGAAGTTGAAGATGTTGGGGCAGGGGTAGGACTTAAGGGAGTCGCAGTTATGGTTAATGTTTGTGTTTTGCTCCAATCACTTGTTTCACCAGTAAAAACGTATGGATACAATTCTAATTGGTTTGTTGCGTTAGGGTTGCAACAACTAGAAGCAGCAGAACTTATGCTGAAGGTATTTCAAGGAAAAGAAGTAAAATGGTATGTTACAAAAATAGAATTGACTTTAAACTCCTAGTCTGAAAATAAACTTCAGATTTTTGTTTCTGGATGTTTTTTCTTCTCTTCTAATATTCTAAGTTTTTATGAAGATAAGCCTTAAACCTGCATACGTGGAAATAGTTAAGAAAATGTAAAAACTTAACTCAGAGATAAAAGGAGAGCAAGGCAAAATAGGAATTTACTGTTAAGCTCCTTGTTTAGCAGCTTTATCCTTAGCAAGCAAGTATTCGACGTATTCTCTCAAAGTGAGATTGGTTTCCTTGGCTCTTTTTCTGATGTCTTCGTGAACTTTGTCGGTAACTGTTATGCATTTGTATCCTTTACGTGGCAAAATTACCATCTTCCTATGTACTTCCGTACAATTGAATATATAATTAATGGTGAAACATAATGGTGCAACAAGAAATTATCATTTCAATGTCTTTTCGTGCCCGTCTGCCGTGATTCACAGTTAAAAATACAAACGCTTTGCGTGACCAAGTGCGTGAATTGAGAGATAACAATGATAAGACAATTGGCAACTTTAAGAAGATAATTGAAAACCAAGATTGCGAAATAACCGGAATATCGGATTACCTGGCAAGTTTAGATGAAGTGATAAATACATTGCAAAAGAACATCCTGACATTGAGCAAGAAGATTTAGAAGCAATCAAGGAACCTTTAGAAAAAGCCATGAAAGAGCTAAACGGCAAAATGAGTTTAATAAGTTGATTTCTTAGCTACCAAATTCCCTGAATTAAAAGAGAATAAGAAATAATCAAATAACTCTTTTTTTTCTTTAATTTTTTCTTAGAAGGTATGGACTTTAAGTGCTCAATTTATTGCGGGACAACAACAAACAAGCCAAAATTCCCTAAAAAACTGCGCATTGTTTGCGTCATGCATGTGTAATTCTGTAGCTTGTACGATACTGCCTCAAGAAACGGAATTTGATAAAGTTAGCTTTAGGTACCGAAAAAGATTTAGGCGCCGAAAAAGATTTGCTTTTGAGACTTAAAACCGTGTACTCTATAATTGCCTATCCGAGTCAGCGCTTTCGCAGTATGTTTTGTATAAATGTACGTTCGCTAACTAGCTTAAGAGGGGAACAAAACGCCGAAAAAAGGCTTTAAAAGCATCACTGTAAAGGCTGAGGTTTACGATTACTTTTTTAACGAGTGGCTGAAGGTCAAAGAGGAATACGAAATTAAAAAAGGCGTTCATAGCTTCTCAGCCTATATTACCTACAGCTTAGCTCAACTGATAAACGAAGAAAAGAAACGGAAAAAGTGAAATAAGCCGAGTTATGCGAAACATGACAAAAGCTGATAGCTCTAAAGAAAAAGCATGATCTTCAACGCTTTTTGGAATTAGTTCATGAAGTTAAATGTGAGTCAAACTAAACTGTGGACAGTTGTATTTCATAGCTAAAAAGCGAGAGCAGATATCTAAGTGACTTTTAAAAACATATTAGACTTTCAAGATAGCAGCGCTTCCTTCAAAAGAAGTTAAAGTTTTTCTTTGAAATACAGGATTTAAAGCTGACTTAAACTCTTCCTTACTTCCCATGTCCACTCAAGTCGTTTAAATATTTAGGCTTGTCTAACTATTTTCATGCCAATAGAAACGACTGTTGTCGGGAGTTTTCCTAAATCAGACAGCCCTCTTGAAAATGCCATCAGGGAAATTGTTGATTTGCAATTATACTATGGTATCGACCTGATAACAGATGGTGAACTACGAAGCAACATGATTCAGTATTTTGAGCAAATTCCGGGTCTAGAAAGACTCGGCGATGGTTTGAGAATTGTTGGAAAAATTGAGCCCATGGAACAAGACAGGATAGACGAGTTCTATAAGATTAACGATTACAGAAGAGTCAAATCAATCCTGAAAAATCTAGGAAAAGAGAATGTAAAAGTCAAAATTACAATTACAGGTCCAATGACGCTAGGTACTACTTGCGCTTTAGCAGACATGGAAAGTACACTGAAGCATTATGATTTAGACGAAGAAGAAGCTTTGTACTCTGACTTTTCTCGCGCCCTCTTACCTCTAACGCAAGAAGCGCTTAATATTGGAGCTTACGTGCAGATTGACGAACCTCTGCTTTCAACTGGCAGAGTATCACTTGAATCTGCTAAAAAGATTTTGAAAGATTTTGCTTTGCATCTTCCACCCTTTTCGATTAAAGAGGAAAAAGTCAGCTGCCACGTCTGTGGATCAATAAAAAGTGTTCCTAATCTTTATGATGTCTTATTAAATTCTGATATTCCTATCTTAAGTTTAGGATTTAGTGGGGAGGAAGAAAAAGAGAATTTGGATATCATCTCAAAGGCGTCACTGGAAGAACACGGTAAGAAACTTGGAGTGGGGTTCATCTCAAACGTCAATGTTGAAGATGAAAGAATAATTATGGAGCGATATAACAGAATTGAGGAAACTGCCGGAAGAGAAAATATTAGATATATCCACCCGGATTGTGGCTTTGGAATGACACCACCCGAAAAAGTGAGACTAATTTTGGAAAAAATGAAAATGGTAGCTGATACAATAGTTTGACTGCTATTTGATGTTATTTCTCTTTGAGTAGCTGGAGCTTTTACCAAGTTGATGTGAAATAAAATTTAAAAATTCAATTTTTGATATAATTCGCGTGTGGGTCCACTACAGAATGAAGTTGTGATTGCGGAAGTTGAGCTTCAAATGCTTAGTTTTGGATAATGATAGAGCCATTAAAGAGGCTAAAAATCAAAGACCGAGCTCTTTTGCTCGTTGTTCTATCTCCTGCATAGTTCTCGATTGTTCCCCACAATTCTTTAAACTGTCTTCTAATATCTTTTTATCTACGTTGTAAAGGGTTCTTATTATTTCGTCTTGAAGAGGCAACCATTTATCAAGTTTGATTCCGAATTTTTCTTCAATATAACGTCTCTCCATCGGAAAAATTGTTTCGTGCCCTTCTGGTGTGTTCAATCTATAGACTTCGTGGAAAACAAGTTCGTAGAATGCTTTTCTGTCTTGGCACCTTGTTAAGTGAATAACGCGGTTAGACCAGTTATCACCCCAAGCATATCCTCCAAGAGGATACTTGA
>JBEKFM010000065.1:0-11778 GCA_050013315.1 Bathyarchaeia archaeon
CATTTTCTTCTACGAAGGCCAGAGTATCTCCAACCGATATCTTGAGAATTTTTCTCGCTTCATCAGGAATTGTGACCTGATACCTTTTTGTTACTTTACTCGATCCGATTATCTTGGCCATGTTCTCATCAAGAATAGAAATAACCGTAACCTTTTTAAGCATTTTTGTCTTGAAATACTTGGTTACAAGAAACCCAAGAACAGTGAACATTGATGACCGCAGTAGAAATCATATATAGCCAGAGACATTCAAGCAACGAACTCCAAGGCTTGGTAGACAAAAACATAAACGCTTCCCCAAGGGAAAGAGCAGCCAGACAATATGTTATCGATGCCTTCAGAGGAAAGATGCCGAGTCTAATCCCCTTCGCTTTCGAAAACGAGTCAATATTAAAGTTGGCAGCTTACCTTCTGAGACACACGACAGGCAGCAAAGCAACTCTATATCAATATGTCTTCGGAATCTACAGATTCAGCAAGTGGATCGCAAAAAGCCCAGATGACATAGTTAGAGAATCGCTCCTAGACAAAAAGATATTAGAACAATATGTGGCTTCATTGGACGACTTTGTTGGCGATCTACAAGCAGAGGCACTGGCTCCTGGAACCATAGTTAACCACGTGAAAGGAGTCAAAGCACTTTACAGGACAAACGGGATAGAAATAGTCTTACCATACAGGCTTCCACGCCGAGTCAAATACAATGACCGAGCCCCAACACCTGAAGAACTCACTAAAATGATGGATATAGCAGACATAAGAGAAAAAGTAGCCATCAGCCTCCTAGCGCTAGGAGGATTCAGACTGGGAACGCTAGTCAACCTCAGATACCGCCACGTCAAAAAGGACCTTGAAGCAGGAATAATTCCACTTCACGTACACGTAGAAGCAGAAATCACCAAGGGCAAATATCACGACTACGACACTTTTCTCGGGACCGAAGCAGTCGAATACCTCAAAATTTACTTGGAAATGCGAAGAAAAGGCACTCGAAATGACAGGTGGGGCATGCCACCAGAAGTGCTCTACGACGAGTCACCCTTGATAAGGGACAGCCAAACAAAAACGGTTAAGCCAGTTACAACCGGAAGCATCTACCTATCAATCCACAATCTCTTTGTAAAAGCAGGACTAATCCAGAAGGGAACAGCGAAGCGCTACGACCTCAGAGCTCATTCAATAAGGAAATATTTCCGCACCCAACTCGGCTCGCTGAGCACCATCCCAACCGACTACATCGAGTACATGATGGGACACACCATAAGCACCTACAACGACGTAAAGATGAAAGGGACAGAGTTCCTCAGAAATCTGTACGCCACATGCGAACTAAGCATAAGGCCTAAGACCAAGATCTCAAAAATCGACCAACTGAAACTAATAATTGAAGCATGGGGATTGAATCCAAGCGAAATTTTAAGCAGAGACGCACTGACGATGCCTCATGCGACCGTGGTCGATCCAGAGCAGGAGAAAATAGAAGTTCTAAACCAAGCCTTGAAACAAGCCATAGTCAAAGAACTCCAAAAAACCCCAAGCGGTATATAAGAGCATATGCAGTGGTAGCCCGGGAGAGATTCGAACTCTCGTCAAGGGCTCCAGAGGCCCCTATGCTTGACCACTACACCACCGGGCTTAAACCAACATTCAAACATGGTCCAGTATTATTAACTTTAACTTTGCGCCTTCTTGTCATCATTTTCCTTCTTCAACGCTTCTTTAACGCAATAGCATTTTTGGCTGATCTTATTCCAGTCACTGCAATGCCACAACGTGTCAACTATTGGGTTCTTGTTTTGGGCGTAACGGGTGGAGCAGAAGATTTTGGTTGGGTAATTGTATGAGTTGTGGCTGTCGCAGTTGCCGCAGTACTTTTCAGAATCGTCGTCGCCCATGTTTTTAACTTCCTTTGCCTGTTGGTTTTTCAGGTTGTAAAAAAGGAACTCGCTTGAAGCCTTCGCCCAATCGTTCGGTTACGGAGGCAACGAGAAACGGAAAGACCATTAATGCGTCGCCGATAACCATTACGTGGTCTGCTTCGCCCTTCATTTTTCCCCAACTCACCGTCTCCTCCAGAGTTGAACCAGATAAACCTCCAGTTTCTGGTCGATCCATGGTAATTACTACAGCATAATCTAATCCTTTCTTGGATGCTAATGTTGATGATTGGATGGTGTTGCGAGGCACGCCACCGCCGATCACTATCATTCCGTTTTTAGGTGATTTAGAGCAGATTCCGCAAATAGTTGGCACATCCTTGAAGGCGTCAACCTGAAGCACAGTTTTTTGGTTTTGCTGGGAGGAGTGTAGCCAATGGATGAAACCAAATTCTGAGTCACGTACGGCTGGAATGAAAATAGGAACATTCTCTTCATACGCTGCTCTCAATATGGAGTTTGGGTCCGTGAGGCGCTTGCCTATTTCCCATGAGAACTCGTTTGAAGCTAAACTTTCACCTTTACGTTCTAAAGCTATTTCAGCGTACATTTCCGACAACTTGAAATCCAATTTAACATAATCTTCTTCAGGAACAAAAATATCGTAAATACGAAAAAGATGATACCTGTAAAGCTCTTTGTCATTTACTGTCCAGCTTCCTTTATAATGATGTCCGCCTAACGCTTCAATGGCGTCGTGAACCATACTGGCCCCTGTGCTGACAATCACATCCACAAACCTTTTTCTTATTAGGTCAGTGACTAAGGTACGCATTCCAGCGGGTACAACAGCACCTGAAAGTGCCAAGAAAATGGTGCAGTCTTTGTCTTTGAGCATTTTCTCGTAGATGTCGCATGCCGTAGCTAATCTTCCCGCACCTAAGGAGCCTGAATTTTTGAATTGCTGCATCAACTGATCAACGGATAGTGCCCCATTTATTTTTATGTGCTTGACTGGAGTTTTAAGATAATCTTTTCTTTTCATCCAAGTTGCACCTAGACTGATAGTTTATTCGTTGGAATATGGAAATAGCTTTCGATATTTAAAGTGATAAACTTCCACTGAGAGAATTAAATATTCAAAGTCTTCAGGAGGAAATTCTCTCTTGAAAGCACTAATTTAAGGTGTATCAAGTTTTTGCGGCACTAAATTGATAAGAGTCTACACATAAGAAAAATAATGAATTGAGGGTTGAGATTATGAATCGTTTTGAGATGCGACGTAAAAAAGCACAAGAACTAATGGTTGAGCAGGAAGTTGCAGCACTGCAAGTTACAAGCAGAGAAAACTACTATTACCTAACAGGCGACATGAGAAATGTTGCTAGGCTGTTTCTTCCACAAGAAGGCGAACCGACAATAATTGTTTTTGATGAGGAAGTAGAGGCTGCTGCTAAAGCTTCAGGAATCAAAGATGTCCGAGGCTGGCGTTCGCCTGCACAGCTTATGCAAAACTTCTTTCAACTAGTCAAGCAACACAATATTTTTGAAAAGAAAGTTGGTTTTTGCACTCATTCTAATCCAGGCTTTTTAGTTTACAAGTTTTTGAAGACAAACCCTAAAATGAAAGTGATTGAGAATGAAGAAATTTTGATGCCGCTACGCTACGTCAAGGATTCGCAAGAAATTGAAGCTATGAAAGCAGCGGCTGAAGTAGCAAGCAAAGGAGTAGCCGCAGCCATCGCCGCTGTCAAGCCAGGCGTCACGGAGATTGAGGTCGGAGCAGAAGCTGAATATGCTATGAGACAGGCAGGTGCAATGCGTTTTGGATCAAGCATTTTTGTAGACAGTGGACCGCATTCTATTTACTTGCATGGTGGAACATCGAGACGCAAAATTGAGAATGGTGACCTTATCGTTATTGATGTGCACCCAGTTGTTGACATGTACTCTTCAGATTGTGCTAGAACGATTGTTTGCGGGCAAGCTTCTCAAAAGCAAAATGAACTCACGCAAACATACAAAGATGTCCAAAAAAGCATCATTGCCAACATAAAACCAGGTTGGTTGGTTGGCCAAGTTACTAAGGCGTTCACAGAAGCTTTCAGTGCAAAAGGTTACGGAGATGTTTGGATTCCAGGACCAGTGCATGGTGTAGGTTTAGAATTTGAGGAGTGGCCTCACCCAAGTCATTATTTCAGTCATGTGCAGTTGGAGGTAAAAGAAAACTGGACGTTAGCTGTAGGGCACTCAATCTTGCCAGTGAAAGGTGTTGGAGGCGTAAAAATTGAGGACACTATTCAAATTACGGCTGATGGTGGCAAAAGCTTAACGCATGTATCAACTTAAAGTGGCACAAAAAAATAAACTATCCTTAGGACACTAAAATACTGTTCCAACCATTTTTCCCAGATAAGATCAATAATTTAACAAAAATTAATTGGCTGATAATATTCCAGCTTCAAGTGCTATTGGGAAGATATTAATAAATGCGAACACCTCAAATGTCATTGAGGTAAAAATGAAATGCCGATAGTTCAAGTTTCTGTTTGGGAAGGCATGAGTCCTGAGAACAAAAAGAAAACAGTCGAAGGAATAACGAAAGTATTTGAAGATTTAGGAATTCCTCGAGAAGCAACAACCATTGTTATATATGAAGCACCAAAGAGCAATTGGGCAACAGGCGGACAACTACATTCCGAAAGACACGCAAATCGGTAAAGCACAACTGCGAGTAAGGACTGATAACTAGTGCTCGAGAAAAAATTCAAATTATTTGCACGAGTGAGCAGTACCACTCCATCAGCCATAAAACCTGTGTTGGAACGAATAATTGGCAACGTTGGTTCAATCAAGCCAACCGATGACGGATTTGAGGTTAAGGCTGAATTCAAAGGCGAAAGTGCCAGAGACTTAAATCGGCTACTGCTTTCTGAATTACGTAAAGCTGAGAAGAAAACTAGAATTCGTGCAGAATGGACCTATGAAGATACAACCGAAAAGTTCTTTGACTACGCACTTAAACAAACCAAAAAAACAAACACAAAATAAGTACCGGCGCTAAATCGACAAAGCTTTTCGAATGACTTTTGGCCCACTTATTTTCTTTTATCCATTGTATATCTGCTTTGCTGTTTCTTCTGTTTGAATTCATAAGCGTGAGGTCATGACAATTCTTAAATAATGTGATGTGTTTAATTTAAGCAAGCTTTTTAGAAACAAAGCAGGAAATTATTTTGAAAGAAACCTTTACTACAGACCAAGGTGCCGCAGTTTCCGACGACCAAAATTCCCTTACCATTAGTAACAATGGACCTGTAATAATTCAGGACGTTGATTTAATCGAGAAGCTGGCACACTTTAATCGTGAACGTATACCTGAACGCATTGTACATGCTAAAGGTGCTGGCGCAGGAGGCTATTTTGAAGTAACGAAAGACGTAACTAAGTACACAAAAGCAAAATTCCTCTCTCAAGTCGGAAAAAGGACAGAAGTTTTCGTAAGATTTTCTACCGTAGGCGGAGAAAAAGGGTCAGCAGACGCTGAACGTGACCCGAGAGGATTCGCCGTAAAGTTCTACACTGAGGAAGGTAACTACGATCTGGTTGGAAACAATACACCCGTATTCTTTATTCGTGACCCCATGAAGTTTCCAGATTTCATTCACACCCAGAAGCGCAATCCAGGAACGAATCTTAAAGACGCAAACATGTTTTGGGACTTCTTATCTCTGACCCCTGAGTCGCTTCATCAGGTAACAATTTTGTTCTCAGACAGAGGAACTCCACGCTCTTTTCGCAACATGAATGGCTACGGTAGCCACACCTTCAAATGGTATAATCAAGATGGAGAAGTTTTCTGGGTTAAATACCACTTCAAAACTGACCAAGGCATTCAGAATCTGACCAGAGAAGAAGCTGAGCACATAAAGGGAACAGATCCTGATCACGCAACACGCGACCTTCATAACGCCATCAAAAAAGGCGAGTTTCCTTCATGGACCCTGCAAATACAAATAATGCCATTTAAAGATGCACAGAACTACCGCTTTGACGTATTTGACGTCACCAAAGTCTGGCCTCATGGAGATTACCCACCGATGGAAATTGGCAAGATGGTGCTCAATCGTAATCCATCCAACTACTTTGCTGAAGTTGAACAGGCAGCGTTTTCTCCAGCAAACTTCGTTTCCGGCATCGCAGCTTCACCTGACAAAATGCTCCAAGGGCGTCTCTTTGCTTATAATGACGCCCACAGGTACCGCTTGGGACCAAACTACCTGTTATTACCCGTTAACCAACCTAAAGGCGTAAAAGTCAACAACTATGAACGTGATGGATTCATGCGTTTTGACGGAAACGAAGGCGATGCGCCAAACTATTATCCTAACAGCTTTGGCGGCCCAGAACCCGACGCAAAAGCGGCGGAACCAGTGTTTGAAGTTTCAGGCAAAGTTGCACGTCAACCATACACGCACCCAAACGATGACTTTATACAGCCAGGGAATCTTTACCGAAACGCCATGACCGACTTAGACCGTGAACACCTAATTGGCAACATAGTGGCTCACCTTTCAAATGCGAAAAAAGAAATCCAGATTCGGCAGACACAAATCTTCTACAAAGCAGACCCAGAATACGGTCAACGCGTAGCAAAAGGCTTAGGCATAACAATGTAAAACATTAAACAAATAAACGTAACTGCACTCGCAATGCAGTTGCCCGTTTCAACACCTACTTAGGATCAGAGACCTGTCCGAGTAAGAAAGAGAACCCTTGTCTCAAACAAATGAAGCTTAGCCCTGAAATTATTATACACTACTTGCTAATGGACTACTTCCTACTATCACGGAAAAGACAGCTGGTCTGAGAGAATTGAAAACTAAAACTGGTTGGAGCCCAAACTGAAAAAAATTGTCAAGAGGATAAAAATATTGGAAAACAGCCAAAACGCTTCAAAGTTTTGAGTTAAATGGGACTGGATTTGCAAACGCGGACAAAAATGCTCGGCCTTCAGCCGAAACAATCCAACCTAATTGGTTTTTGGGTTTGCCAGTTTTATTTTTCTCGGCACAAAGGCTTGCTCCAGAAGGTAACCGTATCGTTTATTGAACCATGTCTTGACAACCTCAACCAAGAACAAGTAACTGGCGATTAGCCCTGCTAGGGCCAGATAGAACAATGCAGGAGGGGGCGAAAACTTGAACACAGCACCGAGCGGTGTATAGGGTATTGCGAACGCGACCGCTACGACGGTCAAGCTGCTTATCAGCAAAAATCTGCCGGGCTTGCTTTTGTAAAACGGCGTTTTTCTAGTTCTCAACACGAAAACCACGAGCGTTTGCGTTGAAAGAGACTCCACAAACCAGGCGGCTTGAAAAACTGGAACCACAGCTTTGAACACCACTAGCATTAAAAAGAAAGTCAAGAAATCAAAAATAGAGCTTACCGGTCCCAAGACCACCATAAACCTTCTAATGTACGATATATCCAGCTTTTTCGGTTTTCCAATGTACTCTTCGTCTACGCTGTCTGTAGGTATGGTCGCTTCGGAAAGATCGTACAATAGGTTGTTTAGGAGAATCTGAATAGCGGTCATGGGCAGGAAGCTCAGGAACAAAGACGCTCCGGCCACGCTAAACATAGTGCCGAAGTTTGAGCTGACGCCCATCATGATGTACTTCATGGTGTTGCCGAAGGTTTTTCGGCCTTCCAAAACGCCTTGATCAAGCACGGTTAGGTCAGGCCGCAGAAGTATGAGGTCGGCGGATTCTTTCGCAACGTCGACAGCGTTCTCTACCGAGATGCCCACGTCTGCTGTTTTCAAGGACGGAGCGTCGTTTATGCCGTCGCCTATATACCCCACCACATGCCCGTTAGACCGTAAAGCGCTGATCACTCTATCTTTTTGGGCTGGGTTCACACGGGCAAAAATGTTGTTCTCCTCCACCACTGCGGCTAGGGCATCGTCTTGGAGCTGTGCAATTTGGTTTCCAAGAATAATTCCTTTTATATTAAAGCCTAACTGTTCGCAGGTTGTTTTTGTGACTAGCTCATTGTCGCCCGTGACGATTTTGAGTTCCACGCCGTCTCTGGCTAGTAGACTGATGGATTCCTTTGCGCTTTCTTTTGGCGGGTCGAGAAAAGACAGAAACCCGAGAAAAACCATGTCGGTTTCGTCGCCAATCGAGTAGTGGGTTTTATCATCTTTAACTTTTTTGTATGCGACTGCTAAAACTCTGTATCCTTGAGCGCTGAGGTCGGTGTATTTCTGCTCAAATTGGCCTTGGCAAACATTCGCAAAATCGGTTAGTTTTTCGTCAGTTTCGCAGTAGGTACAGATCTTGAGGATTTCTTCAGGTGCGCCTTTGGAAATTAATAGTCTTTGTCCCTCGTACTCAACCACTACAGTAACGCGTCTCCTGATAAAGTCAAACGGGACTTCGTCAATTTTGTTGATGTTGCTCACATCGAACTGTTTATATTGAAGTACAGCGTCGTCGAGAGGGCTTTTCAGTCCCGCTTCAAAAACACAATTAAAATAACTATACATAAGCACTTTCGGAGTTTCCTTTCCGTCTAGATCCTCGTAATCGTTTAGCGTGAGCTTGTTCTCGGTAAGCGTGCCGGTTTTATCCGTGCATAAAACGTCCATATTGCCAAAGTTCTGAATCGAAGCCAACCGTTTCACGATAACCCCTTTTTTCGACATCGCCACGGCACCTCTTGACAGGTTGATGGACATAATCATGGGCAAAAGCTCGGGCGTCAAGCCCACAGCAAGAGCCACCGCAAAAAGCAACGAATCCAAAATGCTGCGGCTGCTCGAGTAGAAAAATGCGTTCACAAAAAATACGAAAACCACTAGGAAAAGCGTGACCTCAGTCATTAAAGCTCCAAAACGCCTAAGCCCCTTCTCAAACTCGGTTTCAGTTGCTTTACCCACAAGATCTTTGGCGATTCCACCGTACTCTGTTAAGCTCCCAGTTTTCACCACTACCGCGGTTCCTGTTCCGCTAACTACCGAGGTCCCCATGAAAACATAGTTGCTCCAGCT
This sequence comes from Bathyarchaeia archaeon, assembly GCA_050013315.1. Lineage (GTDB taxonomy): Archaea > Thermoproteota > Bathyarchaeia > Bathyarchaeales > Bathycorpusculaceae > Bathycorpusculum. The sequence goes on from JBEKFM010000065.1 coordinate 8,935, forward strand.
CGTCAACTCAGAAGTACTAGCCGAAAGCGGAGCAGCATTCTTTTCAACGGGAAATGCTTCGCCCGTCAAGGCTGACTGGTTAAGATTCAAATCCTTCGCACTGATTAGTCTCGAGTCAGCAGGCACAAGGTCTCCTGCCATTAGATACACGATGTCGCCTGGAACGATTTCAGAAAGCGGCACTTCTTTTTTAACGCCGTCTCTGAGAACAGTAGCCTTCGTGGTGACCCTTTCTTTGAGCGCTTCAGCGGCGTTCTGAGCCTTAGATTCTTGGTACACATCAAGAACAATGCTGAGAAGTACGATTGAGAAAATTATAATCGCGTTTGTATATTCCTTCACAAACCCAGAGATCAAAGCCGCGACCAGAAGGATAAGCACAAGCGGATTTCTCAGGTGATACAGAATCTCAACAAGCCCCGTACGTTTCTGCTTCTCAGCCAATTCGTTAGGTCCGTACGTTGCAAGACGGCTCTGAACTTCCTGTGAAGATAGCCCGGACTGGGACGTCTTCAACCGAGCTAAAACATCGTCAGCTGGAAGAGACAAAAGCTCCTGGTTCTCCGCCATCAAATCAACAACCGCAAAATAGTTGTCACAAGAATATTTTACGCTATCGCCTATTAAACAATAGCTAGACCCAGAGATGCGGATATTTCACTTTTGAATCAGAAGCCACAATTCCAAAAAGTCTTAGAGGCGATAGCTTCGTCTAAGATAACTGATAATTTAACTGATTGGATTCTTAGTTTCAATGGCGGTACAATGTGGTTTAACAAATTCAATAGCGGTTCAATCAAACGCGCGCACGATATCGTCCTCTCCGGCAGTATAAACCCAGCGGTTTTAGCGATTAATGTGTGAAGTCTGCGATTTGCGTTAATGTTGTTGGTGTCATCGCAAAATCCAGCAAAAATATATAGTCTATTTCTTGATTCATATTTTTCATCGATAAGGTTATTTTCTTTGAACCAGCAAAGATTATTTGAGAGTTTGAAAAGTGGAGTCCGCGCAGCGATATATCAAGATTAACAAATGTTCTGGAAATTGCGTTACTTGTTATAAGAAGTTCTGTTTTGGAATAGAAGAAAGCACTCTAACCAAAATATCCCTCGACCCCTTGACATATAAAACGAATAAAAAACGAGACAAAAAATGTGAAAGCCAATGTTAGACTTGCAATAATCTTTATTGTATTGCCTATTATTGTAGGTTTAATAATGAATTATTTCTACTTAACCTCACTTGCAATAGTGTGTTTGGTATATGCCTGCGGAAACTTTGCAATAGCTTGCTACACAAATTCAGGAAAAAAAGAGAGTTATGGACAGAAACCAACAACCACTTAATAATTTTTGAAACCTCAAAACGTTGGATTGTTTGGCTCTTTTCTTAGCCTGTTCTCTATACTGGATGTCGTAGTCTTTTTTATTCTATTGCTGGAGTCTGTGGTTATGGTTATTTGGCAAGAATTTGGTAAAGATTTGTGTGTAAATCTGGAAAATCGATTAATAATCTCTCAGCTTAGAGGAAGTTGAAAACTTCAAAATCAACAAGGGAGGCGTGAAGAATGAAGCAAACACAGGTGTACGAATTGGATTTAACCAAAATAGAAGGGAGAGGAGACTTTTTGTGCCCAAGATGTGGAACTTCAATATCTCCTGATGATTGTAACGAAGAGGCTTATTCTATTCTTGAACCAAAGGTTAGTAGCCACGGTTTGGAAGAACTAGTGATTCGCTGCAACACATGTGGAAGTCAACTTCACTTGATTGGCTTTTCTCTCCTACAAAAGCTACAGAAATAGGCTTATAGAATCTGGAAAAGAAGAAAAGAGAAAAGACGTCAAGCTTCATTGTTCACGTATAATTTATTATTTTAGTAATGTCTTGACGTAACAACGAGGCAACCGGTTCGTTCAAACATCTTCTAACTGAAGATTAAATGACTCTCTTTGTGAGTCGCGGGATTTGAACTCAATTAAGAGAATATATACTTCTAACGTTTTCAGGACCATATTTTCCCAGTAGACCTGTCGGGAAATGTTTATGCTAACATAAACAACAGCCTTTTCTCGTAACCAAAATTACTTATTCATCACTTAGGATCTGTTAGTGCTGGTCTTATTGGAAAATTGAGTTTTCTAAGCACTTCAACAGCTTGGAAAGTATTCTCGAAGGTGGAAATGCCGAGATCTGAGCGGGCGAAGCCTCCGTTATCATTCTGGCATCCCAGCACGAAGTTTATTGTTTCTGATGGGTACTTGCTTCTTTCACCGAGCATGTCAAGCGTCATTACCCCGAAGTATGTATGTTCCATGTAGGGCGAGAAATTCAGGGGTATGACCGTGAAACCTCCGCAGAGTTTTTCGCATTTTCTCACAAACACTATGGCTTCACTTAGAACGTTTAGACTTTCTTTCATAAAATTTATGGAGGCGATTGCGTAGTACGTGGAGTTTACGTTGGATTGCCCTAGTGTACCAAACCCTCCGTCATCATTTTTAAATTTAAGCAGCCAATTGGTAACTTCTTCTGTGTTAACTTTGATTTTCAGCAAATTGACAAGTTCTAGAGCCATGAAGGTTGTAGTGAACTCTGAGGAGATTTCGGGATAGAAAACAGTTGAACCAAAGTACTCGTTTGAATTAAGAATTGAGAGAACGCTTTTTTTCAATTTCGATCCGATGCTTCTGCCGAGCAGCAGTGAAGCCTTCGTTACGTAGTAGGCGGAGTAGATACCATTCACACGGGCGTTGTCCACGAATTTGATAGTTTTTTCAACATCTGGAAAATTGTACCCCAGCAAACTCAGCATAGCCAGTCCATAATATGTGTCTTGAAG
>JBEKFM010000066.1:0-11372 GCA_050013315.1 Bathyarchaeia archaeon
TAGACGACGCCGTCGGCAACAGCAGGGGAAGAAGTAACTTCGTTGCTGGTTGTATAGTTCCAGAGCTTGTCGCCGTTATTGGCGTTTAAAGCATAAACGTTGCCATCATCCGAGCCTATGTAAACAACGCCGTTGACAACAGCAGGGGACGAATAAACATAATTGCTAGCAGGGTAGCTCCAAAGTTGAATGCCGTTAGTAGCGTTCAAAGCATAAACTTCGCCAACTTCGGAACCCACGTAGACTACGTCGTTTATAACGGCAGGAGACGAATAAACACCGACGGAGAGAGATGTGTAGTAGGAAATGGACGAATGAACACCAACGAAGGTGTGGTATATCCAAGTTCGAGGGGGCGCAGGTGCCTGGTCGCCTGTGTCAGCTCCGCTGTGGGATGGATCCGAGCGGAACATTACAGAGTTCGCATTCGCAAACGGAAGCAAAACTAAACTGAAAAGAAAAACTATGAAAATCGTTGCGGTTACCCAAAAGAATCTATTTATGCCTTCTAACCACCCGCTTACCCCTTGAAGTTCAAGAGTTAAAAATTTTTGGTATATTTCATGTCAACTTTCCAACGTTATCCTCGAAGAGGTCTGCTGGGAAAGCTTTTGCACCTCTGTGAAAACGTGGATAAATTAGTCTCTTAATGGGATATTTGACCTTTGAGCCACCCAGGAACTTGGTTAGTGACTTGATGAACTCTTGGTTAAAGGTTTGAACGCATCGCTCAACTTGCCTTAATCCCGCGGATAAGATGGACAAGAAAACTGAGCTTCAATGCCAAGTTCACGGCGTCAGTCTTTCCATTGTTCTTTAAACTAATGATCCAAGATCAGACAACATAGCCTTCTGAAGCCTTCTTGATTCTCCAAAACAGCCACATTTTCAGCCGTTATCAACTTATGATAAATTTGCTCAGCACAAACAATGAACCTGCTGTAATTGTTGATGAAGACCAACCTTGTACTCTCGCCCGCGCTACCTTAGGCTCTTCTACCGGAAGACTGAAAGAGGCCTGTAGCACTTAACACTGCAGAGACGGTTTCCGGTCGCGCAAATTATAGCAGCACACATAGCAGAACCGCCATGGATTCACGAGCTTAATGTAGCTAATATTTCACAATCCAAATTTATATGTCTGGGATTTCAACATGGCGCGTGCACTGTGCGAGAGTTTATATCGCTAAATCTATTGGACGAAATAAATAATAGTAACCTAAAACACTTTCTCCCGAATATCATAAAGAGCTGCATCGGGAATGAGAGAGCCAAAGTTTGGTTTTTGGATAAATAGCCCCTTGAAAGAAGGTGGGCCATTTGACGCTATACAGCAGGGAGTGTTGGCGGAGAGAAATGGGTTTGATTCAGTTTGGCTTGGAGACCATTTTATGATGTGGGCGGGAGAATTCTGCGAAACGTTTACGGCGCTGACAGCTATAGGAATGAAAACAAAGCGTGTGATACTATCGTCTGCTGTCACCGACCCGTTAAGAAGGCATCCAGCTGTAATTGCGCAGATTGTTGCGAGTATAGATAGGCTAACCCATGGGCGAGCAAGTCTCGGAATAGGTTCAGGAGAAGCGCTGAACCTCATCCCTTTCGGAATTAAGTGGGAAAAACCGTTTACTACATTAATTGAAGCAGTCCAGGTGATAAAGGCGCTCTGGAAATCTTCACTGGAAAATCCCGCATGTTATGATGGAAATGTTTTTCACCTTAAAGACGCCTATATCAAAATAAAGCCTGTTCAGATCCCTCACCCGCCAATCTTTGTTGGAGCGCTTCGAAAAAAGACGCGTGAATTGGTGGGTCAACTAGCAGATGGATATTTTCCATGGATTAATTCTCCAGAAACATACCCACTTCGCTTAAAGGAGATTGAAAGCGGAGCAAAAAAGGTCGGAAGAACCCTTGATGATATTGAAAAAGTGGTTGTTTTGCCACTGTCCATATCTAAAGACCCAAATAAGGCAAGGGAAGCCATACAGCAATATTCCAGGTCTGCGCTTATTTTAGAAAAAGAGGTCTTACAACATTATGGGTGTCATATTCCAGAAACTGAAAACATTCTCATGCAATCTTCTCTTTTCACAAAAGGAGAGATGCAAGTGATTGAGAAAAGTATGAAAATAGTGCCTGAGGTTATAGTGGATGAGATTTCAGCCTTCGGAACTGAGGAAGACTGCATAAACAAAATTGACAAATTCTTTAAAGCTGGTGCGGATCACATTGTCGTCCTTAATTATTCCACAAACTTTAACTTCAGCATGAAAGCTTTTCATAACGAAATAATACCTTACTTTAAAGAACAATATCAATAAAGATAGTACTCTTAACCTCATTGTACTCAAAAATAGTTGTGTCCTCGTCTGATAAATGCCGCAAAGCGCTCATAAACTCAAAATTCACGAAAACCTGCTCCCACAAAGAACCTACAGCACTACTATAACAGATACATCATTAACATTAGTACCCGTCCGTCCGGTAAGGATGAGGTCCCCAAGTTTTGAAAAGAAACGGTAAGAATCATTTCTCTCTAAAAACTTCTCAGCAACAAACTCCAGTTCTTTCGCCTGCTGTAAAGTATAGCAATCAATGATGGCCCAGCTGCGTCTGTAGATCCCTCGACGCCGTCGGTGCTTAACGAAGCAACCACGCATCCTTTTATACCTGATATTTTGGTTGCCGCAAACAGGGCTAATTCCTGATTTCTGCCGCCAACACCTTCTCCTTTCACCGCAACCGTTATTTCTCCGCCAGCAACTATGCCTGAAGGCTTGCGAACGGGATTGTCGTAAACCGCAATTTCTCTTGCCACTGAAACAAGAATGAAACCAGCACATTTTGCTTCTCTATCTAAACTTGCAGAGCGCAAGAGAGTATTCAACCCTTTAGATTTAAGGTAGTTAAGTGAGGCTAGACTGGCAGTTCGGTTGTTACCTATCACGACCCTGGAGACTCTGCGGAATGCTGCGTCCCCAACTTTAGGTGTTCCTTCAATTTGCCCTCTAACGCCTTCAGTTAGGATTTTGCGAACACGGGAGGGAACATTTGGCCACAAACATATTTTTCGAGCACATTTCCGGCATCTTTAAATGTAGACAGATCGGGAACGGTTGGTTCGGAAGCTATGGAATCCAATGGGTCACCAACTACGTCCGAAAGATTCAAATTTAGAACCGTGGCGGGGTAAGCTTTTCTTGCTAGCCAGCCGCCTTTGAAGGCGAAAAGATATTTCCGAACCGCGTTAATTTCAGATATGGTTGCTCCGCTTTTCAGTGAGGTATTTGTGAGTTCCTGTTTGTCGCTAAGAGAAAGACCTTCGCGTAGTAGCGGCACAAGACTGGAGCCACAGCCAGAAATTAAGCATATCACCAAGTCATCCTCTTTAGCCTTCTCAGCAATAGCCATCATGCGGCAGGTCCCTTCTATGCCTGCTTTTCCGCCGCCTAAGACGTAAACATTCTGAAATTTATGCAGGTCAAAAGAGAATCCGTTGATAGGGAGGTGCGAATCCTGCAATTTGAGTTGGAAACGAGCAGCTGTTTTGGTTCAGCCGAGCTTAAGGCGCATTCGAGGCTGTGAAGGGCTAAAGCTCTGGCTTCGAGAATAAGAGAGATTTTGCCCTTTTCAATGAGTAGTGTTCGGTTTTTTATTCCAACCATTAATCATTACTCTTTCAACGAGTTTACGTTTTGTCCTTCTTAAAGAGTATTTAAGAAATCGTTCCAGAAAATAAATATGACAAGTAGCAGGAGGTTATTCTTTTCCTCAGTTAGAGTCTTAACGAAGTCAGTAGCCATCTACGCCATCGCCTCCGCCCGCTTCATTATAACGTCTTGGTAAAATTACAATTCTTTACTGTTTCTGAGATCTAAATATATTATGTCTTAGTTCTTACTGCACCAGATCAAGAAGATCATAGCTAAGTTGCTTTTCTTAATTTTCTCCTGTTTTTTTGATATATTGCACTGATTTAGAAATAGTTTCAACAGCATTACTAAACGCGTTGCCCTGCCCCAAAATGGTCACAGGTCTGATTTTGTCAATTTGAGTCTGGAATAGACCGGAAAGGCATCCAACGAAGAGTTAACGGAATCCTTGTCGGCTGCCTAAGCTGAGCGAATGCTTCCTTTTGGCAGTTGGTGTCTCGCACTATACGAGTTGTCTCTGAGAAAGCGCATGAGTGTTCTGGTCGAAAGCCTTGAGAAACTGTTGACAAAATCAGGCTAGTAATTCAAAGCGTTTAGACCTTAGCCTACGGCAATAATGACAGTGAAGTTCATTGATTTGAAGAGATTTGTTGACTTTTTACCGCTCTCCCTTGACGTAAGGTTTACCTAGACTTTTTGGACCCGGAAATATCTTGAACTTGCCCTGTATAACCAGCGCTATAATTCCGATAACGTATGGGAACATTGCCAAGAACTGGTAGGGGAAGATTCTTAGGGCTTGAACTGTTATCTGCAAAGAATCAACAAAACCGTACACAATGCATGCAAGCAGCACATATTGCGGTCTGTAGCCGCCGACTCTCAGGAGAGCAATCGCTATAAAGCCATTTCCCCCGGTTATGTTGTCCGTCCATACGCCAGTTAGACTAAAAACTACGAAAACGCCTCCTAAGGCAGCTATTGCACATCCAACTATACAGCAGATCCACCTCGTTAAAACGACGTTTATCCCTGAAGAAGCTGCAACATGTGGGTCTTCGCCGGTGGCTCTCATGGCAAGGCCAAAGTGGGTTCTGGATGTTATATACCATATTACAAATAACAAGGCTAATCCAAAATAAACTAAGATGCTTTGATTAAAGATATAATTGAAAGGATATGCCCCTTTGCCAAGGTTCACAGATGGAAGTGTGCCAATCGAATGGAGGCCTGGGGGACCAGTGCCCGCAATGAAGCTGCTAAGAAAAGGTCCCATAATGATCAACGCCAATCCGAATACTATTTGGTCGGCTCCTAAGTTTAGAGCAAAGAAGGCTAGAAGCAAGCCCACAAGAACTCCTGTGCAGACCCCTCCGATCAGGCCAAACAAGAGACTCTGAGTGTATATTGCCACAATAAACCCAACTGCAGCAGAGATGAGCATTATGCCTTCAAGCCCAATGTTGTAAATTCCCGATAACTCGGTAAAATTTTCACCTAATGCTGGATAGAGAATAGCGATAGCGGATGGGATAGCAGCACTTATGATCACCAAAAAATTCAACATTTACGCAGCACTCCTCTTGTTTACAAACTTGTCGAAAACAGGTCTTATCAGTATTACCATTATCATTAGTCCAACTATGACTTCCGCAATGGTAGATGGCACACCGGTTGCAGCCTGCATTCCGTCCGCTCCCACGTGTAACACTGAAACGAAAAGGGCAGTGGGGACTACCGCTAACGGATTCAGTTGAGCTACCATAGCGATACCTATGCCCAAAAATCCGAAATTTTCGTCAATGCCACTGTAGGCTGAGTAAGATATGCCTAAGGCAAGCATACTTCCTGCAAGTCCTGCTAGCATGCCGCTGATTAAGAAAATCAAGATTGTCCTCCTGGGGATATTTATACCTGCGTATCTGGCGGCTTTTAGGTTACTTCCCATTATTCTCATTTCGAAACCGAGTTTTGTCTTAACCACGAGGAAAAGCGTCGCAACGCTGAGAATCACAGCGATGAGAATGCAAATATTAATTGTCGAAAGAGGAACAGTTGGCAGTCTTGAAGCTAACGGCACGAGATACGTTGTAGGGTATGAAGCTCCTGGGTTTCGCATAGGGCCGGTGACAGCGTAATTGACTATGAGCAAGGCTATGTAGTTCATCAATAAAGTCGTTACTATCTCATTTGTCGATAGTTTCGCTTTTAGCAGAGCGGGGATCAGTGCAAACAACGCTCCTGCTGCCATTGCTCCTATAATGGCCAATACAGAAGCAACAAAACCAAAGTGTTGAAACTGGAGTACTATTGCCATGCTAGCAAGAGCGCCCAAAATTAGCTGGCCATCTATTCCGCATGTATATATACCAGACTTGTATGCTACGACTGCGCTTAGTCCAGCAATAAGGAGTACACCACCAAGGTTTATAGTCTGTCCCAACCCGTAAGAAGTGCCCAAGGCACTGCTAAACAAAGCGTAATAGGCGGAAAGAGGATTCTTTTGCAACAGAGCAATAACAATTGCTCCTATTCCAAAGGCAACCGCCACCGAAACTATGCTAGAGACTGATGAGCGTGCTCGTAAGACAAGGCTACGTGTGAAAGATGAGAAGTCCTTCGTCATAACAATCCTTCTGTTAAAACTCCCTGCCGCTCATAATCTCACCAATTTCCTCTAAGTTGGTCTGACTGCATTTCTTTATTCCTTTTATCTGTCCTTCAAATATCACAGCGATCTTGTCACTTAGCTCCATTATCTCTTCAAGATCCTCAGAGATGAGTATTACTGCAGTTCCCTCATTTCTTTTTTCTAGAATCTTACTTCTTATCACCGTGGTTGCTTTAATGTCCAATCCCTTTGTTGGATTGTACGAAATCAAAAGTTTAAGGGACCTAGAGAGCTCTCTTGCAGCAATCGTCTTCTGCATGTTTCCGCCTGATAGGTGTTTGACTAGTAGATCTTTTATAGGTGGTTTAATGTCAAAAGCTCTTATCAACGCATCCGCGCTATCTTCCATGCACTTCTTGTCAAGTAGAAAAGAATTGCCACCAAGGGAGTCAAAAGTAGTTAAACACAAATTCTCTTCTATTGTGAAGTCAGGCACAATCGCAGAAATTCCGCCATCTTCAGGCATGTAGCCAATTCCTTCGTGACGCAACGATTTTGCTGATATTCCTTTAGTATTTCTGCCTTCGTAGACTATCTCCCCTTCGGTGGGACTTGTGAGACCTACAATAGCTTCGGCCAGTTCCTTCTGACCGTTTCCAGCGACCCCAGCTATTCCTATAATTTCACCTTTTTGAAGGTCAAATGTCACGTTTTTAACTACTATTCTGTGCTGCTTGTCTTGCACCTTAAGGTTACGAACTGATAATAAAGCGCTTGAATCAGTAACTCTTCTTTCTGGCAAACACTTGACAAATTCTTCTCCAACCATGTATTTCGCCAGACTCCAAATATCGTCGACTTCGGACGTTTTGAATTCAGCAACCAGTTTACCTCTTCGCAAAATGTAGATGTAATCGCTTATTTCTTCAACTTGCGCAAGTTTGTGCGAGGTGAATATGACTGTTTTGCCCTCTGCTGCCAAAGCCTTGATGATTCTTGTCAACTCTTTGACTTCTGGGGGTCCTAGAACAGCTGTTGGCTCATCCAGCAGCAGCACTTGAGCGTTGAGCGAGAGCCCTTTTAGAATTTCTGCCCTCTGCCTCAAAGAAAGAGGAAGTTCTTCTACAGTGGCATTTGATTTCACTTTTAGTCCCGATTTCTCGGCAATAGCCTCTACGCTTTTTCTTGCAGAGTTCAAATTCAACGGCTTAAGTTGCCAACCCGATAGCAGAGCAAAGTTTTCTGCTACCGTAAAATTGTCGATCAAGGCAAAATTCTGCTGAACAAGATAAATACCGTTTTTAATCGCGTCACGAGGTGATCTAAATGCCAGTCTGTTTCCGTCAAGGCGTATTTCACCTTGATCTGGTTCATAGACACCATAAAGCATGTTAAAGAAGGTCGTTTTTCCTGCGCCATTCTCTCCTATAATGGCGTATACCTCTCCTCTTCTGAATGTAAGTGAAATATTGTCATTTGCTAAAACACTACCAAATCTCTTTGTTATACCCGATGTTGATAGTTGAAATCCAACCATCTTGGTCAACCTGAATGCAAAAAAAAGGAGATTATGATGTTGCGCCGTATGGAAGTACTGTGTTCTCAGGTTCCACAAGTGTTCCGTTGTAGATTGCAGCCATATAATTGTTAGCAACCGCTAATTTGTCTGCTGGAAGCAATCCGTGGTATGGTGCCAGCCATGAAATATCGTCTGGATACAGCCCGAGGCTGTAACTCTTGTACCCCAATTGCCCTGCCATGGAAGCTTGAATGCCTTTAACAAAATATGCAGTAGTGTTCCAAAGAACACTCGTCAAACATGTGGTAGGTCCAAGGCTATTTTCATCATACAAATAGCCAATTGAGTATACCCCTTGTTTAGCACATTCAGCCACTACTCCATCAGTCATTCCGTCGCCTTGTCCACATAGTACATCGCAACCAGTAGATATCAAGCCAGCAGCAGCCGAGGCACCCTTTGTAGAATCATGCCAATCACCTGTCCAAGCCCAGCTAACTGTTACTTTAGGATTAACTAATTGCGCACCAGCCAGGAAAGCATTGAGAGCTTCGACGGATGCTGAGTATTCAACGGCACCTACGAATCCGATTTTATCAGTCTTAGTCATTAAGCCAGCTATTACTCCAGCCGGATAGTAGCCACGCCAGACATCATTGCCCCAGTTTCCCATGTTAGGAGCCAGATCTCCGCCGAACGAATTACCGAAAATCTGAAAATTGGGAAACTGCGCTGCAACAGCGTAGGAAGCTGTGTCCTGAGTGTTCTCAGCCTCAATACACAGATTATACCCTGACTCAGCATATGACGACAGAACTCCTTGTGCATCGGCATCCGCAACGTTATACACATAGGCAACCGAAATATTTCTTCCCGTTGCACTTTCTACGTAAGAGACAGCTTGAATTACTCCTGAATTAACAGCGTCTGCCCAAGAGGTAGTTGACCCACCTGAGTCAACAACCACTATCTTGTAAGTTGATGCCTTCTTTGTTGCGTTTGTTGAATAGTAATATATACCGCTACCTGCGATCAAGATGATTACAACAAGAATCACAGCATAAGCAATTTTAGATATCGCCCTGTTTCGCTTCGTTTTTTTTCCTCCTGTTAGGGGGGTTTGTTTGGTACTGGTATTAATAACTTTCCTGTTCCAATTGATCAGCTATTGCTCGATCGCGGTTTTGATCCTGTTGAGTAAATCCGTGATTTTGCTAGCTAAAGCTGGCGATTTTTCTTTGATTTCTTTGGCAAACCTTTTAGATTCATCGAAGCCTTCTTCTGCAATTTCTTAGGTGATGACGATTTCGTAATTCCAAGTGACGCAGCATGAGCACTCGGAATTCACAATCAGGGTTGCATTCTACGGGTCGTTCTGCACCTTCTGCGTGGATGTTTTTCCAAGAGATGGAGCGAACAGAACTTAAATCCAAGTTCTCGAATAAGAGCGTGGGAAAACCTGTCCTTCTGCGTCTACATCAATTTGATGAGGTCGGGTTCTCCCAACAGAAACGTAATTATTTAATCCCCCTGTGCGCGCTATATCGCTTGGCTTTTGCCCACAACATTTCAAAGTATTCTTGCATCACTTTCACAATAGACGCATTGTTCGACCATAGAATACCTGCCTCGCCAAAGCTTGCACCAGGCGAAGTGGAGATTATAACCTCCTTCCCGTCATAAATAGAAACTACGCTTGAAAGTGGAACAGAAACAAATCTTATTCTGTAGAAGCCTACTTTCTTAAGGTCTCTATAATTCATAGATATATTGCTCATGTCCTCTGCTTCTTCTGTTATCAAGCGTATTTTAACGCCCCTCTGTAACGCTTCCTTGATTTCTTCAGCGTAAAAAAACTGTGTCTTTGGGAACCTTTTCCAGGAGTTTATGGCATCTATGTTTTTTAGAGCGTTATTTTGTTGTTTCCTTCTTCTTTCAAGTTCTGCGTCTTTTCTCGTGATTAAGATGAACTGTTGTTCGTTTTCTTGAGTCGTCAGTTTATTCAGATTGTACTTGAAATCACGTTTTAATTGTTCAGTTTTTTCCCTCAATAAGTTTTGTTCAATGTCCTTTTTTCCAAGCAGGATTGAGAGGCTTTCTTCAAGTTGTATGGCTTTGAAAATGGCTGGAGAAGATATTATTTTTTCTACCAACCCTCGTTCTTGAAGTGTCACAAGGGCTCTGTAAACATCTGGTTTGGACACACCTGAGGTTTTTGAGATCATTTTCGCTGGGCCCATTCCTAAATTAGCGAGTGCAAGGAAAACCCTAGCCTCGCAAAAATTGAGCCCCAATTCGGTAAGAATCTTGACTTGGTTTTGGGGGGTTTGCATTCTAACTTCCACATTGGAGATAATCTGTTTATCATTTTACTTAGACTTTGCCTAAAAAATTTTGGGTAGCGTGCAAATCAAACAAAAAAGAACATCGTATGGTTAGAAGCTAGGTGTACTGAAGCTTGGAAGATATGCTCCTTCACTTTTGGGCGATTGATTGGTGAAAGAGAATTTATCATTTCAGTCTTTTGCTTGAAACCTTTTTAATCCTATCCAAAAGATAATTCGGGCATCACTCTCAAATCTTCGGAAAGACTTTCAGCGGGAAAGTGTGGACGACCTAAGTAAATTGCTTTGAGCCTAAACCGCAAAAATAATGGTTTAGCGCGCATGGTTGTTCCGAAATTAATTTGCAAAGTATCTGATACTTTTAGATTTGCTTAATTTGTGTGTGCTGATGGCTACTTGAGCCGTGAGTAGCATAATGATGATGCAGAGCTGAGAATGAAACGTTACTTTGGCTAATCCTCTTAGATTGTGCTGCGAAAGGCTGGCTAAATTCTTGAGCCTGCTAAAAACTCGCTCCACCACCACCCGTTTCCTGTAGGCTCTTCTAAACTTTTGAGGGCCATGACTACGAAATTTCCTATCAACTCTAAGGATGCCTTTGACACCTTTACACTGATTTCTTGGATACGGAATAACCGGCAATGCTCCATGTGACAACGCGTTTTCTCTTAGATTTGGTGCGCTGTACTGTGCATCTGCCAGAAGCTTCCCCGGCTTCACATACTTTGATGCTTTCCTAAACAGAGCTATTGAATGTTTCTTCTCGTTCTCGTTGGCTGAAACCACAATCATAGCTATGGGCAATTCGCTTTTGAGGTCGACCGCCAAATGAAGACTGTAACCCAGGTCTTTGGCTTTGACTGCTCTTCTAATCGGTGGTTCAGGATCGCTGTAGCCTGTGCGGTTGTCAAGGTTTCGGCGGCTGTACGCTTTGATAAATGTTGAATCTAGCGCTAAGGCTTCTCCTTTGATTCTTCCGTTCTTAACCAGCATTTCAACGGCCTGATTCACTATTCTTGATAGCCTTTCAGGTCTACTTTGGTTCTGAAACGCGATAAAACTGCAATGCCGTATGGTGGCTTGTATGCTTCTATGTCGCAGATTTTCTTGAGTCGCGGATCTTTCCACATTTGACGCACAAGCATTCGGTCACTGGGAATATGCTTTAGTCGCCTTACAAGATGTGCTTTGAACAATCCGAGAGGGTTTCTTTGTGGTCTTCCTGGAGAGCCAGCTGGATG
>JBEKFM010000067.1:0-13646 GCA_050013315.1 Bathyarchaeia archaeon
ACGCAAAGGAGTTGCTGACAAATGCGACTTTGCCAAATGCGACGAACCTGCTATAGCTGAAGGAATATGGCAAGAAAAGAAACTCTTCAAACTTTGCGCCAAACATCTCTTAGAAGCAAAAAATAGCCCTAAAAACTGGAGGTTACTTTAGCATGTTCAAGGCTCTGGTAATCGCGGCTAACGAGAAAACTGTTGAGTTTGGCAGTCTGTTAGCTGTTGCCAGGGCCGAAGCTCGAAAACGTGAACATTCTCAGGAGAATCCGCCTATACTTGCCCTAAGGTTTCTGGCAGAACTCAATGTTTACGTGGCCGTTTACCAAGTTGCTGACATTCCCCGTGAAATAGGCACATCAGGGTGAAAATGATTGGCTGAGGGAGAGGTTGGCTTCCACAATCAGGATTCGCGCATCTTTGGCAAAAAGCAAGTTAACCGAGGGAAGTCGGCTGAGAATAGAGCAAACCGCTTGCACCAACCCCCTAAACAACCTAAACTCAAGTGTCCTCAATGCGCATCGGAACGGTTTTACAAGGACGGGATGCGTTATCTTTCAAGCGACGAGTCAGTGCAACGCTGGCTTTGCAGAGCCTGCGGGTACCGATTTTCTGAAAAACCACCACAAAAAAATCAAGAATGGCCAATAAATACTCAATCCAACTTAACTTCTACACGCCAAATATGCGCAATCCAAAAGGAAGCGAAAAATTTGGATCCGACAACAGAAATAAAGACTGTTGCGGGAGATTTAGACAGATTACCACAAGACGCACGAGGCTTAATAATAAAATTCATGGCATACTTAGAACGCGAAGGATACTCTGAAGGCATAGGTTACCCAGCAACCATTAAACACCTAGTTAAAGACGGAGCAAACCTACTTGATCCTGAAAACGTCAAAACCAAAATCGCTCAACATAAATGGAAAGATAGCGTAAAAATGCTTGCAACATACGCTTACGACGCCTTCTGCAAGATGGAAGGCATTCAATGGAGCATGCCGACATACCACCAAGGAGAAACAACCCTCTATATCCATGACGAAAAAGACCTCGACCTACTAATTAGCGCAGCAGCAAGGAGAATGGCAACCTTCCTCCAATGCCTAAAAGAAACATTCGCCGACCCCGGAGAAATCTTGAAACTGGAATGGATAGACCTCAAAGACAACGTTTTATCCATCAATCATCCAGTAAAGGGACACCTGCCAGGCAAATACCAAATCTCAACAAGATTAGTAGCGATGCTTAATGCCCAGCCAAGGAAAGACAAACGTATCTTCCCAATGACTTATGCATGCGCCGAAGACTACATGAAGAAACTAAGGAAAAGAGCAGCCGCAAATTTCCAAAATCCCAACCTGTTAACTATCTGCTTCAAGTCCTATCGTCACTGGGGCGGATCAATGCTTGCCCATGTCACAAATGGAAACGTTCTAATCATAAAGAAAATGCTACGACATAAGAGCATTCAAAACACCATGAAGTACATCCACACAATCGAGTTCAAAGAAGAAGACTACGAAGAAACCGTAGCCACAACACCTGAAGAGGTCAGACAACTAGGCAAAGCAGGATGGGCAAAATACGACGAAATGACGATAAATGGAATCCAGATGCACTTCTACCGCAAGCCAAAACGGTTTGGTGGGCTAAAATCACTCTAGTATAAATTAAATCGCTCTAGGATAAATCCTTAATAGAGAGATGCCCAACTTCATACTCCGCTGGAGAGTTAATCAGCAAAATGGCAAAGTTTAAGATAATAGTATCCGATCCAGAAGCTGGAACTTCAAAAGTTGTTGAGCTTGAAGAAGCACGCGCAGTACCTTTCATCGGTAGAAGAATTGGAGAAACCATAGACGGCGCAATAGTAGATTTACCAGCGCACAAAGTACAAATATTGGGCGGCTCCGACAAAGACGGCGTCCCCATGAGAGGAAACGTGCATGGTGGCGTACGCCGAAATGTTGTGCTGAGCGGCGGAGCAGGTTTTAAGCCTAAGAAAAAGGGAGAAAGAAAACGCAAAACTGTTCGGGGAAGCATAATAACTGATGAAATTGTGCAGATTAACATGAAAATCGTTGAAAAACCAGCCGCGAAAGCTACTGAAGCCAAACCTCAGCAAGCCACAAAATAAGCACAAGTTTGATAGAGTTCATGCTTAAAATTTATAAACTGCCATAATTAATTCTTTCCTAATTCATCAGATTTAAGTAAAAAGAAGAAGAATACCATGAGCGACACTAGTAAAGGCTTGCCTAAACAGCCAGAAGTCAACATAGGCACCATAGGCCATGTGGATCATGGAAAAACGACGTTGGTGCAAGCATTAACTGGTGTTTGGGCATCACGACACAGCGAGGAACTCAAAAGAGGCATCACAATAAAACTGGGCTATGCGGACATGCCTATCTACAAGTGCCCAAAATGCGAGCCTCCTAAAAACTATACAATCAAGCCTTATTGTGAAAACTGTAATTCTGAAGCAGAATTTGTTCGAGCCATAAGTTTTGTTGACGCACCCGGGCACGAAGCGTTGATGGCTACTATGCTTTCTGGTGCAGCCATAATGGATGGCGCGATTTTGGTTATCGCAGCTGACGAGCCTTGTCCTCAACCGCAGACACGAGAGCACCTTGCAGCTGCTGAAGTTAGCGGGATAAAGAATTTGATTATTGTTCAAAACAAAATTGACATTGTAGATGAGAAAAGAGCGCTAGAAAGCTACAAAGAAATCAAAAACTTCGTTAAGGGTACAGTGGCTGAGAAATCGCCAATTATTCCGATCTCAGCGCAACGTGGAATAAACATTGACGTGTTGCTTAATGCTATTCAGACAATTATTCCTACTCCTATTAGAGATGAAAGCAAGCCGCCGCTCATGTTTATTGTTCGCTCTTTTGACGTTAACAAGCCTGGAACCGCCATTGAGGAGCTAGAAGGCGGCATCATCGGTGGAACCATAGCTCAAGGAAAATTTGCTGTTGGAGAAGAAATAGAAATTCGCCCGGGCATCAGCGTTGAAAGGGAAGGCAAAACCGTTTATGACCCATTAGTCAGCGAAATAGTTAGTTTGCATGCTGGCGAACGAAGCGTGAAAGAAGCTACTTGCGGAGGCCTAGTTGGAGTAGGAACTTTACTTGACCCATCCTATTCAAAGGCGGACGGGTTAACAGGCAGCATCGCTGGAAAGGTTGGATTGCTTCCGCCAACATTGACAGAGCTTACTTTGGAAACTCAGGTTTTAGAACGAGCGGTTGGAACAAAAGAGCTTGTGAAAGTTGAAAAATTTAATCCTGATGAAGTACTGTTACTTCATGTTGGTGCTGCCTTGAACGTTGGCAAAATTGTTTCAATAAAGCACAACGTGATTAAAGTTAAGTTGACAAGGCCGATTTGCGCGTTGCCAGGTTCCAGAGTTGCCATTAGCAGGAAAATTACTGCTCGTTGGAGACTTATCGGATACGGGCTCATAGTAAAATAGATAATTTATTCTATTGGTCCTATGATACCTTTTTTCTTTAGGAAATCGTGTGCCTTTTGCAAAACGTCCTTAGAGTTCTTGAAAGTTAGTTTTTCGATGGCGTGCGGGTAGTCTAACCAGGCGTAACCTATGTGCTCGAAGGACAACTGTACTTTGTCAGTGTGCGCTTCTATTACGAAGAATACAACTTCTTTGTGGACTGTCAAGCCTTGCCTTCTGTAAAAGTAGGCGATCGTTTCTTTGAAGTCGTCAATGAATTGAGCGTTGGTGATGCTTGTTTCCTCGTTCAGTTCACGAATAACAGTTTCTTTTTCACTTTCATTAGGTTCGACGTTGCCCTTAACAAAATCCCAATGCCCCGCTGCATAGTTGAGAAGAAGATAATTTGTCGAGACATCATTTTTTATGAACACTACTGCGCCACAAGATTTCTCACGGAGCACAATATTCACCTGACTGTTGCTCAATTCATTTGCTTAAGATATTTAAAGTAATAGCAATTTTAAAGTCAGTTGCCATCCTAAAAATTTCAAAAAAGAATTTTGAGAACAAAATATTTTAAGCATGCAAATAAACGTTTTAAGGAATCAGGAGCCATGTCAAGTGTCGGCTTCGCCTAAGAAAAAAGAAGCATTAAAAGTTATTTTGGATTCAAACGCATTGTTTGTTCCACTTAAGTTTAAACTTGATATTTTTGTGGAAGTTGAGCGTCTGTTGAATCGGAATATTGATTTTGTCTTGCTCACACCTGTCAAGCATGAACTTGAACTGCTGGCCGCTAGGGATTCGCCTAAAATTCGCAAGGAAGCAGCTTATGCGTTAAAGCTCGCTGAAAAATGTAAGTTCGTTGCGGTCGATGACCAGGAAAAGTTGTCGACTGACGACGTTATAGTGAAGGTTGCTAAAGCGTGGAATGCGCCTGTGTTCACCAACGATAGGCAACTACGGAAGAGGCTAAGAGATATAAGTGTGCCAGTGATTTATGTGAGACAAAAATCGCGTCTAGAGATTGACGAGTTGATATAACTATGTTTAAGCTCATAACACTACAGGATACTATCCGCATTCCGCCTGAAACCTTCGGCAACCCTTTGGAAAAAGTTGGTCGCGAACAGGTTAAGCAGAAGTATGAGGGAGTTGTGGACGAAGAATTAGGGTACGTAATTGCAGTAACAACTATTGAAGTAAGCCCTATTGGCAAGATAATTCCAGGCGACGGAGCAACTTATCATAAGGTGTCTTTTTCTCTGTTAACGTTCTACCCGATAATTCAGGAAGTTGTGGAGGGAGATGTTGTTGAAATCGCAGATTTCGGCGCTTTCGTACGCATCGGGCCAGTGGATGCGTTACTTCATGTCTCGCAACTTATGGATGACTACATCTCTTATGATGAAAAGCAAGGAGTGCTCTTGGGAAAAGAGACTAAAAGGAAACTAACAACAGGCGACCAAGTGCGCGTTAGAATAACCGCGGTTTCGCTTGGGAGAGCTGGAAGCTCAGGAAAAATCGGTGTCACCGCCAGGCAACCATTCTTAGGCAAACTTGAATGGTTAAAGATGGATACACCTGAGGCGACTCAGAAGAAACCGGCAGAAGACAAGGAAAAAGCAGAGAAATAGGAGTGAATTTGAATGAGTGAAAAAGCTTGTACTAACTGTCATTTTATAAGCAAAGAAAACGTATGCCCCAAATGCAGATCGACGAGTTTTAGCGAAGACTATAGCGGCTTAGTCATCATGTTTGACCCTGATAGCTCGGTTATTGCTAAAGCAATGAACATAAAAGAAAAAGGTCGATATGCACTAAAAGTGCGCTAAGCACGTTTAGGCGTAGCACGTTAACTTCATACCGACCATAAGACGGTTCGGTCAGTAAGGTTGAAACAATGACCATTTCCTACACTATAACACCAGAGCTTCGCGCAAAATTCAAAGAACCCTTCGGCACTTTAATTCAAGGTTCTTTCGATGAAACAATGGGTAAAATGAAAGAGTTATTAGATCAGGAGAAACCGCCAAAGATGATTTCAGTGGGAGATGTGGTTTCACACAACCTTCATGAATACGGGTTTCATCCTCAACTGACAATTGTTGATAATAAATTCTTAAGAACTAAATCTTGCTCTGAAGAGGTTGCAATAGAGAAAACTATTAGAGTGGAAAATCCTCAAGGAACCATAACACAAGAAGCAGTTTCGGCCATCAGGGAAGCCTTCGAAAAAAATGACCACACACATATAGTCGTTGATGGCGAGGAAGACTTACTCACACTCATAGCTGTTTTGTACGCTCCAAAAAACGCTATTGTGGTTTATGGACAGCCGTATTCAGGCATAGTTGTTGTTAAAGTTACGTCGGAAAAAAAGGCTCAAGCTCGGGATTTCCTAAAAACAATGAAAGCCTTCGAAAAGCTAAATAAGAAGAAAACCGTTTGAACTTACGCCTTAAGTGAATATTAATGCAAGTCAAAATAGAATCAAGCAAGGACAACCCGCTTCTTAAACGGAAAGAAGTAGGCTTCACTATTAATCAAGGTCCAAGAGAGAAAACTCCACCGAGGCTTGAAGTAAGAAAAGCCTTAGCTATTGAAATGAAGATTGGTGATGAGGTAGTTTTCGTCAAGAGAATGCATACAAAAACGGGAACGAGCATCACCCAAGGAGTTGCTAATGTTTATCAAACTATTGAGCAGGCTAAACTAATCGAACCTGATTACATTAGGAAACGTAACAGTCCACCTGAAAAGCCCAAAGAAGAGGCCACAGCATAATGTCCAAGAAAGCAGCACCCAAAAAAGAAGAGCCATCAGTAGCAGCGACAAAGAAGGAAGACGCAAAACCAGCAGCAGCGACTGAAGCAGCAGCACCGAAACCTCAAAAAGCTGAGAAAAAAAGGGAAAAGAAACACCGAGAGGAAAAAGGAGTTCATGCAATGTATAAAATAGAGGACGATAAAGTTGCAAGAGCACGCCCAACCTGCGAACGATGTGGACCAGGATACTTTATGGCAGACCACCATGACAGGTACACTTGCGGTCACTGCGGTTTTACAAGATACAAACAGAAATAAACAGTTTTAAATTCTCCTAACGCGATAAGGTTTTGATGACCCCTAATGCTTAGAGTGAACGTAATAATAACCAGTATTTCTGCTGAACGCTTTTGGGATATTAGAAAACCAATCCCTCCAATTCAGATAAACACTAACATTAACGTTGTGGGTATGGAAAAGAAACAGGACGAATCTTTAGAAGTATCATTCGTTTTATCAATAGCTTACAATCCATCTATAGCTCAGATGAGCCTGAAAGGGAATGCTTTCGTAACTGGCGAAAAAACCGAAGTTGAAAAAGTTCTCAAAGACTATGACCAGAAGAAGCCGCCAGCACAAATAATAATTCAATCAATATCGAATGTTGTCTTTATTGAGTCAGTCCTCATATCTAGAACATTAAACATTCCGCCGCCGATTCCACTACCCCAGATTCCTGAGACGGGAAAACCGCCAAGCACAAAACCGGAAGGAAGAGACTACAGCGCCTAAGTGCCAGCCTAGTTTCAAAGAAACCCCTTAAATTTCTTAGCCATTGCATCAGCAATTTCTAATTCAATTGAAAACCCAAAGTATTTGTGTTTCCAGCGATACTTCGTCATGCTATTCAGGGCAGCATAGGGCTTTTAATCCTTCCTAATTTTTTTTAAAAAAACATTAAAATTAAGTTCAGGTCTACTAGTCGCGAGTACTATTTTTATCTGCCTGTTTTGAGTAATGGGCTGTAGTTTTTCCGATCACTAGATATTTTGTATACGAAAACATCAACAAGACAAAGTGAAAGTCTGAAAAAAGGGTTTATTTTAGAGGTACATACATTGACGAACGTGATGCACCGATACCTGGCGTTCCATGCCTAACAGGCTTGTTTGTAATTGCGAATTCACCAAGGTAATGCCCAATCATTTCAGGTTTAATGTCGACCTTAACGAATTCTTTGCCGTTGTGTATCTGGATTTTTACGCCAACCATCTCTGGCAGAATAATGAGGTCGCGGACATGAGTTTTGAGGTTGACTTCTTTGCCTTGTTTTTGGACTTCTTTAGCTTCACGCAACTTCTCCAGCAGTATGCGTTGTTCAGGAGTCAAACCGCGTTGTAGACTTCTTCTCTGGCGCGAAGGAAGCAGATTAATGAATTCATCCATAGACATGCCTGTCAAAGTGTTCAAGCTATGTCCACGGTAACTAAATTCTTTCGGCATTTTTCATCTTCACCTTAAGCTCATTCTTAAACGCTATAAACCTTCTGCCCATTCTTAACGGATTGCACGCTTCTTCTTTTGTCCTGGACCACGTGCAGCGATCAACCCAACTTTCTGTCCTGGTGGAGCGCCATGTGAAGTCGTTGTGCATCTGCGAGCGCTTCGTTTGCTGCTACCGTACGGATGCACGGCAGGAACCATTTTTCGTCCGCTAGTTCTTGGATACTTGTGACCTTTAGCTTTCATCAAGTGGAACTTCGCGCCTGCTTTCAGGAAAGGTTTCTCTATTCTTCCAGCGGCAGAAACTATGCCTACAGTTGTTAAACAGTAATCATCAACGTACCTTGTTCTTCCAGAAGGCAACCGTATCATTGTACCTTGTGGAGTGTGACCGACAACAGTAGCGTAAGCACCTGAAGACTTCGCCATTTTACCTCCATCTCCTGGACGAAGCTCTAAATCGCAAACCAGAGTTCCTTCGGGCACTTTTCCCAAAGGAAGAATATTGCCTATTTCAGCTGGAGCTTTTCCGCCAAAGCAAATTTGCTGCCCGGCGAAAACGCCTTCAGGCGTGACAGTGTAGCAGGATAAACCATTTTCAAATTTAACCTGTGACAATGGTGCGCCGCGACCTGGATCATGAACTAGAGCTTCAATTACACCAGAAAGTGAAGCCTGAAAAGATTCTTTCGGGGCTATTGTAGGATACTTTGCAGGAGCAACTCTTTTGTGGGTTGAAGCCCGCCAGTTTTGGCCTCCGCGGCCACGTCTTTGAACACGAATTCGTTTTCCCATAAGTTATGCCTTCTAATAATTTACAGTATTCCAAGTTTAATAGCGACATCGGAAGCCTTGAATTCAGGAGTAAGCTTCACAAAAGCTTTTTTTATGCCTTGAGGAGTATTGAGCAAATTCACTTTGCTTACTTTCACTTCATAAAGTTCCTCAACAGCGCGTTTCACGTCACTTTTGCTAGCTTTCAAGTTGACTATGAATATGAGCTTGTTATCTCGTTCAACCATTAAACTTGCGGATTCCGTCATTAACGGGTATGATATAACGTCGTTTATGTCCATTATGCATTTTCTCCTTTACTATAGAGTTTGTCCAATCTTTCTATAGCGCCATTCGTCCACAATGTTAATCGTCCTGGATGAGTTCCTGGGGCCAACATTTCAGTATTAAGATTAGCAACTGTGGTAACTTCAACGCCTGGAACATTACTTGCAGCGTTCACTAAGCCTTTATTCTCAACTACCACAATAAGCGGTCCAACAGCTTGCTTCATTTTCCTGCCTCTGTGCTTGCCTTTACCTGCGCGGATTTTTCGGCTGTTTCGCACTCGGGTAATGTCTCGTGTTATTCCTAAGTTTTTGAGGGCTACCTCTACCTCTTTAGCCTTCGTTAAGCTTTCAATAGCGTTGTCGACTATCATGGGTATCCCGGGAACATCGTCTATTTTGTGACCGCGTGAAGCTACTGCATCTTTTTGTGCAGTGGCTGCAATCGCTGAAAATAATGCTAATTTAGCCTCTTTCTTTGGGATGCTTTTTAGGATTTTCGTTTCGGCTCTTGGTGGGTGAGGTTGTCTTCCTTTAACTGTGCTTGGGGCAAAAGCTGCTCTTCCTCCGCCGCCTTTGAGGCGGGGAACTCTTGAAATTGCGCTGCCTGTGCCGCGTGATTCGGCGGTCGTTCTTTTTCCAGCCATGGGATCTCTGCCTTGCGGTTGTCGGCTACTGGATTGTATGGCTAGTACTGCGCGTTTTATGACGTCTGGTCTTAGTGGTGTTGAGAATATTGTTGGAAGTGTGATTTTTCCTGTTGATGCGCCTTGTAAGTCAAAGATTTCTGCGGTTTTTTGTTTTGCCATGGCTTTTCAACCTTATTTTCCTTGGGGTGATTCCAGCGAAATATATGTGACTTGTGGTGCTGTTTCAGGGATTTCTCTTGGTGGACGTGCTGGAACGCGCAAGCGGATTTGGCGTTTTTCGGTGCCTGGGACGCTGCCTGCGATTAGTATGTACGGCCCCTTTACTTCGCCGTATCGGATGTACCCGCCTTTGACGGTTACTTCTTTGCCGTCTTTGCCGATTTTTAGTATGCGTTTGTTAAATTCTATGCGTTGGTGGTAGCCCATTTGTCCGGCTCTTGGGATAGAGTACATGAGGTGGTGTGGGTTCCATGGTCCTAAGGTGGCGATGCCGCGTTTTGTTTTTCGTCCTTTGTGTTGAAGGATGGTTACTCCCCAACGTTTTACTGGTCCTTGGAAACCTTTTCCAGCTGTAATTCCCCCAATGTCTACGTATTGTCCGTCTTTGAATACTTCTTCAGGTGTCACGGTTTTGCCTAAGAGTTGCTTGGCGTATTCAAATTGCTGCTGGAGTGTACCTCCGCCGATTTGGATTTCACTTGTTTCAGGTTTTTTCTTTGAGAGGCTGGTTTGACTTGGTTGCGTTGCTGAGATAATCCGGATTGCGGTTGTTTGGTTGAGGTTTTGCTGGATTTTTTCGAGCATCGCTTCGGTGTTAAAGTTTTCTGGAAGAACCAGGGCTCGGTCAAGGATTGCTGGCGGATCTTTCATCCATGCTTCCGTAATGTTCTGGAGTCCATATGGTGTTTTGGTGTAAGTTCGAATACCACATACAAGTATAGGTGGCGTTTCTAGTATGGTTGCTGCTCGCATGACTTCCTTTCCAAAGTGAGGCGAACGTTTACGATCTTCAATGGTGAAGACGTAAGTCATGCCTGCTTTATAGGCTGAAAAAGCTAAGAGCCTAGGAGAATCAGATTTTATTTCTGGCCAATAACGGATTCGCGCAACTGGTTTCTTAGCGCGTTTCCTAGGTAAATAAGCAAGTGAACCATGTTTTGGAGCATGAGTTTTACGATGTCCCATGTTACTTCAGCTTCGCGCCTTTAGCAAATGGAAAATAACGTTATAAAGGTTGCCATTAAAAATAAGAAACTAGATTGCGTTCAAATGCTTGCGCAAAATTTCTGCTGTAGCTTACTGGGCTCATTCCCACGAAACCAAACCCACAGCACTATATGGCCAGAAATCGCGAAAATTATTTTTAGAAAATAGAGGCAACTTTTTTGGCTGGAAACGTTTTTAGACCGCTGATGCAATCGTTTATTCAGCCGGGGTGGCGGAGTGGTTATCGCGCTAGCCTCGAGATCCATGTTTGTACAAATGGGGCTGTGCCAAAACTGACAAGCCAGCTAGTGGGCCTTTGGCTCGCAGGGGTTCGAATCCCTTCCCCGGCGCCTTTTTTAACGGCATATTTGGGCTTATTTTGGCAAAATAAACTCTTTTTTGACTTTTATAGTTGAGCCAATAAAAACTTTAACCTGATTTAAAATTTTTACCGGTAAAAGGGATTTGTCTTTCGGAAAAACACTAAAAAAACAGCCTGCGAACGCTTTAACGTAGGGCTAAGCCGGACCGGTGCGCGCTGCAAAGACTAATTTGCTTGCTCTCTGAAACATTAACTGACGGTGAACTTTGTCTGTCCTGCTCCATTTTGGTATCCTGTTAAGGTAACGGTAGTTGTTGCTGTCCAAGTTCCCCTTGCAGCACTTCTTGCTAAAGTGTAGGTGAATTTAGCCTGCCCATTTAAGCCTGTCGGAACAGATGAACCCCTTGAGTACGATGACCTGCTCGTTGTTATCGTTATGCTCAAAGATTTCACAGCTGCATTAACCGTAATACCGCTTTGAGTCCCGGTTATTGATGGTGTAACCGTGTCGGTTGCTGTAATCGATTGGGTTCCAACGGTTTTCAAGGTTGCGCTAAATACGTGAACACCCTTATCCGCTGCAACAAAAGCGTAATTGGCCGGTAAAACGGCTTGGCTGTCGCTTGAAGTAAAATGCACGGTGCCAACATAACCAGTGGCTACGTTGCCGTTAGCGTCCTTGGCCATCACAGTGAAGCTTTGGCTTGTCCCCGCTGTTACTGGGTTGGGGAAACCTGAAACAACAAGAACTGAAGCTGGGGCAGAGGGGGTTGCAGATGCTTCATTTGACCGAGCAGACTCTCCGACGGCGTTGACTGCGGTAACAGCGTAATAATATGTTAAACCGTTTGTTACTGAAGTGTCAATATAGTTAGTTGCCGTGCCTGCTGAGGCAAGAAATGTTTCTGCGCCTGAAGATGTGCTTCGGTAAACGTTATAGCCAGTTATTGGGGAGTTGCCATTTGTTAAAGGCGCTGACCATGACAAAGAGATTTGGATGTTGCCTGCAAAGGCTACTAGGTTCTGTGGGGCTGAGGGGGCGCTTGTTACTGGCTGACCATTCACGCTTGTTATCGTGTTCCAGTCGCTCGAAAACTGAATAGTATAGTTTCCGTTGGCTGGGAAGTTGTAGCTTACTGGGGTGGATCCATAGATGAAAGTTAATTCACCTGCATTTACTGGGATAGTGATTTCACGATTGGCAGAGTTAAATTGAAACTCGGTTACGGGGAAAGAGGTCCTGCTATCTTGGTATTCCTCGTTCCTGAGGGGTATAGCTAAGCTTCCAGTCACTGGAACAATGCCGTCAAGAAATAGCGTGGCTGCTGCGCAGGTGGTTGCGTCATTGGATGTTGAGGAATCGTCTGAAGCTCCCTTGAAGTAGCCTCCAACGTTTAGGCTGCTTGACATTAAGCCTTGCCATGCTTTGCTTGACCCTAACATCATATTGTCAAAGCTTGCCTGCATGGTTGAGTTGAAGTAGGGATAGAGCGCCTCCAGCGCGGTCATTGCACCCATGGTTTCCCATAGTCTCTGTTCTGGGTTGGCTCCATTGGCGCCATGAACGATGACGCCTGTTGTGGACCATCCTGGTGAGTTCCAGCCGTTAACTAGCAACTTATAATCTAAATCCTCCAGAACTCGGTTCCAGTATGGAATGCTGCCGCCTTTAAGCTGCATGTACTCGGCTATAACCTGTGCAAAGTTTCCGCTTTCGCATTCAATGATTGGCCAACTAGCGTCGTACACGTAGTATTTTTCGTTCCAGAGAGTTTGTAAACCAGTCCATGCCTTGTCTGCATAAGTCAAGGCTCCTGGAACCCCGATTTCAGCCAACTGGACGAAAACGCTCAATGTTTCAGCGTATTCGTCATAGTACCTGCTTGAATAGGAGTAGGCCCAGTTTCCAGCTGGGTCAGCGAATAACATCTCGCCTGAATGAGAATTAATCGGTGGTTTATTGTACAGGGTTGAAAAATCAAGAAAAGCTTGATTGGCGTTCCATTTAATTGTTAAACCATCCTGTTGTGCATATTGGTACGCCCATATGAGATAGCGGTCGTAAACCAAGTAGCAGCCACTATTGGGGTCTCCATAACTTTTAGCGTTGTAGTTATCGGGCAAGCTACCTGCCATCGGCATATTTGTGAGTGCAGTTAACGTTCCTGACGAAATAGCTTGTGAACTGTATCCGCTGATTTGTGCAAGCCGAACAACAAACAACGCATCGTTGTAATTTCCACTCGCTATATCCTGACTTATGGCATTATCAAATGCTGATAAGCTTTGACCGCCGAGTATGATTCCCCAAGTCGAAGTCCAAGAGTCAGCAGCGCCCCAATTAACGTTGTTTATTGTTGAGTTAAGTGCGTCGGCAAGTGTTGGATACTGAGTTTGTGCATAACCAGTGGGTATCATGAGTAAACTTAGTCCCATCAAAAAGACCAACAAAACAGAGAATGTAAAAGTTCGAACGCTCTTTTCCATAAATTAGCCCCTGCATACTTTCGGAGCATGTATATTTAAAGCTTTTAGCGCGGCCTTTCCTAAACGCGCAGGCGGATTAAATAATTAAGGAGAGCCTGACCTCGTCATATTGATGAGAAATGAAGAGATCAGGTTCTCCAATCCTTCTATTCGAGAACTTGAATTTAAAACCTCTTCGTCCCATCC
>JBEKFM010000068.1:0-10958 GCA_050013315.1 Bathyarchaeia archaeon
CCTTCTCTCAAAAAACCGCCTTGTTTTGCTTGTTCGTACAATCGTGTTCCATAAAGTGGCATGGCAATGCTAAATATGAAGCTGTCAGCTCCCAACCGCTTGAGCTTATAAGCAAACTTTATCGTCTCTTCTATGTCTGCTTTGGTCTCCCCAATCAACCCCATAACGAAGAAACACCCAACTTTGATACCAACTTTTTTGCACGCAACAACAGCTTGCTCGACACTCTTCAAATCTAAATTCTTGCCAATAACATCGTTCACAACATGTTGCGCTCCCGACTCAGGAGCGACACGAATCTTTTTGCAACCAGCCATCTTCATCTTTCTTAAAAGCGGTTCATCAAGCGTGTCTGCCCTAACGCCATTAGGAGTAAACCACTCAATCCGCAAACCTCTCTGTACAATCAAGTCGCAGATATCTGCCATGCGTTTTTTGTCCAACGTCATGTTGTCATCGTGAAAATCAACCTGCTTAACCCCGTAAGCTTTCACTACATGTTCCAGTTCATCAACCACGTTTTTTGGGCTTCTGGCACGCCATTTTCTGCCCCAAACAATACAGTTTGAACAGAAAACACAGTTGTAGGGGCACCCTCTGCTCGTTATCATTAGAGTCCATGGTTTACTTATTTCGCCACGCAACGGATTCTCCTTAACAGCTTCATAATAGACTTTCATCGGAAGCAAATGCCTTGCCGGAAACGGCAATGAATCCAAATCCTCAATTATTGCGCGCTTACCTGTGAGAACAGGTTTCCCATTTTTCCTAAAGCCCAGACCAGCTATCTTCACAAAATCTTGCTTCCCAAACTCAAGTGCACCAATCAACTCGAAAACCGTATTCTCTGGTTCACCGACAACAACAAAATCTGCATCAGACTCCAAAAGACAAGCTTCCGGTCTAGCCGAAGGATGCTGGCCAATCAACACAACGGCAATGTTCTTGTTAACATTTTTTATGGCGTAAACAACTTCATAAGCAGTTTTTGACCAACCGGCAAATGGAATTTCAATTACAACAACATCGGGATTCCATTGCTTTACACGTTCAGCAATGGTCTGAGCACTTAAGCCACAACGATACTTAGTTTCATCCAATTCCATGAGATTCTTCCAGCCTTCATTTGGGGCATCAATAATACAAACACTATGCTTTTTTTCCAGAACAGCGGCGACTGATGCTAAGATTATAGGTGGAACAACATTTGGTTTTCCCCATACTCTCGGCTGAATTCTCGGCGGATTAATCAAGCAAACACGCATGTGACTTTGCACTCTTGGATTAGAAA
Organism: Bathyarchaeia archaeon; assembly: GCA_050013315.1. Taxonomy (GTDB): domain Archaea; phylum Thermoproteota; class Bathyarchaeia; order Bathyarchaeales; family Bathycorpusculaceae; genus Bathycorpusculum. The sequence continues at coordinate 1,292 of JBEKFM010000068.1, forward strand.
TACCATAAAGCTTCGATTAATACTTTGCACTAAAACGGCAAAAAGAACAACCGGGTTACCACAATGATACCGACACATAAAAGTGTCCACAAAATAATCGTCACATCCCTAATTCGCAAAGCACCCAAAATCTTGTTCCCAGTCAGCGGTTCCAAACTATCCCCAAGAATGTACTGACCCGGCTTCTCCACTTGAATCCGTAATGCCCCAGCCATAGCAGCCATCGGCCAACCATGATTTCGGCTTGGCGTTTTCGCATGATCTCTATAAGCGATTTTCCAAGCGTTTTTTGCGTCTTTACCAAGGATTGCTGCCGCTACAATCATGAGTAACGCACTGAATCTTGTTGGTATATAGTTGACGACAGTATCTAAGTTAGCGCTAAACCAGCCTGTGTTTATGTGTTCTTTATCTTTGAAGCCAACCATCCCATCAAGCGTATTTATAGCTCGAAAAGCGATTGCGCCAGTAACCCCGAACAACGCAAAGGATAACATTGGCGAAAGTTTAAAGTCGATTAGGTTTTCAGCCATGGACTCGATGACTGCGCTACTGATTTGTGAGCCATTTAGGTTTTTGGAGTCTCTTCTTGAGAAATGACTGTACTTCTTTGCCTCATCAAGGTCATTTGCTTGGATGGCTTTGGCTGCAGCTTTTGCCCAATCAGTCTCAAGCTTAATACAAATAGTCATCTTAACTAAGATAATACCGATAAAAGCGTAAACGAAGATACTGATGTAAGTGTAGATCGCCCATAAACCAAAGAAAACTGGAACTGCAAAAGCACAAATTACTATCAGCGCCAAGAAAACGCCAAGAAGCTTTTCTATTTTTGGGTTTGGGTTTTTGAAGTGGGGTTCGATTTTATTAGTAAATTTGCCCATTAGAACTGTCGGGTGCAGCTTGAAAACCCACTTGTCGGGATGATTCGGTGACGGATCACCAAGAACCAAATCTAACACTATGGCTAAAATTAGTACAGTGACAGCGATTATTACGTCTAAAACCTCTAACACCAACCAAGAGTTGTTAAGCCTTGCTTTCTTTGCTTTCGAGATACTTTCTATAATAAGTTTATATCGATTACGGTTTTCAGAAAGAATAAAAAAAGTTGATGAATAAAGCTTTTAAGAATTCCAAACCACTGTTGCATTGTACATAAAGTAAACCCAAACAAGTCTCTAAAATCTTAAAGGTAGACTATTTATCCATGAGTATTAGCAGCCCGCTAACGCTCCATTTTTACCCATTTATTTAATTCTCCCGAGCGTGCTGTGACATGCAGAAGTCCTCCCAAGTAAGAAATGTTCCATGAACAATAACGGCAAAGATTGAACTTTTTGTTTCTTTTAAAAAAATCTCTTCTAATCGAATCATAAGAGTTCTTTTCAAGACTACCAACTATATGGTTTAAGCCGAAGTCCATGCAGCACAGTTGCAAATTTCCGTTTGGAAGAAGGATGAAATCTGGGTAGTAGGGCAAATCGCAATATCTAATTTGTTTAGGTTTTGGAAGGTCGCCGCGAACTACGTTCTCCCGATTGTTACTGTGAAAATTCTGGTTCATAATCATCAAGTAGGCGTTTCTAACATGTTCTAAAGCATAAAAGAAGTTTCGCGTGTACTCTGCAGTTAACGGGATTTTGCAGTTTACACCATCTGGAACGTGAATGCAGAAACGCGTGTATCTCAAGCGGCTAAGCCTTTTGACGGCATCTTCGGAAGCACCCATTAAAGTTGAAAAAAGCGATATTCGATAGTTACGAGAGGCATACTCCATCATGTTTATCGCATCAGGATTCCCGAAAGGCTCTGAAAAGCCCGAAAAAATAATTTCAACCGACTTTGGAACCGTCTTCAAATATTCTTTGAACTTGTCAAAGGACAAGAGACGAGGGCCTTCATAGCGGCTTAACAGAATGTCTTGAGGACAATAATTACGGCAGTTCACTGGACAACCGATGTTTGTTGTAATTTCTAAGCAGTCAACACGGCCAAGTTTGTCAAGTTTAGGTTTTATGGACACTAATCTTCCTCTTAGCTAGATTTTTTGCGCATGCCCCGTCCCAATGGCTTTTATAGTAATGCGACCGCGACATAAACTTTCCCTTGAAACCGAAAAATCCATGTTGTTCTGTTGGCGTTTCAGATTTGCCTATACAATGTTTGCTTTCTAGGGCGTCCTGTTAATTTCTTGCGTGTTCTGACGAAGTTTCTCTTGCGATAACCCAGAAACTTGAGGAGGCTAAAGCCATAGGGGCTTGATGGTAGATGTTAAAAAGCGCAGGCTCCATATTACGATGGCATGGCAAGCGACAGCACAATATTCTTTGAAAAGGCAAAAGACGCCATAGAAAAATGTGAGCAAAAGCGAGAAACAAAGTTAGAAGTAGAGTTTGAGCATGTTCTCAAAAGCTACTTCGAGTGGTTAGGGTTTCCCCAAATAGAAGGGCAATATGAAGAAAACGCTGAAAACATTTTTGTCGTTACTAAGAAACGAAAAGATGCTACTTATGGAAAAGTCGTTATAGAATATGAATCGGTAGGCAAACTTTACTCTCATGCTGGAAAAGAACATACTTTGTCTCAAATAGAAAAAGATTATTTAGGTGTTTATTCGCCAAATGAACGGCAAAAGTATGTTGGAATAGTTTTCGATGGTAAAACAATTATTTTCGTAAAATGGGTTGAAGATAAATGGGATGAAGACGAAAGAGAGTTTGACAGCCAAAGTTTTGAAATGATGGTAAATTACCTAGTGGGCTTGTATAAAATCTCTTTTAGCGAGCTACCTACCCAATTCGGTTTTAATAATGTAAAAACAAGAGAAGCATTAAAAACCCTATATGATAAGACTTCCAATGATAACGAAAGAGCTAAAATGCTTTTCGACGAATGGAACTTCAGATTCAAGTCAATATACGGTAACTCGTTTAACAAAGAGAAAATCAGAGGGCACTTCAAAGATTTTGCTAAAGAGATTGGTCTAGAAGAGGTTGATGAAGGCAGACTCATTTTTGCTATTCATACTTACTATGCTTTTATTGTTAAAATCATAGCTTCTGAAGTAGCTAAGAATCTCTTCAATATTGCTACTGCTCAAACGTACATGAAAACTCTTATTGAATCGGAAGAACTTGAAAAGGAGCTTAAGGAAATAGAGGATGGCAAGTTCTTTCGAGACATCGGTATAGACAATTTTACCGAAGGCACTTTTCTTTCATGGTATTTAGATGTCTGGGATAAGGACATCCAAGACATGACTAAAGACATTATCAAGAGAATGGATTGGTTTGACTTTGCCGAGTTTATCACAAAGCCTGAATATGTTGTTGATTACTTAAAGAATTTCCATGAAAAAGTTTTTCCAAAACATCTCAGGCATGACCTAGGAGAATTTTATACACCTGATTGGTTGGCTAAGTATGCAGTGAACTTAGCAGAGTTCGATGGTGACATAGTCAAACGTGTGCTTGACCCTGCTTGTGGCTCTGGAACTTTCCTTGTTGCCATTATTAACAAAGTCTTCGAAAAGTACAAGAAACAACAGCATAAAGAAAGATTGATCGCCGACATTTCAAAGAACATAGTTGGTTTTGACATTAACCCTATTGCTGTACTAACAGCAAGAACTAATTATCTAATAGCATTGGCTCGGTTCAACTTAGAGAAAACTCAAGTAACTATCCCCGTTTACCTTACCGATTCCATTGTGTTACCTGAGTTATCAAAGCAAACCAAATTAACCGATAGAGTTAAGCTCTATAATATTAGAACAACAAAAGACATTTTTGCTATCCCAAACGTAATAAAACCTCATATTTCAGATGTAATGCACCTTCTAAAAAGCAATATAGAAAAAGAAATTGACGAAGCACATACAAGAGAACAGTTGGAAAACCAATTTGGCTATGATGAAAATATTATTCATCACCTTTTAGAACTATATCGGCGCTTGTTAATATTGAATAGTAAAAATCAAAACAAGATTTGGTGTGACATAATTATTAATCAGTTTTCAACTCTGTTCCAAGGTAAATTTGATTTTGTAATTGGAAATCCCCCTTGGGTTAACTGGGAATTTTTAGACGATGATTACCAAAAACACTTAATGGAAATTAATGATGAATACGGCTTGTACTTTACTAGGGGCTTAAAGTCAAGATTAGGAACTGTTAAGAGGGATATTTCAGCCATATTCTTCTATGTTTGTTCTGATGTGTACCTTAAACCGCATGGCACTATTGCGTTTTTGATAAAACCAATGTATCAAATTCCTTCGGGAAAAGGTTTTAGAAACTTTAACAGGTTAAAAGAAATATCACACGAAAAACTGATGACTCCTCTCAAGCTATTAACCGTAGAAGATGTAACTAAAGAAGACCCATTTGAGATTGGAAATGAAGTATCTTTGATTGTTGCTAGAAAAGGAGAAGTGACAAGTTACCCGATTAAGCTTCGTAAATGGGCTGGTAATAGAACTCATGAACTTGAGGGTTACAAAGCAGAGCCTTCAAATGAAACCGATATTCTTTCTACTTGGAATATCTACAAGGGCAAGAAGGAAATTACCGCTTTAGGTGATTCTGATTATAAAATCAGAACTGGAGTTTATCATGGGCTTAAAGAAGCATTCTTTGATTTTGAATTACCGATAGATAAAGGAAAACTTGTTCAAATAAATAATTGTGAGGGACAAACTAAGGACATAGAGAAAACTATGCTTTATCCCTTGATTATGTCAAGGCATGTTAACAAGTGGAAATTAGGCGATGCTAGAAATCAAAAATATACTTACTGTATTCTACCACAATCAAAGCCGACAGAAGATAATGAGATGGATATGAAAAGCCTTGAACCCAAAACATGGGAGTGGCTTAAGCAATTTGAAGGTAAGCTTTCACAAAGAAAATCAAAGATGTTTGGGAAAAAGCCTTTCTATTCTATTTATGGTCTCGGTGATTGGGATGCGAAATACAAAGTTGTTTGGAAAAGCATGGGTTTCTATCCTGATTTCTTAGTTATTTCTTCAGTTGATGATAAAATTTTAGGTGAAAAATTAGTCCTTCCAGAACATGTTCTTCAGTTTATTCCTGTAAAATCCAAAAAGGAAGCGTACTATATCTGTGCTGTTCTTAATTCCTCGCTTGTTAGAAAGCAACTTTATACTTTGTCTTCTCATGGAAAATCGGGTCTATCTTCTTCGATAGTTGGACAAATACGGCTCGACAAATTTGACGCTAAAAACCCAGTACATGACTCTCTAGTCATGTCGTCAATGCAAGCTCATGCTTTAGCACAAAAAAACAATATAGATACACTCGGAAAGGTTGAAAAAACAATCAGCGACACAGTTGAATTACTTTACAAAAAGCCGAAGGAAAAAATTAATCATCTACATTACTAGAACCTTTTGGTAGGCTAAGCAACTTATTTATGTGGGGTAACTTAACTTGAAAGTATCTCTCTCCTAAATCTTCAAGAGCGCGTATTCCGATTTTGGACTTATAGAAAAAAGGGGCTTATATTCTACGGGTGGAGGCGGTGGAGGAGGTGGTGGTGCAGAAGCAACTTTGCGCTTCCTGAACATAAGCACTGTGGTCACGATTAAGATTACGGCCAGTATGACCCCAATTACTGTTGCATAAAAATATACGCTGGGCACAGTACCACCTATCGGAGATTTTGTCGGAGGTATTGTTGGAGTCGCAGAGGGAAGTGCAATGGTCGAGGTCTGGGCAATAAGAGAGTAGTTTGAAATTTGAGCCACTATGCTAGGCGTAGCATCGAATTCGCTTACCGTGAAGGAGGTAGCGTTAATCGGCGGCAAAGTTTCGTTCAGTATATCGAATCCCACAGCAACGACACCGCCTGTACTGTTGTAGTAGGTCCCAACCACCCTGATGTCATTCGCCGTTTGATTACCACTATTATATACGACTCCCGTAACTTGGTAGGCGCCGTTAAGGATAACGCCGGAGCCTGAATGCAGGGTTAGGCTCTGATACTCTTCGTAACTAGTTGCATTAGCATTGAAAACGTTAAAGTCAACACTGCCAACGCTTGGTGTTTCGGTACCAGGGTTGCCAAAGTCAATGTAAAAAGGTGCTTTTTGACGAGGGAGAAGATAGCTTACGTATGCCATAGCGGATGAAGCCGCTAGTTCTGTTTCGAGGCCATTGTAGACTGTCGCGTTTAAAGTTACTGACTGTAAAATAGTGTTACCTGTGTTCTGCACTTCACCAACCACAATAAAATCGCCATCTGACTGTCTAATATACCAGCTGTAACTCAAAACTTTGACGCCAGTGTTTGTTTGGCTGAACGCATGCGGAATCGAAACTGAACCTAAACATATTACCGCAACCAACATGATGACGAAAACTTTACCCTTCTTCATTCAACTTCCCTTTCTTCTCGATGCCGAAGACCTTTCATTAAAAAAGCATTTAATTATATAGCTTTTTCCTAATTCAAATTCAGACACTTTTCTACCTGAAAATAAGGTTACACATTAGAACGACAGACGATATGTTATTGTAGTGTGCCAATCGAAGTTATAAGTGAAAGTATTGTTGTCGAAAATTGACCGAACAACAACCCCTATCTACGCGAGAGAAAAAACCAAATTCCACCTTCTCTTTTATTGTCACTATCTAAAAAGCAACTCATTTCCAAATCATCTAAATCCATTTTAAGGGGCAAAGATAACTCAAGAGAATAAGGCGCGGAAAAGTTATTGCTAAAAGACGAAACGTTTAAAGAAAAAATTCACGAAGCAAACGTTTCCGTTCATCAACAAGAAGCACAGTATTATGAACTGCTTCATCCGGAAGTGTACAGTAAACAGGAGCAAAAAAGAATAGTTGCCAAACTAAAAATGATAGACAGACTTGTGACGAATAACCAAAAAAGCGCTCTTGATGTCGGAGCAGGCACTGGCAACTTAACAGGAAAACTTTTGCAGATGGGCTATAAAGTTACGGCTGTAGACATCTCAACAGAAATGTGCGCAATTCTTCAAACCAAATATAAGGCTTACTTGAAAAACGGTAAGTTAATTATTATCAACTTGCCAATAGAAAATCTAACTTTTGACGTTGGCAAATTTGACCTAATAGCGTGCTACTCTGTTCTTCATCACCTGCCTGATTACTTGGCAGCACTCAGAAGTCTCTCAGTCTTTCTAAAGAAAGGTGGCATAATCTACATTGACCATGAAGCATCCCCATTCTACTGGAAAACTGAACGCAGCAGCTTAGCCAACTTCGTCAGAGGCATCTATTTTCATTCAAACCCCATATTTAACATCTTATACTTCCAAGTTATCGGGTTAAGAGTTCCCTCAATCGATTATTCACTATCTGATTATTGGCACAAAAAAGAACATGCCTTAGACCACAAAAGCATAGAGCAAATATTCGAAAAAGAAAATTATGAATTCTCAAGGCGCACAGACTATTATCCTAACAGCACATGGATCCCGAATCCTCTATCTAAAATTTATCGTCTTCTTTGCGCGCCTGAAATGAGTTTTTGGATGGCTAAAAAATAATTAATTGATTCTCTAATACGTACAGATTGAGACTGGACATAATTTACGACAACAAAAGCGTGTTTGAGTAAAGAGTGACGGTTAACGAAAAGGTTTATAGCCGTTCCGAGTGCCTTGTCCAGAATGAAGAGGGGCCAAAATGAAAGTTGTCGTCCACTGGAGTGGGGGCAAAGAATGCTGCTTAGCTTACCACAAAGTCATCAAACAGGGGCATCAGGTTGCTTATCTTCTCACCTTTGAATACATGAAACCATACGTTTTTCACAGTTTTCCAGTGATGGAGCTACAATCCAAAACTTTGGGGACTCCCTTGAAGCAGGTTAGAATTAAGAAGGCATACGAGGACATCCTCAAAACTCTCACAAAGTTACACGACGAAGAGGGCGTCGAAGGCATCGTAACCGGCGACATAGTCGGAGCAGGATGCGCCATTGTTCACTCCAGCTACTACGAGAGCATGTGCAAACAGCTGGGCATGGCTTTCATGATGCCCTTGGAAAATCCTTCAGGAGACACTTACGATGTGTTGAGAGAAGTGGTTCAGACGGGCTTAAGGCCAGTATTAAACTGTATTAATACCAATTTCTTTCGTGAAGAATGGTTAGGACGCGCAATTGACAGCACCTCCATCAAAGAACTAAAAGACTTAGCTGACGAAAAGCGGATAGACGTTTCCAGCGAAGACGGTCAAGGTTACCACAGCACAGTTGTCGACGCGCCACTTTTCAAAGAATCCATTGGAATTGGTAAATTTAAGAAGAAAGTTAAAAAAGAAAAGTCGAAGGCAGGGAAAAGGAACTGGCTTTACATGGACATCAAGGAAGCTTACCTGAAGCCTAAAGACCCCATCAAATAACATGCGCCGGATCCAATGTTTTATTCTGGCGACAATCAAGTGATGAGAACAAAATGCTAGTTATTCATTTTTTTTGAAAAGGTTGTTTCGAGTTGCTTTTTTGAACCAAAGCTTAAATCGTTTGCTGGTTGCGTACTAGAAAGTGATAAGAGAGAAATTCTTGATACTAAATTGACCTTAGAAGAGGAAAGACCTTAAGACCTTCTTAATGTACTCTGGAAACTTATAAAAAAGATGAATCTTTGAAACTTTCCTTCTACGGTGCCGGGATTATCTTCTGCGGTGGATAAAGCAACCATAACACGATGCATATTATTCCAGCTCCATCTAGCAATATGCCTATGTTTTGGTAAGGATACACCGTAGTCGAATAGCCTGCTGTATTGAGTCCCTTTGCAAAGTAGAAAGAAGCAAACAACCCTATCGCCAAAAGAATTATTCCAAAGATCATTAACCTCTTGTTTCCTTCTTTCCAATTTTCTTTTTTTGTAAATTGCGTTTGATCGACGTATTTCTGGTCGTTGTAGCAGTACCATTTCTTGTATTGCGGAACCCATGTGAGAGGTTGGTTGCAAGTTGGGCAAAGTGGTTGAGTGGAGCGCGTGCCCGCGCTTTCATCTGATTCTGTCATGCTTAGTCTATTTCTACGTCATGCAGATTTAAGACTTATCTTTATGAAAAGCTTTCATCAATAATGAAGAATTCTTAGACAATGAAAATGAAAACGCTTAAAATTGTTTACCGTAAACAATAGCCATGCAGATGGAATCATTTGGCAAGAAAAATTATTCAAGAAACTAGAGAAGACTAACAATGCCCTAAATGTAAAGAATGGGAATTAAACGAAATGGGAATCTGTAAATCATTGTGGTTACAGGGAGACTTTAAAAAAAGCAAATAGTCTAGCAAGTTTCTCGTTGAAGAGGACGTACAAGGAAGTGTTTTTTCGTCCCCAACAGTGTCCCAAAAGGAGGAAATGTTTAGGTTGCCGTTAAAACAAGGGATTAATTTCAAAGCGATTTAGCAAGCCTCTGGTGAAAAGGGCGCTGTCTTAAAAGTCGAGTAGTTTTGCATAAAGTAAATGAAGCACAAGGCATCAACTCTATTGTTTCAGGGAAGAACATGAAAACTCGCATAACCCTTGTGAATCCACCCTACCCTGTAGGTTCACATCAACATCCACCTTTCATGCCCTTAGGCATCGGATACTTAGGTGCGGTGTTATACAAGAATCATTTTGAAGTTAACGTAATTGA
>JBEKFM010000069.1:0-10535 GCA_050013315.1 Bathyarchaeia archaeon
TTTCTTTCTAATCGGGCAATTAAGTCGAATACTCGATTTGCACCTGCGACAGTTCTTAACTAAACCTGCTCTATATTGACACATTTTCATTTACCTCTTTTCTCATGTTTACACTCATTGCTTTTTTTAGCTATGAAGCATTCGTATTCTGGATAGTGACCGTTCTGCATCTTCGGGTTAACTGCGCGCCAGCTCATTGCTAAATTATTTTGATTGACATTTTCTTGTTTAAGCAATTTGTATTTGGTTGGCTAAATAGTCTGTTATGGAGAAGAATGAGAGTTCTTGCTCCATTTTGCGCAGTTTGAACTTAGATAATATAGAGGGGGTTGTGTCTGAAGCCTATCATCAGGAAGGTGCAGGCAGACCTCCGAGAAAACCAATCGGCATTTTCAAAGCGCTCATAGTCAAACGAGTCAAGCAGATTCCAAGCGATAGAGAATTATACCGTCGATTATGGACCGAAACTGACTTGAGAGAAGTCTGCGACATTGAAGCTGAACAGAAACCGTATCATCCTTCACAGATGACGCGTTTTAGGAACCGCGTCGGAATAGAAAGGCTTGAAAGAATAATGAACAGCTTGGTCGATGAACTGCAAAAGGGAGGATTGATTATTGGCAAGACCATAGTGATGGACGCTACCTTCGTCAAAGCATACAGCAAGCGTGATCCCCATGAGGACGGTCGCGGAGGCTCAGATCCCCAGGCCAGGGTAGGAAGAAACGGCAAGACATACGGGCTCGGCTACAAACTGCATATCGCCATAGACGCAAAGTCCGAATTGCCTTTGGCAGTTATCGTGGCTGCAGCTAACGATAACGAAAAGAAACACATGCCAGCACTTCTAGAAAAAGCTTTGAAGGTAACGGAGAGTCGAATGAAAGTCCTGGTTGCTGACTCGCAGTATTCATGCAGAAATCTGAGGGAGCAGGCTTCCGTCTTAGGGTTAGGGTTGTGATTCCTTTTCCTGCAAATCAACTGCGAGGACAGAGAGGATTGTTGAGAGTGGATCGGTGTTTTAGAACTCATGGACCCGCTTATGAAAAAAGAATTTACAGGTCGCGGTCTTCGATTGAACGGGTGAATTCAAGGCTTAAAGATCAATTGTGTCTGGAGCGACATCGGGTGAAGGGTCTTTAGGCGAATTGCTATTCATGCCTTGTTCTGCTTGATTGCTATGCTTCTAAACGCGGTTGCTGCACTTAGGCTGCACGTGAAGGAAAAAGCTCGGTCCATAACCTTACTCGCAAGATGAGCAGAATTAACACAGAAAAGGTAATTTAGCAACGCACTGGCGCGCTCTCCTAACTGTTAGGCAAGAAAAGGACGCATTGAAAATCAAAAAAAAGAGGAAAGAACATTATCAACACATAATATCGGGACAAGGCAGCGCTCGACGAAGAAGCGCTAAAAATCCTCCGTGTTTAAAGAAAGCTACAAAAAAGAAAACCGTTAGTAAAAGATAAACGATAAACAAAAAAGCCTGTTGAACCATATAAAAAGCGGGTGCATTAAGTGAAATCCGAATTCGGCTGGGTAAAGATTGATGGGGTCAAGTACGAGAGCGACATAATTATTCATGCAAATGAAAAAATCACGAAAAGAAAGAAAAAATTATCCAAGGAACTAAAGCCGCTTTACGGTCATACGCCACTCTCGAAACGAGAACTCGATTTCCTCGAAAACGAAAAGCCTGAAGCAGTTTACGTTGGAACAGGACACGAGGCAGCGCTACCGATTACTCCCGAAGCGTTATCAACTCTCCAAAAATACAACGCCGTTATCGAACCCACGCCAGAAATAATTAAGAAAATAAACAATGAGAAACGCAAGTTTACAGCGATAATCCATGTAACGTGCTAGTCCAAAACTTTTGCAACATAGCTCCCGTCTGGTGCAGGGGTCAAGTTATACTCTGTGAGTCTTGCCGTCGACACTCGTCCTCAATTCAATTGTTCTAGGTTCCATAGGCAGCGCGCGCAAACAGTTCAACATGCCATAGTGGATTATCTGAAACCTGTTACCGCAATTTTTAAGCCAAGAAACACACAACACGCCAAGTGAAGTGAGAGAAGAAGCCGCTGGCAGATGCTCAGCTGACCAAGGCTATCAGACTCACGTAAAATCGCATGCAAACATCAACCCCTCATAGACAAGTTGCATGCGAATAATAAATCGCTATTTCTCTCTCTAAGAAAACAGGACAACATAATCAAAGATTTAGCCGCCATAAGCAGCTCAACTTCCCATTATGCCTGCGTTTAACAACCACCCGAGTCTCAAAACAAAAATGACTTTGTAATTGTCTCGCTGTAGCAACATATATTTAAGAAAGCTTGAACCCGTTTATAGAGTGTTTAGGTGTAAGTTATGAGTAAAAAAAAGCCTCATCAGCCTCACACATTGGGAGCTCCGTCATCTCAAGAGACACCAATGAGAGGAATACAACCAAGCAACATTCCATGCCCAGACTGCGGCAAAACCTTCAAGAGTCACTCAGAGATGGAGAGACACAGAGACACAACACACCACGAAACAAAAGCACACGAACTCTAACCACCAGCTCAAAATCCTGCAGAGCTACCCTGCTTCAGGCCACAATCCAACCTGATTCCACCAAGGTTCCGCTGAACGAAGTTTCGATATATATCTACTTTTGAACTATTGCTTATATCGTGTATAACAATAGATACTACTTGGTGTTGAGAATGCAAGAACAGGCCCCACAAATAAAGGTTCAAAGAACGCTCAGTATTGAACATCAAAAAAACCTTAGGAAAAAGGCCCATGATGCTGAAGAAAAGTTCAAACGAGACTCAGCAGCATACTTGCAACGGCTAATAAGCGAACGAGAAAAAACAAAACCAACATCGACAAACCCTTAATTTCTCAATTCTCTCAGATTTCAGGATTTTGCTGGGATTCTCAAGTTTTCTCTTGCTCCAGAGTTGAATAACAGCGCTTTTGGACCAGCACTAAAATCTTGCTTTGACGTTTGAAGTTAATAACCCCAAAGATTGGAAATACAATATGTATCCCCGGATTTTTCCCAAATTTCTTTCACTTCTAACTCCGATACGCCCACACCCAGCCAACAAGCGAGTCTTTTGAAAATCAGACATAGAACCACGATTGCGTTGTGAGCTTGTTTGTCCTTCGGCAGAATACACTTTTGAAAGCATCCTCAATGGACTTACTGAAAGAGTTTGGTGATTTACAATTGTTTGATCTTCTTATTTATTTGCTAACGTTACCCTTACGGCGTCCTTTTTCACTATGACAACGTAGTTTTCTATCTTGATTTTGGAAGTCAAAACTTGCTGGATTCTTTTGGCTATTTGCTGAGGTGACTTTGGAACGAATCTGAGCAGAAGCAAACCTTTGGTTTTCCGCTTCTCTTTAAATATAAGTTGGCTAAAGTCCTTATCGAAGGTTATAATGATACGGCCTTCTTTCTTGCCTAAATCTAAAATCTTTGAATCACTTAATCCAAAAGCAAAACTCGTGACTGAAACTATGTCAACGCCTTGCTTCTTCAGCAGATCTACAGTTTCTTTTGGAATATTTTCGTCGGCCAAAAATTGCATCAAGGAAGTGGATAAACCTTCTCCTCTGTCAAGATTTCAGTTGCATACTTCAGAACTGCAATTACATCTTCTTTCTTAAGCTGGGAATAATTCGTGAGAATTTTTTCAGTTGTCCAACCGTTCGCTAGCAAGTCAAGTATGAATTCGACGGATATTCTTGTGCCTTTTATGATTGGTTTTCCTACCAAGATGCCTGGATCAAAAGTTATTCTCTCTTTCCACTTTTCAGCCATGGATAACGCCCACCAAAAATATGGCAAATATGGAATATAAACGTCTAGCGGAATAAGGCATCAAATGAGGAAAGGACGATTCTAGGTTGAAGAACTCACCGAAGCTTGCGTGAGCCTGGAGGCATAACCTTCTTAGTCTGATTTGCCTAGGTTCTTTACTTGGTGACTTTTTGCTAAGAATACCATTGCCCTCACGATTAGCGAGACACCATAGAGAATAATAATGGCGCTCCAGAATTGGAACCACATTTTCTGTGTAGTTGTAGAGTTAAGGAACGTCTGGGTCAAGTAGCTCGCTCCAAACCAGAAGACGAGACTCCCTGCGGCCTCGGCAATTCTGCGAATGCGCGATTGAACAATGAGCAGTGCCACCAGGATTACGACTTGCAGAATGCCCACTCCCAAGTCGAATTGCCCTACCGCGGTGTACAGGGCAGCGTGAGCTGAGGGCACTGCTGGTACTGGCGAGAATATTGAGGTGCCGGACACCTGGGTGTTGGTAATGTCTTTGAAGAAGTTAACGATGTTTCCATAGAGATTCGGGTTTGTGACCCACACTATCCCGATTAGAACTAAGACTCCTCCTACAGATAATGCACTTATGAAGGCTTCTCCGAACCAATTCTCAGGCTTACCCATCGAGGATTTCTCGCCCAACTTTTTCCCCGCACTTACGTATTTTGTCAATACTGCATATAACTTTTCTTTCTCAGATGACGGAGTAAATGTTTTATATACTAAACCTCAATAGAGGAACATAGACAAGGTGATAATTAATTTCGTATTGTCCAAAATGTGGCAACAAAGTGGACGAAACGATGACTTTTTGTCCAAACTGCGGTACTTCATTAAAAATGGGAACTTACCAAGCTGCACAAGCCCCATATACCTATAGACGTCACAGACACGAGAAACAGGAGAAACAAGAAAAGCAGGAAAAGGGAGAGAAGCACGAGAAGGGCCAACACGGTTTCGCTGGCTGGTTGATCGCTGGGTTAGTTTTGGTGTTTTTCGGTTTGGTAGCTTATACCAACGCTGTTTATAACTGGGTACCAAGCGGACCAGAAGCTGGGGCTTTATGGTTGCTGGCAATCGGCATAATCATAATAGTCGTCGGAGCCTACTTCGCCACAAGAGCCAGACGGCACTTTCCAAATCCAACCTAAAGAAGCCATCCCCAAAACAATCTGAACAGCCTATGTTCAAGGAGTGTTAACGCTTTTTTTCTTCCAAACAACTCTGAAGTAGTTTTTGCCGGCAGCCTCAATCATGTCGTCCATGCCATAACGCTCGATAAGGACAGAGAGACAGAAATCACGTAATAATTAATGCAACGCACTCGATTCATATTCTTGATTCATAAGGCTTATTTTCTTTGAACATCAAAAGAATTAACGAAGACACGCAAAAACTGGAACGCAAAGCATGTTTTACAAGCTCACACCACGAGAGAAAAAATGAAAAACCAAAAGAAACGCCAAAAAGAACGGAGAAAACAAATTTTAGAAATTGATTAAAAATCAAAGCTATTGACAAATGTTTTTGTTGTGGTTCAACTGAGACCAAAACCGTCTATAAAGGCGAATCGATATTAAGCATTTGCAAAGTTTGACGAGTAATATGGTCAAAAGCTGGTTTTGAAAAATACCCTAACGTATTTGTGACTAAAATTTAATAAAACCCAAACCCAAAACGACTCGACTAACAACTACTTCGACTAATTTTATCATGACTAAAACGAATAAACGAATTTAGGAAGTGCACGCATGTTGATTTTTAGACGGCAAAATATATATTCTTAGAAACAAACCAAGACTTGGCGTTAACTTGATAAACTTTGAAAAAATCCTTGGATTACAGGTCATAACCTCGGAAGCACATACCCTAGGAGAAGTAAAAGGAGCAAGAATTGACACAAAGACTTGGACTGTAAAGTACCTGAACATAAAACTTGCTGATAATGCTGCAAATAGGCTTGGAATGAAGAAGAGGTTTAGAAGCGCAACAATCAGCATCCCCGTAAGCATGGTTAATGCAGTCGCAGAATATGTTACGATCGCTAAATCTTTGGAAGAATTGGAAAGTGCTAAAGAGATCGTAGAGTACAAAGAGTAATAAAATTAGCAGCAACGATGAACAAGAGAAT
This sequence comes from Bathyarchaeia archaeon, assembly GCA_050013315.1. Lineage (GTDB taxonomy): Archaea > Thermoproteota > Bathyarchaeia > Bathyarchaeales > Bathycorpusculaceae > Bathycorpusculum. Next base: position 5,970 of record JBEKFM010000069.1, read on the forward strand.
AAATATCTGCACTCCAATAGGAAGACCCGAATAAGAGCCTACGAACATAAAACAATTAGCCAATTGGGTTAAGCGTTACTTTTATCCTAATTATTTGACGCAGATATCTCAGACGATTTCAGGGATAAATCAGGCAAGTTGAAATCTTACTGTTTGGCTTTCAATGAAAATTGGCAAGATCAAAGAACTTTGATCTTAGCGCGACGCGATTTTTAGAACTGGTAGCTTCATTTGATAATTAGCACAGCGCATCTTGCCAGGTGGGCAACTCTTTCGCTTGTGCTGCCGAGAAAGAGTTCTTTGATTCTGCTGTCCCCCCTGTGACCTATAACTATTAAGTCAAATTGTCCGTTTGCAGCTGTTTCAACTATCTGTGATGGCGCGTCGCCTTCTTTGAGTTCGCCGGTGATTTTAAGGACAGGCTTCAATTTGGTCGCTCTATCGACGGCTTTGGACAAAACTCCCTCATGCATCACTCTAAGGTCTTTGATAAAGGAGCCTATACTTGACTGGTACCCTACTGGCTCTTGAGGATTTCCAGACGCTGGAGACTGCTGAAACATGTTAAGTTGATATCCAAACTCTGGAGGCGGCTGAAAAACGTTGAGTATATGAACAGATGCAGAAAACTTATCAGCGATTTCAAGAGCATAATCCAAAGCCTTTTCCGAGTTTTCAGAACCATCTACTCCCACTAGAATTTTCGTTATCAAACAGGGTCCCTCTACTTAATCTACGATTGAAGCTCATAGACTTTTCGAATTAGCACGCTAGCTTCGTTCCTAAAACCGTTAAAAATGGCTTGAAATCCAACACCTACCAAAAATACAACAAAAATGAAACATAAACGCTAAGCGGAAAAAAGTACCTTAGGTCGAAGGCTCTTTGAAATATTGAAAAATGAAAAACAAGAAATTACGGACGTCATCTTCAACTGGTACGCGGGATAAATTTTTTTCACATTAGGATCAGCCAAGAAAAATTGGAGTTGGATTTTCAATTTACTCCTGTGACAAAACAGCGCCGCTAAAGTTTTGCTAAATTCTGAGAGTTGACGCATTCTTATTGAAACATTTTTGAGCTTTGGCGCGTGATTTAGTAACTGGCCAGAGCGCCACAGTTGTGACTATTTCTTGGCTGTGTCAGTATGAGTAATTTTCCCCAGCGTCGCCATAAACCAATCAGTCGCGTATCCTGCCAGAAAACACAGTATAAATGGAATCGCCAGACTGCTTGCCGTTACACTCTGAGTTGTAGCTTGAGTAACAGTTTGATTAGTACCAACTTGGGGGATACTTGTGGATATGGTTTGATTTAGAGCTTGATTAAGCACAATCGAGCCTCCTGATATATTAAAAAACCCAGCCTGAACCATAAGAAACGCTAAGAGTCCAAAAGCAAAACTGACAAAAAGAACAACCAAGTACCATAACCTCTTGTATTTAGAGATTATGCCGTCATCTCTATAGTCATCAACAACTCCCACGAAAATCTGAACTGAAGCCCCAAGTACCGCTGCCCAAGCCGCCCACATCGGAACAATCCCCAGAATCATTACATTTCTGAACCAGCTAAGAGCAACTAACGACACAATTAGCCCAGCTAGAGCGGAGCCTATAGGGACGACACCCCAAATCGATATGAAATAAGCCGCCCGACTTAAATGAGGCAGTCTGCTGATCAATACATTCAGATCATTCTTGCACTTAATCAGACCATCTTGGGCACCAATTAGGTCGCCTTTTGAGAACTTATCATCGATATCCATAAGTTGAGATTCAACTTCTCCCGCGGGCGTTGGAGGAGTTTCGGGTGGAGTAGGTTTGGTTTCGGGAGTTTCGGGTGGAGTAGGTTTGGTTTCGGGAGTTTCGGATGGAGTAGGTTTGGTTTCGGGAGTTTCGGATGGAGTAGGTTTGGTTTCGGGAGTTTCGGGTGGAGTAACTTTGAGAGTAACGCTGGAAGTAACGGGTGGAGAAACAGTGAGAGTAATGGTCGGAGAAACGGCTGGAGTAACAGGTGGAGTAACGGGAGGAGTAGCGGCAGGACGAGTAACGGCGGGAGTAATGGTAGGTTTAGATCCCAGAACTATTGGCTGTTCCTCATGCTTGTATTCATATTTCAGGTGATCAACCAAGGTAATTCTATTTATATGTTGTTTCATTGCTACACTCAGTTGGTTCTCAAGTTGTTTTATCTCCAGTTTTGTTTGATCCTTGGTCCACACTAATTTATCATCAGAAGTAGCAGAAGAATTGGTAGTGGCAGAACCAGAAGCAGCAGAGCCGGTTGCACCAGAAGGCGGAGTTTCTTTTTTCGCGCCTTGCGCCCCATTTTTATTGCTCATCGATTATTCAACTTAGAATTTGTTTTTCTATTCTCTTCGTTTTAACTTATAACATTTTCTGACATGCTCACAAGAGGAATGTTTGCCACAAAGAAAGCGATTTAACGAGAGGCTGACGCGCTACAAACGGACAGTACCTATACTCAGTATGAGTGAGCATACTAAAAAATAACATTTTAGGGGGCCTGTGAAGTAGCTCCAGCCAACGTATCCGCCGATAATAACGATAATAAGCACACAGCAGCTAAGCAGATGATTAGTAATTTTCGCTTCAACTTTTTTCACATGTACACTTACACAGTTAGCGCTGAATAATATATTGCGCTTTTCTTAATCGCTCGCGTGACTGTTTCGAAATTGGTCAAAAATGGTAATAATTCTATTTTAGGGCGCGCTAAGACAATATATAAAAGTGAAAAATAGCACAAGTCAATAAGGAGATAATGCTTATGGACAGTGAGAAGATTGCTCTCAATGATTACAAGCTGATAAATGACCTGTGGATGTCTGAAAACTCTATAAAAACTAACAAACTGCAAGTTCTCCTAGCAACAAATTCCATCCTTGTATCAGCTTTTTTCATAGCTAATCACCCTGTTTGGATCGCACTCGTTGGCTCTGTCTTCTCCATGGTCTGGGTGCTTTCAATTGGCCGCACCGTCAGTTATCAAGAACGCTGGCAATCGCTACTGGAAGGCATCGAAAGACAATACCCCAGTGCCCATGTGTTTCAAATTCACAGTGAAAAACCAAAAGCAGCAATTTGGGGCAGAGTCCCATCAAAGTATTATTTGTTAGGCACGCCAATTGGTGCAGCAGTCTGTTGGTTAATAGTGTTTATAATTTATGCAATATGAAGCGCGAGCGCGCTTTCGTCGAGTCCCCTATTTTGAAAAGTAACGCTAACCTAAGAAGCAGACTTAAAACCATTTTTCACTATTTTAGGAACAGCCATGCGCGCTAAAATATAAAACTTTTAACGAAAACAATCAACTGCCAACACAGCATCTATTTCCTAACAAAGCCATTTTACCTGCACAAGCACCAATCAAATGGGTTTCCCAGACGAAAAACCATCTTTTTAAGCCCTGTTCTAATAGCCAGCTAAATCCATCTTGTTTTGGTTTCTTTAACCTGCTTTATGTGCTTATCATCTGTCAAAACGTATTCACAAGACATTACAACAGCTGTGGCTGCAATAACAGCGTCAGCCGTTGGCAACTCAGCGTATTTACAACGTAGTTTTGCAGCTTCGATACCGATGACCGGGTCAAGATTAACAGTCTCTAGTCTAGATGACAGAATAATGTTAACCCTAATGTCTGCTATGTTCTTTCCATAGGTTTCAAGCAGAAACTTATAAAATTCATGAATCACAATCGAAGGGACTACACCCACGTTTGCCTCGTTCTGCAAATTTTCCAAGGTTTTTTTTGTCCACTTCTTGCTTAACTCATCTTGGGATAAAAAGTGCGCAATCAAAAATCTTGTATCTATCACGGCTTTCATTTACTATCGATCTTCAGACCTCATTTTGTCCAGAATTTCGAAGGCTTTTTCAACCGTTATCTTTCCAGCGTCTATGCCAGCAAGATCTTCGATTCTGGGGACCACTTTCAGAACTATACCTGAATCTGAGTCTTCGACAATCATTTTCATGCCCTCTTGTATACCGTATTTGCGTCTCAGACTAATCGGAACTGTAATCTGCCCTTTGCGAGTCACTAAAACTTCCATGGTTCAACTTCACTCTATTGTACTACAAACGCATGCGGTACAACTTAACCATTGTGGTTGGAAACCACCACGAGGATGACCGCCAAGTTTCTTAGAAACACGGTTTGTGTGCTTCCTAAGAATCTTTCGCGTAAAAGGTTCATTGAGCACTTTAAGCAAAAAATAAATCAGCGCACACTAGATCCATGATTAAGCAAGGGAGCAAGCAAGAGAGAATGACGGAGTTGACAGCGGTTAGAAGGCGTTACGCTGTCGCCCTTATCGGAATCGTACTCTACGTGATTCTGGACGCGGTGGCGCAGCTTCTTCCTCCGCACTATAACCCAATCAGCCAGGCAGAAAGCGACTTGGCAGTCGGTCCGTTCGGCTACATAATGACAATCAACTTCCTAAACCGCGGTCTCCTATCTCTCGAGTTCCTGTTCGCCTTCCTAGGCACTGTCCGCCTAACCGAAGGAAACATCGCCAAATACCGCAGGGGTTTC
>JBEKFM010000070.1:0-10294 GCA_050013315.1 Bathyarchaeia archaeon
AGTGCCCCTTTTGTGGGCGAATAGGCGCGTGCCCTTTATCAATCAGCGAGGAAAGAAGGAAAAAAGGAAGATGAATAAGAATGAAAAAGGGAAAGACTAATTAACAGACTTCACATAGGCGCAGTCTCGGTGTTTCCTCGCAGGCTTTAACTTGGCAAATGAATCAACTCAAAAAGACAGGATTAATCAACGCTGAAAAGACGGGTATAAACGTCAAATACAGTTTGAATGATGCAAACGCGATAAAACTCATCCTCAACCTAACCAACAACCTAAAAACTAACTAAGTTAAAAAAAACTTCTTTTGATTATGCTTGCCTTCAAACTGCAATCATGCGCTATGCTTTATGGTAACACGTAAGTGAAATCAAAATCTGCGCCTAAATCAAAGTCGATTCTCTCCGGTTCTACGCTCAAAACGAGCGAAAAATGAGCTAAACTCATGGTTTGGAGACAGTACGGATGGGGGAACCCGAACCCTATTTTACCGGTAAAAATATGCTGGATATGCTTGGCCGAAGTCCGAACCTCTCCAGATACATCAAACGGCACGCGCTCTCTTTTTACAACAAAACTGCAGATGAGAATATTTTCGTCTACAAAGGGAATGCAAAAACTTTTCTATGCTGTCACCTTTAATACAATACGGGATTAAGGCTTCTTGTTTGAAGCCTGGAGGCTTGGTGGAGTGTTGAAGTCAAGAGTCTTGACTGAGCCTGTTCTTGTCGGGAGAGAACATGAACTCGAAGAGCTACAATCAGCCCTGAATTCAGCGATGAATGGAAAAGGGGCAACCGTTTTTGTTTCTGGCGAGGCCGGATCCGGAAAAACTAGACTCATCGCCACTCTTTTGGACAAGGCAAGAAAACAAGGAGCCATCACGCTGACAGGGTGGTGTCTCAGTAACGCTGCAGTTCCGTACTTTCCTTTTTTTGAAGCTTTCAACGCTTACTTCTCAGGGGGGCAGAGGGAAGAAAAAGATGGAAACAGAGCTCAATTAAGTGAATCCCAGACTGGACTAAATGAAATGAAAACGAGTCAGCGGTCCGAAGACATAGACATCATTTCGTGGCTGATGGGTCCAACTCAGGCTGGGCAGTTTGGAAAATCTCGAGCAATATCTCCTCAAGTGTGGAAAGATCAAACCTTCGCTGCAGTCACAAGAACCCTCACAGCCATCTCAACTGAGAAACCGGTAATCCTGTTCATAGACGACGTACATTGGGCAGACTCAGCCTCGTTGGCGCTAATACATTACATTGCCCGAGCGATAAATTCTGAGAAAGTTCTTCTCTTAGCAACGTTCAGGAGCGAGCAGATAACTGCTGACGCGGAGGGCAGACCGCATCCATTGGTCGAAACGTTGCGACTGATGAAGCGCGAGGACTTATTCAAAGAAATCAAGATCGCTAACCTAAATCAAAAAGTTGTTTCGGAGCTGGCCGAAAACATGCTGGGGGGCGACCTCCAAGTAGAACTAGCAGAAAAACTTGCAAAAGAAAGCCAAGGAAACCCGCTGTTCATAGTAGAGTCCTTGAGGATGCTGCATGAATGTGGCAGCCTAATTCATGAACACGACAAGTGGCGCCTGTCTCAAGGCGAGATAGGGATACCGGACAAGATTCGGGACATAATCCTGCAAAGATTAAGCAGTTTGACGCGAAATCGGAGAAAGGTGCTTGATGCCGCTTCGGTTATTGGAGAGAGGTTCGATGCGGAACTTGTTGCTTCCGTGCTGGGTCAGGAGCCAGCTGAGGTTATTGAAACCTTGGATATGATTTGGCAGACCACTTCTCTGGTTTGCTGCAAAGGGGAACTATACTGGTTTGACCATGCTACGTCTCGAGACGCAGTATATGGTGAGATTTCTTCAGCCCAAAGAAGGGTGTATCATGCTAAAATTGCAGAGAAGCTCGAAGACAAAGGCAAGGACGGCAAACTGCAGTTCAGCGATTTGGCTTATCAGTATGCTCAGGCGGGCAACAAATTGAAAGCAGTCGAGTACTCGTTGGCCGCAGCGAAGGACGAGCTGGAGAGGTGGAGCAACTCACTAGCCATTAAACACTTTGAGTACGTACTCCAGAATATCCAGAAAGAGAATGCTGAAAAGCAGAGAACCGCCTTAGAAGGGCTTGGAGACGCTTATGCTGCCAACTACATGTACGGAGAAGCTATAAAGACTTATGACGAGCTTGCCGCCTCCGAAACGGGCGTGGTACGACTGCGCGCTCTCAGAAAGGCTATGGATGCGGCTTTTCTCAAAGGCGAGGAACCTGACCTTTTACTAGAGTATTTGAGGAAAGCAGAAGAGATGGCTTTGGACGACCGGTTGGAGATGGCGCGAGTTATTAACACAAGAGCAAAAAGCTGGGGTTTTGCGGGACACGGAGACTTGGAAATGGACCAGGCAGATTACGACATGGCTTTGAGGATATTCGAAGAGGAGAATTCTATCGCTGACGTGGCCAACGCGTTGCGGGGAAGCGGATTATTATGTGCGCGCTTTGAAGATTCGCGGGAAAAGGGCTTGGGTGAACTTCTGCGCTCGGTTGCAATTTTTAACGAACTTGGTGATGCCCGCAAGGAAATAGAAGCCAGTTTAGTTACAGGGTTTGCGTTCTTACTTTTTTCTGGGCTCTTTCCAGAAGCAAGACAAGAATACGCCAAAGTTCTGAGAATTGGAGAGAAATTAGATGTTTTTGCCGAATTGGCTCAGGCTTGCGGTAGACTCGCAAACTTCGATGATGAGGATCGCGAGGCGCTTGAGGCCCATGTTTCTCAGGCCTTGAAAGGGTTGGAATACCACAAGAAAACAGATGTAAATTGGTTACAGGGTTTTTTGTATGCAATTCTTACCCGTCTATACAGCAAACTTGGGGATTTGAGGCATGCGGATGAGTACTTTAATAAAATGACCAAGCTGTCCCCAGAAATTCTCTCACATTATAATAATGAATTCGCGGTTGCTATATCTAAAAGCGTCTATTTCGCTGCAAAGTCTAAGTGGGAAGAATCGCGTCAGTGTTTCGAAGAAGTCCTAATGTATTGTGATACCGCATACGCGTACCCTGGCCAAGAAGTTAGCGGCAAGATAAACTATGCTTGGGCTCTTGAGAAACAGGGCAAAATTGAGGAGGCAAAGGTCCAGAGAGACCGAGTTCAGAAGGTATTGGAACAAGTTGAGGAAAGGTTTAGGCATGCCAACTTACAGTTGAGTGTTATGATGCCTATGAAGGTGCAGGTTGGAGAGGAGTTTGAGATGCGCCTCGACCTTGTCAACATCGCGAGAGGAGCGGCTAAAAAAGTCAGAGTCAAGGGTGCAATCCCCTCAGGATTCACTGCCGTTAGCTTGCCGTCGTACTGCTACATGCAAAGCGGCAACCTTGAGATTAAAGAGAGAAGCGTTGGCCCGTTCCAGGTTGAAACAATAAAGTTGAAGCTCAAAGTGGTCAAACCAGGCAGTTATAGCCTAAATCCCCAACTCCTTTATGGAGATGATTTAGGTCAGGAGAAAACGTTCCAGCTCAGCCAGATCACGATCAATGTTGAAACTGTTAAGCCTACTTATGAGGCGTTGCTTGGAAGAGTATCGACTGGGACTATGGAACTTGATCGGCTGCTGTTAGGAGGCATACCCGAAAGCTATGCTGTCGCGTTAGCTGCATCTTCATGCGACGAGCGACAACTCCTTGTCAAACATTTCCTAGAAACAGGCGTGGAGAAAGGCGAAAAAACACTCTATATCGCATGCGAAGATAGCATCGCACAGGATCTCGCCAAGCAATTCCAAACAAACTTTTATCTCATGTTTTGCCTCCAAGCCGACTTAACCATTCAAAGCCTGCCAAACGTTTTTACGCTCAAAGGGGTTGACAACCTAACAGACATCGACATTGCATTAACGAAGTTTTTCAGGACGCTTGACACGTCACAGATTGCTCCGAAGAGGGCGTGTATCGGCTTGCTATCTGATGTTCTGCTGCAGCACCATACGGTTGTAACTAGAAAATGGTTAAGCAGGCTGCTTGCGAACCTGAAATCCAAGGGCTTCACCACACTCGCGGTAATTGACCCCCTCATGCACCCTTCAGAAGAGGTGCAAGCAATTCTCGGCTTGTTCGAAGGAGAAATCACTATAACACAAAAAGAAAGCAACAAGGGTCTTAAGAAAGTTCTGAAAATTCTGAAGCTATACAATCAAGAGTATCTGGAAGACGAATTAACCCTAACCAGAGAAGGACTGCACTCCAAATATTAACCGTTTCTACGTAACCGCTTTGTCGTCTTTAGGTCTGAGTACATCGAGCGATGTTTAAAGTGAATTCGTTAACCAGGAAGATTGCTATTAAACCAGAGTTAGAAGCTTTGTCGTCATTCCTGGCTAATCGTTTTATCGGTAAACTAGTGTTTATTCCATATTCCAATTGGGCAACGCTCCAAATCAGGCTTATTATTGCAAAATACGCTCAAAACATGCCCGAAACTATGGCGAGGAGGGGTAGGTTTACATTCACGTTTAAACTTCACGCAAGAAACAGCTATTTCCTGTCGGATCAGTTAATTCCGTAGGCATATACACTGCCATCAAAGATTTCAATGGTCGATAACTTACAGTTGTCCCGTTGTATATCCGATAAAGCGATACTGCTGAGGTTACCCAATAATCAATTGCTAAAGATCCCAAAAGTCTTAACTTTCGAAAAACTATTAGGATAAATCATGACATCCGGCCCAAGAGCTAGCAGATATCCATCTCATTGGGGACCTGTGGTAGTAGGCTTATTAATTATTGGAGCAATGGTCTTTTTGATTATAGGCTCTTGGAGACTATCAGATGGGCTAAATGGGGTAGTGATTGACCACACCAACCCATACGTTCATTTTAGTGAGACAACGGCTGCACAAGAAGTAACTGACGGAATCGTATACTTAGTTCTAGGTGTTTTGTGCCTTGCAATCTTCACGGTTTTGTTGGTGAAAAGACGAAAGTTTCTGTTTCCACGAGCAGAAGAAAAGCCTAAACCAGTTGATTAACAAATGGCAAATCGCCAAAACTGTAAAAACCAACAATACACAACCTCATGATCAAACGACTTCATTATTTAGGAGTGGAACAAATTGCAAACTACACATTTACGCTACCCCAAATGCCAATGCGAGTTTGATTTCGAAGAACAATCAACTCTTAGACCAGGAAGTGCTATGTCAACCATAATCTACAGTGGTCAACAAAATGCCTGTTCATGTGTCAGGCGTTTCAGCGTAAGCTGCAACCATTGCCCACATTGTGGCAAACGTTCAAAATTCAATGTCAGACCTATATAAAGCAAATGGAGACAATGCCACTTTACCACTCATAGATTTCCGATTCTCTTTTCAAACACTAAGGTTATGTTATCTAAAAGCCTACTTAGCATGCACGCATTCGACTTAACACTAAAATTTTTTATCTTTGTTGCGCCTAAGTCGTAGACAGACACACCTGAAAATAGAAGATGATTAAACGTCTATTGAACAATTTACAGTTCAGCCACCAAACGACATTATAATCGCAATTGCGACAATAGTAATTATTGCGTTGGGGGCTGTTCTTGTACTTGCAGGTTTCTCAAGCAGACTATTAGACGCCTTATCATCTTTAAAGCAGGTTAAAATCGAAAATAAATACGTGTATATTGTCTTGGGGACTGTGATTATTGCTCTCGGGGTCGGGTTATTTTTCTGGTCAACTGCGCCTTCAACGATAACTGTCAGCTCTGGATACATTAACGTGCAGTCACCATCCCTTTCGTTCATTCCTTTTATTGGCGGAGAAAAGAATGTTACCTCAAACGAGATAGCCACTGCTTACGTTGGGCAGATAGGTTCAGGAAACTTTACCTTGAGTAAACAGTACGGCTACAACGATGGCGATACCAACATAGGAGTATTTACCCTTGGAAACAAGGCCACCGCTTACGTAGCATCAATCAACTCCACGGACCTCATAATACAGCTAAACAATGGACAATACGTAATACTTGGCACGTCAAATACAAACGAACTTGCCACAAGCTTTTCACAGAACGTCTACCAATTAAAGCCTACCTAAGATCATGCTACCCAGTAAATTACGTCCAAATTATAGGAAACGCCAGAACTTAGAAGAATTACTCTGCTATATTGTGCGCAATTTAAATGGTTAACCGTTTTATTCGAAACTCGGTAAACACACATTGTATTTCTCAGCGATTTCTGTGACTTATTTGCCAAAATAGCCAATAATCAAGCCTTAATTCGCAAAAGGGAGAAAGTGCGGAGGGTGGGACATACGCACTATTTTACCGGTAAAAAACTCCTAAAATATTCCCCGCATTCGAGTCTTAAATCCCGGTAAGAATAGCCGCTCAACGGCAGATTAATAAAAAAACCAAAGCTCCACGGAAAAAATGTCAAGAACGATTATTTGGAAGAACAAGCCGAATTTGGAAACGACGCGGGATGTTAGGTTTGCATTCACGTCTAAATTTCACGCCAGAAAGCAAAGCCTTGGAAATTCAATCATTAAGGCGTTGGATTTCAGCTTAATTTTGTTCTAGAGAATTCGCTGCTTTGGATTAAGGGCATGCAAAACGCCGATTATTCCCACCTGAAGTAACGAATGGCTACAAAGACAAAGAAAACCGTATAAGCAGCCATCACAAGCAAGGGTACAATAGAAGGAAATGTTCCCTGCATAGAACTATCAAGAGCCTGAACTGCGGCTCCTACTGGAGTGAAATTGCTTATTGTTTGCAGGTAGCCTGGAAGGAACTGGATGGGAATGTAAATTCCCGCGAAGAATAACAGCGGATACAGAAGCCCCTGCGCCATACCTGCAGCAACCCCCTGGGACGGCGCGAGCGCAGCAATAAGCACGCCCAAAGAGAACAGAGCAATCGTTGCCAGCACTATCGAAAGAACGAATCCAGGAATCTCAAAGGACCCCTTCACTCCAAACAAGACACTTCCAACCGAAAGTATTGCGAAAGCTACTCCCGCGATAGTAATATTGATTGTCACCTGAGCTGCCAATAGCTTGGTTGGTGACACGGGTGTTGTGGAAATTCGCCTTAGCCAACCAATCTCACGGTCACGAGCAATTGGATAAGGTAAGCCAAATAGCCCAATGAATATCAGCACAGTTACCATAAGAATCGGGATATAGACTTCGAAAGCGGATAAGGACGTACCAGGAACAGCATTTCTGAATGCAGGAATACTGCCAAATATAACCAGCAGGAAAAGAGGAAGCCCCAATCCAAATATTATGCCAGTTGGCTCTCTGAGTGCGAGCTTTCCCTCGACCTTCACCAGTTCCCAGAAAGGCTTCGAGGATTTGTGCACTTTGGTATCAGGTGCTTGAGTGCTCATTAAGATCCTGCCTCTTGTCTCCTATTATTTTCATCTGTTTGTGTGAGCTTAACGAAGGCATCTTCCAGGCTGCCGCTTTTCACCTGAACATCTGACGCGTTCATCCCCAACTTGAGAAGCCCATAAAGTACTCGAGTAGTTAAGTCACCTGAGCCGGCAACAATGACTCGACTTCCCCTGCGCTCAACCGAGGTGACGCCCGGCAGGGAGGTGAGAACCTTGTCATCCACTGGTCCAGAAGGCACAAACTGCATTCGAACGCCTCCGCCTTCTCTAGTTGCAAGGCCTACAGGGGTATCAAGTGCCATGACTTTCCCTCGATTAATCAATGCAACTCGGTCACACAGTCTTTCTGCTTCATCCATGTAATGCGTTACAAGAATCACTGTTACTCCTCGGTCCCTGATGCGTTCTATTAGTGTCCATGTTTCACGCCTTGCGTCTGGGTCAAGACCAGTGGTTAGTTCATCTAAAATGGCAATTTTTGGATTTCCAACAAGAGCTAGCGCGATTGAAAGTCGCTGTTTTTGACCGCCGGAGAGTTGTTTGAATCGGGCGTTTCGTTTTTGAGCAATTCCAAGTGATTCAAGTAAATCATTTGGATCAAGTGGGCGTGGATAGAAAGACGCAAAGAGTTCAAGAGTTTCCCCGACTTTGATACGTGGAGGCAACGAACTTTCTTGGAGTTGGACTCCGAGGCATTTACGCAGTTCGTCGCGGTCATTTTTTGGGTCAAGATCGTAAACTGTCGCGGAACCCGAATCTGGAACACGAAGCCCTGAAATACATTCAACTAGCGTAGTCTTACCAGCTCCATTTGGTCCAATAATGCCAAAAATCTCACCTTCAAAAACAGAGAATGAAACTTCGTCAAGTGCGACTGTTGTCCCATATTGCTTGCGGATATGATCCACGTTAACAACGCTCTTTCGATTCGTTGATTCCTTGATTGTACTATGGTTGCCAAACTTTGTTGTCTGACTTTCAGTATCAACCATTTAAGATCACGGAGGCAGTTGTTAACTGGTTGTCTGATTTCCCTGATGCGTACTTCTTATATTTAAGTCTAAATATGTTAAAACAGTTATAAGGCAATTTTAGGTTTCATTTTAATAAATACCAAAAATTCAGATTCTATTTGGCAAAAGGAACGTGGCGCGGAATGCGAGATTTGAAGCCAGGCGAAGACCCGAAGACTGAGAAGTCTACCGAAGAAAACCACAATCTTAAACTTGCAAACTGGTTTTCAACACTGAAAAAATTGGTCACTCTTCTTTGGTTTTAGCTCCTTGAACTAAAAACTCTGGCGCCCATTAATTTTACCGGTAAAATCCACGCTTGTTTTAGCCCCAGTTCCACCACATTCTCTTATCTGCACAAATTGGACCTTATTCACCAAATTAGCCTCATAATAAGCTCGAATTTATGGTGCGGAGGGTGGGACATCCGCCTTATTTTTCCGGTAAAAATAGCTTGGTGAGTTTAAGATAAGAGGCTAGGTTTTCGTCGCTCGAGGTGGGTACATGGTTATAACTATGTCTCTGCCGATTGTTCCTTCAGTTCCGGGACCAGAATATTTTGATGCTGGATGAAAGAAAGTTACAAACGCATCGAAACCATTGTACTCAATATTTGTCTTTACGCCGGAAGGTAACACGTATTCAACAACGCCGCTGTTGAGTTTACTGTAGCCTTCGAGCAGTATGCAAGCAGGCGGCAGACTAAGTGATGGAAGAAGCGGGATAGGCTTAGTCCATCCAGCGAAAACAATGTTACCTTGAACTCGTACCTGGAGCTCGTTTTTCCTGACGAGATGAACGTTTTCTCCGGCAGGAGTGCCTGCATTTTGTACCTTCTCAGACTCCACAGCTCGGGGGTTGTCTGTAACAATAGCTACTGGCACGTAAGCGTAGCCCTTTGGTGTTTCAAGCCACAAGTAGACTATTAGCCTGTTCCCGCCACCTTGCTGGGATTGATTGTTGAAATGGTTGACCCAAATCATCATATCAGGCAGGTTAAAGCTGTCTGGCGGGTGAATAACGGCGTGTCCGCTGCTACCGTAAACTCTTATTATATCCTTAGGCCAGTCTTTGGTCTGGTATTTCTCGGCGTTGACGATCTTGTTCAAAACGTCTTTTTCTGTAATTATCCCCGGTTTCTCAACGACAGCATGGATCATTTTCTGGTAAGCCCCATCTGGCTTAGACCAAACGCGTTCTTCTTCAGGAAGAGGAACGCTTGCGGGTATAGGAGGTTTCAGTATAGAGTCCAGAGTGATGACTGAAGGAACGGATGAGTTTTTCCAAACTTCATTTAACATCTTTTTAGTCTTTCCCACGTATTCAAAATCATCAGTATAGAAATGCGGCGTTAAGGCGGATTTCTGATTGGAGGATGGTTGAGACTGGAAGAGGCGTTTCCCATCAACAATAACAGTGTCAGAGTAGCTTGTAGACACATGCTTGACAGCACAGCATTTCAATAATTCTTGAGCAGCCTGCAAGTTGTCCTTGATTATGGGCGACATGATTTTAACGGAGATTCCTCTTTCAATCTGTTCTTTCAGCATGGAAATATTTTTCCAAGATTCAATGAGACCTTTTGAAGAGGTCATTATCATGATTTCCTCTTGAGCTGACCTCAGGGCGTAATTGTAGGTCTCAAGGGCAGTGTGAGCGTCACTGATAACGCGCGTTGTCGGTGTTGGTTTACCAGTTTCAATCTCCGAAATTTTTTCATTTATATCTGTGGAGTTCGCCCACAAATCCTCAAAGACGGCCGTAAACGCTTGCACCAGAGACTTACAGTTCGTCCAAAGGCACACGTCATCCTTTTCTGTTTTGTCCGTTCTTGGCGTGATGAAGAACAATATTTCTTCGTTATCTCTTGTAACCATTCTGGG
>JBEKFM010000071.1:0-9472 GCA_050013315.1 Bathyarchaeia archaeon
TTTTTCCTTCAGGATTCAAAATAGTCGCATAAGTGCTGTCCTTATGCACATCCAACCCACAAACTAAGGCGCTCATAAAATGGCATGAGCGCCCAGCTCGTTTAACACTTCTCATACCATCGTGCTATGTCCTTGTGGAGGGCTGAGCTGTTTTGAGATAAAGTTGTCAGAATTTTGGCGGTGGTTTCATGCCTCATGAGTGAAATTAGCTTCACCTGTGACTTTGTGAAAGCGCTGTGTTCGAAGTATCTTTTGTTTTGACCATCGGTGCATCCCGTGATAAAGCCTGCGTGTTCGAGTACGCTTAGGTGGTATTGTACTACACCCACGGATAAGCCCAAGGCTTAGCATATGCCTCTGAAATGTACACCTGGATTGCTTTTGACAAAATGTGAATTTCCAGTCTCGTCGGCTGGTCAAGTGGTTGTGCGGATTTATTGTGTAAGGTTGTTCCGAGCACAATTGGAACAGAGGCTGATAGTTGCTTTAGGTTGTCAACATGTTGAACCCCGGTAAAAGAAGAAAGCGCGTTGGACGTAGAAGCTGCTGCTGTGAAGCAGATGGAAAGCGTTAGCATGGCAAGCAAAATTATTAGAGCGACTTTTCGGTTCAAACAGCATCCTGCAAAGGTTTGCGGTTCAGATATTTATCATATTCTGTAAACTACTGTACTAATAGTAAATCCTTGTACCAGAAAACCTTTCTTAAAGTTAAACATTATTCGAGCTGTACAGGGTCGAGTAGAAAATGGCTGAAACTCAAGTACAGAAGAAAAAACGCAAGAAGCGACAGCTAGTCGTCTTAGTGCAGGTGCAGGAAGAAACAGCAATTCAAAACGCGATTGAAGTTACTCGGGCACTAGAAGAGCTGGAGAAGCAGGGAATGCGTCTTGATATTCAGGTTTGTCCCAAATGTAAGAGCCCTAAGATTAGGAGAGCAAAAAGCACTGGAGGGGACATGTGGGGTCACATAGGGATGCTACCGCCGAGTTATGAGTGCCCTGACTGCAGCTGGCAGGAACGCGTGGTCTTGAAGGCTACGAACAAGCCTTTGAGCGTACGGGATGTAGAGTTAATACGCGAAGCCATGGATATCAAAGATGACGAGTCGAAGTAGTTATTTGACAAAGCATCCGCAAGGATGACACTTTAAACCACAATGTAAATCTCACCCTCCGCACCATGGTTCGAGTCCGGCGGACTCGCCTCCGCAAAAAACCAAGACTTCTCTATTAGCCATCTTTGGGTTTTTCATCATTCCAGCGGTACTTCGCCTTTTTATGGCTCAGTTTTTCTAAGCCACAGTTGAAGCAGAGGCCGTTATGGCAGCAAACCATTTCACCGCATTTAGGGCATTTCCACGTTTTTTCCTGGTCTTCCAGGAATTTGGCTATACCATTTTCTTTGATGGAGTTCAAATTCTCTATCATGCTCATTCGGTATCGAGCCTTGTATTTGGCGTCGATTTTTCTGAGTCGGTCGCAGGGGAAGTTGTTGCATTCAAAACAGAAGGTGACTTCGCCGTTTGATAGCTTCTGGCATTCTTTTTTGAGAAATGCACAGTTCCTGTTTCGAGGTCGGCACCCCGTGCAGTAAGCCATTCTGACGCCCTTGCTTCTCACGTCGTTCTTCAATGCCAAGTAGCGTGAACATAACGTACAATTCATGCCACAGAGTGCGATAAGCTCAGGATTCACCGTCGACTTCTATCCCTCAGTCTCTCGATAGACAAGGGTGTGCGTATCCATTAAGTTTTTTCTGTTTGTTAGCGGTAATATATCAAGTTGACGACTGACCCGCGACCAGACTGATTGAGAGGAATATTGTATTCTTAACATGTTTTCATGTTCAGGTTTTTCTGATTTCAATCTTTGATCAGTAGGCGAAATTCATAATTTTTTTATGCGGTTCGCGTCACTAAATGCTGGAGCAGTTGTTAGTGGCGAAGATCAGGAACTTGATGGTCAAGGAAGTAATAACTTTGGAAGCACACGCTTCGTTCTATCAGGCTGTGAAGCTTATGAATGAAAACAAAATTGGCTACTTGGTTATTGTTCGCAACGGAAAGATAGTCGGGATTTTGACAGAGCGAGATTTGCTTGAAAGAGTCCTAGAAAAATGCAAAAACCCCAAGGAGACAAATGTTTTCGATGTAATGACAAGTCACGTTATTACCGGAAACCCCGACATGGAAAGTCCCGAAGCTACCCACATTATGTTTGAAAACAAAGTGAAGAAGCTGCCTCTAGTCGAGGGAAACAAGTTGGTCGGCATAGTCACCTTGACCGACATCGCTCGCGCTACATGCGCTGATGAAGAAACAATCGAACTAGTCGAAAAACTCTCCAACATGCACGTTCTGGGTCATTAGCTTATTTTTCGCCCATTCTAAGCCTGTTTTGAGCGCAAAAGGTAGAAAACTAAAGTCAATATAAGGGTTGTTTTAGGTTTCAATTGAGCGTTTTAAACTGGCAATCAGCGGATTGAGCAGGACGCAGTTCGGAGTTATGCATTGCTTTTTGTCTTCTTTATATAGTGGGGTTGAGTGCCAAGATGTTAATCGCCTCTTTTGCTGCACCGGTCATTAGAAACAAGATGCCGAGGATTACAGCTAGAATTTCATAACGTGAAAGTCTAATCTCGCTTCTCTTTTTAACTCTAGTCAAGCCCTCTGTCCATCCTGTTTGATTGAACAGCGTGAGTCTGGCCGTGGCTGCTGCGATGAGAATGAATCCTGTAAGCTCATAAAAACCTGGTCCATAAACAATGGTTATGCTCGGAAGAAATCTGCTCCTTGGTTGACTCCGAATGAGTCGGTTCCGAGAAAGATTCCATAAAGACTTGTTTGGACTAAGGGATAGGCGTAGCCCAACGGAATCGACTTTAGGCTTAACAAATTTGCGGCGACAGTAAATCCGCCACCGACTGCAAGGTTATATATGAAAATGGCGAGGAAAGCACTAAGTAAATCGTTCCCGACTGGAAGGTTTGCCTGGGGAAAAACGCCTCTGAGCAATCCGAAAGGAAGAAAATAGTAACTCAGAAACCACATAACAGTCAAGAGTAAAAAGCATACACACCACAAGCTTGCAGAACGCACCCACAATTTTTCATCCGATAGCCATTTCCCCATTTTTGCCTTGGAATGTTTGAGACTGGCCAAAAATCTTGTTGTGTTTTTCATTAACTTCTAATTCTCAATTGCCCTTTATTGTTTTTTCTAGCTAATCGTTGCTAATCAAAAGAGTGGTCGACAAATTGGCACAAAGGCTAGTTGGTCTGATGGGATCACAAAACACAGAGTTTAAGTTTCACTGTGCGAAGGCGTCAAATCCGAAAATAGGACTTGACAATTAAAACGACAGTGTAAACCTTACCCTCTGCACTAATTTACAATTCAGAAGTGACCTATTTTTTTGCGGGTGTTCTCTATTTCTTGGTCAATTAATTTTTCCATCAAAAAGCCCTTTTTCATAAGTAACGGTTAAAAGCTTACGGTGCACACAAATATTTACATACCCGAATAAAGGTTTGACCCAGAAATGCAATCCGCTAAAACCAAACAAAGAGAATTCGTATTTGTTGACCCGGGCAAGTGTACTGGTTGCGGAATCTGTGAGTATGCTTGCACGTTAGAAAAGGGTGAAGCTATCTGGAACCCTATCAGATCAAGAATCCGTGTTATCCGTATGACGCCACTCTTCAACTTCGCTCTTGCCTGTCGCGCGTGCAAAGACGCTAAATGTGTAAAAGCCTGCCCAGAAAAGGCAATCGCGCAATCAGAAAACACAGGCTTATTAATAATTGATGAAAAGAAATGTAAAGGCTGCGATTGGTGTGTTCAAGCATGCGAACATGGGGGAATCACTATACACTCTGATACGGGAAAAGCCATCGCCTGTGACCTTTGTCAAGGCGAACCCAAATGCATCGAAGCATGCCCAGAAGAAGCACTGGAACTTGTAGATTGTGACGAAGCAGCTGAAAAACGTTTCAGCGACGCGCTAGAAAAGCTGCCTGCAGCAACCGAGCTGTTAACCAATACAGTCAAGAACAAGGATTGGAAACCCCTGCTGGCCATTGCAGAGAAACGATCCGAAAAAGTTACAGAGAAGCTTGAAATGTTAAACAAGAAGGCAGTTAAACAGAAACAAAAGTGACTTTTTTTGAATTATGGGTTTTCTTCATAACCTCTCAATAAATTGTCAATATCCAAACCAACCTGTTCACCTATGTAACCGCCTTCCAAAACAAAAAACACAGGCTTTTTCAGCAAAGCAACTCTTTTGCCAATCTCCCAGTAATCCTTTTCAATCAAGCCTAGA
Source organism: Bathyarchaeia archaeon (assembly GCA_050013315.1). Taxonomy (GTDB): domain Archaea; phylum Thermoproteota; class Bathyarchaeia; order Bathyarchaeales; family Bathycorpusculaceae; genus Bathycorpusculum. Next base: position 4,325 of record JBEKFM010000071.1, read on the forward strand.
GACGCTAAATCACCTATATTAGTGTCAAAACCGCAAGAAACCGCAACCACCTCGACCCAGCCTAAATCAACCCTACTTAACGCTTTGTCAAGCGTTTCCAAATACCGTTGTCCGCCGCAATCCGCTGGCAAAGCAAAATTAATACAGTTCCCTTCGGAGAGAGCTCCAGTTCCAGGATAATTGGGCGCTTGATGCAACGAAACATAAACCACCTTCTCGCTACCTTGAAAAATCTCCTGAGTGCCGTTTCCATGGTGTCCATCAATATCCAAAATCAACGTTCTTTTACCTAACTCATTGACTGCTATTGCAATGTTGTTGAGGTAGCAGAATCCACGTGTAAAGACGCCTAAAGCAGCGCCATTTCTGCCAACATGGTGCCCTGGCGGGCGCATTAGCGAAAATCCGTTAATTTTACTGGCTAACAGTGCTCCACCTACGGAAAGCCGCGCAAACTCGTAAATATTATCGTATGCAGGTGTATCGGGGTCTTCCACTGAGCCTTTCTTAAGATTCCAAATGTAATCGACGTCGTGCACGGTTAGCAGTTCTTCTTCAGTTGCAGGTGTTGGCTCCAAAAACTGGTAGCCTTTTGCTTTTAGTATTTCAGATGCAATTTTTACTCGTTGTGGACCTTCTATGTGCCAAGTGCCGTAGTTTAAACATTTTTCTGAGTAAACTATCTTTGTTTTCATCGTTATCTGTTTCCATTAGACTGATAAGTGAGGCTTTCACTTTAAAATAAGTTAACCCGAAGTTAGCGTCCACAAGCAATCGGAGAATAGGGTTTAATGATTTCAGAAAATCCATTTGATCAATTTCGCCAAGAATGCCAAACTGTGCTGGCAAACGCGTTGAAGAAGACTTTGCCGGAAATAAAAAAACCGGTTATTACGTTAAATAAAACGCCAAATATTGAATATGGGCAATTAGCTTCATCACTGTGTTTTGAACTGGCAAAGAAGCTTAACCAGAAACCGCTAAGCCTTGCGGAGCATCTTGTGGGTGCGATTGATAAATCCCGTTTCCAGTTGATTGAGAAGGTTTCATGTGCAGGTGCGGGATACATGAATTTTTATGTTAACTTTGCCAAGTTTTCAGCTTTAACCCTTGAATCTGTTAAGCAGTTAAAGTTTGATTATGGTTTCGTTAAAGTTGCTAAGCCGAGCAAAATCATTGTTGAGCATACAAGTGTTAATCCGCTTCATCCAATCCACATTGGGCAGGCTAGAAATCCTCTGCTTGGTGATGCTTTAGTGCGCATTCTGGAATGCAGGGGGCATAAGGTTTCACGGCATTACTATATTGATGATGTTGGTAGGCAATCATCCGTTGTTGCTTATGGTTACGAAAAGCTTGGCAGACCTAAACCCACTGAAAAGGCAGACCATTTCATTGGTAAAATTTACACCGTAACCAGTTGTCTTGTGGAAATTAATCGTTTGAAGAAAACGCGTGAACTTGCTATTGCTATCCTTTCAACTGACGATTTGGTTAAGGCGAATAAGGAAATTGATGAGTGGATGTCCATTGCCGCAGAACTAAAAGAAAAATACCCCGTGCTTTTTGAAGCGTTGATGGCTAAAATCGGTGAAGACGAAGATCCAGAGGAAGAAATAAACAGGCTGAACCGAGCTTACGAGAATGGAGAACCTAAAGCTAAACAGCTTATCCGTGAAGTTAGCGACTTGTGCCTTGAGGGTTTCAGAGAAACCATGAAGCGTGTTGGAGTCACTTACGACTCGTGGGATTGGGAAAGTGATTTCGTGTGGAGCACCCAAGTTAGCGAGGTTTTACAGAAGTTGAAGACTTCACCGTTTGTTTATTGTGAAACAGGCGTGTTGGAGTTTGATGCTGAAAAAGTTGTCCAAGTTCTGAACTTAAAGGGTAAGTTGGGTTTGGGTGAGAATTATGAGGTTTCGCCGTTAACGCTTGTGCGTGCTGACGGTACCACATTGTACACTACTCGTGACATAGCTTATACGCTATGGAAGTTTAAGCATGCACATAAAGTAATCAATGTTATTGGTATGGAGCAGTCATTAGCTCAGCTTCAGTTAAAACTTGCACTTTACGCATTAGGTTGCAGCGAATACGCTGAGAGTTTAGTTCATTTCGCTTATAATCTGGTTACTTTGCCCGGATACAAGATGAGTAGTCGCAGAGGGCACTACATCACTTTTGACAATGTTCTCGACGAAGCGGTCCAACGAGCATACGAAGAAGTTTCGAAGCGCTCACCACAACTTTCCGAAGAAGAAAAACGCAAAATCGCCAACTTTGTCGGTTTAGGCGCCGTACGTTACGCGCTTGTCGACGTTGATTCCTCGAAGCCAGTTATCTTCACTTGGGAGCGTGTGCTAAATTTCGAAACTAACAGCGCACCATACGTACAGTATACTCACGCAAGAGCATGCAGCATTTTGCGCAAGGCTGCAAGAGAACCAGAAAAACCAGCATTCGAGTTGCTCTCCGAAAAGCTTGAACGCGAGCTTATCTTGAACCTATCAAGTTTCCCTGACACCTTTATTGAAGCTACAGAATACCTAAAGCCCAACTTAATTGCTGATTACACAAACGCGTTAGCCGATAAATTCAACACTTTCTACAATGCATTACCCGTGATTAAAGCAGACTCGCAGGAGCTCAGCGATGCACGCATAACCTTAACGCAAGCCATACAAATCGTGATGCATAACGCTTTGACTCTAATTGGCGTTGTGGCACCAGAAAAAATGTAAGTTAAAAGTAAAATAGTTAATTCTGAGTGTCTACGGACTTTTTCGGAGTTAAACGGTTAGTCTTTTTTGCTTCTGAGTTAACTCGAAAAAAGATAGGGGTAGGTCGATTTTAGCTTATTAAAATAGATTTAAAATTGGGCCACTAGTTGGGGGTGGGTCTCTCTCTGTGTCAGTTGTCTTCTCTTACAACCCTTTGGATGCTATTTATGCATGCGTAGATTGATTTTTTAGTTACATTTATGCTATCGTATGCATGGTTGGCTGTTTTTTGAAATGGCAAATTTCATATACAAGCCTATTAATTCTACAACGAGGTGCACAGTAATGAGCGATTCATACTTCAAAAAGAAACTTGAACCAATCAAAGTGAAACACAAGAGCATTTCGCAACTTTTGGCGGAAATGAGCAGAACCGCTTATCAGGGAAGAAAGCTTGGCGAAGCCGTTGATGTTTGGGAAAACATGCTTAAAGAAAAGGATTTGACTATTGCCATGGGTTTTGCAGGCTCAATGAGCACAGCTGGTCAATGGACCATCGTTAATTGGCTTATAGAAAACCGCTTCATCGACGTATTAGTCTCTACTGGCGCCAACGTTTCAGAAGATATTGTTGACGCCATGGGCTTAGGCTACTGGCAAGGAAGCCATATGGTCAACGATGAAGCGCTACTCAAAGACGACGTGAACAGGTATTACGATGTTTTCGGTAAAGAAACGGATTACCGCAAGATGGAAGAATTAGTCACAGACTTCATCATGACCCTAAAAACCGATTATAACTATACATCCGCAGAATTCCTACACTTGCTCGGAAAATATCTTGGAAAGAAAAAGATTCCAGCAATCTCCGCCGTAGCTGCAGCAAATGGCGTTCCAATTTTCAGCCCTGCGATGGTTGACAGCGCCTACGGCGAAACTTTCCTTATGGCTAAAAACCAAGGCCACAACGTCATGATTGATTCTGTTAAGGAGTTTGACCAGTTTGTCAGCATAGGCACAAAAACCAAAGAAGTCGGCGTCGTCTACATCGGCGGCGGAGTCCCCAAAGACCTGACCCAACTCATCGCAATATCCGTCTCACCACTAACTTGTGACCAAGGCGTTAAAGGGCGGAAAGGCGGCTTACGCAAAGGCTTACAAGAATACTACTACCCGCACAAGTACGCCATACAGATAACCACTGACTCACCACAATGGGGTGGCTTATCTGGCTGCACGTTGGAAGAGGCGATTAGCTGGGGCAAAATAAACAGCAAAGAAGGAACACGCGCCGTATGCTACTGTGACGCCACAATCGCACTGCCACTAATAGCACACGCACTCTGCGAACGCATGCCAGAAAAACGGAAAGGGCCAGACATGAGCTGGCTATTCAAAGGCGTCCAATAAACGCCCTTTTAACTTTTTCCACTAAATTTTTTAGGTTTTTTTACTGCGAATGTAACTGCAATTAAGGTCACTACCACCACTGCTGTCAACACCAAAATGAGATTTGTGCTGCTGAATTCCGGTACAGTTGGACTTGGCAGTGTAGACAACGTTTGACTGGGAGACACAGATGGGAGCGAGGCATCTGATATCACATAGACCATGCTGTTACCATTGGGTACGAATATTTCGCCCATCGGGGGGTCATAGACTGCGCCGTAAGAAACATCCCCGCTTGGGAGAGCCAAGTTCGCAAGGATTGAATATGTGTCGTCCGACATGACCACGACTGAAGCAGCAATGCCGTTGCCGTAGACTTTGGATCCGCTGAAGAAGATTGCGCCTTTGGCAGGATCATAAGCTATTCCCATTCCGGGGGACACGTTCATAGTTGCAATCTCAGCGTTATTGTTGTCCAATATGACAGAGACTGCACCGCCAGAATTTACAAATATCTCGCCTTTACCCGAATCATAGGCTAAGTAATAGGCACCAGCCTCCACCGTCACAGTTGCAATAACGGTGTTAGTTTTGTCTGATATGACTGAGACTGTGCCGTTACCGCTAGAGTCTGAATTGGCCACGAATATCTCGCCTTTAGCAGAATCGTAAGCTACGCCTATGGGCTTGTCTCCTACTGGCACGGTTGCAATGACGGTGTTATTGCTGTCTGATATGACTGAGGTCGTGTTGGATCCCCAATTGGCTACAAAGATTTCGCCTGTGCCAGAATCGTACGCTACACCCTCAGGATTGGTTCCCACGGTGAGGGTTGCAACAACGGTGCTGGTGTTATCAGCTATGACAGATAGGGTACCAGCGCCATTGTTGGTTACGAAGATTTCGCCTTTACCAGAATCATAGGCTAAGCTGACGGGTTTGATTCCCACGGGCACGGTTGTAACAACGGTATTGTTGCTGTCCGATATAACCGAAACCGTGTTAGAGTCATGATTGGCTACCAATATCTCGCCCCTGC
>JBEKFM010000072.1:0-9445 GCA_050013315.1 Bathyarchaeia archaeon
GACTTTGATTTCTGTTGCGGGCTCAAAAACTATTTTCTTAGGCATATCTAGCTGATATTAACCAATTATACATATAAAACTATCATTCGCTCGAAAACCAACATAGTTTTCACACACTCTCAAGCGAGTTCAAAACCTGTAACGTCAAAGGGGATACTAGCACCAATTTACCAGTAAAAAGATGCTGAGGGTGGGTCGGACCGGACTTCCCCCCCCAAGGTCTGAATCCCATTCCCTAAAATTTTGACATTTTACTCTTTTATCTAAACATGTTGTAGGAAAGCCAGCAAAGAGTCAACTATACGCTTTGCCAAAGTTTTCGTTGTCTGACTCTATTGCTTTTTTTCTTCAAGGGCTAGTTGGTCGAGATAGTATTTTCCGTTGACTTCTATGAAGATTTTTGTTTGTTCTTTACGTCTTTCCATGATTCTTACAAATATTCGTGATAAACCCAGTTCTTTGGCTGTTAGGGCGGTTTGGGGGCTAATGGCTCCTTTCTCTTGGAATTTCTGGATAATTTGCTGGATTTTCTCATCTCTCCAGCCTTGCGGCTCTGTTGGTTCTTGTTGGCTTGGTTGAGGAGGGGGGGTTGGAGCGAGTATCGGCGTAGTTTGTGCTGGGGCTTGGGTTTGTTGTGTTCCTTTGGCAACATTGAAAGTTGCTTTGCCTTCGCTGTCAGGGCCACTTCCACTGCTGTCTACTTTCGGTGCTTCAGAGGGTGTTGGGTTCAGTTTTATGACAACTTCAGTTTTGTTTTTCACAGAAACAGACATCGGCATTGAAGCAATGTATCCTGTGGCACTTGCTTTAACTGAGTAATCGCCATCTTTGAAATCGTCGAAAACAGTTTGTCCCTTGTTGTTGGTTATGCCTGATAGATCTTTTGGACCGGTGGCAAAGACGTTTGCTCCAGAAATCGGCGATTGTGTTTGCGAATTTTTCACTGTCACAGTGAATTTGCGTTGGTGACTGAGCCATAATAGGATTATAATGATTAGCAATATGATGATTATGATTATGATGATCCAGATAATTGATCCGAAGTCAAATGAGCTTGGGTTTGGTGTTGAAGATGTCGTTGAGGGACCAGCTATAACTGAGACACTGCTGTCTCCGCCGTTACCTACATATATTGCACTCTTACCTGCGTCATACGTTGCAATCCAAGGTAAACTTCCTACAGTTATTGTTTCGACAACTTTGTTTGTACTGTCTGATATTGCTTCGACTTTGTTGTTTTGATGAAGGACTACGAATATTTCGCCTCGAGAGGGATCGTAAGCTAACCCTTCAACTTGCACTTCATCATTCAAGTCCGAAATAGTTGCAACCACCGCATTGGTGCTATCCGAAATAACTGTGACAGCGGTAGAGCTTCCGGAGCCTCCGCCAACACCGGTGGGTACGAATATCTCGCCTTTGGCAGAATCGTAGACTACAAATGAGGGACTACCCGGCAGAGGCACAGTTGCAACTACCTCGTTGGTACTATCAGATATAACTGAGAGAGAGTAGTTCTTTGAGTCAGTTTCGAAATTGACTACGAATATCTCGCCTTTTCCAGAATCGTAGGTGATGCTGAAAGGTTCGACTCCAACAGGTATGGTTGCTACGACTGTGTTTGAGCTGTCTGATATTACTGAGACGGTGCCGTTGTAAGAATTAGTTACAAATAATTCGCCCTTTGCGGAATCGTAAGCTATGTTGTAGGGGGATTGTCCTACGGGTATGGTAGCAACTACGTCGTTGGTGCTATCCGATATAACCATGACATTGTTGTCCCACAAATTGACTACAAATACCTCGCCCTTCGCTGGATCATAAGCTACTCCATAGGGGTAGCCTCCTACGGGTATAGTTGCGACAACGGTGTTTGTGCTGTCGGATATAACTGAAGTTGTGTTGTCTTGACCATTACTTACGAATATCTCGCCTTTGACAGAATCATAAGCTAAGCCAGATGGAGCTTTTCCGACAGGTATTGTTGCGGTTACTCCCAGGGCGTTAACCATGTTGATTGTTGACAAAACAAAGATTGCAATGAATAACAAAACGAAAAATTTTAAAACTTTAATTTTCATAGACCTTTCTCTTCCTTTCCTTCTGAATCGGGTAGTTTCAAAATAGATTTAAGGCTTTCGTTTGCTCGCTTGAGATACTTGGCGATGAGTTAATTCTGTATGAGAATATCTGCAAGCCAGAAGCTGCCTGCAACAAATTATCTCAGCGACAAAACTCACGATACCAAATCGTGAGATCTAACTTACAATTGTTTTAGCAAGGATCTTGGTACAGAACTAAAAACAATAGATAAATAAAACATAATTATGGTTATTTAATCATAATGACCTTAAAAACCAGCTCTAACTGGTGAAATTGGCGCCGGGAGGGGGATTTGAACCCCCGCGGCCCCGAGAGGCCACAAGCTGATTGGTGTTCGCATGGGCAAACATCTCCAGGCTTGCTCCCTGCCTGGCTAGGATACCCCGGCAAACAAAAACCAACTCAAATTGGAGTTGGTTCGCAACCTTTCTCTGACCTAAGCAGAATTTAAAGGTTTATTGCTGGTAAGATTCCTTCGAAGTTAACCCAAGCAGAGTTATTAAATGAGGAGGTTTGCAGTTCTGGAGAGTAATAGTTTTTTGTTAGACAAAGTTTTTATTCGCGTTTGAAACTTAACCTTCGACGTTAAGACAAAGGATGATTCAAAATGTCCCTACAAAAAGGAGATTTTATACTAATCAATTATACAGCAAAAGTTAAGGAAACAAACGAAGTTTTCGATACAACCTACGAAGAAGTAGCCAAAAAAGAGCATCTTCACAAAGAAGGTGAAATGCACGAACCTAAACTGGTAGTTATAGGCGAAAGCTGGGTGCTCAAAGCCTTAGATGACAGTTTTACAACCATGGAGATAAACAAACCAGCAACTATTGAAATTGCACCTGACAAAGCCTTCGGACCAAGAGACCCAGAAAAAGTAAGACTCGTACCGCTCAAGCAATTACTGGCAAAAGAAATTAACCCAGTTATTGGAGCACGCATAGAATATCAAGGAAAAATGGCCAGTGTACGCTCAATCGGCGCGGGAAGAGTACTTTTAGACTTCAACCCAGCACTAGCTGGAAAAACCTTAATTTACGACGCCACAGTCAACAAAAAACTCGAAAGCAACGAAGAAAAAATAGGCGCCCTAATCCACCGCAGAATACCAGCGGTCGAAGAAAACAACTTCAAACTAACCATACAAGACAAAAGCTTAACCATCGACATGCCAGAGGTAGCCTTCTACATCGAAGGCATCCAAATCGCCAAACGCGGCATCGCTTTGGACATACAGAAATTCATCCCTGAACTTACCGACACAAAATTCGTTGAAACATTCAAAGCCGAACCCAAACCAGCACCAACACCAACAACGGCATCGGCACCAACACCGACACCAGAGCCAATGCCCACACAAGAAACACAAGCCAGCACACCATAAAAAAGCATCCAGCAATAATCTTCCTTTTTACACCAATTTTTCATTTGGCATTCTAGACTTAAGAATAGAGATAAATCCAACATGCTTCTATAATTAAGACACACGCACTGACATTTTCAATTCTTCTTGACGCGAAATTCGAAGGGAGGTGAAAAACCAGAGATGGATCATACCATAGTCCACTTTGAAATCCCAGCCCAAGATATAGAAAAATTAAAGCAGTTCTATGAAGAAGTCTTTGGCTGGAAAATAATTCAGTATCCTGCACCGTTAGACTACTGGGTCATACAAACCGTTCCTGTCGACTCAAACGGCATGCTACTGAGACCAGGAGTAAACGGCGGCATGTTCAGAAAGCCACAGCCTGAAATTAAACCCATAAACTATTTTGCCGTTGAATCAATTAACGATTACTTAGCTAAAATCCAAAAACTTGGGGGAAAAGTAATCTCGCCCAAACAAGAAGTCCCTAACGTTGGTTGGATCGCCGCCGCAGAAGACCCCGAAGGAAACCAGTTTGCACTTATTCAGCCAATACGAGTTTAAAACTCAAACGACTGTGTTTACTTAGCCCCAATTCGATATCCCGTTTGTAACTTGTTTTCGAGCCTTGCGGGTTCAATGGTTAACTTGACTTTTCTGCACTTTTTTACACTTTTATTTGCTCCACCTAAACGACACGCCCTCCTCAACGTAGCTTTAAAATTAACTCTTTGTTTCAAAAACAACCTAAACCTTACTACCCTTCACCGACTTTTCCCGACAAATAACGACAAATCCCGACAAATAGCGACAAATAGCGACAAATGGCGACAAATGGCGACAAATCCCGACAAATCTAGACGTTACCTGCAAACGAATCAAGCTTTGGTTCAAAAAATCAACCCAAAACAGCTTGATCAAAAAACAAAGCAGAGCACCATTTTTACCTGCACACTTTGCTAAAACATCATGCGATTTCAAAAGAACAGCTACAAAAACCTAACCATAACTAATCTTAGCTAAAAAGGCGCCAGCTAAATACACACAAACGATCTAATTAATAACTCCTGTCGCCCTCGCCGTCCTTTCACACGCTTCAAAACTAAGATTTAACTTGTGAAGGATTGTGTAACGTTCAGGTCTTATTTTCGCTGCTACCTCCAACGCTTTAACTACGTCAACGTCTTTAACGCCTAATTCGCTAGCAGTTGTTGGTGCCCCTATCAGCTTGAGCGTATTTCTAATTCTTTGCCAATTCGCCCTGTAAAGATAAGCAGCCAAAATTGATCCCACACCACATTGTTCACCATGCATCGCATGATGCGAATTGACCTTATCCAAAGCATGGCTAAATAAATGCTCTGAACCGCTGCATGGACGACTGCTTCCAGCGATGCTCATGGCGACACCACAACTTATCAAAGCCTCCAAGAGTACATGTAATCCTTCCTCTTTTCGGTACACAATCAACTCGGCATTTTCAATAACCAATTTTGCACTCATCAAGGCTAAACTGGCAGCGTACTCGCCATAATACTCGTTGATTTCCTGATGTGCCAATTTCCAATCTTTAACGGCTGTAAACTTGCTGATCACGTCTCCGCAACCGCTTATAACAAAACGCCACGGTGCCTGAGCAATAACGTCTATATCAGCAATTATCGCCAGAGGCGCCTGCACCAGAATTGAGTAAGGCTTATCTAAACCCTTAATTGAAGCCAATGGGCTTGCGATGCCGTCATGAGAAACAGTTGTGGGCACACTAATGAAAGGAATGTTTTGGCTTCCCGAACTTATTTTGGCCGCATCAATTATAGTTCCGCCACCAACACCAAGGAGCACTTGCGGCTTTGAAACTTCAATCCGCTCTTCGATAACCGTCAAATCTTTGATCGCCATTGCTTCTATTTGCAAAACATCAACCTGTAATCCTGCCTCTTCAAGCAGACCGCAAATAGTTCTTCCAGCAATGTCATAGCTTTTTGACCCAGCAATTACCAGTGCTTTCCCTCTAAGGCCTAGCCGTTTTGCCACTTCAGGAACACAGTGTAAGGTTCCTTTTCCAACAATAACCTCGCGAGGAAGCTGCATATAATGGTACTTTAAAGTCAAACAAACCACTGGTAACTTGCAAACATTAATCTAACTACAATGTTTTTAAACTTTAGCAACTCGCACAGCAAAACAGGCCCAATTAACCCAGCAAAGGATCGCCCTGCCAAGAAATCCTAAGTTACTTCGATACCTTTCAGAAAGTACGTAAAATCTTTGGCAACCTATGGAAGTAGGAAACAATAAAAATATGCAAAACAAAATTCTATTTATGATAAAACAAAGAACAATTGATGAAATTTTAGGCAGCCTTGAACCTGCTCCAAAGGAAACCATACAAAACCTACGCGTATTAATCAAAAGCACTGTTCCCGAAACTGTCGAAATAGTAAGACAGGGAAAAATCGCCTACAAGCTAAATGATAAAGACTTTGTTTGGATAAGCCACTACCAAAGCCACGTGGACTTGGATTTTTCCATGGGAGCAAGCCTTGACTCAGACCTACTGAAAAACAGAGGAAAAGCAGAAAAATCAGAAAACGTCAGACACATCACAATAAGCAACTTTGACAAGTTAAAACCCGAAATAACGCGGCTGTTAAAAGCGGCAGCGGCAATTGGATTTGAGCATTGCTCACCCTCCAAATAAAAAGAAAACTGCCACAGTCAACCATCCATCCAAAATAAGAAAAAAGACCCAAGTTATCTGCGTCTTCTTCTTAACACCATTCCAAGAATGGCGCCTGCTGCTAGAAGAACTACTAGAGTTATCGCTATTGGAAACTCACGCGTAGAAAGAAAACTTGCGTTTTGGCTATTACCCTGATTAGGGGTTTGTGTCGGTAAGCTTGTAGGTGCTGGAGAAGGTGCTACTGAAGGTGAAGGTTCAATTGATGGTGAAGGAGACCCTGAAGAGGAGCTGACTTTAAAATAAACTGTATCAGACCAAGAAGCAATGTAATAGGTATTGCATTCAGTATAGACATTTAAGCTATGTGAACCCACAGACAATTCTGGTAAATTCACTACTCCAACTACTGGGTTAATAATATGCATCTCTTCGGGATTTTGAGCCACCAAAGGTACAGAACCACCATATTTTCCATCTATGCTATAAATCATCGAACAATTGATGCCCAATCCAACACCATAGGTGAGGTTTAAGACCAAGAATCTGGAATAATAGGTCATGTTGACAGGAGAAAAAATGGTAACTCCAGAAGAGAAACTAATGGGTTCATTAGAGTCTGCTTTTACATAATTCAAATTGATAGATAAAGAAACCAGTAGTGCAATTATTAAAATCAATGTTAAGGTTGTGTTTTTATTCATTACTCTCAGAGAGTAGATTAGCTCAAGCTGCTTATTACTCTCCTCAGGGAACAGATTGTTCCCCTAAGAGAACAGAGTGAATCAACAAGTTCTAAGGTCAAAGACAAAAAATGTTATAGACAGACACAAGACGTAAGCCCTTTAGAATGGTGTCGATTGTCAATTATTTCAACTATAAAATCTTTAAGCTAGATCTTTCAACTCAAAATCAAGGGTGGTTCAAAATATTTGGTTAACAGGGGTACAAACAACGAGTATTAGAAAATTGATAAGTAGACTGAAAAGAAAAGAAGTTAAAAAAGCAGTATTAAGAGCTAAGAGAAGAAATTATGCTTTCAGAATTTTAGCGGTTAATAATGGCTATAATAAATCAGCTTGGCTTGATAGATTTTCTCTAAAGAAGCATGTTAAAAAAATAAACCACAATAGACACAATGAAGGAAAAATATTTGGTATGATTCTCATGTTTGTTTTTACTTCAGGTTTAGTTATTCTATGGTTAAGACTAATTCTCCATATCTAAGAAGTTGATTCTTGATTAGCTTAATGGGAAGTATGATGGAGTAAATTAGCTTCTATCCAAGTTTTCCTTAACTCTAAACCTTACTATTTCTTTGATCAAGTCAAATGGAATTGGCCCATTTATGGGAAATTTAACTGTGCCCTTACTTATGTCGTAAGCACCCAATTTATCTTTGAATGCCTCTAAAGCTGACGCTCTAGGATAAAACCCAATATGATTTTTAAACGCTGCAAACCACACCAAGTTACCCTTTAATTTGAAAACAGGAATTTGATAGCTAATTCCCTCTTTGGCCTCAGGTGCAGCATCACTGATAGTTTGCCTCAACTTTTGTAAAATGCTTTGAACATTCTCAGGAAAAATTGCAATATATTCATCAATGGTTTCAAAAGTTTTCTTAGACACCACGACACTCCACCAAAGATATGTTAAATAACTAACTCTAATTGCTACGCTCCCTGATTTAGTTTTAACGATCTTTATAAAAAGAGTTGACCAGACTGGGCTCCAAACCTGAGGAAGAATATAAATGAAAATTAAATGGCCAAGATTCCCTTGTAAAATATGCAGTAAATTAGCCTCCATCCAAGTTTTCCACAATAGCAGTGGAACAATAAAGTATACTCGAGCAAGACACTACACAAGTCAATTGAATGGTAAACCGCAGTTTGAGTATCACCAGCAATCCTTAGATTATGTTCAGAGAAAACTTAATGAAATGCCTAAAGAAGAGTATCCCCATCATACCAAAAACAGAGTGGTCACATTGGTCAAAAGTTAATGATGACCAAATAAAGCCAGAATCAAGCACCATTTTAGATAATGATTGGGCGAGTAGCTCAGTACTGTTTCTGACCAAAGTTTTAAGTAAACTTAAACGTGCCTACAATTGACAACTATGCGATGCATATTTAGAAAGGGCAAACAAAGAGAAATGCTGGTCTTAACTAAGCAAAAGTTGGGTTTTTCTTGGCGAGAGTTAGCTAGTAAATTAGGGATTGGTTATACAACACTAAGAGATTGGCGCGATGAGAAATGGTCTATGCAACTACATGTATTTAATAAAATAGTTGAGGCTTGCCCTGAACAAAAATGCTTTGAAGAGTTTATCATCGAAAAGAAAGAGAAAGCGTGGGGTCAAAAGCTGGGCGGTTTGGTTACAAGGCAACGTAAACATGGTTTTTTAAACCCAGCTTACACACAACAAAGTTTATTCTGGAAATCTAAAGGAGGACAAATTGGCACCCGTAAATGGCATTCCACAATGAAAAGAGAAAAGCCTGAAGAATATGGTAAAATCCAGTATGAGCGGATAAAACAGTCCTTGAGATACAAACATGAGTTTAATGGGCAAAGATATAGAAATAGCTTGGAGTTGGAGTTCGCCAAAATTCTAACACAAAATGCAATTGAATTTGAGTATTAACGCTTAGTAAATTGTGGTAGCAGAACTTATTTTTCTGATTTTATCATTGGCGAGATGGCAGTTGAGTGCACATTTTGGAATAACGTCAATCAAAAAGCTAAAGAATTGAGCGAAAAAATTCAAAACTATCGCAAACTTGAGTTGGAAACAATTGTTGTTACTACAGAACTCTATATAGAACAACATTTTAAAGTTCTTACATATTTGAACGTTAGAGTTATAACACCCAACAAACTTACTGAGGTGCTGGACGGGAAATCAGGGCGAGTAAAGAGGGCCTAAAACAGACTCTTTCTCGATGCTCAGTACGGATAGAGCACCAGCCTCCTAAGTTGGGGGTCGAGGGTTCAAATCCCTCCCCGCCCGCCACGGTCTTATTTCTGCAAATAAAGCTATTCCTATGAGAATTACTGCTTTCTGACTCTTTCTATTGGTTACATTTCAATTTAGTGTTTGAACCCTCGGGTCAACACGCAAAATTACCCAGTGTCAGTGAAACTATTGGAGTTCCAAGGTTTCAAGTTCAGGCTCTTCCAAGATGATTTAATCGTTCATGTAATGTTCTTTCAATTTATTACTAAGGATGAGAGACGCAAAGTCATCGAGCCATTTTTCGCCTATGTAAAGGCGCGGTATGAAGATA
>JBEKFM010000073.1:0-9151 GCA_050013315.1 Bathyarchaeia archaeon
AATCTTCATCTTTCCAACTATCTCTGAGAGAAATTCAAAGCAGAAACTTTAAAGAAACAGAGAAAAGTGAATCATCAAAAGCACTTCTACAAGAAGCAAAACAATTATTTAACTTGCCTGCGTGCGCTTTCTTCTTTTCCAAAACAGAACTTCTTATAACAAGAAACACAATTTCCAGAACATTGATTAATCTGGACATAACGCTGGCTCATTTTTCCACTTGTGCCTATTCTTTGAGGAAAAAGAAAGAAAAACATTATGAATTTTGAATCTACATTTATGGAAGGCGATTCTATCAAGCAATTTTAAATGAAGGTTTGTTATTTTGTGTGCGCTTAACAGACACGGACATGCACAGAGACTTTGAGATTTTTTGGAACGCGAAGGTACGCACAGGTACGCACAGATACGCAGGCGGTACGCAGGAATCCTTTCCAGTACTTCTGAGTACTTTTTAATACTCAACCCGCAAACGATTCAAGCTTAAATTCAAAAAACCAACCCAAAACAATCCTTCCAAAAAAACACAAAAAAATTCTGCTGCTAAAGAAGACAAACATAACGTATTATAAAATTAGAGAAAGAACAAAAAAAGAAAAAGGGCTTTAGCGTTCCCGTTTGCCCGCTATCCAGTCTTCCGTCCATTGCCTAGCCTGCGAGTCTGGCACCTGAATCGGCGGATGCTTAAACGCATAAGATGGCATACTTAGTAATGCACCAGCAATTTTGCGATCCAAAGCAATCTTCGCAGCTCGGATAAGGTCGATCACAACCCCCGCACTGTTAGGCGAATCCTCAACCTCCAACTTAACACTGATGTTTATCGGGCGGTCACCAAACTTTCTGCCTTTAAGAGAAATGTAACAAATCTTCTTGTTCTGCAAGAAACCAACATAATCCGAAGGCCCAATACGCGTCGGCAAATCATAAGGCACAAGGCTCGTAACAGCCTCAGTTTTGCTAATACGTTTAGACTTCAACCGGTCCTCCACAGTCATGTTCAAGAAATCAGTATCCCCGCCAAGATTCAACTGATAAGTTTCATCAACAATCACGCCTCGATCAAGGCAAAGCCGAACCAAATTTCGATGCAAAATCGTTGCACCGACTTGGCTCTTAATATCATCGCCTAGAATGGGCAAACCGGCAACTTCAAACTTCTTAGCCCACTCAGCATTCGAACCGATAAACTCAGGTATACAATTCACCATTGCGCAGCCAGCATCCATAGCAGCTTGAGCATAAAATCTGGTTGCATCTCGACTGCCAACAGGCAAATAGTTAACAAGAACTTGAGTTTTTGTTTCCTTCAAAAGTTTGACAACATTCGACTTATCATATTTACTATCATCATAAACATTGAAGGTTTTCCGCATATGCTCCGCCACACCATCTAAAATTGGTGCAGGAGAAACTTTCACACCTAAAAACGGCACATCAGCAAATTTTACCGCACAATTAGGCTTGATAAATATGGCTTCGGATAGATCCTTGCCGATCTTATCCTTATTAACTTCAAACGCAGCAACAAACCGAATATCCCTAATATGGTACCCACCATAGTTCACATGCATAAGCCCAGGCACAGTAGTGTCTTCTTTAGCATCTTTATAGTACTGAGTGCCCTGAATCAGGGCTGATGCGCTGTTGCCAACGCCCACAAGTGCTACGCGTATTTCAGGCATAGAACGATAACCATCCAAGTTATATTATTAGTGAAGGCTTAATGTTCGCCTACTCTATAACTTTTTCTAAACCTTATGACAAAATTAAAAGGGAACCGCCAACACAGTAACTAGCCAACTGAAGGAAAGACAATGAGCAAAAACGAAGTCTCCATAACATATGCACCATTCAAAGAAATCGTCATCATGGAAAAAACTCATTTTAACACGCCTGAAGACATAGCAAGATTCACCTCCGTAATAGCAGGCGGAAAACTAGCCGGACTATACTGGGTTGACGGCGTTGTCTTCCTCTACTTTCCACTTCCCGCCTCAACAACCATAGTAGCCAAAGAACTTCTAGAGCACAGCAAAGTCTACTGGTCCTTCGTTGGTTACGCCTTTATGCCAAAATACGCGCAGATAATTGAAACCAAAGAAAAAATGATTGTACCAGTAGTTGACATATCGGCTGATCCTATTCTAAGAAAAGTTGCCCTGTGGCTAAAAGAAGAAAAAACAAGTGAGTGACGCCTAAATTTTGAAGGCACGTTGTTGAGAAAAATAACATTCAAGGGCACGGTTTTTTCTGGCACCGGTGAAGGACGCAAGTTCATCGATCTACCCTGGGTTAAACGCCAAATAGAAGAAAAGCTCGGTTTTACTCCCTACTCAGGAACACTAAACCTTCACCTTACCAAAGAAAGCGTAAAGCAAAAAAAACTGCTCGAAAATACAAAGCAACTAGATGTTTTACCACAAAAAGGCTACTGCATCGGCACACTAATCAAATCACATATAGACAGTTTAGAGTGCGCAATTATTATCCCACAGGTTCCCAATTATCCAAGCGATGTTTTAGAGATTATTGCTCCTTGGTATTTGCGTGACCGCCTTAATCTAGCCGATAACAGCGAAGTAATTGTCACCGTCAACGTGTAGGAACACATATTTTCTTTAAAGATGCAATGTATTCCTCAGCACAACCATTTCTTTTCAGGTATGCCCCATAGGTTACAAGAGCCTTCATAGCTCGTGCAGCATCCTCAGGCGAAGTATAAGAAGGCACACAAAGCCTATCAAACCTTGAACGCGTATAGAGCGCCATTTCTGTTTCGCCGATATCACACATTACTATTGGCTTGGTATATTTAGAAGCAATTTTCACAATACCATCAATGTATTTCTCTCTTAATCCTGGCATGTGATGCAGCCCAAGCAGAATTATACCATAAATTTGCGGATCTTGAAACATCAAATCAGCAGCAATCTCGAACATGTCATCAGTAACCGACCCAGTAAGGTCAACCGGGTTTGACGTAGCAGCAATCTTCAAGATTACATTATTATCTTTCAGTTCCTGAAATTTCCGCTCTGTCTCCTCAGAAAAGCGGTCTACTGTTAACCCCAAAAGTTCGCATTCATCCACAGTCATAACGCCAGGTCCTCCCGCATCGGTAAGTATGCCTATGTTTTTGTCCATAGCCGGCGGCTGCATAGCAAAGGCTTTTCCAATGTCGAAAAATTCCTCCATGTCCCTTGCCCTTATAATTCCACCTTGCTCAAAGGCGGCATCGTAGATCTTGTCTGAGCCTGCAATTGCGCCTGTGTGTGAGGCAGCGGCTCTTGCGCCTGCAGCACTTTTGCCAGATTTTATGACTACGATGGGTTTTTTGAGCGTTACTTTTTTGGCTATCTTGAGGAATTCTCTTCCTTCTCTAATGTCTTCTAAATAGGCGAGCGTAACTTTGGTTTCTTTATCATGAAGTAAGTAGCGGAGTATGTCTGTTTCATTTACGTCGCACTTGTTACCGAAGCTGATGAATTTGCTGACACCCATCTGGCGCCCAGTCAAGTAGTCTAAGGCGGCTACACCGAAGGCTCCACTTTGAGTGACCATAGCTATATTGCCTGGCATAGGTCTGGGAGTAGCCACAACCTCCTCTCCGGTTGTGAGAATTTTTGTTTCTGGAAGAAACAGAGTATCAATACCTGTTTTTGAATAATATATTCCTAGGCAGTTAGGTCCTAAAACGCGTATTCCGCCTTTTTTAGCTGCGGCAACTACTTGCTCTTCTAGTTCTGTGTTTCCGACTTCTCGAAAGCCTGAGCTAATTATGATCGCGGCTTTGACTTTTTTAGTTACGGCTTCCTCCATGATGCTAGGCACAACTTCAGCCGGAACGATAACTACAATTAATTCCACTTCATCAGGAATGTGGGTTATAGAGGGATAACATTTGAAACCTAAAATTGAATCTTCTTTTGGATTAACAGGATAGAGTTCTCCCTTGAAAACTCCCCGCTCCTTGTTGGTTGAAAAATTCTTGAAAATCACAAGTCCTGCCTTATCAATTTTCTTAGTAGCACCGACCACGGCAACCGAACGAGGATTAAAGAATGCATCCAAATTCTGCAATGCTTTTTCCATAACTAATTCCACTGTTAAGCTATGAGGCTTGAAAGTCTCGTTTTTATGTGTTACTCCTCAAAAAAGTTCTTTCTTCAATTAAATGATTATTCGCTCTTCTCTATTAACCTTAATGCATTTTTTTTCTAACGATGACTATGGGTTTATGCCTGATTTTAGCCAGCATTTCCCAGCTCACAGCGTTAACTTCCACATGAAACCTCGCCGCCATATCCCAAACTGTGGCGCCTGAACCTGGACCCCTCGCTTTGTCGGCTATGTTGGTGATTTTTAATGCTTCGCTAGCTTGAAGATTGCAGCCTACAACTGCTAAAGGGGTCGAACTTCTTTTGAGTTTAAGCGTTTTGCCTATGATGTACGTGGTGATTCCTCCGAAAGAATGTATACCCTTGAGAGGTTTTGGTCTCGGAGTAAAAAAGAAATTCCTGAACTTGTAGGTTTTATCGGTGTCTGCAATTATTACGCAAACATTTCTTTTTAGCTTCAGCCAAATTTCACTTTGAATTTCATAAGCTACTTCAGCTGCATCGCTCAACGGCAAGCTTACGTACGAATAGGGTAAGTTGGAACCATCAATACCGCCTTCAGAACCAAACATGAGAGCCTGCAAAAAACCCGCATGCTCAAGGGCTACTTGTTTGTGGCGACTGCCGGATTCAAGCGGATACGCTCTTAACCTGCGCAACAATCGTTGTCCAAAATGGCATAATATACCAAGATCGTATCCCCACATAATTCGCATCCAAAAACGCGCAATAACTTTTGCGTTCAAGCTTGGTTTAATGATGTTCTCGTCTATCATGTTGCCTAGCGGCGTTGAAATTGCTTTTTCTGAAATGACAACGAAATCACCGCTTTCAATTTTGTCTTCTAAAGCGCTAATTATCTTGTCCGAGTAGTCGTCGCCAGGTCTCCAGTAACTGGTCGCTAACGCCAACGCAAAATACTTAGTCATTGATCAGGCACTTTTACAAATGCACAGTTTCCGTTTTGCTTAATAAAGACTTAATTTTGTTAGTCCGGTCACTAAGCGGGAAATACTTTGCGGCAATATGGTTGCTAAAACAGTGAGTATGGAAAACGCAGGTTGGACTGGTATACTTTGCCTTTTATCGGAATTTGATGTCCACACACGGGACACCGCATGTCGCTGGTCAGTTTCCATTGGGTTATTTCGAAACTGTATCTTTTGATTATTACTTCGTTGCAGTTTGGGCAGTATGTGTTTTCTGATGGGTGACCAGGAACATTGCCGAGGTAAACGTAATTTAATCCTTCGTGTTTAGCCGTCATGTATGCTCTCTCCATGGCCTCGATGCTTGTGGCTGGTATAGTGGTCATTTTATAATCAGGATGGAAACGTAACAGGTGAAACGGTGTGTCTTTCCCCAGATAATCTCTAATCCACACAGCCATTTGCTTTATTTTATCCATTGAATCACCCACTTTGGGAACAACAAGGTTTGTAATCTCTATGTGGACACCGTTTAGTTTGAGTTCTTTTAGCGCGTCATAAATTGCACCCACATTTGGCACTGCCGAGATGGATTTGTAGAACTCTGGGTCGCCGCCGCCTTTAAAATCAACCGTTGCTGCATCCAAGAAAGGCGCAATAGTCTTAACGGCTTCCGGAGTCATGTATCCATTAGTGACAAAAGTGTTAAACAATCCTGCTTCATGAGCAAGCTTTGCCGTATCGTAAGCGTATTCCATAAAAATGGTGGGCTCAGTATAAGTGTAACTTATTCCTTGGCAATTACCGTTTAGCGCTGACTTCACTATCTCTTCTGGCGGAAAAGGTCTGCCAGCAACTTCTTTGTCTTGGCTTATCATCCAATTGTCGCAGAATTGGCAACGGAAGTTGCAGCCAGCCGCCGCAATCGACATAACCAATGAGCCTGGATTAAAATGTGAAAGCGGCTTTTTGCTTATGGGATCAACTCCAGCTGAAACAGCTTTTCCATAGTTTAGCGTGTAAAGTATGCCGGCTTGGTTTTTTCTTACTAAGCAGAACCCTTGTGCTCCATCGCTTATCAGACAACGCCGAGCGCACAAGCAACATTTAACTTTGTTTTCATCCTGCTTTTCATAAAGCATAGCTTCATGTAAAGACATTATCTCTCACTTAATCCCATAAGAATAGAAAGCGCCTTTTTCTTAAAAGCATTAACTACAAAAGCTTGTTATGGAAACACGTAGCCGCACCAGTATGGCACACGTTTCCTTTCTGTTCAACCACATACAATAAAGCGTCATAATCGCAGTCAGCTGAGACAGAGCAAATTTTTTGTGTGTGCCCTGAGGTTTCGCCTTTCACCCATAATTTGCCTCTGGACCTGCTCCAATAAGTAGCCAATCCAGTACTAAGTGTCTTCTCCAATGCGTCACTGTTTGCATAGGCGAGCATCAGTAACTCTTTTGTTTTTGCGTCTTGAACAACCACGGGGATTAGTCCGTTGCCTTTTTTGAAGTCTAATTTTCCAAGCAAATCTGCTGTTGTCATTGTCTAATAATCACCCCCGCTTTACGTAAGAAATCCTTCAAGAACAGAATAGGATACTTGTTATAGTGGAACACTGAAGCCGCCAACGCTGCATCCGCCTTTCCATCCGTGAAAACCTCGAGAAAATGGTTTGGAATTCCAGCGCCGCCGCTTGCGATAATTGGAACATGAACCCTTTCAGAAATAGCACGCGTCAACTCAACATCGTAGCCGTCTTCTGTGCCATCCTTATCCATCGAAGTAACAAGAAACTCGCCTGCCCCAAGCTTCTCCGCCTGCAACGCCCATTTTATGGCATCGATTCCTGTAGGTTTTCTTCCCCCATAAGTATAAACCTCAAACCACACAGAACCTTCGCCAGTATCAACCATAATCTTGCCTTCACATGGCGCACGGTTTCTTTTAGCGTCTATGGCGATAACCACGCATTGTTGACCGAAAACATCTGCTAACTTGGTAATCACCTTTGGGTTTTCAACCGCAGCCGTGTTTATCGAAACCTTGTCAGCACCACTGCAAAGAACCAGCCTAGCATCAGAAACGTTGCGGATTCCACCACCAACAGTGAACGGGATGCTGATTGCTTTAGCTACACCTTCAACAACCCCCCGCAAAATATCTCGCTCCTCCGAAGACGCGGTAATGTCAAGAAAAACCAGCTCGTCCGCGCCTTCATCGGAGTAGCGTTTAGCCATTTCAACTGGGTCACCAGCCCGCTTTAGATTAACGAAATTTATACCTTTGACCACTTTTCCGTGGTCCACATCGAGACATGGAATGATACGTTTCGCTAATGGCATGCCTTTAGGCTCCCACCTTTTTTATGGCTTCTTTCAGAGTAAATCTGCCTTCATAAAGAGCTTTTCCAATCACTGCCCATTCTACTCCAATACCCTTTAAAGCAATTAAGTCGCTTAAGCTGCCTATACCACCAGCCGCAATAATATTAGCGTTGGGATACTGGCATGCTTGCTTAAGTGTTTCAAGATCTGGACCAGAAAGCATTCCATCTTTAGCGATAGAAGTTATAAGGAACGTCTTAACGCCAAGCATAGTGAATTTTTCCAAAGCCTCTTTTATGCTTAATGCTGCGGCGGTTTTCCAGCCCTCAACCATAATCTTTCCATCGTTGTTATCCAAAGCAACGATAACTGCCTCAGCACCGAACTTTGTCTGAATCTTATCAATAGCTGACTGGTCGCTGAATGCTAAAGCGCCAAGAATAACTTGACTTATCCCAGTTTTCAACAGTTTCGCCGCTGTATCGAAGCTTCGGATTCCACCACCAACCTGAATTGGCAAAGATATGTTCGCGGCAATTTCAGATATGATATCGCGGTTATTTCCAGTGCCGAAAGCCGCATCCAAATCAATAATATGCAATTTGCCCGCACCTTCATTATGCCACCGGTTCGCAGTTTCAACCGGGCCTCCGAACTGGTCATAAATCTTAGCAGTCTTCGGGTCACCGCAGGACAACCGGACAATTTTGCCGCTCATGAGATCGATAGCTGGAATTAACTGCACTGAGAAGTCACCTTATCACTATTTTTGCGAAGTTTTTGAGGATTTTTAATCCGATGTCACCAGATTTTTCTGGGTGAAACTGAGTGCCGTAAATATTCTTGCTGGCAACTGCTGAAGCGAAAGTTGTGCCATATTCGGTTTGTGTGCACACTATCGTTTTGTCAACCGGCGCAGGATAGAGCGAGTGCACGAAGTAAACATAAGCGCCCTCTGCAACACCATCAAAAAGCTCGTTTTGCTTTACCATGTTTAGCGTGTTCCAACCCATGTGCGGTACCTTAACCGTGCTTGGTAGGCGGACTGTTTTTCCCTTGAAAAGTGCCAAGCCGTTTCCTGGTCCTTCTTCGCTTTCTTGAAAAAACAGTTGCAAGCCTAGGCATATTCCAAGTAACGGCGTGCCGTCTTCAACCTTGTTTATGAGGGCCTCTTTGATTGAGTCGAGTTTTGAGGCGGCGGCGCTAAAGTTCCCGACACCAGGCAAAGCAATTGTGTCTGCTTTGGCTAAATGTTGCGCAGTAGTGCCGATTGATGTGTCTAAACCTGCTTTTTCTAGAGCAGTTTTTAGGCTTAGCAGGTTTCCTACGCCATAGTCGAATATTACTGCTCTTGGCATTAAATGACTCCTTTTGAGCTTGGTACGCCTTTCCGTCTTGGGTCTAAGGCTACCGCTTGCCTAAGCGATAAAGCAAGGGCTTTAACTGCCGCTTCTGTCTTGTGGTGATCATTGTTGCCGTATTCGACAAACACATGGACGTTTGCTTGAAGCGATGTGGCCAAGGACTCGAAGAAATGATTGATGTCTTCGGTCGGCATGTTCTCGACTTTTTTGCCTCTAAGCTTCAAATCTATTTTGAAATAGGGTCTTTTCACCAAATCCACTGCTGCAAATGCTAAAGAGCAATCCATAGGAGCGGCGGCATTGCCAAAGCGCGCGATGCCTTCTCGTGTGCCTAAGGCTTTGTTTAACGCTTCGCCTAAGCCTATGGCTAAGTCTTCAACTGAGTGATGCACCAAATCGCCTTTCAC
>JBEKFM010000074.1:0-8938 GCA_050013315.1 Bathyarchaeia archaeon
AGGCGCCGCCGCTTTCCAATCTGGCGTTGACGAGATGCTGGGCAATATTGCAACCATGCGCGTAGCCATAGCGAAACACGCCCAAGACAACCAGGCATATATAAAACAATTCCTCGGATAAACCGCTACCGACCTAAAGCACACTACTTCCCCAATTTTGTTTCATCAGGCTCGTTCAAAATTAACAGTAAAAGAGGTGAAAACTTGTCCAGTAGAATGTCTAAAAATGCTATGACTCAAAGAGAAAGAGACAAAAAGATAATGTGGCTAAGAAAGCTCAGAGAGAAAACTCAGTACTATTCTGTTGTCCCTCGACCACAAAGAGTAAGAATGATGTGGGTAACAGATATCGCTAGAGAAGAAAAAGTGTAACCCTCAGATAACCCTTTTTTCCCAAAACACTCCTATGTTTAATTCAACTGAGAATCACTCGTGTTATACGGTAATTCTTGGATTCATCAACTCCAAGACTTTTCTAACGCGTTTTCGATTTCCGACACAGATCTCATAACCAATAGTTGAATATTGCTTAAGTAGTGTATCGCAATGTTTGCTAAAAACAGAGTGATATTAGATGAAATACGCCCCTGTTCACAAAAGAATAGTACGAGGTAAAAGACTTCACGAAACCACTGAAGAAAGAAGCGCCAAAGCGCGTTTGAAAAAAAGCACAGTCGAATCAGCGACGGAACGCGTCGAATCGGAATTTTTGGTGCCAACAATTGAGAATTTTATAGAAACAGACCAGATTAGGAATCTCAAGAATAGAATCAAACTATGGATCAAAGCTGGCTGTCCTCCTCATATAGTGGGACCGACTGGCTGCGGAAAAACGGCAATGGCAATGCAAGTTGCAAAAGAGTTAGGAAGGCCAATGGTTTGGATAAACGGCGACGACCAGATGACTACCACGGACCTTATCGGCGGATACTCAGAGATGGAAGCTGAAAGTCTAAGAGACAAATACATCCACAATGTTTTCGTAACTAAAGATAGAACAAAATATACGTGGGTTGATAACCCCCTAACGCTCGCTTGCAAACACGGTTACACACTAATATACAACGAATTCTCCAGGGCAAAACCAGAAGCGAACAATGTCCTCCTATCAATATTGGAGGAACAAATTCTCGAACTTCCAACAATGTTCGGAAATGAAAGGTACATCAAGGTCAATCCAGACTTCAACGTGATATTTACGAGCAATTCCATAGAATACGCAGGAGTGCACAAGCCACAAGACGCTTTGCTCGATAGAATGGTCGATATCTACATGGACTATTTTGACTTTGACACTGAAGTAAAAATTGTTCAATCCCTAAGTCACATTTCGTTACAAGAGGCAAAAAGAGTGGTCGGAGCCGTAAGGAAAATAAGAGAAAAAATGCCCCCGGATCGTAAACCCGGAACAAGAGCCGAGATAATGATCTCAAGAGGACTAAAATCGCTGGAAAGATGCAACAAGGATGATGTTGAGCAATTGTACATTGATGTTCTTGCGACAAAAATAGGTAACCCGAAAGAAAACTCCAACCAATTCAACTTAATAAAAGAAGTGGTTAGGGAAACCTACAATGCGACCAACATCGGAGGAATCAAGGCGACAATCGGAGAGGTCCATCTCGTTGATTTTCCACTCGTGACATAGGAGGAAACAAGAGTGGCAACCCAAAAGTCCAAGCTTTCATCAAACCAGCTCATCGAAATGAAAATAAAGACGGAAAATGCGTCCAGGCCTTCACTGATCCAGGTCGTTGAGACAGCGCGTACAGTTGCTAAAAACTACATGGGCAAAAACCCTGAAAGCATCATTGATATCGAGGAAAAACCGAAAGAGTGGAAAGTAACAATCGAGACTGTAGAAAGGAAAGCCATACCCGACTCACAAGATCTCCTGGGAAGGTATGATATTCGATTCGACAAAAACTGCAAACTAATCGGATGGAAGCAGAAAATGATCAGAAAAAGAAGCGACAAAACCGTATCTTCAGAAGCAATAGAAGAACAATCGAGCACCACTTGAGGGGAGAACTAATGGAAATGTTCCCTCTCAGCTCAAAACCACAATTGCCCACAGAAGCAGGCTGCAAAGGTTCAAACCATATTCTCCATCTTTACACCCCTGTCGTCGATAAATACGCCATTCACAGAGGTTTCCTGATGTCATCCCGGAACAGTAAAGGCACAGTTTACGCAACTGGCTGCGATGACACGTCTATTTTTCGCGAACTCGAGTCGATGGATGGGAAACTCAAGATCATCAAGCCTAACGAAGTCCGAGAAATCGGGAAGCTGGAAAAATGCGACCTCTCCATCATAATAGACGCCGGGTCAATTCTCGGTCAGAACGATCGTGATATTGATGAACGAGAAGTCTTCCTAAACGAGCTTTGCAAAAAACACGGTTCGAGCTGTCTGTGTACCTACGACGTTACCAAGCTCAGCCCTGAGAGAATTCAGCAATTGGCAAGGTACCACGCCCAACTTCGGCTCACAACAAGTGACTTGACAATTCTGTCGGGTTATCCGCTTGAACAGTCGAAGCTGTCAGATGATGCCCTTAAGAAAATGGTGAAAGATAATTTGGAAACCATACTTCTCGCCCTTTTGCACAGAAAAACAATGTGCGGAACCGAAATAATAGGAACAATCCACCTCAAATTCCACGTTTTACTAAGCCCGGGAACCATATACCCTCTTCTCCATTCGTTGGATGAAAGGGGATTAATAACAGCAAAGAGCTACGGAAAGGAAAAAGCATATGCTTCAGTTGACGGTGCCAAACCTAAAATAGAACGGTTAGTTGACGAGCAGATTCAAGCTCGCAAACTTTTGACTCACTATCTACAGCAGGAAATAGCAAAATAGTTGGTTCAATAAATGAGTGAAAACAAATGCGCAATATCAATCAACCATCAATGCGATATTAAAGAAAATATCGAGAAAGGGAAACCAGAAAACTCAGGAAAGACTGAAAACACAAACAGATTGAAACGCGTTGAAAAATACTTCTATTGTGTAGTACCTTGCGGAAAAGAGAAAAATTTTGGACGAATAGGCATGAATAATAGTGAAGTTTACACGCTTCCCTACAATGACATTGCGGCAGTCGTCAGCGATTCATCGATGAAGGAATACGAGCTGACGGAGGAGTACGCAACGACACATGAAGCAGTCATAAGGCAGCTGATGGAAGAACATGGGGTCGTACCCGTGGAGTTTGGAACACTAATAAAAAACGAAAGAATACTAAGTACCCTAATGGCTAAAACCTACGACCCTCTAAAAGCTTGTTTGAAACTAGTGGACAACGCGGTCGAATTAGGCGTCAAAGTTGTTCTCAATAAACAAAGTATGTTTGACAATTCGAGAAGAAAAGAATGCGTTTCGGACATTTTGGGATCACTGAAAATCAAGGCAAAACATGTGGTCATCGGCGACTTATTCAGCGACAGACTAATTCTGAACGCAGCATTTTTAGTAAACAAGGACAACATAGATGCGTTTTCGAACGAAGTCATGAAACTACAAGAAAAATATTTCAATTTGAAATTCTTGTACAGTGGACCATGGGCCCCCCACAATTTTGTTTACATAAAAATAGGCGCAAAAGGCGTGGAAATCACCAAGAAATAAGTGAACATTATGGTTTTTTTCGTTGACGACATTTTCTTGCGGTTTCTGGGTTTGTCGCTACCGCCATTCGATATGCTTTGGATAATTGAAACAATAACGGACTTTGCCGAAGACTCCAGATTCAAAGAAATAAAAGAAAAGATAATGGGCACGCTAATGGAAAATAGACTACTCTACGAATTGGGCGAAACAACGAAGGTAGAGTACGAAAAAAGAAATGCGGAGCTAACTCACAAGCTAAAAATGACTAATAGAGTAAATAGGATAAAGACGAGCCATAACATCAACCTGTTGGGGTAGAGGGATGCAACCTTTCACTACTGAGAAATGAAATCAAAGGCTGATTTCGTAATTATACATTGAAGCATGTAATCTATTGTTTGTTTTCGTCCAGTCCGGCCACGAGTTTATCGATGGTTTCACCTAGTTTGCGAAGACCTGTATCTACATCTCCTCTGCATACGTGCAATACTATTTGAGAGGCTTCTTTTCGCAACAACGCGATTCGGTGGCAATTCTCACAATTCCAGTTTTCTTTTTGATAACTTGTGCAGGAAATGAGAGAATCGGCTATCTTACCTAATTCTTCCGCTTTGGCTGCTTTGTCGCCAACATTCGATGCCTTGTTTATTTCTTCAGTTAGCTGTTTGATTGTGGGTTCTTTTTTCAGGTAGGTGGCGCAATTTCCCATTTGGGATTTTCTAGCTATTTTGAAATTCTGTGGATTGATGGCTATTTCGATGCGTACAGAGTCGCAGATTTTAAAATATTTCCTGTCTGCACCCAACGGATTTTTTTTCCAGAAAACTTCTATTAAACCCGCTCCCTCAAGAACGCTGAGGTGTTTCAAGATCGCAGGTTGAGTTACGTTTAGCTTTTTGGATATTTCGGATACGTAGCAAGGTCCTTCGGAAAGAGTTGTGAGTATCTTTCGCCTTGTGTCATTTCCAACGATTTCAAGCAGTTCTTCTGTGGATTTCATTTGTATACACTTTTCATTCATAGTTAGCACACAAACGTTTATATACATTTGGTTATAAACTGAATGTTAACTACTAAGAATTGGCAGGTCAAAACATGACAGAACAATTGCAAAAAAAGAATGTATTAACACTTCGAGTAACGGAAGCATCCCAGAAAGATTTTGGAAGAGGCATAGCCCGAATCGACCCAGAAGACATGAAAAAAATCGGCGTCGAGACGGGTGATATTATAATAATTGATGGAAAAAAACACGCCGCCGCCAAGATCATGCCCGCATATCCAGAAAATCGCGGCAAAGCCCTAATCCAAATGGACGGAATAACAAGAAACAATGCATTCGTAGGAATAGACGACAAAGTCTACGTAGAACGAATCACTAGCGAAAAGGCCGAAACTGCTGTTCTCGCCCCCCTCGATCAGACCCTGCCTTGGCTCAGCAGAGAAACCCATGGAAAACAAATAAAAAGGCTCTTAGAAGGCTTGCCTTTTGTCGAAGGAAACCATGTAAGACTCAGTCTCTTTGGAAGAGACGCTTCCTTCGTCATAACTCAATTAAGACCGAAAACCATGGCCGCTATCATACACGCTGACACTAAGATAGTCTTACAAGAAGAGGCTGTGAAAACCGAAAGCAGAATGGGCGTTGCCTATGAAGATATTGGCGGACTGCATGAGCAAATCCAAAGAATAAGAGAAATGATAGAACTCCCACTTCGGCATCCAGAAGTCTTCGACCATTTGGGCATAGAACCGCCCAAGGGAGTGCTTTTACACGGTCCTCCGGGCACAGGAAAAACCCTAATTGCAAAAGCCGTTGCGGGTGAAACATTTGCCACTTTTATAAGCCTAAGCGGTGCTGAAATACACGGTAAGCATTACGGCGAGTCAGAGGCTCGATTGAGGGAAATTTTTCAAGAGGCCGAAAAAAACAAACCCTGCATTTTGTTCATCGACGAAATAGACGCCATAGCTCCAAAAAGAGAAGAAGTAACCGGCGAAGTCGAAAAAAGAGTTGTTTCTCAGCTTTTATCCTTGATGGATGGCCTAAAACCCAGAGGCCAAATCGTAGTCATTGGAGCAACAAACCGACCTAACTCTATAGACCCTGCACTGAGAAGGGGTGGAAGGTTCGACCGCGAAATAGAGATCGGAATACCTGGCAGAGAAGGGCGGTTTGAAATTCTTCAAATTCACACTAGAGGAATGCCAATAACTCAAGACGTAAACCTTAGGCGACTATCCGATCTAACACACGGCTTTACTGGCGCAGATATCACGGAACTATGCAAAGAAGCAGCTATGAGGGCCTTGCGAAAAGTTTTGCCTGAAATCGATTTCGAGGTCGAACATATCTCAGCAGAGGTTCTTAACAAGATCTCAGTAACAATGGACGATTTCATCAATGCCTTAAGATTTGTGGAGCCTTCAGCTCTAAGAGAAGTGCTCGTGGAAACGCCCAATGTCACCTGGACCAGCATAGGGGGTCTTGAGGAAATAAAAGAAACGCTAAAGGAAGCAATTGAGTGGCCACTAAAATATGCAAATATCTTCGAAAAAGCAGGAGCGAAACCTCCGAAAGGAGTTCTGCTGTACGGGGCTCCGGGAACAGGCAAGACTCTCTTGGCTAAAGCATTAGCCAAAGAGAGCGAGGCAAACTTCATTCACGTTAAAGGTCCAGCCCTCATGAGTAAATACGTTGGCGAGTCCGAGAAGGGGGTAAGAGAAAACTTCAGAAAGGCGAAACAAACGGCCCCCTGCATCATTTTCTTCGATGAAATAGACGCTTTAGCTCCCAAACGAGGGACCGGCGCCACAGACTCTCACGTTTCAGAAAGAGTCATAAGTCAACTTCTAACAGAAATGGACGGACTTGAGGAACTCCGTGGAGTCATTGTTCTGGCAGCAACAAATCGGATCGACATTGTCGACACAGCGCTACTCAGACCAGGGAGATTTGACCTACTGATCAAAGTACCGTCTCCCGACAATAACGCTCGATTGGAAATTTTCAAAATCCACACGAGAAAAAATCCCCTCGCCCAAGATGTATCTCTCCAGGAATTAGTTGCGGAAACTGCAGAATGCAACGGAGCCGATATAGAAGCCGTTTGTAGGGAGGCAACGATGATAGCAATCAGGCGATTTCTCGGAAATTATCCAAAGGAAGAGGACCGAAATGATCTATCCAAACTTACGGTGACCAGTGCAGACTTTACAGAAGCCCTTAAGAAAATGAAGGAACGCAAAAATGCCTTAAGGAAAAATCTGAACGAGGTCTCCTGATGAAAAAACATGTGAATCAAGAAGTATCCACTGCAAATCTTCCGGGAGGTATCGAACCAACCGACGAAAGCGTTAACCAAACGCTCAAGAATATCCACCAAAAAATGATGTCGCTTTACCACTTCAATTTCGCCTGCATAAATGGAGTCAAAGTAGTCAAACAATCTGAGCTACTAAATCAACTATTTCTGCGCATGCGAACTGACTTGGAAAAAAATGGCGCCGTGTACAGCTACAAACTTTGGGGACAGATCACTGACACCTTAAATAACAATCAGACAGCGGGGTTGTTTGATAACTTCGCCTTTTACAATCCGAAAGAAGATATTTTGTATCTAAACCGAGACATGATGATAACCAACACGGAAAAAACAGCACCCACTTGCGCTCATGAACTCGCTGAAAAACTCCTGTTCACTCATATTTCGCCAAGTTTGGACAAGCGTGTGCAAGCCGCAGCAAATCTGTTCACTGAGGATAGAAAGTCCCTCGGTACGGAAAAGTATTGTGAACTCTTGAACATTTACATAGACACTGCTTTGATAGGTATTTTCAAGGAGGGATGCTGCGAGATGATAGCCCTTCAAACACTCTACAGCATGAGTTACGATACAACTTCTTGGGAGAAGGAACTACAAACGGGATATTCAAAATGCAAAGGTCTTCTGACCTACATGGACAACTTCCGAAACTCTTTGGAAGAAGACCAGCTGAGTCTACTTAAAGATAAGAAAAGAGAGCCCACAGCGATTGAATTGGAACCCGTCAAAAAGTTTCTCGGAACCTCCCAGATAGTCAAAGGAGTTTCATATTTCTTGGGGTATCCACTCGCAAAAATTGTGTTAGAGAAATATGGAATTAGTGGAATAAACTTCGCCTTAGAAGAATATCCCCCTTTAAAAGGTCGATATTTCACAGATCCTCAGACCTACCAGGTTGAATTAGAAAAAGCCATGCTTACGGGCAAATGGAGGTGAAAGAAGATGGAAAAGACAAAGAGCGTAAACGAAAAAGATCTTAAACAACTGAAAGAAGAAATAGCCGAAAAAGGAAAAGAAATCGAACAACTGAAAAAAACGGTAGAAGAAATGAGAATACAAATGGCTGGAAAAAAGGAGCCCACTGAAACAGCAGAACTAAACAAGATGTTTGACGACGTCTCAGGATTGCTCGATTCTAGTTTCAGCATATTTGGTGCCTCAGGCAAAGTTCAACCCAATAAGTCAGAAAACAAAGGATTAATCGGGCTAATTAGCGACTTGGCGCAGTTAACAGAAAACTCCGAAACTTATCAAAAAAGAATCAAACTCGGAGAAAAAGGCGTAATTGACTTCCACATTGCCGCGCGTCCACTGAAAGGATTTAACTCGACAAAGTCAATCAACAGTTTTAAACTCAACAAACTCAATGAAAAAGGTTCAACTCACCTCCAAGAGCCTTCAGCAACGGATTCAATAAAAGAGAGCGAGCCCATTGTTGATGTCTTTGAAGAAGACGAAAACATAAGAGTGATGGCTGAACTGCCGGGCGTGAACGAGAACGACGTAAAACTAGACATAGAAAGTAACACCCTGATAATAAGCACAGCTGATTCAACGAGAAAGTATTACAAAAGAGTAGAGCTTCCAAAACCTGTTAAAAAAGAAGCAATAAAATCCAGTTGCAAGAACGGAGTTCTTGAAGTCAAATTGAGAAAAACACAATGATTAATATCCAAGATAGGCGAAACGCTGAATTCGCACCGCCAGAATAAATCAAACAGTTATCCTGACAAAGCAATAAAGAACACATATCAAAACACTTTACAAGACTATAAACTCAAGCTTGAAGGGTGATTTCGTCTTTTTTCTTCTGAATCAACAATAGACAAATGTTATTTATGCGATATATTTTTTTTGAAAACTATGATAGAGATGTGGTTTGTTTTGAATATCGGTTTTCGATACGAAGTCCGTGGCTTGTCTTTGAATATTTCTTTAATAGTAATATATCATACCAAAGACCATCAGAGAAACACCGTTTGAGAGAGGTGATA
>JBEKFM010000075.1:0-8735 GCA_050013315.1 Bathyarchaeia archaeon
TGCGGAGTACCAATTGCCCTAAGACTCGTATTCATTATTGCTACCCTGTCGCAGATTCTCTGCGCCTCGTCGAGGTTGTGAGTGTTCAGGAAGATTGTCTTCTTCTCTTTTTTTAGTTGAAGAATGAAATCTCGGACTGTTTTCGAAGCCTCAGGATCTAGATTTGCAGTAGGCTCGTCCATGAAAAGGACTTGTGGGTCATGGATGAGGGCGCGGGCTATGGCGAGTTTTTGTTTCATCCCTTTAGAAAAAGTCCCAGCCAAAACGTTTCTTTTATCCCAAAGCCCTAACATCTCAAGAAAGCGCTTATTGTTCTCTTTCCTTTGAGCATCGGAGTAGTCGTATATTTTTCCATAAAAGTCCAAGTTATTGTAAGCGGTCAGGTGTTCAGATAGCCCGACATTGTCAGGAACTAACCCGATGATTTTGCGGATTTTAATTGAGTCTTCCTTTTTTCCTATGTCATAGCCGCCTATGTTTGCGTTCCCACTAGTTTTTGATATTAAACAGCAAAGCATCCTTATAGTGGTGGTTTTTCCTGCACCGTTTGGTCCAAGGAAACCGAAAACTTCGCCGTCATTAACTCGAAGACTAACATTATCTACAGCTGTCAAGTCAGCGAATTTTTTTGTTAAATTATCAGTTTCTATCAAACCAATCACTGAGCCGATGGGTAACTAGTCTAGTCATGTTGAAGCATTATTTAATACATCGCTAACTAACATAAGGTCAGATATAGTAGATTCGAATAGTCTTAATCAGTTGCCTTGGTCCTTTTAAGGCAGGTTTCTGCCCAAAGAAAAAGTTCGTCCACAAGAATGGTGAAAAAATGATTAATTACCCAATTAGAGACGAAGAGGTTTCATGGAAAGTTTATGACATTCCAATAAATGGAACATTAACTGAACCAACTGACAACAAAAGCCATCCCGCTGTTATCTTTGTCGCAGGCAGCGGACCAACCGACAGAAACTGGAACTCACCTCTTCTACCAGGAACTAACGGAAGCGGGAAACTATTGGCCGAAGTATTAGCAAGCCACGGTTTTGTTACCCTTCGTTACGATAAGGTGGCCTCTGGACCACACGTCAGGGAAAATATCCCTAAAATTATTGGCAAAATCAGCATGCAAAGCCACTTGGAAGAACTCAAAGGCGCCGTTGACACTGTACTATCTGAGAAAAACGTAGATACAGATAACATATTTGTGCTAACCAACAGTGAAGGCGCTATTCACGCGGTAAATTACCAATTGCAAACAAAGAGCAACCGCTTCAAGAGACTAGTGTTGACAGGCGCCCCCGGAAGAGCAATTGGCGATGTGAGCCGTACACAAATATTCAACCAAGTTAAGCAATTGCCCAACGCAGAAAAGATAATGGAAACTTATGATGACGCCATCGCTGATTTTCTGGCAAATAAGCCACCGAGCAAGGACACAGTTTTACCCGAAGGTAACATAAAACTCATATTGCTAAGCTTGTGGAGCCCTGCGAATCTTCCTTTTTCTAGAGAGTTATGGTGCTACAATCTTCCCGAATACATCGTCAAGATTGATGAATCCATGCTCATAGTTATCGGCAAAAAAGACATTCAAGTTGACTGGAAAATAGACGGACGTGAATTAGAAAAAGCAACCGCTAAAAAAAATGGTGTATCTTTTGTTTATCCTGAAAACGCAAATCATGTGCTAAAACATGAAGTTAAGCCTCTGGAAGAAATCACCGCCCAATACGCCGGCTTAAGTTACAACGCGCCAAATGCAGAACTTGATAAGGAAGCTGCAAACACCATTCTTAACTGGCTAAATAAGCAAACGCAAAAGTAACCAGCAGACGATAAAAAAAGAGGGCTATGCGCCTATGTGAAGTCAACTATTTAGTCTTTCCTTTTTCCCTCTTCTACTCGATTCTTCTTTCACCCCTTCCTCGCTGATTGATAAAGGGCACGCGCCTATCCGCCCACCAAAGGGGCACTATGGCTTCGCATCCAGACCCTCCTCAATCGGGTGACCGTCCACCACCTGGGGACAGCAAATCCACGAGGAAACAGTTAGGCCTGATCGTAAAACGGCTGCTTATTCTTCAACACCGAATAGCAACACAACAGCAACTTACGAGCAGCCGCAGTAACAGCAACCTGCTTACCTCTCCTCTCAGCTATCCGATGATACGCCCGAGTAATAGCCGTGTCATACCTGTTAACGTGGATATAAGCCGCCTCAACCATCGCCCAACGCAACCAACGACTACCCTCCTTAGTGATGTGACCATGCCTAACAACTGCGCCAGACGCATGAGTTGAAGGCACAAGACCCGCATAACTGCAAAGCCTATCACCAAAACCGAACCGGTCAACGTCTCCAATTTCACTTTTAACCAACAAAGCCGAGTAGTACCCTATTCCCGGAATTGTCATCAAAAGCTTCATGTCCTCATCGTCGTCGGCTATTCCTTTAAGTTGACTTGAAACCAGCTTGATCTCATCATTTAAAGGACCCAGAACGCGAAGATACGATTCCACAGGCTCAAGATTCAAAGAATGAAGCCACTCAACACCTTTCTCAGTAAACAGACCATGATCCGTAGGCCACTTGATTCCTTCATAAGTTAGAACACTCTTGATTTTCACTCTCAGTTTAACTCGCTCTCTAACCAGGAACGCTCTTCGTCTCACCTGTTCTCGGAGCGTGGCAATTTCCTTCTCAGGCATATACGCTAAAGGCAAAGCATCTAACCTCGTCAGCTCAGCAATAACTTTAGAGTCTACTCGGTCGCTCTTAATCTTCGCCTCGGCAATATAACGTGTCTTTTTGGGATGAGAAACAATCACGGTGTAACCTTTGCTCTCCAACTTTCTATAAAGTGCAGCAACCTGGTTAGAAGATTCCATAGCAACCTTGCCAACGTTGAAGCGAGACAGATACGAAAGCACTTTCTCATTACTCATTTTCATTTGATTAACAATCTTTCCTTCAGGGGACAAAATAGTCGCATAAGTTGATTCCTTATGCACATCCAAACCACAAACACAGGCGCTCATACCATGGCTTGAGCGCCGCCCACGCTTATTACTTCTCATACCATCGGGTGAAATCTCACAACCACGTATGGGTTTAAATCCTTCCCGCCTTGGGCAATCTCCGCACATTTGGATAGCTACTTGCGTTTTCTGAAAACCTTGTTGCTTCCGAAGTTCCAAACGAATTCATAACCTGTCTCGGGTCACGGCTATTACAATATATTTCTCTTTCTGGAGGCTATCTGTTTCAGATAAACGAATTCTTAGATTATCGCTCGCAGTGACCGAATTAGAAACTGGAAATGCAACCTACAATAAGTTTTCGTTTCGAAATTTGTTTTGTAAATAACTGGGATGCAAATATTCTCAAGACTTATCTAAAGGTTTTTTTTTTACCTTAGTTAGTTTAATTTTTCTGCAATATTTTCCGGGTTTCTTCCTTGTAGCTTTCAACGTTTGGCTGGTCGAAAGGATTTACGTCCAATAGATATCCCAAATAGATAGTCTCTATCATCTTGAACTGTAGAAACTGTCCTATGGAATATTCCGATTTACACGGTAGTTTTATCTCCATGAATGGCCGTCCGCCCTTTCTGAAAGCAGCCTTTGTCCCTTCTACTATTGCACCCATTATACTTTCTAAACTCTGCCCTTGGACTCCATAGACAAGTTTAGAGTATTCTTTTAGCGTTGGCACCTTTATGTGGGAATTACTATTTTCGACGCTTAGAAACATCGTAAATTTGTCGTATGGCCCTCCGAGATAAAGTTGCGCCATTGAATGCAGATCAGTGGAGCCTATTGAGACCACCGGAGTTATGCCTATGTTCACTGTTTGCCCCTTCTTGTTGAATTCTTTGCCCAAGCTTTCAGCCATTAATTGCCTGCACCATTTGCCTAAAGACTCTAAGTCATTCGCGAACAGAAACAAGTCAGAAATGTTTTTACCGCTCTCATAATGCAGGTACTGTATTGCTGCGTTTATCGCTGCAGGATTTTTTTCAACATTTGTGTCGATACAAACTTCTCTGATACAAGTTGCTCCATCCAATAACCGCTCAATATCTATTCCTAACAATCCAAGGGGAAACAGCCCTACAGGTGAAAACACAGAATACCTTCCACCAACTTTCTTGGGTATTTCTAGAACATTTAATCCTTCTTTGACGGCCATGTTCCACAGTTCTGAGTCTTTATCTGAAGTAACAGTAATGCATTTTTTGTAATCTTTCTTGTGTCTTCGTAATAAATCTATGAGCACCTCGGCGTTAGCCATCGTTTCCGTTGTAGCTCCAGACTTGCTTATCACATTCAGTACGATTTTGCCGCCTTTTTCTAATACAGGCTTGACAAGAGTGATTATGTTGTTAATGCTGTCCGAGTCAACTGTGTCGGCATATAACACCTTTGTGGACGTCGTCAATTGATTGTAGAGCTTTCCAAGAATAGCTTCCTGAACAGCTATCGTCCCTAGATTGCTGCCGCCAATGCCCACGACAACGAGGTAAACCGGCTTTAGTTGTAAATTCTTGCATATAGCTTGCCTGACTTTGCCTAACATGAGTCTGTCATCAGGAAGGTATAGCGAAGCCAGATCACTTTCGTAGCCTTCAGAAATAGCATTCGCCATCTTTCTAATCATAGGTCTTAATCTTTCTGCCGTTTCGAGGATCCTCTGTTGAGGGATCATTGCATGTTGAAAAGAAAATTCTATGGCTTTCACCCAGGACGTCATCTCCAAACCTGGTTTACCCAAAAATCTTTGAGTACCTCGCCTTTTCGCCTAATTCTTCTTCAATCCTGAGCAGTTGGTTATAGTTACAAGTTCGCTCACTTCTTGCGGGAGCTCCATACTTGAATTGGCCCGCATCTAAACCAACAACCAAATCCGCAAAGAAAGTTTCTTCAGTGCTTCCTGATCTATGAGAAACGATAACGTTCCACCCAGCACCTCTGGCCGATCTAAAAGCATCCAGGGCTTCGGTAACGGTTCCGATCTGATTGAGTTTCAGTAGCAGAGCATTGCAAGCGTCTAATTTGATAGCTTTTCTAATTCTCTCAACATTCGTAACCAGAAGATCATCTCCGACAATCTGAATTTTTTTCCCCAGCTTGGATTTCAACTTAATCCAGCCATTCCAATCGTCTTCGCTCATGCCATCTTCGATTGAGATTACCCTGAATTTTTCACACAGGTCCGAGTAGAAATCCGTTAATTCGGCAGAAGAGTACTCTTTTTCCATGATATTATAACGCTCCTTACCATAGAATTCAGATGATGCAGCGTCTATTGCTAGACCGAAGTCTTGTGTGTAGCCAAGTTCTTCTATAGCTTCTGACATGAATTTTAGCCTTTCATCGACGCTTTTCAATGGAGGAACGAAGCCGCCTTCATCGCCGACTAGTATCGCGGATTTGCCAAATTTTTCTTTCAGGTTTTTCTTTAGAGTGTGGTAAGTTTCCGAGCACATTCTTAGAGCGTCAGAGTAAGTTTTAGCTCCGAAAGGGATTATCATGTGTTCTTGGAAATCATTTTTTATGCCAGCGTGCATTCCACCGTTGATCACGTTCATTTGTGGAATGGGCAAAGTCACACCTTTTGAATCAGTAAGCTCAGCTATGTATTCATAAAGTGGCAAGTTCGACTCCAATGCTCCTGCTTTGCATATTGCCATGCTTACCGCGAGAATGGCGTTGGCCCCCAAGTTGGATTTGTTAGGAGTCCCATCCAAATCTATCATCAACTCGTCGACCTCTTTCTGTGTTGTACAATCCTCTCCGACGATCTTCTTTGCTATGACATTGTTAACATTGCTAACAGCTTTCAGAACGCCCTGTCCCAAATAACGCCTTCCGCCGTCCCTGAGCTCACAAGCTTCGTATTTGCCTGTGCTTGCACCAGAAGGAACAGAAGCCCTTGACAACCCTCCCTTTGTGAATACGTCAGCTTCGACAGTTGGGTTGCCCCTGGAATCAAGGATTTCCCTTGCCCTGATCTTTATTATCTCAGACAATATCTCACCTTGCAGCCTGCTTAAGATTGATATGGTTTTGTAACTCTTATCCTTTTGACGCTTTCCGCACGCCGTCTTGTTTTCAAGTTAACTTTATGAAAAGAGACTGACTGCGAGGGTCTTCTATGTTCAGTATTCAAAATTAGGGTTCGCATTGTTCGATTTTTAGCTAAAGGGTCAGATTTATAGCACAAAGACGCCTACAATATGGTGGTGGGGATTATGATTCAAGTTAAAAGGCCCTTGCTTAAAGATTTGAACCTTAGTTTGGGTAAGAGAACCCGACTTCATCGAATCTTGTACGAGCATGGAGTGGGTAACGGAATGGCGCTTATTCTTCCAATTGATCATGGATTAGAGCATGGCCCGAGAGATTTCTTTGCAAATCCAGAAAGCGTTGATCCTGCCTACCAGTTGAAATTTGCAAAAGAGGGCGGTTTTTCAGCCATAGTCCTTCACATTGGCTTGGCTGAAAAATACATGAAGGAGTTCACTGGCGAAATTCCATTGATTCTTAAACTGAATGGAAAAACATCAATCCCTCCAGATACTTGTGCCTTTTCACCTCAAACCGCCTCCGTAGAGGATGCAGTTCGACTGGGCGCTGACGCCGTTGGGTATACCTTGTTTGTGGGCTCGCCAGCCCAAGATAAGGATTTCATTCAATTCGCTAAAATTAGAGAGGATAGCCAAAGGTTTGGTATGCCCCTTATTGTTTGGGCCTATCCAAGGGGTGAGGCGATCGAAGCTAAGGGCGGTAGGGATAGCCTTTACGCTGTTGACTATGCAGCACGAGTGGCTAACGAATTGGGCGCTGACATGGTTAAAATGAACATTCCCAAATATGACAAAGAGAGAAGTCGACAGTATCCCAAGCCGTATGACACGCTCCAACTTAACGAAAAGGAAGCCCTTGAAAAAGTCATAGGGTCCGCAGGAAAAACGATGGCGTTAATATCTGGGGGAGAAGAAATGGCAGACGACGAACTCTTAGAAAAGGTCAGAATCTCTTTAGAAGCAGGAACAACTGGTCTGGTATTTGGGAGAAATCT
This sequence comes from Bathyarchaeia archaeon, assembly GCA_050013315.1. Taxonomy (GTDB): domain Archaea; phylum Thermoproteota; class Bathyarchaeia; order Bathyarchaeales; family Bathycorpusculaceae; genus Bathycorpusculum. Next base: position 7,088 of record JBEKFM010000075.1, read on the forward strand.
TTGGCAGCGACCCTTCAAAAATGCTTTAGAAATAACTGAGCGAATCAAGATCTTAATGGCAGAGTTCGCAGATAAAGAGAAAGCTTTGAAAATAATGCCAATTGAGTAACCAGAAAAGAAAAGGAAAATGGTTTTGCTAGGTTTCTCTGGCAGCTGCCTTCTCTAATGCTGTAACACCGGGCAACTGTTTGCCCATCAGGAACTCCGTTAACGCGCCGCCAGCCGTGCTAACATAGGAAATCTTGTCTGCTAGCTTGAGCTCATGTAATGCTGCTGTTGTGTGGCCCCCCCCGGCTATGGAGAAGGCTTTCGAATTCGCGATTTCTTCAAAAATTCTTTTCGTTCCGAAGATGAATTCGCTGTTTTCAAAAACTCCCATTGGTCCGCTGACGACAATTGACTTTGCAACCTTTATTATCTTGGCATAATCCTCAATTGTTTCTGTTCCAATGTCAAATATGGGAAAATTTGTTGGGAGTTCTTGAACAGAAATCTCTTTTCTTTTTCCGTTGACTTCTACGGCCAAATCTTTCGGGGTTTTGATTTTGTCTGGATATTTTTGCATAAGTCCTTTTATGCCTAATATTAAGACCGAGAAATTTTTGTCTCCTAGGAAAGCCATGTTGTGTTTGCCAAGGTCAAAACCCATCGCCGCTAGGAAAACGTGGCCTACAACTCCGCCTGTGAGTACAAAATCTGCTACTGCATTGTTCAAAACATAACTTGAAATTTCAAGGGAATCATCTGCCTTCGCTCCGCCCAAAATAAATATGCATGGCTTCTCTGGTTTTTCCAGAATCTTTCTCAAGGACGTAAGCTCTTTTTCCATTACGCGTCCTGCAACGCTTGGTAACACGGTTGTGAAGCCTATGATTGATACGTGTGCTCTGTGGGCTGCTGAAAAGGCGTCGTTTACGAACAAGTCGGCTAGAGGAGCAAGATTAACGACAAGTGGTTTTTTTGCTTGTTCTTCAGGCGTTCCTTCTTCAGTTTCAGCGTCGAACATTCTAACATTTTCTAAAACAAGGGTTTCTCCGCTCTTTAATTCTTTGATAGCCTCTTTTGCTTTTTCTCCGTAAAGATCATCTACATATTTGACTGGTTTGCCCAGAACCTTCGCAAGGATTTCAGCATGTTGTTTTAGGGGTATAAAATCTGAATCACCCTTGCGTCCTTGATGCGCCAAAACGACAACTTTTGCCCCTTTTTCTGATAGTTCTTTTATTGTTAATTCTCCATGCGCTCGAATTCTCGAGTCATCTATAATTTTATTGGTTTCGGGATCTATGGGCGAGTTGAAGTCAACTCTAACAAGTACAACTTTATCCTTAACTTCCACATCGTCTAACGTTAGAAACTTCGCCATTCTCATGCCTTCATGGAAATGAAAGGAAAATTGAGTCTTAAGCGTTTTGGGACAGGTTTAGAAACCCAGCTTTTCTTTCTGTAGTTGCTCGGCACCTAAATCTGCCAAATCCATTTACCGTCACTCTTGTCCTCATCTCGCCATAACTCGTTTATTTGAGAATAGACCTTAGTCGTTATTATTTTTAGTTCTTTGTTGTAGGTTTTATCGCTTTTTGGGGTCTTTTCAGATAATCAATGTCCCCGTTATTCGAAAGTTAACCAGTCCACACACTATGTCTGT
>JBEKFM010000076.1:0-8601 GCA_050013315.1 Bathyarchaeia archaeon
CTGCAAGCGATTTTAAGAATGCAACCATAACGTTAACTTACACTAGTGCTGAAGTTTCAGGGATTAATCCGCCTTATGCGATTTACAAATACAACACTGCCTCTAACAGCTACACTAAGTTGAATAGTGTCCTTGACACTTCTGCCAAAACCATAACTGTTACCGTTGCAAGCCTCACTGATCCTCTGCTTGCAATAGGAGGCACGACCGCAACTTCTAAAACTTCAACCGTTCCCACATGGACTTGGATAGTAGTGGTAGTTGCCATCTTAGCGGTTATAGTCCTCGCGGTTCTGGTACTCCGTCGAAGAGCATAGAAAACATACACATGAAACAGCGCAATAGCCCGATTAGTGCTTCCATTCATACGCCAAAGTATCCTTTTCTTTTTCGGTGCAGCGGAAAGTGACGAAAAATAACCGTCGAACCTCTACTTGTTTACCATGAACATTAGAGAATAAACAATGATAACAATATTATTCAGCAAACACATTTGCCAAATAAAGATTATGCATTCACAAAACATACATAGTAGAAAAGAAAAATATGAGAAAGCGGGCAGGGAGGATTTGACTCTCGACAGACCCCCTCACGAGGGGGATGTAGTCGGTTCGGTAACCTTAACCTGCCCGCTCGTCCTAAAAGGACTTAAGTCGGGTTTAGCTGCATTTATAAATTAACAAACTTTTCCTCTTGTTCAGTCTTCTCGTGTAACATAGCATTCAAGAACAAAGAAATCCACTTCTATAAATTAATGTCAAAGTACAATATTCAACCGCCACCTCCTATTGCCTTATTTCAGGAGTTCCACTGGTTTTTCTGTTTAGAAAAAAGCCATCAAGAAATTCAACTTTGGAAAGGGCGCCCTAAGCAAAGCCCAGAAGAAGCCATACTGAACTGGTTTCAACGGCCAATGAAAACCTGTTTTTAAAGCAACTCAACAACAAAGGCCAAAGAGGCTCCTCAAATATGCAGACATAGACTGATAAACTTGTCAAAACGTATCCCTAAAAACTATGGTTTAAAAGATTTTGTCTTGCTTCCCGTTGGTTGTCAATAAATAAACTAGGTTTTAGTTGGTTATACCATAAGTCTTTTAGGGTTTGCCATAAACATAATGGGTTTTATTGGATGTAATCGCTAGTGATTCAAACGTGATTCAGGATGTGCTTTTTGCATCTCGTTGGCGTTTGGGTGAGCGGTTACTCTGGGCAGTGTGGGTTTCGCTTGGTTTATGTTTGATTTATTCGTTGTTTTATTCGGCTGGTTATTTGGGCGTTTCTTTTTTTGTTTTATCAAATAGGAGTATGGTTGAACATAATATTAGCGGCAATTTGACTTCAGCCACCTGGGATCTTGCAGTTTGGAGCGGAGCAATTTTTGCAGTTTTAGCTTGGCTCTTTTACAGTTTAGGCAAAGGAAAATTCAGTGGATTTCACCGCTTTTGCGTGGGCGCCGTTTTGTGCAGTTTGGTTAGTTGGAACTGCGTGGTTGTCTTCGGGGTGATTACCGTTGCCTCTCTGGCTTTGGTTAGCATATTGCTTGTGGTTTTGTGTTTACTGTTTTCTTTTAATTTCTTTAACGTTTCCAGATTTGGTATATTAAAGGGTTTATTCTTTGGCTGCATATTGGTTGCTTTGCTTGTAGAAGGAGCTGCTTTAATTCTATTCAATCTTCCTGAAGTGCTAAATCTTCCTGTAAAATCTTGGGCCATTGCCGTACACTGGCAACTGGCGGAGTTAAGTTTGTCAAATTGGGCTTATCCGCTTCTTCCTTATGGATATTTACTGCTCATCAGTTTGGGTGTTGTAGCTTTCCTACTTAAAGTGGCTCCAGCAGTCAGGCTGCCCGAGAACTGGCAGAATCAACGGCTAATCCGGTTTTGGAGTCGTTTTCGGCTAGCAATTGAATCTTGTAAGGAACAGACATATGAGCCTTTGAACACGCGTTTTTCGCTAGGATCAGCAGTGCTGATTTCGTTTGTTGCTTCATCCTTGTTTGTGGTTGTGACAGTTTTGCCTTGGATTAATCCCACGTACCGCCTTGTAAGCGCTGATGCTCCAGGATATTTTCAGTGGCTTACTCACATGCGAGGTCTTAACGTAAACTCCGCATTGTCATATGCTTTAACCAATGACCGCGCAGCATTTTTGATTTTGACATATGCTTTGTCATTTCTTGTTTCTCCCGCAAATCTTATGCAGTTTATGCCCGCTTTGCTCATCCCGTTGTTTTGTCTGGTTTCTCTGTTTGTTGTTCGGCTTGTCTGCAATTTTCGTGAGGTTTGGGTTTACACCGTACTCATGGTACCTTTTTCTCTCCAAGCGTTAGGCCTAATTTATTCCGGTTATTTCGCGAATATATTGGCTGTGATTTTTGTTTATGTTTATTTTGTTCTTTTGCTATGGGTTTTTCGTTCAGGTTCGAGTTTAGGTGTTTTCAGTTTGTTAGTCGTATCTTTGCTAGTTTTGTTTTCACACTCTTGGACTTGGTATGTCATGGTGTTTTCGCTTGGGGCTTTCATGTTTTTGGAGTGGCGCACGGCTACCCAAGAGCACGTTTCTTTGCGGAATTTTAAATGGAAGACGTCTGTTGTTGGCGCAACAGTTGTAGTGGGATTGATTTGTGATTTAGCACGAAACCTATTCACTTCCACATCTGCTTCCGTGTCTGTTTTCGAGACTGCACAATCAAGCTTGAGTTTTCCCAACGCTGTCTATCTTTTGGGCGGTTTGAAGTTGACAACAAACTTCTATTTAGGCGGAGTTTTCGCAAATGCGACAATTATTGTTCTTTCTATAGTAGGTTTCTTGTTCATGTTGACTCTTAAGTCAGAAATGTCTCGCCTTCTTGTCTCGTGGTTTCTAGTTGGATGCGTTTCCGTACTATTTGCTTCGAGCGAGTTTGTTTTTAATCGATTTTTATTCTTGATGCCTACAGTTATATTTTCTAGTTTAGGACTTGTTTTTATTCTCCGTTTCAGCACTTACAATTCAAAAAGTCAACCTCTCAAAAAACTGCGTCTGGAACTGCTCGTCGTTGCTTTTGTATTTTTAGTACTTTTAAATTTCGCTTTGCGCTTCGTTTCAAACCTAAACATTCTGTAAAACACCGCTCCCACAACAAAATTCAAGCGCACATATAATTCGAATCATTCTTTCGTCCCATTTTTCGATGCCAAAATTTCTTTTCCGTCAACTTAAGCCAAAAAAAACTTCAAAACAAAATCATCCACGGACCTGAGAACTTAACCATGCCTGGAACGCACGCTAGATCAAGTAGGTAAGCTGTGCATGCACTTACGAACGAGAAAAAAGCCAAAAGCCAAATAAAAAACAAACTTTTGCCTTTTATTGGTTTTTGCATTTTTCTATCATCTCACGGTTAGCAAAAACTTATATGAGTTAACAGCTGATAAAGTGCCAGCTATAATTCGGAAGAGATCAGGAATGAAAAAAGTGGCAAAGAAATTTGGTTTACTAGGTTTTGTTACCATTTTTGTTGTTGTTCTTTTTTCGCTTTCATCACTTTTTGCTTTGGCACAGTATCAGACTCAACAGACTACTAATATTACTATTTCCTCCACTGGCGCAGTTCATGTTGCTCAGAGCGACACTGTGGGCGGCGTTTCGATTGATATTACAGGAACGCCTGGTGCAACTGGATCAGTGTCTACTGCCACGTACACCGGAAATCCTCAAGCAGGCGCTTCTTGGCCTAGTGGTGTGACGTTAACTCACTTTATAGTTATTACTTTTAACATAGCTGCAAACGATTTTCAAAGTGCAACCATAACCATAACTTACAGCAGTGCTGATGTTGCAGGGATAAAAACACCTTACACACTCTACAAATATGATTCTGCCACCAACAGCTACAATGCGTTGAATACTGTTGTTGACACTTCTACCAAAACCATAACTGCAACTGTAACCAGCATCAATGATCCACTACTTGCAATAGGCGGCGCAACCGCTCCAGCCCCCACAACAGGAATTCCGGCATGGACGTGGGTAGTACTAGCCGTTGTCGCCTTAGTGATTGTACTCTTAGCAGTTCTGCTGCTCCGTCGCAGATCTACCGTTGAAACACTTCCTTCATAAGCCTCCTCACAAAAAAGTATACTTAGCAAAGCTTGCTCAATTCGGTTTATGCGCTGAACCATTTCATTTTCAGCTTTTGCCTGGTTTTAAAAATCTTACATGCCTTTAGCGGCGGCTTCTGTCAGTTAACCTTTTTAATTTGTCAAAGCAAGCGCCAAGAAATCAACTTCTGAGGCGACAATAAATCCTGAAATAACATCTTTTATGATTAAAGCAGCAGAATCTCGGTCTTTTTCAGCAAGCATGCAAGGGGATAGAGTTTATTAATCTCGAAAAACATCTTTAGCATAACCCAAAAGCAAAGGGTAAAAGTCTTTGTCGATAAAATCAAACATACGTTTGGTTTGATATTGCACTGACTTTGATGGCTTATCATTAACCCTAACAGGTTGAAAAAAACCATCATTTCCAATCAAAAAGGAGTACGTAAAAAATGGTAGCACCTAAAAAAACAATTCTTGTTATTGACGATGACAAGTCCATACTTAGAACCTTTACGCGTATTCTTCAAAAAACTGGCTACGACATTGACGTGGCAGAAACTGGGAAAGAAGCCATCGAAAAAGCTGAAAACCGTCATTACGACTTAGCATTAGTTGACATTAGACTTCCAGACATGGATGGCACAGAATTACTTGCCAAACTCAAAAAACAACTGCAGTACACCGTCAAAATAATGATTACTGGTTTTCCATCACTTGAAACAGGAGTTAAAGCACTTGATGAAGGCGCAGATGCTTACCTTGTTAAACCAGTCAAACCCCAGGAACTTCTAATGCTTCTGGAAGAGAAACTAAAAACCCGGGACGAACCTGCCGAAGTAAGCAATAAAAACGCCAAAGCTTGAAACTTTTTGTTTTAACCGCTTTTTAAGCCCTGCGTGCATAACCAGCATGCAAAGGCTTGAAAAAGCTAGCTTATTCGAAAGGCTGCCTAACTTTTTTACTCAATCACCCAAACAAGCATTCTATGTTAACCGGGTAAGGATGGAAAGTGTAAGTTTATTCGATGTATATTGCTGGTTGGTAAGGAATAGCCATTGTTGCGCGCTGCTTAGGGTCATAACGGTTCTGATCATCTTCTCCGTAGACGAACACTTCAGCGTTGAAGCGTTCCTTCAAAAAGACAAGAGCACTCTTCAAGATTTCTTTCTCATTCACTGCTTTGATTTTCAGCATATTGGTTTTTCTCTCACTTGGCTGCTTAGTTAAAGCCTTGATTACTCTTGGAACCAAACCTGCAATTTCTTTCATGTGCGGCTTCAAATCCTTATCTGCAGCAAATTCTTTCATCAACTCGTTAATTTTTGCTTCGCCAGATAATGTTTTTTCTAAAACTTTTAGGTACACCTGCCACTTCCACGATGCAGCCGTGTAGAAGCTTAAACATTTAGGAACAATCTTTGTAGCCTTAACTATGTTTAGCGTGTCAGAGATTACGTCAATTATTAGGTTTTCCTGTTCCTCAGCAGATACATCCACCTTTGACCCATCAAACGCCGGCCAATGAGCAACGCTAATGAAGCCTTCCTCGCCGGTTTGGCTAAAAAGCTCCTCGCAAAGGAAAGGCGCAAAAGGTGCAAGCATTTTTAGCCAAGTTTTCACTGCTTCACCCAGCGCTATAGTATCAGCGTTTCCTTTTCGTTGGATGTACCAACGTAAATCGTTCCAAGTCTCAAACAACGCAATCTGCAAGGCGGTTCTGGTTTTAAGCTCGTCAAGGCTAACTGTTACATCCTTTATTCGATGTTGAAGTTTACTTTGCAACCATCGTTCCAACGCCGTGTCTTCTTCATTTTTGGAAGAACCAACTATTCCGCTTGCGAAACTGCTTAACGCCGCAAACTTGCCTTGCAGGTCGCTTACGTTTTCCGCTCGCCAATCAGGGTCATCCATACCCTCCGCACCGAGTAACAATGCACAGCGGGTCGCGTCGGCGCCATACATTTCAACGGCACCCTTCATCGTGATGAAGTTGCCTTTGCTCTTGTGCATTTGTTTACCTTCAACCATAAGCATACCATTCACTCCTATGGCTTTGGGCCAAAGCTCAGGTGGAAACAGGGCAGCGTGATGGAATATGCAGAAGGTCAAATGATTTGGCACCAGTTCTTTGGCCGAATTTCTAAGGTCAAAGGGGTACCAATACAAGAATTCAGTTCGCATTGCTTCCAATAATTCAGCTTTTATTCCAACAGCTTTTTCGAGGCTGACGGGGTTGCCTTTGCCACAGAAAATGTAGTCAAAGACATCAGGCGTTAACGCGTCAGACTTAATGCTGTTTTGTTTTATGTGCTTGTTTATTGTGTAAAATGCCATGTAAATTGTGGAATCGCTTAATGTCTCAATTATCCAGCCTTTTCCCCAAGGCAGCGGAGTTCCAAAACCTGTAGTTCTGGCACACGCCCATTCTCGCAGCCAATCTATAACTGTATAGAACCATTGTTTGGCTGAATCAGGGTAAATTGTCATTTGAGCAACTGCTTCTTTAGCTTTCGCCTTCCATTGCTGGTCGGAGTAATTTAGGAACCACTGATCTGAAAGTACCTTTACTATGCATTGAGTCATACACCGGCAAACCACTTGCTCAGGCAAATCATACATGCAGTCGGCTACGCCAAGCTTACGGAAATCAGCAATAAGCGTGTCTTTCACATCTCGAACAGTTTTTCCAGCGTACGGTCCACAATTCTGCTTCAAAACGCCACTGTGGAACTCTTTTTTGTACAAGGCTTTTGTGGCTTCATCCGCTTTGGGATCATGCTGGTCTTTTATGCCCATTTGTTCAACTATTTCAACCGCTGGGTACTCACCGAATCCATCAACTTTAATGATTGAAATGGGTTTAATCCGCTTAACAATTTCTGGATCGATGCCAAAATCCACGAGAACCTCCGGATTTTCCTGCAAATCCTTAAGCGCTAACCAGTCATATGGAGCATGGGCAGGTACACTGTAAACAACGCCGGTAGCCGTTTTCGGATCGACAAACCAGCCTGGCAAAATTGGAAACTTGCCTTTCGTTATGGGGTTTTCGAAAATCCTACCAACAAGTTCCCTGCCTTTAAACGAGCGTTTAACTTCTACTTTCTTTTCTTGCTCTTTAAGTTTTGAAGCGGCTTCTTGGCTAATTATCCAGTTTTCCCCATTAACAGTCGCTTCAACATAAGTGGCGTCAGGGTTTATCCACATATTTGTTATGCCATAGATTGTTTCTGGGCGGAAAGTTGCAGCCGGCAAAAACGTGTGCTCATCAAGCTTGTATTTTATTAATGTGTATTCCTCTGGAGTAACCCCTTCACCTACTTGACGGTCGTGGTCTCCTGTTGGACTTTGATCTTTGGGGCACCACACCACTGGATGTGTCCCTCTCGTCACATAGCCTTTTTCTTTGAGATTCTTATACTGCCACTCAATAAATTTCTGATAAGTCGGCATAACAGTAGTGAATTCTCGTCTCCAATCCACCGAAAAACCTATACTTTTAGCAGCTAAACGCCCTTCATTAGAATAATATTGAGCCATAAACAACGGGTCAACAAACTTTTTCAGCTCCGATTCTGGAACTCCGTCAACCTCCCTTAACACACGAATGTAAGCCTCGTCGCCTCTTGCTACACGCTGACTAGCTCCTAAAAGTGGTTGGCCAGTCCAATGCCAAGCCCAAGGCCAAAGCACATTGTAACCTTGCATCCGCTTGAATCTGGCGTAAGCATCAACCCGAGAAGCTGTAAAAGCATGCCCTACGTGTAACGGACCGTTCATGTATGGGTATGGGAAAGTTACCATTATTTTCTTTTTTTTCGGGTTTGGGTCAGCCTCAAAAACGTGAGCCTTTTCCCACTTACCTTGCCATTTCTGCTCGATTTGCTTGGTCTGGCTCATGAAACTTGTGATTAAGCAATAAGCTATTAAGAGTTTTGCTTGCTGTTGTGCTAAGTTACTAACGTTGCCCTGTGGCTTTCAGAAAGTTCTCGAGAATTTACTCGAAACCTTTTTTGTTATCTTAATCCAATTTCTATCAACCAGTTTCCTAAAAGAAAATGAAGAATGAGCATTTCCTCAACACACGAAAATTCAACAGACAGCCCCAAAGCAGGAGAAGAAGAAGATGAGTGCTTTTTTCGATCTTCTTCTTTTTTTAACAATAGACCTTAGTTTTAATTAAGATTTTAGCACTGAAACGAAGGTTTTATTAGGTTATAACCTGAATATTTGGCTTTTGGGCTATTTGCATGCTTAATTATAACGTATTGTCCAAAAAGCCTTCAGTTTTCAGGAATTTCTCAGGTCTTGAACTGACAGAGTTTGACACCTTAAACGCACAGATAAAAGAGAAATACCCAGCCTACGAACAGAAAAGGCTCTCCAGAGAAGACAGAAAAAGAAAAATCGGCGCAGGCCACCCCTTCAACCTCTCCCTAACAGACAGGTTCCTCATGCTACTAGTATACTACCACCTGTACTTGTCATCAAATTTGATGGCATACCTCTTTGAC
>JBEKFM010000077.1:0-9866 GCA_050013315.1 Bathyarchaeia archaeon
ACTTTGATTTCTGTTGCGGGCTCAAAAACTATTTTCTTAGGCATATCTAGCTGATATTAACCAATTATACATATAAAACTATCATTCGCTCGAAAACCAACATAGTTTTCACACACTCTCATGTGGCGCTTTAAGCCGCGTTGATAAGAAAACAGCAAATTGTGGTACACAGTTCCAACTTCAAGCAAGTTTTTGACTAAGTCTGCCGACTCTGCCAATTTAATCCCTAGAAAGCTAAATTATACAATTAAACAAATAAATACTATGAAGCAAAAATATTAATCACAAATGTTCATTGGACAAATGCTCTGGCATTGCACTTGAACTTGAGGGCGAAAAAAATATTTCGATTACAATTTGTCGTCAATGTCATGTCGAGAATACCGTGAAAATAATGGAAGTTTTGACTGAAAATGAAATTAACGAATTCATCGGGTCGGTGGGCGAAGTTCCTTCTTCTTAGCTAATTGTATCTTTGTTGTGCTGGGTAGGTTGGAAGAGGTTTTGGAATACGGTGTTTTGAGTTTGTTTAGGGCTGTTGGTCGTCAGTTTGTTTAGTAGCGCGTATGCCTGTTCTAAAATGGTAAAGATGGTTTAAGCGCGCGTTCGGTTAAGCTTAACTAATAGTTAATTAGAAAGTAAAATAGGTGTCTAAATGGGATGTGGCGGATTTGGAAGATATGGAGGATATGGACCTGATGAGTATGACACTAAAGTATGCGAATGTCCAAAATGTGGAAAACAAACATTTATGCTCAAACCAAAAGCAGGATTTGGTCGACACTACAAATGTAAATGCTACAGCTGCGGTCATAGGCAAGTTATCTGAGGAACAAATTCTAAGCAGATTGTGGAGCACCGCAACGAAGTGAGGAGCGGAACGGTTTAACGACTCAGTTAGAGCCTGATTGAATAAGGAAAGGGAAGCGCGTGCCGTTTCTTCAAGAGAGCTTGTCGAGTTAGATTTTCAGGGTTTTTCTCTTCTTTGCAATGATAGCCACGGACAAAACTATTATCATAAAGACAAATAGCGTAATTATTAACAATTGGACAGGAAATTCTGGAACTTTTGGGGATGGCGAAGCAGTTGTCACTGTGTTCGTAGTCGTGCTTATCACCGAAACCGTACCGCTGACTTCATTTGTGACATAGGCGTATGCGCCGTTGGGCGTTACAGCCACACCCTCAGGAGAGCTGCCAACGGTTACCGTCGCCGTCACCGTATTAGTTGTCGTGCTTATCACCGAGACCTTATCGCCGCCGCCATTTGTAACATAGGCGTATGCACCGTTGGGCGTTATTGCCACACCCTCAGGATTGCTTCCAACGGTAACTGTTGCAGTCACTGTGTTCGTAGTCGTGCTTATCACCGAGACCGAACTGCCTGCATTTGTAACATAGGCGTATGCGTCGTAGTCGTGTTTATCACCGAGACAGTACCGCTAAATGCATTTGTAACATAGGCGTATGTGCCGTTGGGCGTTATTGCCACACCCTCAGGAATGCTGCCAACGGTTACCGTCGCCGTCACCGTATTCTGGGCTTGAACTGGCTGAGGCAATAATGCGAAAGCACAGAACACGAAGAAGATGACGAGAAGGATGCCCACAACTCTCAAAGTCTTTGTTGTCCCCCACTTCATTCTTTCACCTAGCGCTTGCGCTGCGCTGTTTTTATTTATTACTTTTCTGCTCATCTTTTTCGCCTCCCTTCTCATCTTTTGCTTTGTTGTTAGCTCGCGCAGAAAGGTTTCTATATCGGAAAAGGTTGGTTGATAAGACGAGTGGTTAAGGAGGTTTCTTATGAAAAATTCTTTGGGTGCAAAGACTATTGTTCCTACGACACCTGTCTGGGTTGTGGGAACTTATGATCGAGCGGGAAAACCAAATGTTATGACTGCTGCTTGGGGAGGGATTTGTTGTTCCCAGCCGCCATGTATCTATGTATCTCTGAGAAAAGCTACGTATACCTATAGTAATATTATGGAACGGAAATCGTTCACAGTGAGTATTCCATCCGAAACCTATACCAAGGAGGCTGATTATTTTGGCATCACTTCGGGAAAAAAGGTGGATAAATTCTCAGCAACAGGACTTACTCCTGTGAAAAGCGATCTTGTTGATGCACCCTACGTAAAAGAATTTCCTCTGATTATAGAGTGCAAAGTTATTCAAATAATTGAAATTGGGCTACACACAGAGTTCATAGGTGAAATCGTGGATGTCAAAGCTGATTCTCTTGTGCTTAACGAAAAGAACCTTCCAGACATTGAAAAAATGAAACCGATTCTCTGGAATCCTGCAGAAATGACATATCATAAAGTTGGGAAACGGATAGGACAAGCGTTCTCAATTGGAAAAGAGATATGACGCGCGCTGGCTTGTCCCTAATTTTACCAAGCCATAGGTTAACTTCCGTACCCGTCTATTTTAGTTAAAGAAATTTGAATAACCGCCATCAAGAAAAATTTACGAATAGTCTTTTATCGCTACCTTATATTACTCTAAGGTATGTCTGACATTAATAGAAGTTTGGCTTTGTTTTTAATTTTAGTGATCGCTTTTTCAAGCCTGATTCTGATTGGTATTACGCCGTTAGGGAGGGCTCAAGATGGCACGCCCGAGAACGGCATTCTGTTTGCAGATACAGTGTGGACGCAGGCGGGCAGTCCTTACTACTTCACAGGTCCCGTAGCGGTAAATCATGGCGTAACACTAACAATTGAGCCTGGAACCGTAATCAACATGAACAACACTTACTTGCAGGTCAACGGCACCTTGACCGCTGTAGGTTCTAGCAGCAACATGATTCAATTCAACGGTGGACAACTCCTTTTCACTCCAGTGAGTGTTGAATGGAACGACCAGAGGGGCGCCGGCTGCATTGCGCAATACGCGAATTTCAACTTGACTTCCATATCTGCCAGTGTAGCCATAAAGCTGGACAATGACGTGTTGTCAGGCAGCGTGCAGGTTAACGACAGCTCGGTAATTTCAAACAGTAACATATCTCCAGCTGTCACCATTGGAAACTTCTGCACGTTCATAAACAACCAAGTCAACAGCAGCGTCACCGCGGGCAACAGCAGCACAATAACAAACAACAACATCGAAGCTGGAATTACCGCGGGCGATGGATGCAGCATCCTAAGCAACACGGTCGTAGACGGAGTCGTTTGTTCTGGCAACGCATCTGTAATCTCAAACAACAACATCAAAGGGGGGCAGGTTACTGGCGGCTCAATAACGGGCAACACAATATCCAGCGTGCCCAGCACCTTTGAAGATATGAATGGTTACACCCTATCTGATTTCCCCAACGTCGATATCACTGGAAACGTGGTCTCAAACAACAACATAACCAACGGCACCATCGAAGCTACACAGACAGCAGCCAACAACGTCATAGTGAGCGGTACCTACATAGATTCGTTCAGAGTGTTCGGCGGCTGGGCAGACTACACAGAAAACAGCCCAGCAATCACAACTACAGGGTCACCAACCATCTCCGGCAACACGATTACAGGAGGAGGAATATACACGAGTGCCTTCATTTTTAGCGAATCTACCAGCATCGTTCCAGCAATCGACTTAACCTCCGGTAGCGGCTCAGCCACAATAACCAATAACACCATTTTCGGCAACTCGGGACTATCAATCAACGGCAACTGCTCCTTAATCTCAAACAACACCATAACAGGGGACATCGATGGATCAGTCACCACAATATCTAACAACATTGTCAACGGTTCACTCAACCTTGGCAATGGAACCCTCACAGTCTCAAGCAACAACGTGACGGCAAGCATTTCTGTGAGTTCATCTTCATGGCTTGTTAGGGGGAACACTGCTCAGGGAATAACTGCGACCCAAGGCAACGGTTACATACTTGACAATTATGTAACGGGCACCTATAACGGGATAGGAAACGTCAGCAACGGGACAGTTAACGGCAGCGGGATAGGCATTAACATTCTTAGCGGTGGAACAATCGAGAGAAACATCATTGCCAACAACACCTTTGGAATCGTAGTTTCAAACTGCACAGGCATTGTTCTCAACAACACCATAATCTACGATGGTGTAGGAGTCGCCCTGAACGTAACCTCGTCTACAACCACAATTAACTTCAACAATATCCAATCTAACGGTCAAAGCGTAGTCTTGGAGCAGGGCACAGCAGTCAATATTAACGCCACCTACAACTGGTGGGGAACAACTGACACTAACGCGATAAGCCAGACAATCTACGACTACAAGAACGACTTTAACCTGGGCAACGTAACCTTCATCCCAATCCTTAACTCGGCAAACTCTCAAGCTGTTCCTAACCTTAACTTGCCTTCGCCGAACCCAAGCCCCACACCTTCACCGTCTCCATCTCCTTCATCCTCACCTTCTCCCTCCCCGTCTCCAACACCTTCTCCCTCCCCATCAACAAGCCCCAGTATTTCATCGACGCCAACATCCTCACCGACTTCTTCAACCTCCCCAACCGCAACAGCTACTCCAACTTCGACTCCAGCACCTGCCGTCCCAGAATTCGCCATGCCAGCAATTGTGCTGCTGCTTGCCTCTTTGCTATCCACTTCTGCGATACTGAAACATCGAAAAACTTCCCATTTTTTGCTTTCTTAGCTCAATATGATTTGTTCTACTTTGGCTTCTTTCCGTGGGTGTCCTCATAGCCATTGATTCTTTCGGTTTCACGCGCTGCTTTGCCACTGAATTAGGTATTGAAGTACGTTGGTGACACTGCTTTTTCATGTTTGCCAATGTTTTGAGCTGCCTCTCTAATGAGAACTAAGCAAAGAATGCTGCATAAAGCGTAAAACGCTACCTGCTTTAAACCTCTCACCTTGTTGTTAGCCATGCTGAACTGAGTTTTCAGAAAACTGTACACCGCCTCAATTAGCGGCCTCTTATGATACTCCATCTTTTGCTCATCAGACCCATAAGTCCTAAACTTCCTATCAACTCGCAAAAGACCCTCAACACCCTTCATGTGATTCGCAGGATAAGGAATAGTTGCCATCTCCACAGCATCTCTAAGCTTAGAATCGCTATATTGACTGTCCGCGACTACACTTCTAACCTTGGCTTTGCAACGTTGCAGAATTCTCTTGGCTTTGTCAAGTATAGTCAAGGAATGTTTCTTCTCATTTTGGTTTGCAGAAGCAAAGACGCAAGAAAGAGGAAGCATAGTTTTGTGGTCAATCGACAGATGCAGCTTATAGCCTAACGCAAAGGGGCGTCCAGATCTGCCAACTCTTGCATCAGCATCCGAGAAGCTAGTTCGATTATCTGTTGGATGACGAATGCTCGAAGCTTTGATGAAAGAAGCATCCAACACGACATCAACCTCACTGCTTTGTTGTCCTTTCAGGAGTTTGGCCACTTTGCGGTCTATTATTTTGTTGAGGTTTTCTTCGCCGACGCGTTTGGAGAATCTGCTTAGAACGCTTCGTGTGTAGCCTTTTTGGCCGTCTTTGATTAGGCAGAGCCTTCTGATTCTTTGGTCAGTGTTTAGGATGCGGGTCATTTCTCTTAGACTACATACAGCTTTCATCCGCATGATTAAGAACGTTCGAAAGAGGCCAAGTGGGTTTCTGGGCGGTCTTCCGGGACCAGAAATGTGGAAGCATCTGGTTAGGATTTTGTGGGCAAAGCTTAAGTCAACGTTTTTGAAGAGGGTTTCAAGGGTCTCGTGTTCATCCTGTCTCGCAGGGATTCACCTTCCTTGTGTTGATTGGTTCTTAAGATACGAGACCCCCTTTCTAGTAATAAGCGTTTCAATTTCGGGACAAGCCAGCGCGCTTTTTTTTTTAATCAATAGATGCCTCTTTGATGCAAAAGCTAATTTTAACTTCTCTTTCCATTGTCAGCGGCGTAAATATTTAGGGAGCACAGATCTCACTAATTTAGGGTGGGTAAAATTAGTTTAGAAAGAAAACTAATTGTTTATCAATTCATTATAACTTAATAATGAACTAAAAGTGAGTGTGGACTGTGAGTCCTGAAATAATTGCTGCAATTATTACTGGCTTGTTTGTATTAGCAGGTGTTATCATCAAGATAACTTACGATTGGATAACAGGAAGGCATCAAGTGAAAATTGTAAGTCCTAAAACCGAAGAAACCATAAGCAGTATCACTAGGATAAATGGAACGTTTAAGCGGCTTCCAGAGAAAGAAGCAATCTGGATTGTGGTAAGCCGGGCGAATCAGTATTATCCAATGCCCTCAGCGGCAGATTTAGAATCTAAGAATAAGTGGTCTTCGCTTATTTATGTTGGAGACAAGAATGATACTGGCAAGAAATTTCAGATTATTGCAATCCTAGCTGATAAGGATGCACAAAAATCAATAGAAGAATATAATGCGAAGTCCAAAATTAGTGGCTACATGGGACTGAGTAGCCTTCCGCCCGGCGCTAGAGAATATCATAGAATTGAAGTTGTCCGAGGGCCATCATAGTATACGGCTTAACGTTTAATCCAAATTTTTCAACTTTATTTTTAAAACTCGCTCAAATCAATACTGTTTTTAGATCTATCCATTTTTTGTGATTTGAGGTTTGAGTAAACCTATTATCCTTTTTTCCGGCCCTTTTTCCTTGTTGCACCTGTTTCTTAGTGCAGTGCCTTTTTTTAAAATAGCATTTTTTGGTCATTAGTGGATCTTATATATGGCTTGTTTCTAACATGAATTGAGAGTGTTAGAAATGGTAACAGTGGCGGATACGTTAAGAGACGCTCCGCTTAGTCAAGCGATTGAAAAGTTCAGTTCAGCGCCTCCAGCCCCCCCTGAGTGTTGTTTTGGCGATTATGTTTGTGTCGACGGATGGTTCATTAAGAAGAAGGCTTTTGGAGGCTTTGATACTTTCAAGGCGACAGACGTATGTTGGGTGTATCCCCAAAAATACGCTGCCAAATCGCTCATTATGAAGAGTGTTAGTTGGACCATAGTAATGAAGGTTAGGCCGGATCGAGAGGTTCAACTTGGGTGGGAAAAACACATTCAGGCTGGTGTGTTGCAGCGAGATAGCGACATGGGCACTCGTTTGGCCGATTGTTTGAATAGACTTAAGTCAATTCTCCCTTGGGCAACATTTGGATATTCTGAAATTTGGAAAAATGTTTGGGATAAGTCTAGGGTGATTTTCTTCAGCAATCAAGATAAGGAAATCGCTAGGATTAGAGCCGAAAAAGAAGATATACCCGGAATGGTGCGCAGAATAGAAGCTGCTAAGTTGTCAACAGGGGATTATTGGAGTGACGAAGGATATCGTCTTCTTGGTGAGGGTTATTTTGAGAAAGCTATCGTGTGCCTTGACAAAGCATTGGAGATAAACCCCAAAAATCAATGGGCTTGGTACAATAAAGGTGTCAGTCTTGGAAATTTGGGTCGTTTTGAGGAAGCTATAAAGTGCTACGACAAAGCGTTAGAGATAGGCAAACATCTTGGTGCTTTGAAGAACAAAGGTGCCGTTCTTGAAAAATTGGGTCGTTTTGAGGAAGCTGCAGAATGCTATGTAGCGCTCGCTTGTTATTACAACGACGATGGTGCCATAGAGCAGTATGACAAGGCATTGGAGATAAGCCCCAAAAATCAATGGGCTTGGTACAATAAAGGTGTTCGTCTTGGAAATTTGGGTCGTTTTGAGGAAGCTATAAAGTGCTACGACAAAGCGTTGCAAATCACGCCTAATGATAGCGTAATTCAGGAAAAAAGACAAATTGCGGTTGATAAGCTATGCACAGAACGGCAAAAGTCTTGATCGCGTTCGGATGATGGCCTTTCACTTGGAGAGAAATTGAACAAAGCATAGGAATTTCTTAGCAGTGATAAATTTAAACAAGAGGTAGAACAAGCAAAGAAAGCCAGAGACCACGCCAGGACAGAGGAATGGAAACGTCAAGGTTCTCCCGGCCTCGGTCGGTCTCACATTTGCAATACGTGCCATAAGATTACTTAGGGAGAAGAGACCGTTATTAGACTGCAAAAACAAGCTCTAAGTGATCAACAAAATCCCTTTCTATCTAAGGAGTGCTGAAGCGCAAAGGATAAAGAAGAGCAGTGGTTACCGCTGTCGTAACTACGGTAGGGAATATTGCAAGGATTGTCTGGAAAAGAATGCCCCCGGAAATGCTTATGGAGGCAAATCTTGTCCCGCTTGCAATGGCCTTTTCGAGATCATCCATGGATAGGCGCGCTGCCTTGTACATTTTTATTAGTGCTCCTTAAGATTCGTTGATTGGTTGGACTAAAATTTAATTCCCAAACTCAAACCTTTGTTTTTTGGTCATATTGTTGCAATAATCTTATAAAGACACTTGTTACAATGTGTTTTTAAAAATTTCGAGGGAACTGTAAACGTGACCATTAAAGCTAAGCTGCCGATGGCAAAGAAGAGAAAGCTGACCATCATAGCTGTAGTGCTGGTTGCAATTGTTGCTGTTCCTTTAGCAGCTTATGGTCTCTTATTCTACTATGTTACCAGTACAAACAGCTTTCACTTAGGCTTCGTGAGTTTTACAACGCCTTCTCAATTTAAAGGAGGGCAACAAAATCAGGTTACAATCATAGTTAACTACAAGTATGGATGGAAATACGGTGTGAGAGACCAGTTTACTTTAACTGTTTCAGGCACAGCTGCCTCATGGGCAAGTTTTTCACCATCATTTCCATATAAAAATGGAATACAAACTCTTCCTCAATTTACTGTAATTCCTCCGTCTGATGGTGCCATTTTAATGATAAAAGTCCCTGAGACTGCACAAACTGGAAATTATTCGGTAACAGTTTTAGCAACCAACAGTGTGGGACTAAAATCTTCAGCGACATTTACCTTTACTGTAACTTAGCTTTCAGATTTTTTAGGCTCTTTTGTACATTCCGAGGGGGATAACTTTTCTATTATTTTTGCCCCTGATACCCTATTTTTAATTGTTTTTTAGTTTACAGGAGAAGTTTTCCTACACTTTTTACCCCCTATACCGTTGATTAACTACTCTTATTTTTTACAACCGTACCAACCGTCATTCTTACAAAAGTAACGTGGGTAAAGTAGTCGTGGTCGTAGTCGTGGTCGTCGTCGAAAGATTGCGTTTTGAGGATAAATGGTTAACAGTCCCCAAAATTCTTCTTAAGAAAACATTTAAAGATTCAGAAGAGCCTTACACGTCGCTTAAATGGCTGGCTCACAAAAGGAATTTTATTGTTCATCACAAATCCAAATTCCGAAAGCCGATGACGGATAGAATAGGAAACATAGGGGCAGATATAGTTTTTACAGAGTACACACTTGAAGAGGCAGAAAAAGCCTTTCAAACGGTAAAAAATATGAGAAAAGTTACCCCTCGCAAAAAATTATAGTCGGAATCGAGTATATGCCTACTTAACTAATTTAAATTAAGGAATTAGTTTAAAGTAACAGTTAACAGAGGTGAAAAAACATGTCAACTGAAAAACCTAAAAAAGAATCCGTTAAAGAAGAGCTTAAAGAAGATGTCAAAAAGATAGAAAACAAATTTAAACGAAAGCCTAAAGCGCAGGCACCAGTAAAACCTGAAGAAAAGAAATAGTTATTCTTCTGGGGATAGCAAACATAACAAAAATAATTTTCCTTTTTATTTAAATTCCAGTTTACTTTGCTATCGTCAATTAACATGACAACGTTATATTTCAAAAAGAAAAGAGATTAAGGTTTCTTTAGCGGTTTCGGAACCATAAAAACAGGGTTATCAACATTTTTTACCTGTTCTTTTCCAGACCTTACTTCTTTGACTAAGTGGTGTTTCTCACATTTCCAGAACTCGTTTCTTTCATCTTCGTAAACTTTCTTGGTTTCTCCACCGCACAATT
>JBEKFM010000078.1:0-8345 GCA_050013315.1 Bathyarchaeia archaeon
TTTGAAGTCTTTATTGGAACAACCAACTTATCAGGCGGCGTTAGCCAAGCGTTCATATCTGGCATAGATCACGCGTTTTATGCTTCAATAGCAATACTGGCGATTGCAGGCGTGTTATCCTATATTAGGGGACGGGATATAAGAAAAGAAACACCTGCTAAATTATAATTGGGTCATGCTAAAACCTAATTACTTCCTGCCACAATTAATCCTCAAATTATGGCTTAGAAGACTGGAGGCATGGCTTGGGCAAACCAAAATTCGGAGTTTTCCTTCCATTCTACGCGTTCCAAGCGAAAGGACCCAAAGAACAATTCAGCCTCATTCAAGATGTTGTCTTAGAATGTGAACGCTTAGGCTACCATGCAGTTTGGCTAGACGACCATCTAATGTACAACGATTGGCATATCCTTGAAAGCTGGACGACTCTCTCCGCACTGTCCTCATTGACTAACAGTATAAGGCTCGGGACAATGGTTTCCTGCAATGCTCATAGAAATCCAGCTTTGCTATCGAAGATGGCAGCTACGCTAGATGTCCTGTCAAATGGCAGGTTAGAATTGGGGGTAGGAACGGGTGCCCAAGAGGCCGAGCACGTTGCTTATGGTTTTGGTTTTTCACCACCAAGCGTTAGAATAGCGCGTTTAAGTGAGGCACTAGAAGTAATATGGCGACTTTGGACAGAAGAGAAAGCGAACTACCAAGGAAAATACTACAGACTGACAAATGCCGTCTGTGAACCTAAACCTTTGCAAAAACCGCACCCACCCATAACTGTGGGCGGAAGGGCTGACCTACTGATTCAGAAAGTGACCGCTAAATACGCAGATAGATTTGATTGGGGTTTCTTGTCATCCATTGAAGTTTATATGCATAAACTTGCGTTTTTAGAGAATCAGTGCAAGGCAATAGGCAGAAACTTGAGTGAAATTGAGAAGTCGTGCTGGCCCGGCAGCCAAGTGTTGATTGCGCAGAATCAAAGAGAACTGAGTAAAAAGATTTCTCAGGGAAAACCAGCAATGGCTAGTATGGAGGATTTCAAGAAAACTACTTTGATGGGAACCCCGGTTGAATGTATAGAGCAGCTGCAGGTTTACGTGGATTTGGGTGTGACTTATTTTATGTTGTTTTTCGCTGATTTCCCAAGTTTAGATGGATTGAGGCTGTTTGCTGAAAACGTTATGGATAAGATGAGCGGTTAGAGGTCGCCTCTGGCAATGTGCGATAATTCGTGAAGAATGATTTCATTTAAGCTGTGGTATGGGTTTTCCCTTACAAGTATGATGTATTCGGCGTTTTCAGTTTCGTCAGCGTTGAACACGCAGGCGTCGGTGCCTCTAGTTGAAAGGATTCTCCCCCATTCTTCAAGCTCCCTTAGATTATCTTCCAAGCAGTGCTTGTGCAGAATAGCTTGGTTAAAATCTTTGTCGTTTAATTCGAGCGCTTTAACTTTTGGCAGTGGCTTTCTGGATAGTATTTTCCATGCTGTGATGAGTTTCTGTTTCGGTATTCGCTTAGTTTTCATTTGATGCCCTCGCTCATCTGGAATATTTGAGCTAATGTTGCATTAATGTTTTAGTTTACTCGGTCGGAGTCGGCGAGTACCTGCTTAAGTAACCCTTGGAGATTTTGGGGTTCCTATTTTTCCAGGCAGCTAACCGTTCTTTAAGCTCCTTGTCCGATAGCTCAACTTTTAGAACTCTGTTGGGAATGTCAATCGTTATTTTATCACCGTTTTTAAGAGCTGCAATTGGGCCTCCTTCGAAAGCTTCAGGTGCAACATGTCCGATGCATGGTCCACGCGTGGCTCCTGAAAATCTTCCGTCAGTTATTAGGGCTACGCTTTCGCTTAAGCCCATGCCTGCAATGGTTGCTGTGGGAATTAGCATTTCAGGCATTCCAGGTCCGCCCTTTGGGCCTTCATAACGAATGACCACAATGTCGCCTGCTTTGACCTCATGTCGTTTCATGGCTTCTTCCGCTTCGTGTTCTGAATCGTAAACTTTCGCTGGTCCCTGATGTTTCATCATCTTAGGCGAAACTGCGGCCATTTTCACAACTGCACCTTTGGGTGCCAAATTGCCTTTGAGTATGGCTATGCCGCCTTCTTTGTGAACTGGATTGTTCAATGGCCGGATTACTTCAGCGTTTATTACTGTGGCTTCTGCGACGTTTTCGCCAATTGTTTTACCTGTAACTGTTAACGCGTCAAAGTTTACGAATGGTTTAAGCTCCTTGATTAACGCTGGTAACCCTCCAGCATTTCCTAAGTCTTCCATATCAAAGGAGCCAGTTGGAACCATGTTGCATAAGTGAGGAACTTTCCGTCCAATCTCGTCGTAAGTTGAAAGATCAAGTTTAGCTCCTGCTTCATTCGCGATGGCTGAAAGATGCAAAACCGTGTTTGTAGAGCCGCCGAGTGCCATATCAACTGCAACTGCGTTGTCGAAGGCTTTCTGAGTCATTATCTGTGAGGGCTTAATGTCTTTCTTGATGAGTTCAACAATTTTTTCTCCTGTCTGTTTAGCAATTCTCTGTTTCATTGCGCCGTTAGCCAAAGCTGTAGCGCAGTAGGGCAAAGACATGCCTAACGCTTCAGTTACGCAAGCCATTGTGTTCGCTGTGAACATTCCGTTGCAGGACCCACAGCCTGGACAAGCCACGTTCTCCAGCATTGCTGATTCCTTCTCAGTCATTTTGCCGGCGAAGACTTTGCCGACTGCTTCAAAAACGTTGTTGACGCCGACTTTTTGTCCGTCTAGTATTCCTGAAGCCATTGGTCCGCCTGTAACGGATATTGCTGGAACGTTTAGCCTTGCTGCAGCCATAAGCATGCCTGGCGTGACTTTGTCGCAGTTTGAAATCAGCACCATGCCGTCTAAGCGGTGTGCCTGCATCATAATTTCTACTGAATCAGCGATTAGTTCGCGGCTTGGAAGCGAGTATCTCATGCCTTCGTGTCCCATGGCTATGCCGTCGCATACGGCTATAGTGTTAAATTCGAAGGGTGTTCCGCCGGCTTCAAGTATTCCTTCTTTTACCGCTTCCCCTAGGGCTCTGAGGTGAATGTGCCCAGGAACTATTGACGTGTAACTATTTGCTATACCAATGAATGGTTTAGCTATATCTTGATCTGTTAGACCTAAGCTTTTTAGCAGGGCTCGATGTGGTGCCCTTTCAGTTCCGAGTTTTATCTCGTCACTTCTCATTTCATTAACCTTCTGTGTGCATTAAGTCACCAATAGTTTTATATTTAAGGGTGATGCTCTGAAAAAAGAGATGTGAATTTAAAATGGGGTATTGCTTTATCCAACCGCTTCCCTAAACGAGTAAGATTTTTGGACACCACCCTTCGTGATGGTGAACAAACACCTGGAGTATCACTTGTTCCTGAAAACAAATTGAGGATTGCTCAACGCTTGGACGAACTCGGCGTGGACGTGATTGAGGCTGGGTTCGCCGCTGTTTCTGAAGGTGAAATGGAAGCCGTAAGCCTTATTGCTAAACAGGGTTTAAGGGCTGAAATTTCTAGTTGCGCCAGAGGTACAAGAGGTGATATTGAAGCCGTAGCAAAAAGCGGAGCAGATAGCATACACCTTGTTATTCCAACATCTGACATACACCTAAAATACAAATTAAATAAAACGCAAGCGCAACTGCTCAAGATCACCGAAGATTGCGTACGACTTGCCAAAAACCAAGGCCTAATTGTCGAACTTTCTGCTGAAGACGCTACAAGAACAGAGCTTGATTTCCTCAAAAAGGTCTACGAAGTAGGCATTGCTGCTGGAGCAGACCGCGTTGTAGCATGTGATACAGTTGGTGTGTTAACGCCTGAGAAATCATACGAGCTATTCTCGGAACTGTACAATTCGGTGAAAGTTCCGATAAGCGTTCACTGCCACAACGACTTTGGAATGGCTGTAGCCAACTCGATTGCAGCGTTAAGAGCTGGTGCAACCCAAGTTCACGCAACAATAAACGGCCTGGGAGAACGGGCTGGAAACGCTTCGCTGGAGGAAATTGTGGTTTCATTAAAGCAATTGTACAATTTAGATTTGAACATTAAAACTGAGCTTTTGTACAGCACTTCACAGCTGGTTTCAAGATTAACTGGTATCACCGTGCAGCCTAACAAGGCAATTGTAGGTGAAAACGCTTTTACTCATGAATCAGGCATCCACACGCAGGGTTTGCTTGCACATCCTTTAACTTATGAACCGATTGCGCCTGAACTAGTCGGCGGCACTCGCCGAATATCGCCTGGAAAACATTCTGGAACCCATGGTATACAATCTGCCTTGGAGAAGATGGGGTTGAAACCGAATGAGGAGCAGTTTAAAGAAATATTCAAGCGAATCAAAGACTTAGGCGATAAAGGCAAAACAGTCATGGACGCTGATCTGTTGGCGATATCCGAAAACGTCATGGGCCTAATCAAAGCCAAACCTATACAACTTGAGGAGCTTACTGTAGTAAGCGGCGACAAAGTAACACCAACCGCTTCAGTACGCCTTAGACTAAACGGGAAAGATGTTTGGGGTGCAGCAGTCGGCGTTGGCCCAGTTGACGCAGCCATAAACGCGGTGAAAAACGCAATTGCAGAAGTTGAACCTATCACTCTGGAGCAATACAATGTCAAAGCGATAACCGGGGGAACAGACGCAATGGTTGAAGTTGTCGTGCGAATGCGCAAGGGCGACAGAACGATAACAGCCATGGGAGTCCGCGAAGACATAGTTAAAGCCAGCATGGAAGCATTCCTGAGCGGAATGAACGTCCTAATAACAGACTACAACAACAAAAACCAGCCCTAACTATTATCTGAAAAAACCAATAGCCACTTTGCCAAAGAGTTAGATTTTGATTGAGACCGGAACTATGGTATTCCATGGCTTTCAGCGCGAGATAGATCTTACGACAAAATAAAGCTTTGTAAGCATATCATCAGCGTCTTTTTGCTG
The DNA here is from genome assembly GCA_050013315.1 of Bathyarchaeia archaeon. GTDB lineage: Archaea > Thermoproteota > Bathyarchaeia > Bathyarchaeales > Bathycorpusculaceae > Bathycorpusculum. The sequence continues at coordinate 4,965 of JBEKFM010000078.1, forward strand.
TTTTGTTTTCTTGCCTGAAACAGTAAGAGTGCAGGTAAAAGTAAGTCAAAAAATTTAAGTAATACTAAACTAATAAGTATTAATAATGATTAGTGACTAAACATGGTTGAAGTTGTAAGCGTTACAAAAAAGGGTCAAGCGACGATACCTAAGAGACTTCGAAAAAAATACGGAATAACAAATAAAATTATTTTCGAAGAGAATGAAGAAGGTATAATTATAAAGCCTGTTCCTTCCGCAAGAAACGAATTTGGTTCATTAAAGGGGGCGTTGAAAGGGAAAACGGCGAGAGAATTATTAGAAGAGGCGCGAAAAGAAGAGTCTGCGCAAGATCAGGAGTGGAGTAAACGTGCTAGATCTGCTAACGTTTGACTCTGAAGCTGTTTTAGCCTTCTTCTTTGGCGAAGCTGGCGGTGACCAAGTCAGAGATATTTTTGAAAAAATCGAAAACGGCGAAGCTGAAGGTTACATGAACATAGTTAACTTAACTGAAGTTCACTATGTCCTATCGAGGATAAGCCCGAAAATAGCTGAAGAGAAGCAAAGGTTTCTGCGGGCATTCGGTATAAGAGTAGTTCCAATCGAAGACAACGGTTTATGGCGTGAAGCGGCACTAATGAAATGCAAGCATTCTTTGTCGCTTGCTGACGCTTTTGCTGTAGCAACTGCTAAAAACTTTAAGACGAAACTTGTAGTGGGCAGAGACAAAGAATTCAACAATTTAGGCGTTGAACTTCTAAGAATACGTTGATTATGCTTAGCAGAGACATTTTTACGCACTTACTTTTGGTGGTGGTCGCACTCGCCTGCCAAGCTTTACGCGCAGCGCTATACGGTAAAGTTTTCGCAGGGATTTTACAAGTTGCTCGACGCTTGGTGCTGTTGAGTAAATGAGAGGGATCTGCTCGTACTCTGCTATTCTAATGGCTTCGGCGTCAGGTTGGGTTCGGTGAAAAACGACAACTCGCGGTTTCAAACTGGTAACTCGCACGATCATCATCGGTAGGCAGCCTGTTTCAACGTTTGTGAAAATCAGCGCTCGATCAGTTGTAGCACCAAATAGTTGTGCGTAGTCTAAACCAGAATATGCTTCAACAGCTTTGCGGCTATCGATGACTGTGTAGCCGTTAACTTCTTTAACGTATTTTTCTTTGCAGGCCACTACTTCGCCGCCAATAGCCTTGCATAAGTACTCAACCCGCACTGGAATAGGAAACTCACGCAAATCCACTACTGCCATGCTTGGCGAACTGGTTAATTTTGCGAATTCTCTGATGAAACGGCTGCCTTTTTGCTCATCAATATGCAAAAGAGAAAGCACAAATCTTCGTATGAATTTGGCGCCTGGGCTTTGTCTTCTTCCACTCTCATAATCGCTTATTACTGATGATGATAGTCCCATTGTCTCTGAGAGATTCATTTGGGAAACAGCGAAAAGCTCTCGCCATTTCCGCATGGTAGCGCCTGGTTTACTTGAAAGAATTATTTCTCCAGCAATTCTTCTTGCTAAAACTTCCCTTAGACTAGGCGATACTGACATGAAATAGCTCTCCGGTTTGTACTCTTCCTTTAGGCTTGATATATAAAACTATAGCGTTTTTTACATTGCAGAATGTAGAAGCAATCTTTTTTCCCGGATAATTCGTTGATAATTTTTTTCGTTTTGATTTAGCGCTAGCTCAGCATATCGGATTGCTGAATTGCGTTTATAAGGAAGTTTAGCGTAGTAATGCAGTAACGTTCCCGTCGAAAACGACAAAAAGAACGTTACTACCGCAATGAATAATAAAAAGGAGTGATAGAAATGGCAGAAAAACCACAAGATGTAATCTTCGTTGGAAACAAACCACCGATGAGCTATGTACTCGCTATCATAACAGCGTTCTCTTCAGGCACGAATAAAGAAATAACCCTTAAAGCACGAGGACAAGCAATAACTACAGCTGTTGACGTTGCAGAAATTACAAGAAGCCGATTCATAAAGGATCTCAAAGTGACAAAGATAGCAATTGGAACTGCAGAGATGCCACCAAGAGAAGGCGAAAACAGGTCACGAATGGTTTCAACGATAGAAATAACTCTCACAAAAGACTAGCAATGACGGACAACAATTAACCCGGGAGTTTTAAGTTCTCCAACTTTTTTACAATATTTGCTACATCATTTTAGCCTATTATCATGCTTTAGGTTCTTTTTTCAGGTGAGTTTCTACTTTCTTGACAATGTCCATGAAAGCCTTGGCTGCTACAGAGTCTTTTTGTGCAATTACAAAAGGTGATCCTTTATCGGAATCTACGCCTATTTTGGGGTCAATGGGGATACTGCCGAGAAAGGGAACGCCAGCTTCTTTAGCCATCTTTTTTCCGCCGCCTGATCGGAAAATTTCGGTTTTTTCTCCGCAATGTGGGCAAACAAAACCACTCATGTTCTCCACAACGCCAATTATGGGCATGTTTAATCTTTTGGCGAAAGTGATTGCTTTTTTAACGATGGAGCTGGACAATTCAGAGGGCATTGTAACGATTACTACTCCGTCCATTTCGGGTAAAAGCTGAGCGATGCTTAAGGGTTCGTCGCCTGTTCCAGGCGGCAAATCGATGAAGAGAAAATCAAGCTCTCCCCAAACAATATCTGATAAGAATTGGCGGATTGCTCTCATTTTTAGTGGTCCGCGCCAAATCGTCGGCGCTTGCTCGGGCAAAAAGAAATCTATTGACATAACCTTCATGCCTAATTGTGCATCAACAGGAAAAGCGCCCGGTGGACCAGTTTTAACTCGTTGTCCTTCTAATCCAAGAAGCCTTGGAACGCTGGGTCCATGAATATCCGCGTCTAAAATGCCAACTTTGTTTCCCTTCTGTGCAAATGCAGCTGCAAGATTAACGGTTACTGTGCTTTTTCCAACTCCGCCTTTTCCGCTTATAACGGCGATTTTATGTTTAATTTTGCCCATTCTATCTTTCAGTCTTAGCTGATCTTCCGATACTTGCTGTTTGTAAGCCTCAATTTGAGCCATATTTCGCTCCAAACTCATAAAAACACCAATCTGGAAAGCTTGTTAAGATTTTGATTCTGAAGTAGACTAAAATAGTTTTTGCTTGTCCCCCGATAAAGATAATGCATGTCTTCATCGAAGTGCCTCCGCTCGACTCTATGATATCAAGAGTTTAAATGCTCTTCGATTACTCGCTGGCTTTTCCCTAAAATGGTTAAAAATGGTTTTAGTCTCAAAAAATCAGTAACTATGGATGATTGGTTGAATTCAATTTTTTCTCTGTTGTTATTTGGCTTCACTCTTCTTAGTTATTATTTATTTTCGCCCCTCTTTTGGGTGTCGCTGTAGGTTTTAATTTTCACTTTCTTTCTAATCGGGCAATTAAG
>JBEKFM010000079.1:0-8177 GCA_050013315.1 Bathyarchaeia archaeon
AGTTTGACCACCAGTTGACAACGGCTGAAACAGTAGCTGCGTTAGAGAGGCAGAAGCGGCTTCCGAAGGCTATTTTGTCTGATCATGGACCACAGTTCAGGGATCAATGGAAGAGCTGGTGCGGTACACATGGGGTTGAAGCGCATTTTGCTCATCCGTCTTACCCTCAGGATAAAGGCAAGGTTGAACGGTGCATTCAAAACCTCAACCGAGAGTTTGTCAATCATCTGCGAAAGTTTCCTGAATGGCTCAAAGGCAAACTAGACGACTACAAGGATTGGTTTAATCATTCGCGCTTTCACAGAGCCGTAAAAGCGTTCCCAGCAATGCTCTACGAGTGTAACGTTAGAAACTTGACTTGACACTTCCTGCCCACTGCAAAGCTCCATAAGAGACGATAAGTCGGAACCACAGGCTAACAACCCTTGTCAGCAAAGTGACAGATACACTCAACGCCGCTGGAATTCCAAGTGCAGTAAATGAAACGCTCATGATTAATTCAGGAAACCCGAAAAATGTTACGCCCACCGTCTGGAGCGTACCAGTTAAAGTAAATACAATAAGCACTTTGTCAACCGGCACAGGGTAACCTAACGCAACAAAAACCAAAAAAATATCCGAGACTTCGAAAATAAAGCTTATAACAGCATATATTATGGGTTTAGCTAGCGCTCTGCGATTAGCATTCAATTGTTCCATGCCTAAATGAAATGTACCCAATAATTCTTCAGCCTTAAGCCTGAAATTTTGGGGAGTCCACCTTTTTCTGAAAAAAGATGCTATACGTATGCCCCAGTTTAGCAAAGTTTTGGTTGCTTTTGGCTTAAGACTCACGTAGTAAACGAGCAGTAGGGATAAAATTGAGAGCGCTAAGACAAAGGCAATCAAAAATGTGACAATGAACGGCAAAGGATAACTAACAAGAACTAATCCTAAACCAAGACCTAAAGCAACATCAGTCATTGTTATGGTAAAAATTTTTTGCCCAACCACAGAAGCACCTATTTTTCCAGCATCTCCACTTGAATCTTTTATTAGCAGGTAAGTTTTTGAGACTTCTCCAGACCATCCCAATTGGGGAACCGTCGCTTCAAAAAACAATCCAACCCATGTAAACAGTAAAGCCTTCCGGGAGCTGATTTTTACTGACAAACTGTTTAGCAATTGACGCCAAACTAGCGCGGAGAAGAATGCATACATAAAATAAGCTACAAAAGCGCCTGTGTAATAAGCAAGGTTCGTCTTAGAGAGTATATCTGCAACCCGTGCTGGATTGATGAAGAAATAGAAATAGAGAATGAAGGCAACTAGTCCTAAGACCAAAATAAGAAAAATTACGTTCAGACGCAAAGGTTCTCTTGATATCTTCATCTGAGTTTTCGAGCCTCATTAGACTTCCTTGGCTAAACTATTAAGCATATTCAAAAAACTAAGACAGCAACTTTTCAATTATTCTCTAGTTCCACTTTTCCGCCAATACAAAGCCACAGCTATATCTTCGCAAGGATATTTACCTCTAACGCCGCAACCAAATCAACAAATTATCCGAATCAAGCTATCAAAACAAAAAATAAGTGAGGTTTGATGTATTATTAAGTTTTTACCGTTTATTCTTCCATCATTATCAGCGTCAACGTCGATCTGACTTTGATTGTAGATCTTATTTTTCGTGTAACCATTTCCTTGAGTTTTTCCATTGATTCAGCTTTTATTTTCACAATTATGTCATACACTCCATAGGAAAGGTTCGCTTCTTCTACCCCTTCAATTTTCTTAAGTACTCGAAGCACTTCTTCTTCTGCCCCAGATTCAACATTTATCAATACAAAGGCCTTAGGCATTTTAGTCTCCACTAATATTTTAGCTAGGCTCATAATTAAAATTTTTCTGCAGAAACAGGCAAAATTAGTCCTAACCAAAAATCTTATGAACACTTGTCTTCTAAAAAGACAGTTGAGGGAAATAAGATTTGGTTTATTGCACAAAATGTGGCACATTAAACCCTGACAGCGCTACGAATTGTTCTAACTGCGGGGTTCCTCTTTATGGCGCTGGCCCAGAGAATAAGCCTTACATTAGGCATGCGCATGGGCATAGGTATTATGAAGAAGGATATGTTTATTATCATAGAGGCAGTGGCTTGGGGCTTCTGATTGCTGGTGTAATAGTAATTTTAGTCGGGTTGACATTATTTTTCGGTTTGTTTTCTATCTTTTGGCAGTATTTCTGGCCAATTGTACTAGTGTTAATTGGTATATGGCTTCTTGCGCGGGGGATAATGCGCAACCGCAGCTACAGACAGGCACCGTAACATTAGCCTATTTACTCGTCCAAAACAAATCATTCTTGACTGCACGTTTTTACAGCTCCGCACACAAAAGAGTTATATTAAGTTAGCTTGAAAAGTGTAAGTTATTGCGGGGAAATACATGGTTAAGTATATTTTTGTAACAGGTGGAGTTTTAAGTTCTGTCGGCAAGGGCATCTTAACTTCTTCCATCGGCAAGATGCTTCAAGCACGAGGACTAAAACCCACAGTTGTAAAAATCGACCCTTATGTGAACGTTGATGCGGGAACCATGAATCCCTACATGCATGGCGAAGTCTTCGTAACCGATGACGGCGGCGAAACCGACTTAGACTTAGGCTGGTATGAACGTTTCTTAGATTTAAGGCTCAAACAAGAAAACAACTTAACAACTGGCATGGTTTATAAATCTGTAATTGAGAAAGAACGACGCGGCGACTTTTTAGGACATTGCGTCCAAATTGTGCCACATGTAACTAACGAAATTAAAAACCGCATCAAGAGCGTGGGCAAAGCCACATGTGCAGAGATTGTTTTGACTGAAGTTGGCGGAACAGTTGGAGACATTGAAGGTCTCCCTTTTCTCGAAGCTATTCGCCAAATGCGCATTGAAGAAGGCTACGAGAACACGCTTTATGTCCACGTAGCTTTAGTGCCGATTTTAGATGTTACTAGTGAAATGAAAACTAAACCCTTACAGCACAGCGTCAACGAGTTAAGACGAATCGGCATTCAACCAGACACTATAGTAGCCAGAAGCCCCAAAATGATTGACGCTGAAGCCCTCAGAAAAATAGCTCTCTTCGGCACTATTCCAGAAAGCGCAGTCTTCTGTTCTTATAACGCTGAATCCGTTTATCAGGTACCGCTTATTTTGGATAAGCAAGGCATGGGCGATTTTATTTGCCAGAGATTGGCTATCAAATGTGAAACTAAAGATTTCGGTGATTGGCAACGGTTTGTTAACGAAATGATTCATCCTGAAAACGAAGTTAAGATAGCATTAGTGGGCAAATACGCTGGATTGACTGATAGTTACGTAAGCATGAGCGAGGCACTAAGACACGCTGGAGGTGCATGCAAAACTAAAGTTTGCATTTCGTACTTAGAAGCTGAGAAACTGGAGCATGAACCTCAATGCGTAAAAGATCTTGCGAGTTTTGACGGCGTTTTTGTTCCTTACGGTTTTGGGCCAAGAGGAACCGAAGGAAAAATTGCAGCTACCCAATTTGCAAGAGAGAATGATATTCCCTTCCTAGGCATCTGTTACGGTTTCCAGTTGGCAGTTATCGAGTTCGCTCGAAATGTTTGCGGCTTAAAAGATGCAAATAGCACCGAAATTAATCCAGATTCTCCACATCCAGTCATAGATCTTATGCCTGAACAGCGAGGAATAGAAATCAAAGGTGCAACAATGCGCCTAGGTGCCAATAAAGTAGTTTTGCAAAAGGGCACGCTTGCATACAGCTTGTACGGGCAAGAAGAAATTTACGAACGCCACAGACACCGCTTTGAAGTCAATCTGGACTATTTAGAAATCCTTAAAAAGAACGGATTATTTTTCACAGGCAAAAGCACTGACGGCAGAAGAATGGAAACCTTAGAGTTACCAAACAACTACTTCTACTTTGCCTCTCAATTCCACGGAGAATTCAAAAGCCGACCAGGAAGACCCTCACCCGAGTACTTCGGATTTATCCGAGCATGTGTTAATAAGAAACTTGGAAAACCCAAAACCATTATTTCTAAATGATTGACTCGAATCATCAGAAAGAGCTATAATGAATGATTGACATGAGAGGGTAAGGACAGATTAAAAATGACAGAAGAAGGAAAATGGGATTCAGCCGGATTTGACAAGTTAATGAAAAACAGTAAAAACGAACTATCAGATTTACAAGATCAATTGCAAAATTTAATGATAAAATTTTGTTTACGCGCACTAAGAGTTTACCAAGCCACAAGGCCAGAACCACTAAGACCCAACGAAGTCTCTTTACTAATCAAGAACGAACTTAACAACGCTATCGCAGACCTTACCGCACAGGCAAACACGGATAACATTGCTAAGCTTGCTAAAGAAGAGTGGGCTAAACACCAAAAACCATAGGTTCGCTTTCTTTACCCTGTTTTTTCTTGAGCATTCTGATTAGACGAAATTTAGATTTAAATCTCCTTAAATCATTGGAAATTGTAGATAAAAAAAGTAGTTTTCGTGCTTGTGGATTATTTTGTTCGACAGAACTCTTCCATCGTTGACATTAAAGAAGGAACCGAATACACGATATCCCTATCGTTTAGCATGCCTAAAAGGCAGCCTTGTTTATCAACGACTGGTAAGTGTTTGATTTGCCAATGTTTCATTAGTTTTGCTGCTTCTTCAACGGTTGCTGTTTCCTCTATTGTCACCAATGGATTTGTGTATACCATCCTTGCGATGATTGATCCAAGGGGCATGCCCGCTTCAACTGCTCGTATCAGAAGGTCTTTGACTGTTATGATTCCGGTTGGCTTTCCACTCTGAACTACAAGTATTGCGTCTTTATCGTATTTGTTCATTGTTGCAACGACTTCTTGAACCGAAGTGTCATTACGCACGACTTTTACGTCTTTTGACATTATGTCTCTTACGAGAACATTGCTTGCCATTCAAATTTCACCTTAACGTCTATCACAAAAGCATATGTTGTTTATCAATTTTTTGTTTTCCTACTTACGAGCTCTATCTCTAATTTCTGAAGATGTCTATCTATAATGTTATCTCGTGGGACTCTATTTTCTGTTACAGCTGTTTTGGGTTGGTTTTTTGTTTTTGGGTTTGATTTGTTTGCAGGTTGATTGTTTTCGCGTTTGTTTGCGTGTTTCTGCGTTTATCTGAGTTGGTTTGAGTTTCTTGAGGCTTAAGTTTAGGTGTTAGAAGCGTGAATCTTTGCTTTTAGCTGAGCACGTTACTTTGCATCAATGCTTTAGGGCTTCAAAAAAGTGCAGAAAACTGTAAAGAAGTTCGGAAAAGTCACTCCGCGTCATTGAGTGTCACTCCAAGGTGAAGGCGAGAATTCTTATGCGGCTAAATTCGAAAACACGAATTTAGAAGAGCTTATGATCTAAAGTTTCAATTTGCGGTGTAAGCTCTATCAAGAAAAATTAGAGACAGAGCTTCACTTGCGGTGCAACGCTTAAAGGCTTGTTTCTTTCATTGCTTATTGAAGGCTTTCTTTTTGAGCAGCAACAACTCAGGAGACGTCGAGAAATTCGGAGCCAGTTTGGACAAGGCCAAAAATTACGCTGAAGTCTGGCTAATCGTGAAGAAAACCGTCGAGTTTTCTTTGGGCACAAGAAGGGACAGTATGATGCTTTTTTTGGATGATTTGCCTCTGCAGTTAGGCGCTTATTATCCGATTGGAACCAACAACATCGTACTAAATAGATCGTTGGTGGAAATTGTTGAGGCGTCCGTAAGCTCAAAGCCGACTGTTAACGCTTTAGTTTACAACCTCTTGCTACATGAGTATTTGCATGCGCTCGGCGAATATTCAGAAGTGGAAGTTAGACGTATGGTTGTAGAAGTCGCAAAGAAAAGCTTCGGAGAACAACACATAGCAACAATGGTCGCGCTTAAAACGCCATGGGTTTTACTAAAGGATATTCCTCTCGGACCATTCAACGCGCCTAAAAGAGTAATGGAAATCGTTAAAGACTTCGAAAAAACAGGAAAATACATCGTGTAAACAAGCATTCTTTTGAAAAACGTACTAATTTTGCCATCCCGCAACCACATTAGACCGCGCAAAGCACTAAACGGTAAAACAACAAACGAAGTATACAAAACAAGAATCAAATGACAAAACAAACTAACCGCTAAAATCTTGAACCAAAAAGAAAAAAAGCGTTAGTAGTTTTCAACCCAGACTTCAAAGTAGGCTTTTGGATGAGCACAAACTGGGCATTTTTCTGGTGCCTCTTTTCCTTCAAATACGTACCCGCAGTTTTTGCATTTCCATTTGATTGGCTGATCTTTCTTGAAGACTTTGCTTTGCTGCACGCTTTCAAGCAGTTTATTGTATCTTCTTTCATGATAGACTTCTACTTTTGCGACCATGCGGAATGTTCTGGCAACATCTGCGAAACCTTCCTGCTCAGCTACATCTGCAAAATTGGGGTAAAGTGTGCCCCACTCGAGTTTTTCGCCTTCAGCTGCAGCCTTGAGATTCTCATCGGTTGACGCGATTACGCCAGCGGGGTAAGAAGCTTTGATTTCCACCATGCCACCTTTGAGATGCTTGAAAAATAGTTCTGCATGTTCCTTCTCGTTAGCTGATGTCTCCTCAAAAATTGAGGCTATCTGCTCGTATCCTTCTTTTCTGGCTACGCTCGCAAAGAACGTGTATCTATTTCGTGCCTGTGATTCGCCTGCAAAGGCTGCTAAGAGATTCTTTTCTGTTTGACAACCAACAAAATTCATAATTTTTTGCTCCTGACAAAAGTACATTCAAATCGAAAATAAAAGGGTTCCCTGTAACAATTTAGGTCCTATGTATACACTTTTATTTCTGGTTATGCTAATTGTTTTTTGCCGGATGATGAGAAGGCATTAGCTTGACATTATCGGATGAAAGTTCAGAGTTACTCAGACGGCAACTTAAACAAACATAAATTTGGCCAAAAAAAGCTAATTACTCAGACGCCAACGTCTGACAAACTAATGATACCTTTAGGGGGCTTGAGATTAGAAACAGCCGATTGAAGGCTGAGAAACCCTAGTCAGTTCGACGCCCATGACTGAAAAACAGGAATTGTTGTCCGCCTGTAGGTCTTTTTTTCTAAAAGGTCCTCGGTTTTTGGAACGATAGGATTTTCACTAGTAAACTGGGGCTCGAATCCCTATCCCTATAACGAAGCGCTTGAAGATGGGTTCAAATCCAATAGAGAGCTATATTTTTTCGGGTGCGGACTTATGGATATGTTGTTAATTTTGGGACAAAAGATAGGCACATAATTGATTGCGAAAAATAAAAATGACTGAGTTGCAACCACTGTTTGAAAAGTAAGAGATTGTTACGAGAATTGCCATTTTCGACGAAAAGTGTTTACACAGCCTGGTTTCAATGCTCAGATGAGGAATTATAATGGCAAAATGTCCAAAGTGTGGAAAGAAGTAACGCCAAAAAAAACTTGGAAAATGGCGGGAAGACCCGACAAAACAGGAAAAAGAACAGAATTAACAATCGGTCTATGCGAATGCTTCGGCAAAACCTTCAGAACCACAGTAGACAAAAAGAAAATATAGAATTATGAAGAATCAGACCCTTATTCTCTTTCTTTGAAAAGATTACCACATGGGACACGTAAATTTCTTTAATTATCAGTACTCTTTTTTTAATAGACGTCTAATAATGGGCATTGCCTCTTGGATTGATATCCAAGGTGGACGGAAAGGGTATCTTAGGATAAGGGAGCCACTCTGAAACATCCTCAGGCTGCTCTGTTGTTTAATCGCTTTATAAGGAAGGTTGCCTAGTAGAGGGCAGTTGCGTTATGATTAAATGGTGATGGAAAATGTCGGAAAAATCTAAAATTGTTTTCGTTGGAAATAAGATGCCAATGGACTATGTTCTGGCGATTATTACAGGTCTATCGGCGAGCGATAGCAAAGAGATAACTTTGAAGGCTAGAGGGCAAGCAATAACTACAGCTGTTGACGCAGCTGAAATAACGAGAAATCGCTTCCTAAAAGACCTAAAAGTAACCAAAATCGCGATAGGAACAGAGGAGATGCCGCCAAGAGAGGGCGAAACCAGAGCACGGATGGTTTCAACAATTGAAATAATGCTTACAAAAGAGTAGGAGCACTTTGCGAAACACGCGCTAA
>JBEKFM010000080.1:0-9165 GCA_050013315.1 Bathyarchaeia archaeon
ATATGCTTGCCTTCAACCGAAGGAAGAATGGACTACGCTGCTTTCTACGGCACAGACCCAAAGTTCGTAAACTGGGCAAGAGAACTTTTCCTTTACTACTGGGACAAAGGAAAACCGAGCAACCTAACATAGGTCTAGTTTTACGACACAGCATGGTTGGGATATGTTAATTAGGGCACATTTTTTGGCACGGTCGCGTCTAGTTGATTGCATATTTTTTTGATATACGTTCTGTGGCGGAGTGATTGATAATTGGACCGGCAGCTAGCAGAGAATTGCTGATGACGGCAATTTTCCCCGAATCCATCTTAATCCACGTGTTTCTCATGGCAAGGCGCACGACCTTACCTTTAATGCTGCCATATTCCACTGTATCGTTTAGGTGAATTAAGCCATCATGGAACATGAGTATGCCTGAAAGTATGTTGGAGAGAGTGTTCTGTAACGCGAGCGAAATAGCAAGCGCACCGATTCCAGATATCGTAATAGTCGTGAACTCCGAAGCAAGACCAGTTAACGAAAGAATCACAGCAACGATCACAAGAACCGCGATTACACGCATTGCTACTGCGACATCGCGAATTACGGTAGGGTTCGTTCCAGCCTTTTTTGCTCCGTGTGTGATAATTCGGTTAATGCCTTCTTCGATCAGGATTGTAATGGCTGTACCAATGATGACACCTATAATCAGTTCGAGGGTTGAGATCATTCTGTGTGACTCCAGTCAAGTCAAAGTAAAATGAGGCGCAGCACTTAGCTTTTTAGTTTAAGTGAATCAGTAAAAGCGCGCTAATACATCTGCGACTTCAACTACACCTGCCCTAACTGCAAAGCATATTATAACGATACAAATTGTTGCGAGCTTTTAATAAAAAAAGAAGATATAGGTGTTGTTGGCTTGTTACACTATGCGGCAATCGCGAATTTGGGTATTGCCTTTAGTGTTCACGTAAACTTTGTAGGAGCCAACAGTATAGGTGTCTGCTGCATTGTTGTTGATGATAAAAGTCTTCGTCAATGGTCTTATTGTGTTATCTGCAAGCTTTTGTGCAATGGTGATTGTGAGGTTATTTTTATTGCCATTAAGCTGTGTAACGTGAGCTGATGGAGTGGCAACTATAGTTTTGTCGATGGTATAAGAGTCGATCACTTTGAGGCTGTTGTCAGCGTTGACTTGGTATGTGGTGCAGTTGAAGGTGTTGACTGTCATATTTACAATGCTGAACATTCCATAAACGCAGTGTACGGTTGTTTGGGAGCCAAGCTATAGTATTTCTGTCCGCTCGCGGAGTCCAAAGTGAAATAGACAGTGCCGTTCGGGTTGACGGAAGCGCCGTTAGCGTTGAACGTCTTCGCTGATGCTTCCGGTAGCCGTAATGGTTGCAGGATTGGCATAGAAAGTTCCTGCGTTGCCTGTCCAATAGGCAAAGCCGTAACCTTGCGGAGGAACAGCCGAGAACCTGATTGTGTCACCACTTGCAATCGGCAAACTGATTCCGTACATTCCAGTTGTAACTCGCTGGCGGTGGAGTTGCTTGACCTGTGACTGTTAAGGTGGCAGTACAAGAAACAGAATCCCACCCTTCATTATAGTAATCAAAATTCGTTGCGTCACATTCAACCGAATGAGTACCAACGCCAAGACCTGAAACAGAGTAAGATTCCATGCCCGCACCGCCCGAAGAAACTGTCGTGCCATCAACAAGCCAGTTGAAATTAGCGTAACTATCGTCAAGTTGCTGACCACCATTATCATACAAAACTATTGTGAATGTCTGCGAACCACCAGTTGAGATCGTAGCGGAAGTCGGGTTAAAATCCGCGTACATATAATTTGATGACCCGTAGAAGATGTCGTTCGGTTTAAGAGTCTGCGGAGAAAAAATCCCTCCCGAAGCGAACCCAGCTTGATAAGCTAAAACTAGACCTAAGACGATTTGAAGGATTCCGATTACTGCGATTGTTTGCTTGTTCATCAAAACACCTTGTCTAAAAGAGAAATCATTTTTCTATCAGCCGTGACAATATGCCCCTTCCACAACTGACTTTCTACGCTTACATTGGCGAAAAGCATAGACGCCACCCAATCCACACGATCTACGAGTACCCCACCGACTGGCAACACCTGAAAGACTTAGCCGAAGAATGTGCAATGATCCTGTGGAACGAGAAGAAATGCGATAACTGCCTCTTCACGCTGGAACATCACCTTGCTGGAAAATACGTTATGCGACATGAGAAACGTGGCTACGCAGAAAAGCGAGTCAGATACAAGCGTGATGTCGAGTTCAGCTCAAAGCTGACGTATAATCCGAAGACGGGAGAAGTCACGCTTGAACAATGTATGTTCGGCTTCCACCTGATGAGCCTCGCAACCGACTACTACAGGGAAAGAGGAATACGGTACAAAGTCAGCTCAGTCATTCCGCGACAGTACCAGAGCATGATGGGTGATGTGAAAAGCCTCCTTGTCGAACCCTCAGGCCAGCGATACGGGGATTACACTCAGCAGGAAAGAACCATCTACGGAAAAAGACCAGATCGAGTCACGGCACATGAGCGGGATACTCGAATGTATTTGCCCTTTGGAGAAAAAATGAGAGATGCCACAACAGACGACCGGAAGGAAGAAACTTAAGCTTTCACTAATGTTATTAACCCCGTCACGACAAAGAAGCCGGGATAACCCAACAGGAGAATTATGTATCCCATGCCCGAGGTTGCGTCTGCAGAATTCAAAGGAACAATCAGCGAAAACTTCTGGAAAACGATTGTTCCCAGCGGATTAAACAGCCAGCCTGACCACGGAAACCAAGAAAACAACGCATCAAAATAGTGACCAATGCAAACGAAACTAACAACTCCGTAAATAACGAACAAAGCACCGAATATTCTTCTAGCACCCACACTTGACGCCTCTAAAAGAAAAAGCAACGCGATGCTTAGTCCTAACTATATCGTAAATCAAAACTTAGACTTGCAAAAAATTATTAGATCCATCATGATATATGGCTGCTATGTTTAGACTAACAAAAAATCAAACTAAAGCATTAAGATTATTTTCTCAGGGGATAAAGCCTTCTGAAATTGGTAAAAGAGAAGGAATGCATGAGTCATCTGTTTATGAAGCGATTAGACGTGGCAAACTAAAAATTGATTATGCGGTAGAGTTGTTGAGTTTTGCTAGCGATAATGGGATAATTGATGAGACTAACTTGCGGCGTCTCAAGCTAATGTTGAGCAAAACTTAAAAGTGTATTTGAATATAAATAGTCTCCAGGATTATCCTGGAGAAGAAAAATGGTTTGCGGCTTAACCAAAGAGGAAATTGTTGAAAGAAAATTAGTTCTGGCGCCTTTGATTAAGAGAGCAGACGAATCATTGCTTGAAAAAAGAATTATCCAGTGCAACAGTCGCATCTTCTACGAATTTAGGGTAAAACAAGCCAGAGAAATAATAAAAGAGGCAAACGATATTTTCTTTGGAAAACTTCCTCTTGCTTTTAGTGGCGGAAAAGACAGCTTGGTTATTTTGCATATGGCATTAGAAGTAAACCCAAACATTCCGGTTATTTATGATAATACCACTGTTGAGTTTCCCGAATCGTTGCAATATGTGAGAAAGCTGAAGGAAGAATGGTCAATAAATATGAATATAACGAGCAGTAATTGCTCCTTCTTCAAAATGACCGCTGAAAGAGGGTGGGCAACCCACGAGGAAAGATGGTGTTGCAAACCTTTCAAAGAAGAACCTGCTTTTCAATTCATGTCTAAAAATGACTTCAAGGCCGAGATCACTGGAACTACACGCACGGAGTCGATTTACAGAAGAAGTCTAATGCCGATAAAGTTGCCAAACAAGAACCCAATGATAATACGCGTAAATCCGATATACGATTGGAACGAGTGGGAAGTCTGGAGATACATAAAAGAAAACAACATACCTTATAATCCATTATACGACAAAGGTTACAGAAGAATCGGATGCTGGTGCTGTCCACTCAATGGCCCGTCGCACTATCGCAGACTTGCTAAGACTCACCCAAAGCTCTACCAGTTCTTGCAAGAATTCAAACCTCGCCATCCAGGCTTAGATAAAAAAGGGCAGCTTGAATTGAAAAATACCGAAAAGCGTAAGAAGTGATTGAACTTAAATTACCTTGGACTAAAGTTCAATCGTTGAGGCTCAGGAATAAAAAATCAAAGTCTGCAGACGATTAAAAATGCATGAAACAGATTTATGCGGAGCGTAGAATCGGGACGACGCAGTCATCATCTGATTCTGACTCAGAAGATTTGTCTGAAGCTATAATTATATTGGGAAAGGGCGTTTCATCGTTTAATGCTAAGTACGGTTGTTTAACACATTGCATAGCTGGCATTGGAAAGAATGGTTCGTGGATAAGACTATACCCACTTTTTGCTGAAAGAGTGCTGCCTGGAATACAGTTTGTAGAAAAGTTTGATATCATAAAAGCAGAATATCGAGAAACTAAACCTGAGCCAACAAGGCCAGAAAGCCGACGGATTCATCCAGAATCAGTACTTAAAATTGACCATGTGAAAAGCAAGAAAGAACAAATTCAGATTCTCGAAAAATTCACAGAGACTGGCGTTTTCTTACATGACGATTCTTGGAATGGCAAGAAAACGTTAGGGTTAATTGAACCGCGCAATGCGAAGTTTTTTTTGTTAAATGGAACGCCAAAAGTTCGATTTCTATGTGGTGATTCATGTCCTGGTCATGTCTGTGAAGTCAAAGAACTTGAGAAAACCGACCAATTTGGCAGAGTTATCTCAGAGGAGGCAGCCAATTTCGAAAAACATTTTGAAGCCTTATCTGGAAAAAAGCTCAGGTTCGTCATGGGTACCGATGGTCGTCACCCACACATCTGGCTTATTGTATCAATCCACGTATTGGAAGTAATTTAAATAAAAGAAGAACAAAGATAGAGAGGCGAGTCAAATTGAAACCTAAGTTCCAAGAAATAGAAGTTTCGAAAATAGACATTAGCGAAACTAACGTTCGCAAATCAAAGACCACAGATGCCGAATTAGCGTCGTTGGTCGCTAGCATTAAAGAAAAAGGTGTGCTGCAACCGGTAGTTTTAGTAAGAAAAGGAGACCGATTCGAATTACCCGTTGGTCAAAATAGGTTAAACGCTGCAAAAGCCGCGGAACTTGAGCGAATACCTGCAATGGTATATGAGGAAATGAACGAAGCTGATATGCGCGTAATCTCAGCTATTGAAAATCTTCAAAGAATCGATTTGGGCCCTGCTGATCGTGCGGCAGCCGTTTCTGATCTTTTGAGAGAATTAGGTTCAAAGCAAGCAGTAGCAAAAGCTCTGGGGTATTCTGAAGGCTGGGTAAGCTATCAGCTAGGAATCAAGGGTTTGCCGGACGACGTTAAAACCATGATTAATGAAAAGAAAATAAGCACGACTGAAGGTTCAGCTCTAAAATATATGATGAAGTGGAGTCCTCCAGCAGAAGTCACAAGAGTCGCTAAGATTGTGTCCGAATATTCAAAGAAAAATGAAATCTCGCGCGAAAAGCGAAAAACTGCAATTCAAATAGCCAGAACTAGACCAACAATTTCTGCAGATGAACTCAAAGAGCGAGTGGAGAAAAAAGTGCCGCTTTTGACAATGAATATTTCGATCTCTGAAGCCGAAATGGCAGCTTTGAGACGAGCGGCAAATATGGAAGACGAAACTCCGGAAGATTTAGTTCACAGAATATTAAACGAATGGCTTGTGCAAAATGAGTATGCGCCAGAAGGACAATGAAGAAATAACTGCCGAGGAGCGCTCTCTTGGCGCCTTCATTGCTGATTTCAGAAAAAGCAAGAAATTAGGGGATCCGATGCAATACGCCAAAGCGAGCAAGAAGCTGATTGAATTTTATGGTTCCCCCAAAGCAGTTTCTGAAAAGCTTGGTGTCGGCAAAGAAACCGTTAGAATCCTCTCTAAATTAACCACCCTTCCTGAAGAAGTTCAGCAACGTGTATCTAAACGAGAAATACCTCTGACCATTGCATTTGACCTGGTGCCGTTAACTACCGAAAGACAGATTGAGACCTCTCGAGCAATTAAGAATTTATCATTCAAAGAAGCTCGTCAGATTATCCGTTACATAGTAGAAAACCCCGGCAAGTCGGCAGAAGACGCACGGGTCGCAGTAATGAACGCATTAGAAAACCGCGAAATTAGTGTAGCAATGGTGGCAATTTCCCAAAGAGATTATGACATAATGAATCAAGAAGATGACGATGTTACATCATCGATAATTCGTATGGTTGAAGAATGGTTAGCAAATCCGCAATCTTTGAAAAATCATGATTTAGTTAGTGAAGAAAACAAAGTCTCCATCACACTGAAGCTTAGCCGAAAAACGTATCACTCGCTAAGGAAAATAACTAGAAATCCAGCTGATTTGATTGAAAAAGTAGTTGCATCAAATCTGAGAAGAGAAGAAAAATTAATCAGATAATCCTTTTTGTAGTGATTGGTTTTTTGGTTTAAGGGAACTCACTTGTTATTTTATCGACTGATGCAATCTGGTTAGAATCAGCTATGTGCTTAGTTGTGTTAACTTTTGCCTGTTTTTTTCCCTGTGGTTGCTAATCAATGAGCATTGTCTTTTACAAAAGTTTTAAAAGTCAAAAAAACCAACGAAGTTAATCCTTGTAAACAAGGTATACGCTGAAGGGGGTTTGAGGTGAAATGAGTGAGAAAATGTCTTATGAGGAATTTAAGAGTAAAATATCCTGTGTTTTGAAATCCGAACCCAAGGGTTTAGATTGGAGCGAAATAAGGAAGAGGGCGAATCTCTATCAGAAACTTCCCAACAATAAATGGGTTGCAAAACTGGAAAAAGATATAGGATTAAAACGGGAAAGAGTTAAAGGAAAGCCAATTTGGAAGCTCTAGTTTATCCTTTAGAACAAACTAGAAGAAGGACGGGTGAAAAGAATGAAAATTGCAGTAGATAAAATTGATGAAGGAAAATTTGTAATACGGGAAGAAACAGACCAAGAGCATTTGAAACAGCTATCCCAAAGTCTTTTGGATGATGGACAATGGAATCCGATAATTGTTCGTCCTAAACCAAACGGAAGGTATGAGGTTATCGCGGGCCATTATCGCCTTCAAGCTGCAAAGAATGCTGGATTAAAGGAAATCGAAGCAACCGTTAGAGACCTCTCGGATTCAGATGCAGATGTTCTTTCATTAAAAACAAACATGCTTAGACTTGAGATGACCGCAAGAGAGCAAGGAAAGGTTCTAAGCCAAATGATGGAGAAACACGGCTGGAGCCAAAAAGAACTAGGAAGAAGATTGAATGTTGATCCAAGCTGGATAAGCCGAAGAATAAGAGTTGCACTAGAGCTTCATGAACAAGTAGCAAAAGCTCTAGATGAAGGAAAAATAAGCATGGATATCGCTGGCATAATATCGGGCGTAGCGATATCACAACAACCTGCACTTCTTAAAGTGATAATCGATAGAGGTATTACACAATCCCCAGATGCTAGTAAAGCTAAACAACAATTTCTCAATAATACTATATTCACGATTGGTTACCAAGGTAGATCAATTGAAGATTTCGTTGAAGCATTGAAAAAGAGTGGCGTAAACCTAGTTATTGATGCTAGATTTTCTGCCGACTCGCAATACAAACCTGAATTTAGCGGTGATGTCCTTCGAAAAGAACTTGAAAGAAACAGCATAAAATATGAGCATCATCCTGAACTTGGAATACCGTTTGTACTCCAAAATCCATACAAAGAAGGAGCATTTAGTTATCCATGTCTTAAGCAGTGGTATTCTTGGCATCTTAACGCTGAAACTAACTTTGACGCATTCATTGAACATATAAAAAGATCTGGAAATACTGCTTTGATGTGCATGGAAAGATACGCTAAAGCTTACAAAGAACAAGCTTATGCGTGCCACAGAGATATTTTAGCCGACCTTATCTTAGACCGAAAGATATCAGATCCACTGCTAAAGTATGAAAAAAGGACTGATTTGTAGTAGGAAGTGCTAGGCTTGGAACAACAGGAGAACTTGGAAATCGATGATTTGATTGTTCTAGGCCAAGGAGTTCCTGAAGAAATAAGGGATGGACGAACAACAATTTGTACCGCTGGTTATTCACCAAAACATGGCTTTCTTAGAGTGTATCCAACAAGTTGGAATATGCCAATAAGGCGCTGGCATGTCATAAAGGTTCCATTGGAAAGACCAAAGGCGCATAATGGAAGAATAGAAAGCTGGAAGATTGTCGGCTCACGAGACGATTGGGATAGACTCGGAAATAAGGTGAAGGTCATGGGAGAATATCCAAAGTCCAAACAGCAAGGACTTATTCAGGGACTGGTCAGCGGATGCGTTAACGATATTCGAGATAGTCACCGTTCATTAGGAATTATTAGTCCAAAAATCTTGGAACATTACTTTGAAAAACAAAAAATCCCCGCCTCAGCCCAAACACAATTGGATGGTAGGTTTCGCGTAAAAGTGAAAGAAGAATTTCCGCTTGAACCGCGAATCAAGTATCAATGTTCAGAGTGCAAGGTGGCAAAAGGTTTTCATGATCAACAAGTAATAGAATGGGGCGCTTACGAATGGCTTAGAAAATGCCCTGAAAAAGCTGAACAAGTATGGGAGAACATGCACGTCGACGATAATGAATATGAGAAATACTTTTTTGTCGGCAATATGTTCCAGTATCCAAATTCATTTATAGTGATAAGCGTTTTTCGTTTCAAAAGGAAATAAGACGTAAACAGAAATAATTTTAGCCGCAATCAAAGAAAAATATCTCTAAACAATATTCCATAATTACATTAGACTTCCCGAGGATTAGAGTGCAAAAGTCCAATGGAGGCACGCGGCATCAAAAGCTTGCCAAGACATGATTGAAGGAAAAGATAAGTGATACAATAGCTTGTTGTAAACAAATGTGGCGAGGAAAAATTGAATAATGCCCTGGCGCTAGATACTTTTGATATCGATGCCTGAGTCTGCCAACACTAAATGTCTTACGGATATTACAACGTCCGAGGGTAATTTAATCAGGCTAGGTGCTATTTGTGAAATAATAGCTGAAACGAAAGTTTATGATTCAACCAAGCTTTTCAAGATTATTGAAGAGA
>JBEKFM010000081.1:0-10320 GCA_050013315.1 Bathyarchaeia archaeon
CTGGTTTGGCGCTGCATCACGCGTTTGATGGACGCAAGAAGCCTCAAACACTGGAAGAATTCAGGACAAAAACGGCTCAAGTTCCAACTTAAAGGTGCCCTGCCTCGCCCGATATCATTGTTGTATGTAATTAAACAAAAGTAAGCTAAAGCGAATATTTTTGCCAAAGCTAATTAACAAATACGATAGTCAAAATAAAAAAAAGAAAAAGCGCTTAAAAAACTGAATGAAATTTTGGCGATACTTTTATTCGCCCCAATCTTCGCCTTCAAATAGTTAACTTTTGAAGATCTACGCATCAACCTCCGCCCGTTATTTTTTTAACTTCGAGTTCAAGTCCACAATGAGGACAACTCATTACTTCTACTTTTTTCTATGTCGCAGGGAACATTTAGTTCTAAATCACAGTCTGGACGTTTAGCTTTGTTATCTTTATTTTGAAAATTTGAATTTACAGGGTTAATCATTATATTTTTCGCTTTTTTAGGGATGATTCTTTCTATAGATGCAGACATCTTTTAAATAGCGCGACTTTTTTGTCACAAATTATGCTATTTGTGTTCCATTTGGTACAATCAAATCTTATCGTCAGCAGACACCTTTCGCTCAAGAACAAACTCTGCAAGATGGTTTAAAATATTAAGTAATCCCTAACCAAAAAGCAAACATAACGCAATTCAAATTACGAGGTTGGCGGGCCCGGTGGGATTTGAACCCACGATCTCCGGCTCCGAAGGCCGACACCTTAATCCGTGCTAGGCTACGAGCCCTTTTCCATGCTTCTTGGATGGACTACGTTCATTTTAGTGTTTGCTTTGGATAGGCTATTTCGCGTTTTTGTCTAGGATACAGTCATGTTTTTGCTGGGCCTCAGTAAGCACTCTTTTCCTTTCGTAGGTAATGCCTGCCTGTGGTTCGGTTGTAGTTGTACTCATTGTAGCCCTCTTTTCCATAGCGATCCATTTTCTCGCTGTAGTCTGGGTCTGCCTCTGAGATTTCGATGGGTTCAAACTCTTTATCAGAGCCATAGAGTCTTTCAGAGATTGGAGCATAAACTGCAACGTACTTATCACTGTTTTCTCCTAGCAAGTTTGCTACTGCATCAGAGTTTCCTTTTAGGAATCGTTCAAGAACTGCCCGCCAATGCCTGTTACTGTAGAATGTGATCTTCTCCAGTTCTGGAATTCCTAAGCGTACTGCTGCTCGTTTACGTGCCCGCCTAAAGTTCAACCCTGCCGCATCCGTATCTTTGTAAGTGAAGACACGATCCATGTTCCTTTGAGTCCTGTTTCTGCAGGTCGCAATATTGTACTGCCGATTCCTCAGCTCCACCAACATGTCAATGACTTTGACAAAGCGCCCCTTTAGCTGAATGGTTCTTGTTCGCCCATGTTTAGCAGGCTTGTTGATGGCGATTGTTTTTCTCGCAAAGTCTATGTCTTTCCATTCGATTCTTAATGTCTCAACAGGTCTGGCGGCGGTTGCCATCAGCACGAAACAGAAGACTTGCATCTGAAAGCTGAAAGAAACGTATAGCAGTTCCATGTGTTGAGTCTGCGGAATGTGGTATTCAGGCGTCTTGTATTCAAATCTAGGTATCTTAACGTCTTCCATGTGAAGGTACTGCTTGACAAAACTAGTGTAGGCTTTGCAAATACTGTTCTTGTTACAATTAGATTTGGCGCTTAACACTGGGTCAAAGGCAAGTTTAGTTTTGAAGTCGTCTGGGCTGTATAGGTTAACGTGGATTTCGGTGGCAAGCCATCTTAGTCTGGGAATGTATTTGCTTAGGGTTAAGTCGTTGACTTTATGTTCTTTTTGGATATAGTGCTTGTAGTCTGCAATCACTAAATCGATGTTGGTTCCATCTGCTTTTTGTACATCCGAAACGCTGTTCACCTGTTGCGTTTCGTTGCCCAAATTTTTCACCGTATTTTCGGCGCTTATTTGAGTTGTCCCATTATCTGTGTTCTTGGCATTTAAACTTACTATGTTGTTAGGGCTTATTTCAGCCAAGTAAGACGCTAAAACAGCTTTAGCCCTCTCTATATCGTCTTCGTCGGAGAAGCGACGACCACAGTCTTCGCATTTGTAACGCTGGATGTCAACGCCAAGTTCGCCTTTAGTATATCCGTTGCGGGAACAGCGAGGGCTACCACATTCAGGGCATGTTAGAGTCGTTTGGGCTTCCGATGTCATGGAGGATCCCCTGGCAATCGTCTATTGCCTATTTCTCGGTTAGTTTTCCTTCTCCATGTTCGACAAGAAACGCCTCCGCCGTGTAAGCAGCTAAAATTCGAGGAATCAAATTTTTCACCAAAACGAGTTTAGACTAATCGGATTGAAAAACACAACCATTGATGAATTCTAGGACTGAATAGTTGATTCGGTTGACTTTTGAATGATTCCCGATAACGAGGAAATTACTCCTTGTCTTCCAATTCCTCTACAATGCGATCGTTAAAAGCATCAGTTTATTGCAAACTTTACTCTTTTATTGCTACCCCAACGTCCTCCAATTATGTACAGATTATCTTTTTCTACAGCAATACAAGCTGCTTTTGAGACCGCTTTTATCCTTTTGGCTATGATTGCTGTAATGTAAGTGGTCAAAACAACCTCTCTGGCAGTGAATCGGTGGTTTCGACCAGGAGGTAAACTAAAATCGTGCTTTCCTGGATTATAAAGAAACTCGTTGTACCTAATCAGAATTTTAGCTATTTCCTTAATTTCTGGCGAAAGATTTGATTTTGACAGTTGTGTCGCGTTTCTGCCAAGTGAACATCTTCGAGAATTACCTCCTAAATATTCAAAAGCCAATTCTTTTGTGAGTAGGTCAATATAGTCTCCCAAGTATCTTATGCAATCCCGTGTTCCTCTAGGCAGACCTTGCAATAATGGCATAAGATAGTACAGCGGTCGGGTTGGTCTGTAACCTACTTCCACGATTAATTTTGCATGCGCCCATTTTCTCTTTTCCCACGGTTTAAGGAGAATATTGGAGACTTTGTTTGTCTCTTCATACTTCTCTGGAGTTAGCAATTCTTTTGCCAAATTGTCTATTTCAGGCAAAGCTTCGAGTGCTTTGTCACGTAATCCCGATTGCCAAGGGCTACTCATCTGGTCGATCTCCACAATTCCGCTGATCTGCTTTTTCAAGGTAGAAACATACTCGGTCAACTTTCCTAAGCATCAAGTCAAGCCTGCTCATTGAATCCTTATCAAGTGTGAAATGTTGGGGTTTAACGAACACGACTCGGTAGTTTCCGCAAAGATAACCGAATATTCGTTTCCACTCATCTGCCGTAAAGTAACCGCCTCTACCCCTGACTTTGTCATCGTCATCCGAGTCTGGATAAAAATACTCGTAAATAACAACTCTATCCCCAAACGCCAGCAACCTACTGAAAACTTCTTGTTCGTCAAATCGGTAAACGCAGTCTTTTTCAGTCCTGTCTTTTTTGCAGTCGTGTTTTCCGCCTCTTTCCGATCTGACGCATTCTCCTGTCCTTAGATGATGTAGCGTCTTGCTTACCAGAACAACATTGAACTTGCGGGTTTTTCCCTTCTTGAGGACTTTGTCGAGGCTACTGTCATCGAGGAAACTGCAGTCATAGAACTGAATCTTCGTATCTGTTAAAAATTTGGATTTAACCATAATGCCCGAAGCTATATTTGGAAGGCCCTCATCTATCCCTACGATCTTGCTTGGATTGAACTTGAGTGCCATGTAGAGGGGTTTGACGCAGTCTGTTCCAATGTCCAAAACGGTTTTACCATTCAAGTCGATTTTTCCGTCGTCAGCGAAGGCTTCCTCTATCTCTGAAAGCTCTTCCAACGAGTCTGTCCAAGAATCAAGAAGGTTCTGGCAAGTTTCCAGCTCACTTGGTTCATCGGTTGCCATGAACACTAATAACCACGTTCGAATAAGTAATTTTGGCTTAAATGAAAGCGCAAAACAATTTGAAGGCGTGTACGCAAATAATTCACAGAGAACTAAGTCCATGGAACAAAATCTAATGCTTACCTTTTCGGGCGAGCTAGAGAAAAGGCTAAATGAAATCGAAAACAGGCATGCTTACCTTTCTTACTTGATCGAAAATCGCGTTGCTAATGAAAAGCTGCTTCATCTGGAAATCATGCATATAATTTCTCAAAACCCTGATGTAGTCGATTATCTTCCTGAAAAACTCTACGGTTTCGACAACAAAGATAAATGCGATTTTTGGTTCAGAATGAAAAACGGAATAGAATATTGGGTTGAGATAAAAACTAGACCAACGAATTATGGAAAAAGTGGTCATGCCAGAGCTATTACTCATGGTGTAGATGGAGTGATAGCAGATATTGGTCGATTAAGAAAAATCAAGTCCGAAAACACTAAAAGACTGATGGTTTTTGCCTTCTACCCCATTTACGAGGAATGCTTTCAAAAATTCAACGACCTACATCTAAATAAAATATATAAAGAAATTGGCAAACCTCCTAATATCCCAAAAATAAGTGTCGAAACCAAAGATGGGTTTTTTTACCTATATTTTGAAGAAGTTTAAACATTTCTGTATGCTGGAGTTTTTACTTAAATTCTCGCCAGCAGGAGAGGGTAAATCAAATGTCAGATGCACAAAAGCTGCAAAAATCTAAAGTAGAAGTTCAAGACAGAAAATAAAGGTATTGAATGCAACGAGAGGAAGAAACAGGTGGTACACAGGAGACGGAGAGGCACTGCTGTTGTAGATACTCCTGAGGGCATTCTTGTAGTAAGTGAAAATGGAAGGCTGTTTCTTTTGCCAGGAGGCGGAGCTAACCCAGGCGAAAGCAGAAGAAGGGCTGCAATAAGAGAACTCAAGGAGGAGACTGGGTTAATAGCCATTAAATGTACTTTTTTGTTTTCGTTCAAAGGGAGAATTCATAAAGATTTTAGAGGAGGGTACTTTTTCGATGAGCATAAAGTCTTCTTAACGAAAGCTGACGGCGTCGCCAAGCCAAGAAATGAGATAAGGCACGTTGCATACTTCAATGGTTCAAATGTTAAGGTGGCCGCAGGATCTAGAAAAATTATTGAAAAATACTTGAAAAAATAAGACACGGATAAAACGAGAAGGGAGAAGTTAAAATTCAGTTTTCCCTCAATGCAAACAACCTTGATCTTAATTTGCGAAAAAACCAATAAGCTAAGACTTAATATCTAATCTTCCTGGACACGAGAAAAGCATGCTGTTAGAAATTAGAATTGGGTCTTCCAAAAAGAGACTTAGCTATATCAATCGTTGTGTTCAGGAAAAGTGCAATCTTCCCTTGGAAAAAATTCATCGTGTTCCTCACATTACGCTTTTTGGGAACTTTGACGCAGACTACAAAGAGTTCAAAGAGATAACAGAAATATTTGAGTCTGTTTCAAGAAAATATAGTTGTCTCCAGTACCTAATTGACGGGTTCAGTTGGTTAGAGGGGGACAAAGGAAAAGTAATTTACTATAATGTGGTTCCATCAAGCGAACTTGAATGTTTTCGGCTAGAAATTGCCACTAAGTTCGAGGGAATAGTTCACAGCGACAAACCGTGGGATCGCAAGAAAGATTTCCTTTTCCACTCGACTGTAGCTTATAAACTGACGAATTCAGAATTTAAAAGAACTTGGGCGTCTATGCGGTTCAGAAGGTGTTGGGTTTCATCCCCAAGGAGCCCGCCAGATATAGTCACAGAACGCTACCTTCCCTGCTTTCCGACCTTGAGAAAGCTTTTCCCGCAGTTGATGGCTTAATGACTTTAGTCCAGTCAAGCGAGTTTGGGCCGAAAACAGAAGAATTCCGCCAAATGATCAGGAGAAGTAAGAAGGGCATCCGTAAACTCAAGAAGAAACCGATCAGCCCTGTGGGGACGACAGAAAAACTTGAAGTTGAAGTAAAAGCGACCCAGGCTATCCTAGACCGATTGGATTCAACAATGAGTATAATGACTGAGGAAGCGGAAAAGTTAGATGGGCCGAGAGCAGTTCAGACTGCGACGAAAATCGTTGAGAATGCAGGATTCGACGTTAAGGGCGTTGAACCGCCGTCTTTCGAAAAGATCAGAGACGGCGCTTTAGATGTGTTAAAGATCACGATACTTTCCGCGCTTTCGGTTGCCGTAGCGTCTCTCCTTGACCCGTTGGAGGCAGTCACTCGTTACCCAGACTCGAAACATGGTGCTTTCGACGGAAACAATCCATACGTTATTCACTTTAAAGGTCTGTATGAAGTCGTATCACGCCTCCACGAAAAGAGTAGTTCCGCGTTATCTGTTTTTGATGATGCCATTGGCGACGCTTTTCGAAGTACTTGAGTAAGTTCACCAAAAGGACGAAAAAGGATGGCAAAACGGAAGATGTCACGACACATCAGCGGTATAAATCCCAGCAAGCCTTACAACAAAATAACCGTTTATTTCTGAAACTAATATGATAAGTCGAAAGAAGCGGAGAGCCAAGTTGTTGATAAGTGTTATAAGCGCTAACAAATCCAGATATCAATTTATGAACTTGAAATCTTTTCTCCAGCGGATTATTAAAACGGTTTTAGACAAGCGACTCTATACCAAGTTCATTATAGTAAGTATATTTTTTCTAGTGTTTGGAGCTGTTATTCCAGGATTTGTTTATTATCGACTCAGCTGGGTGGCTGTATTACTGTATGAAGCCATATACGTTGGATTTATTTTGTTTTCAGCCCTTCTTGCAAAGAACTTTAGGTTCTTTGAGACGCATAGACCTGATTTCCCAGCTATTCATTATGGAATAGGCGGCATATTCCTTATAGCGAGTTGCCTTGCATTTACATTTTCTTTTATAGCAATCTACCCTGTAACTTTGTTAGGAATGGGCCAATTTGCATTAGTAT
Source organism: Bathyarchaeia archaeon (assembly GCA_050013315.1). GTDB lineage: Archaea > Thermoproteota > Bathyarchaeia > Bathyarchaeales > Bathycorpusculaceae > Bathycorpusculum. The sequence continues at coordinate 6,878 of JBEKFM010000081.1, forward strand.
ATGGAATTTCTGTTTTAGCTTTGTTTTCCGCTGTAATGCAGGTCGCGGTTATAAGCCAAAGAGTATCTTTGAGAAGGAACATAGGATTAACGGATAACTTCTTCAAGGAGAATAAAACAATTTGGGAAAAGAAGCTTGAAGACTTCCCACTTTCAAAAGACATATTGCAGGAGTTGAATAATAGCCAATACGTCTCATATTTGTTCGAAAGGGGGTCATTTAGTCTAGTGGTTCTTTGGTCATGCAATGTAATGGAGAAAACTATTGATGCTGCTGCGAAAATAATAATGTCAACAAATCAACTAAGTAAGCCCTTGTTTTTGGATGGAGATAACAAAAGGTTAGCTTACCCCGCGCAGTTGGAAAACCTTGGGTTCACACCTGAGTTAAATAATCACCGAGCGAACGAGGAAATGTCTGTAAGGAAGTTATGGCATGGGCTGCGAAATGACATAGCACATAGGAACTATAACCCTACTTTCGAGGAAACCTCTGGAGCAATACTGGTTCTCGTCACATTCATGAATGAATTTCCCGACGTTTTAATCGATTGGAAAACTGGCGAGAGAAAAAACAGCATTTGATGAAAAAAAGGGAGATTCGCAGGTTATAACGGTTTCTAGGAGGTTCAAACCTTGCACGCACGTGACACGGGTGAAGAAAAATAGATAATCAAAAAAGAAAAAGGGAGTTGTGTTTCGGAGATACAAAAAGCCGTTGGTGACGTCACCAACTGAGGGTATGCCGTGCTAGGCTACGAGCCCACCCTTGACACAACAATAATGGAGTCGCATTAAAGATTTACGGCAATTCTTATAAACTAACATAATATTTAATTTCAGTACCCTATAGGGTGGGCCGGTAACATAATATTTAATTTCAGTACCCTATAGGGTGGGCCGGTAGCTCAGCACGGCTGGAGCGTTCGACTGATAATCGAAAGGTCGCCAGTTCAAATCCGGCTCGGCCCACCAGTTAATCTTGATTTTTTGTCAGGGATCTTAATCTTAATATTCACTTGGGCATCGGCTTTTCCTAGTTATCAGATTTGGCTTGCCTATCAAATCTTCTTTTCAGCTGATTTTACGACCTTTTCTTTTTTACTTTTTTCTCTTGAGCTCTATGTTCAGATTTTTTTCTTTAAAAAGAGTTTTGTATGGTTTCGGTGCAAATTTACTTTTTTTCTAGTTCAGAAATCTTGACTAAGCAATTATCAGTTAGGCGTACGGATAAAGAAGCCAAGTATTTTGCGCTAAACTATTAAGTAAGGCTCCGAGTTCTTAGACTGAAAAAAGTATGGTACAGTTATTTCCTGAAACGATTTGGGATTTGAATGAAAAAGATTTCTTAAGCTTATTGGAATCAGGCGCTTTTGCTCCTAAGCCTAAGGAAGTTCGCTTTTATGCTCCAAGCTTTACCTATTATAAAACAAATCATTTCTGTTCTTCGCCAACCAGTTTTCCAACAATATCAATTACTGGCACATCTTGCGCGTTAAACTGTAAACATTGCGGGGGAAAAGTGCTTGAAACCATGTATCCAGCTCTTTCGCCTGAGGAACTGTTTGAATTATGCTTGAAGCTGAAACAGGCGGGCGCTCAAGGTTGCCTTGTAAGCGGCGGATGCCTGCCTGACGGTTCTGTGCCTCTTAACAAGTTTGTGTCTGCGCTTAGGCGAATTAAGGGGGAGCTTGGTTTAAAAGTTTTTGTTCATACCGGCGTAATCAATCTTGAGACCGCTGGTTTGCTTAAGGCTGCTGGGGTCGACGCAGCGTTAATAGACATTATTGGTTCAGCAGAAACGGTAGCGAAGATCTACAACCTCAAAGAAACCATTGAAGATTATGTGCATTCGCTTAAAGCGTTATGCGAATCAGGATTAGATTTTGTGCCGCACGTTATTGTTGGATTAAATGAAGGCAAATTAGACGGCGAACTAGAAGCGCTCAGAATGATAAGAAAAGTTACGCCTTCTGCCCTGGTAATAATTGCGTTCATGCCTATACATGGAACAGCCATGGCAAAAGTGCCGCCGCCAAAGCCAGTCGACATAGCCAAAGTCGCCTTAATAGCACGGTTAATGTTTCCAGAAACTCCTTTGGTTTTGGGTTGCATGAGACCAAAGGGTGCAATAAGTAGCAAAACAGATATATTAGCATTGAAGGCTGGAGTTGATGGGGTTGCATTTCCCAGTGAAGAAGCAGTAAAATACGCGGAAAGCAAAGGGTACCAGATTTCTTTTTCCCCTTATTGTTGCGCGCAAATATATTTGGATGCTAAAGAAAGCAGGAAATAATTAATTACCTTGGTTTCATCATTTTTACAAACATAAAATCGCAACTATATCTTTTCTATTTTGGGTTTGTTCAATAATCTCACATGTGAAAAGCGAAAGGTTAATGAAGGAAAGTTATTGCTGGGTTTGCCGGTCATAGGGCACGGGTTCCACCTGATCCCATTCCGAACTCAGAAGTTAAACCGTGTTCCGTTCCCCGCTGTAGTGTGGTCTTAGGCCACGTGAACCTGGGAAAGCTGGCAGCCTACTTATCAGCTTAAGAAATTCACGTAGATTTGGCATAGCTTTATTACTGACTTTCTATAGTTTCTGAGAAGTGGTGTCAGAATTGAGTCTTATTCCAGGCGAAGTGTTTGCGCGGGTATTGTCTTTAGTAGCAGCTGTGCCGGTGTCTACAAACCAAATTCTTGGGGGCACTAGCGACTGGACAACTTATTTGAGCTTACTTACGTATGTGTTTTTTATAGTTTTAATTTTCTATGGTCAAAGAATCCAAATGTACGTTATGATTAGAGAGGTGGAAAACTCTCTTCATAAATTAAAATACATCAAAGAGGAAGGCCGAAAAGCAACTATCGAGGCTATAAAAGAAATTGGAAAACCAACGGTAGATCCTTCCGCACGTGTCGACCGCTTCTTAGAATACTTTACGATAGCTCCACAAGCCATGGATCCAGCAGGCATAGTCTACAAGCTCGATCACATTCTTGATGTCAGGGATGAACGAATGAAAGATGAGGTGAAACTCATGGCGCCTGCAAGCGACGAAGTCCAAGTGAACAATTTAGAAAACACTTTGGAAGCCGCGATGGCGCTGAACTTTATCTATAAAGTGGTTCGGCACTACTACATTCAAGGCAAAAAAACTCTGAGTCTCTACGTTATTATGCAGATACAAATGATATTGCCAATGGTAATGAAGGAAGCCGAAGCATACGCAAGCGCATTGAAAGCCTTCGCGTATGGACAACCAATCGGCGACGGCGCGGGACCATTAGTAGCTGCAAAACTAATGCACGGCTACGAAATCCGCAAATTGCCAAAAGACTGCGTCATGGCTACAGTCCCACTTGAAGGACGCACCGCCTTAATCATAAAAGCTGAGGGTCCAGGCGGAAACGTCGGTAAACCAGGCGATGCCGTCGAAG
>JBEKFM010000082.1:0-7667 GCA_050013315.1 Bathyarchaeia archaeon
GTTTGTTCCCAGTCACACATCTTAAAATAAAAGGTTTCAAGTTAGGGTAAGTGAGGCTTTCGAAAATGGGGTTACTTGACTTACTTTTCGTAGTTGCTGTAATACTTATCGTACTGTGGCTCCTTGGCTTTGTCTTCTTCAACCTTGGCACCATCATATGGCTACTGCTTGTCATAGCCATCATCATAATAGTTGTCCGACTGGCATCAGGACGCAGACTATAACGTTAGCCAAACAGCAACCAAAAATTCTGCAAGCAGCACCAGAAGTTGCCCCAACTTTCTTGAAAGCAAACACCGTGTAAAATTTTTATTCAACCAACCATTTTTACGCCTTTTCAGGGGTTGCGGGTCAGAGAGAAGGCGTCTCATAGCAGGTACACGATTCAGACCATAGTGATTTCTGAAACGGACGACCCGGGGATAGTACGCGTCCGCGGCATGGTTTACTTAAAACTCTTAGCTGTTCACGTATGGAACAGCAAAATTTGGAAACACATATTTGAATAGTGTTATTTTGTGTTGGAAAGTGGGGTTTTATGTTTAACCTAACGAAGAAAAGGGTCCCTTAAGAAAAAAATAGCTTCCTTTTTTGGCAAGGACCCGGTAATGTGGTCGTTAACAGGAAAAGTATTCCCTAATCCTCTACCATCTTTGAATACAGCAGCCGCTATGTTGCTGTGTACCTACAGTTACACAAGTTTAATAATTATTCGTGCTCCTATGTAACTTAAAAGGTGTAGTGCTTGAGCAACATAATTATTGGAAATATGACTGTGACGAGTCTGCTTGTAACCATAATTGGTTTGATTATTCTGTGGATAATAGTCTCAATACCCGTGTGGTTAGCTGGCAAAGCAGTAACTGGCGGAAAAGCTACTTTTGGCGATGCTATGATTGCTACGCTGTTTGGCCCAATAGTTTACGCTGTCACATTGATTATAGTGGGTTACTTTCTGGGAGCGCTAATCGGCTCATCGGCATACATAATTGCGCTAATTTTAGCTCTCATAGCTTGGGTATGGGTCTACAAAGCAAGCTTCAGAACGGGCTGGCTCGGCGCCATCGGAATAGCCATACTGGCATGGATCATCTTCGTCGTAATAAGCATAATATTCGGAGCCCTCTTCGGTATAGTAGTTCCCGGAACATTCTTCCCCCACATCTAAAAAACCACAACAAACACTGAAGAGACTGCAAATAGAGGTCATAAACTCCAAAGCAAAAAGAACCAAGAATCAGATAGCGTAAGCTTTAAGTCAGCACCTGAATTTTCCAACAGCGGCTTTAAACATAGCAATTGCTATGTTGCTGTGTACCTACAGCTACACAAGTTTAAAAGCAATTTATACCTCTAGCTTTATTGTGGAGTTGCAGATTTTGGGCGCGATAGACCAAGTATTTCACTTTATTACTTCCGGAAACATAGCCGGTTTGCCACCAATTGTCCTAATGGTAATAATATTTGTCATCGGATTGGTCGTGGGCTATCTAATCCATTTATTCCTAAAGATCGCCATTATAGCCGCAATTGTACTCTTCATAGTTGCCTACTTTGGATTTTTCGGTTTAAGCCTTAGTGCGTTGAAAACTTATGCAACCCAATACGGCTCCATCGTATATCAGTACGGAGCGCTCATCATAGGCATACTACCGCTAAGCATTGGATTCATAATAGGCCTAATCATTGGCTTCGTATTCAGTTAAACTAAACATCCATCTTGTCAAATCGGAGAGAACAATCGATAACTAATTGTGAAATTACTTCCTTAACACACGTCTCAAACTTTTTCCAACAGTATTTTAGATAAGACCTGTGCCCGCTGCTCAGCAGCAGCTTTTGTCCTCTTAGCACAAGTTGAAACCTTCAAAATCAGAACAAACACAAATAGCCGAAAAACGAAGATAGTCACATATTTTACGAAAACGAGATAAAATTTAAATATAAATTGGAACAAAAAAAGTTAATAGGTTTGAGAATGTCTAACGACGAAAACACGGATCTCCTGCTTGGTTTGGGTTTGAGTCTTAATCAGGCAAGGGTGTACCTGGCAATACTTAAGCTTGAAAAAACCACGGTGGGACAGGTAGCGAAGTTTTCAAGTGTGCGCAGGGAAGACGTTTATAGAATTTTGCCGTCACTCGAAAAAATGGGCCTGATTGAAAGACTGATGGGCAAACCAACTGAGGTTCGAGCTACTCCGATTTCAGATGCCTTAAGCCTCCTGGTGTCGGAAGAAAAAAGCAAATCTGATGACCGGTTAACAGGCATGAGGAGCAGTGTCCAGAGGTTATCTCTTAAAGATTGGAAGCAGCCTCCTCCTGAAGAAGAAAACATCTATATACTGATAGCAGAAAAGAAAGCAATTCTGGCAAAGACTTCAGAACTAATTGGAAACTCGAGAAAAGAAGTCGCGTTGATTGCAGACAAGGCAAGGATCATGCCAGTTTTGTCTCAGTTTTCAGACGAATACAGACAGGCAATAAAGAAAGGCGCTCAGATCCGTGTTATTTTTGAAGGAGAAAACCCGGATGGCTCGCTCAAAGAAAAAGTGAAAAAACTCATAAGTGACGCTTCGGTTCACGTCAAGTTTCATCGTGAACCCTTGAATCACTTCATAATGTCCGACGATAAAGAAGCGTTAATAACTACCTCCAAAGAAACTGGATTAGGCGAAAGCCCTTCTCTTTGGACAAACAACCGCAACCTTATAGGCGTACTAAGAACAGGGTTTGAATCCGACTGGGAAAAAGCCGAAGACTAAAGCAAAAACATGGTAGTTCCTAGAATAGTCAAAAATGGTTTTAAATTCGTTCTTGCGTTAGTTTACAACGGACCTTTTCTTTGAGCAGATTTTGACCAATGCGAACTTCGGCAATTTACTCCTGGAATAGAAATGACAAATTCTATAAATTTAGTGAGTAAGTAATAGTAAGGAGCCAAAGCGCGGGCAAGATGGAAAAAAAAGTAAAATCAAAACTGGAAATCGTTGGCTCATAAAAGAGCTCGAAGAAAAGAACCAAATCACCGTTATTATGAAACGCTCTTCAACATATCCCTGAAGGCTTGCTGCAAAATGAAACCAAGCTGGAGCCACATGAACCAAGAAAATTCTTCGGTTTTTTTGGCGACTTTGGACGAGATCTCTGCGAAATTGGGGCAGAGTCAAAGCGAAATCCAGTACATCGCCCTTTCAGATTATGTAAAAGACATAAGCCTATCACAGAAAAAGTGCACACACGATAGATTTCATCGGAGTATTTACAATAGGTCGAAATCATTCCTTTTCAGCAGCTTATCGGGAATTGAAATAAAAAACATCACAAAATGTGATGTTGCTGTTCTAGGAACTTTTGGGCAGGCTTGAACAGGTGAGCAGTTTCGCGGCGCAAGAGGCTCCAAGAGGAAACAAGGTCGATGGAAGCGGCCAACGCGGCTAGACGAATGTGCAGTTCCAGAGAGAAATCTGCCAGAGCAGCATAATTTTTTTATACGCGGAACCGCCTATAGCCACCTAAACAAATGGAGACCAGAAATTACGACATTAATACTTGGAGCTAAATGCAAAGATGGTGTTGTCCTCGTTGGAGATAGATATGTAAAGTCAGACTTTGGAGCTAATTACAGAGAAAAGATCAAGAAATGTGGAGACATTAACTGGGCTGTATTTGGTGCTGCAGGAGTAGGACCTCTATTTGAAGAATTTCAATCATTGTTACCTCCCATCGTTTCAAAAAGTTTTGGTTGGGTTAATTATCAGAAGCAACATTTAGTTAGTCAACACGAAAGAGAGTTCGCAGATAATCCCAAGGCAACATTACCCCCAATGCCTGAGTACACATATGATAATTTTAAGCAAGATTGTGTTGAGTTATTGACACAAATGAAAAAACGGTATTCTGTCGCTTTCGAATATGAAGATTTTATCGTGCAGATTTTACTAGGAATGAAGGAAGGGGAAAACGCAAAATTGTATTATCTCGATTCTAAAAATTGTCTTCCCGTTCCCGTTCCCGAAGCTGTTTTGATAGGCCAAAGTCAATTAGGCGAATGGTTGCGGAAAAGTTGGAATCCAAATATGACTATGCAACAAACCGCCAAACTCGGAATATTGACTATCAAATATATTGAAAAAGAAGAAATAAGCAAGGAAATCGGTGTCGGAAATTATTCCCCACAAGTATGGTATATTGCCGAGGGCAATAATATTCAGCCTAGAGAAATCTTAGATGCAGAACTTCAAACCTTAGTGTCAAACGCAGATGAGAAATGCAAGAGTCTTCAAAGGAAAGTACATTCACTTTTTAGGACGTAAGACTATTGTTCCTTCCTCTACTACTGCAATTAATTCAGTTCCTTCCTTCCAGCCTACTGCCGCAATATGTTTAGGTGGAATCGTTACAACGTATTTGGGGTATTCTTTGTCATCTACTTTTCTTGACAGTTGCTTTTGGAGCTTCACAATTAGGCGCCTATTCTATTATTAGAGTTTCCGACATATAGGTTTTAGGTATCGCATAAATATATTAGGTACCTAATATATTTTAGGTAGTGTGCTCGCGAATGGCAAACGATGAAAACACGGATCTCCTGCTTGGTTTGGGTTTGAGTCTTAATCAGGCAAGGGTGTACCTGGCAATACTTAAGCTGGAAAAAACCACGGTGGGACAGGTAGCGAAGTTTTCGAAAGTGCGCAGGGAAGACGTTTATAGAATTTTGCCGTCACTCGAAAAAATGGGCCTGATTGAAAGATTGCTGGGCAAACCAACTGAGGTTCGAGCTACTCCGATTTCAGATGCCTTGAGCTTCCTGGTGTCGGAAGAAAAAAGCAAATCTGATGACCGGTTAACAGGCATGAGGAAAAGGGTTCAGAGGCTGTCCATTAAGGATTGGACGCAGCCGCTTCCTGGAGAAGAAAGCATCTACATACTGATAGCGGAAAAAAAGGCGATTTTGGCTAAGACTTCAGAACTGATTAGGAACTCTAGACAAGAAGTTGCCTTGATTGCGGACAAGGGAAGGATTATGCCGGTTTTGTCTCAGTTTTCAGATGAATGCAAGCAGGCGATAAAGAAGGGTGCTCAGATTCGATTAATTTTTGAAGGGGAAAGCCCGGATGGCGTGCTTAAAGAAAAAGTGCAGAAACTCATTGATGGGATTTCGGTTCACGTTAAGTTTCATCGTGAACCCTTGAATCACTTCATAATGTCCGATGATAAAGAAGCGTTAATTACTGCTTCCAAAGAAGGCGGATTAGGCGCAAGTCCTTCTCTTTGGACAAATAACAGCAACCTTATAGGCGTGCTAAGAACAGGGTTTGAATCCGACTGGGAAAAAGCTGAGAGCTAGCTTGAAGGTCTCATTTTTCCCGGTTTCGAGTTCCAAATTCTTTTTAGGAGTTAAACCGATTTGTGCAGGCTTAAACGTCAGTATGTCGGTGTGGACTCACATTCACATACACTTAACTCAATTAATGACCATTAATACGGTAGCCAAATTATGAGCGTTAAAAGGAGGGACAGATAAGAATGAGAACTAGAGAGTTTATAAATAGAAGTGTGTTTGCGTTAGATGAGAAAATCGGCACAGTCAAAGGTATAGAAGTAGATCCCGAAGAGTGGAAAATAACTCATCTTGAAATCGAATTGAAAAAGGACATAGCTGAATCAGTACTTGGCGCAAAGAAAGGCGGAGTACGAAACATGCTGGCTGTTTCATCCCTAGAGAAAGGGGTCGCACGCTGGACAGACAATGGATTGCACTTAAAAGTTTCAAAAGATCAACTTCATATGTACCTAAGACCAGTAGTTAAGACTTAGTTGGAGAGTTTGCTATGAATGCATGGTTGACTCTTGCTATTATTAATGTGATACCTTGGTTGGTTGGCTTCTTTGCTTTGCGAGGGTAGTCTCGTTGATAAATATAATGCTCGTGATTGTCGTAATCTTAGTAAGCATTTGACTGCTAACCGGCAAAAAACTATGGAAGTAAACCACGTTTCCTATTTTGTGACGTTTTTGTCCAAATTATAGAATAATAGATTAGTTAAAGTTGAAATTGAGGAGTAAGTTTGGGAGGAAGAACCTTTGAGAAACGAGTATGATAAGAAATGCTCCGCAGACGTCATAATTGCGGCGTTAAACGAGGAGGAAGGCATCGGTCTTACGTTGGCGGAGATTTCGCAAAAAATTAGTCCTAACCAGGTTTTAGTAGTTGATGGTCACAGTCACGATCGGACGGTTGAAATTGCCAAAGATATGGGTGCGCATGTTTTATTCCAAGATGGCATAGGCAAAGGCGATGCCATCTCGAAAGCTGTTAGGTACATAGATTCCGATGCGGATTACGTTGTTGTAACCGATGCGGACTTCACTTATCCGGCGGAGCATATCCCAGAAATGATCCAGATACTTGAGAATCACCCTGACGTTGGCATGGTTTGCGGAAACAGGTTTAATGACTGCGCCGAAGAGAGTGCGGTGCATAATTTGTTCTATTTTGGAAATAAGCTTTTGGCTTTCTCTCATAGTTTACTTAACGGGGTAAATCTCCGAGACCCGTTGACTGGGTTGCGGGCAATTCGCGCTGAGATCCTAAAAGAATGGCAAGTGAAGTCAAAGGGTTTTGATATAGAAGTGGAACTGAACAGCGAAGTAGAGCGGAGAGACTTTGGGATTGTTGAGGTACCCATTGGATACAGAAAGAGGCTTGGGGAGAAGAAATTGAAGGTAAGCGACGGCGCGACCATTTTTAAGAGAATTCTGCTAGAATCAACCCACCAGTATTGGTTAAATCAGGTCAGAATGCTTCAGTCTTAACTTGCGCGCACGTTTTATGTTTCAGCCAGTTTCAGTGAAAGACAAAAGATTCACGGAATACGCCAGAAGCATAAGCCTGATAACCGAAAAAACGCACACCGTGTAATAACAATTATACCAGACGAATTACATGTTCTCTATGAGATTATTTTATGTTGAAATATGCAGCTTCAAAAGAACAGAATATTTCAGATTTAAAAATCGTGAAGATCTTGAGCACCGTGCCACATGATAAAGGGTTCCATTTTTTCACTGAATTAGACCGCAATACCGGCGAGACTGCTGCTAGTTTAGAAACATTCGCTCAAAAACTTGAAAAAATAAATGCTGATTCAGTCAAGTTTCATTTTCAAAGAAATGATTTTCAAAACTGGATACAAACCACTGTAGGAGATGACGTATTAGCTGAAAGGATTAACCATATAAGCCGACAGCTGTCCGTTGAGGATTTAAGGAATGAACTGGTCAAAACCGTGCAAAATCGCATCTCCCAGCTAATACTCCTACATGGCGAATCAATCCCCTCACAATAAATCATAATCCACAATTATGATAGCATCATGACAAATTATGCATCAAAGGGGATCCGAGGCTACCTACCTTTCGCTTAACAAAACTTTATAGCTTAAACAAAAAAAGAAGAAGGGAGTTTTTTGGGAAACATCACCTCTTTCTGGCGGTTGCGAGTAACACACCAGCTCCACATTAAAAAGGAAGATTTTATACAGCGCGCAGGCAAGTTAAATAATTGTTTTGCTTCTTGTAGAAGTGCTTTTGATGATTCACTTTTCTCTGTTTCTTTAAAGTTTCTGCTTTGAATTTCTCTCAGAGATAGTTGGAAAGATGAAG
>JBEKFM010000083.1:0-7536 GCA_050013315.1 Bathyarchaeia archaeon
GACGAATGTCGTGTGTGGACTGGTAAACTTTCGGATATTGGGTAAATTGACTATCTGAAAAATAGGAAAAGAAAAAAAATCAGCAAAAGATTAAAAAAAGTAATAACGACTAAGGTCTATTAATACTTTGGTAAGCGTTTAAATGAAGCACGCAAAACCGGTATGTTGGGCATCTCTATAGCAAGTTTTGTATTTCAATGTTTGCTGTCTCCTTTCGATGGACAATTAGGATTTAGGCATAATTTCCAGGGTTTGTTTCCTTTCTTCAACACATGCAACGTTGGCCAGCCACAATCTTTGCAAATGCTGCCTAATTGTTTTACCGCACCGGTTTGTGGCAATGGAAAGGATGTGCTACATTTGCCTTCAAAGAAGTTTGTGCAGCCAACGAAGCGTTTTCCAGTTTTTTTCGAACGCAAAATCAATAGTTTTCCGTCAGCACATTTTGGGCATGTACCAACTATGTTTTCTTCTAGTCGAGCTTTTTTTAATGCTTGACTTAATTGTTTGCCTATAACAGATTCTTTTTCTTTAAGCTCCAATACGACTGGCTTTAGGATTTCAATGGCATTTTGCAGGACAGCCTCTTTTTTTTCTTTTCCTTGCTGAATTTCATCCATTTTCTCCTCGAGTTTTCTTGTCAGTTCCGGGGAGACAACTGTTGGACAATACTTTGATAGAATTTCGATTACTTCAAAACCAAGGTCAGAAACAACAAGGTTATCGGTTCCGTGGAGATATTTGCGGTTGTGTAATGTTTGCATGATTGCTGCTCTTGTCGATTTTGTTCCTATTTGCTCTTTTTCCATTTTCAAAAGTAACGTACGAGGGTTATATCTGGCTGGCGGTTTAGTAAAATTATCCTTTAGAACCACTCGTTTAAAAGCAATTTTTTGTCCTTTAATTAACTGTGGCAAAGTTACATCTTTAGGCTGGACATAGGGTTTGTAAAATCGAAGCCATCCTTCACTTAAGGTTCGTATGTCGTTTAGGTAAAAACGGTTCCCGTTAATGCTTAGTGTTACTTTGATGCTTTGCTGTATTGCAGGCTCACCGAAAACAGCCATAAACCTACGTAGGATAAGATCGAAAATATTTCTTTCGGCAACGCCAATGGATTTTCTGGGCAGGTTTCCAGTCGGGTAAATGGCTGGATGTGCGGGGTCAGCTTTTTCTCCTTCATTTGGCTTCAATACTGGTTTGAAGAGTAATTCAGTTAATTGTTTCGAATAAGCGGGCATTTTACCTAGTTTTCTCAATATGGTTTCATAGTCTATTGCTGGCGGTAGCTTTTGGCTACTCGTTCTAGGATAAGAGATTAATGCGTCTAAGTACAGATGTTGAGCGATGCTTGAAGTGCGCATCGGCGTGTATCTGAAAATTCGGTAGGCTTCACTTTGTAAAGCGCCCAAGTCGAATGGAAACGGAGGGTTTTGCTCAAACTTTTTTTCCGCTATTGTTTCTATTTGGCCTTCCTTTGTTTTGCAAGCATCTATCACCGCCATTGCTTCTTGCTTACTTTCGAAGATTTTTTCGTATTCAGCCAAGTAAGTTGTGCCGTTTATGTCTATTTTAGCGCTTATGCTCCAGTAGGGAGTGGGAACGAAGCACTTTCTGACTTTTTCTCTGTCTACCAGAAATTTGAGGGTGGGTCCCTGCACTCTGCCAGTGCTGAGCGTGGCGTATTCTCCACTGCTGCTTTTCATAGCCATAGTTAAAGCTCTGGATAGGTTCATGCCGTAAAGCCAATCTACTTCATGCCTTGTTAATCCTGCTTCAACGAGATCAAAATCTAAATGTGGCAATAAGTGGGCGTAGGACTCCTGCAATTCCTCTTTTGTCAGTGTGGAGTATTTCATGCGTTTAGCAGTTCCTTCTTTGCTACCGCAAGCGTATTTGAGCAAACAGTAACCTATAATGCTGCCTTCAATGTCGAAGTCGCAAGCATCTACGAACTCTTCAGCATTTTGGGCTAGTTTAGCAATTACTTTTAGCCAAATACGGATCTTAGATGCCCCTCGTTCGGCTAGGTACCTCGGAACCCAATGGTAATCGAAAACCGGGTAATCTCGTTTAACTTTTTCTTTGCTTGCAACTGTGTATAGATGCCCGAGAGCTGGAACAACAATTATGCAACCATTTCTGTTCGCTTGATAATAGGGAACGCCGTTATCAACTATTTTTTTGGCTTTTCCATCGTTGTCTAAAGCCATAGCTATTCTGTTTGCTGCATCAGGTTTTTCGGCGATAATTAACGTATATTTCTTCAAGGGCTGTTAAACCACGCTTAAACATTCCAAGTAATCTTTCTCTTAAAATAAACTTTACAGTAGCTTATCAAACCTGCTTAAGTTGTGGTTTATTTTTAAGCAACTAATAAATATGCCATAGCCATGTTATTATCGGGGATTTGGGATGCCACAACGTGTTATTTGTCACGGATGCAATCATGTTTTATATGAAGGCGTTGAGCTTAAACCGCCTGATGAAATTATTTCCCAAAATGGTGGAAAATGCCCAGAATGCAATAGAAAACTTTCATTATTACCCATAGATGTCGAAGTTAAACCCATAAGTAAACATTGATAACCCGGCACGACCCGAGCTTTGATTAAATTATCAGAAGAATTCATCGCGAAAAAAACCCCCAAATCAGGATGGTAACTGGCTGACCTGAAGCTACAAAACTTGCACAAAAGAGGGCTGATAATAAAGGAAAACGTAGTTACGTTGGTTTCACCTCAGGGATTTCCGACAATTTTTTGCCTGTTTTGCAGGAATTAAGAGATCTTTTGGTTAAAAAGGCTTCTAGAGCTGAAGCATTGGATTATAATGCAAATACCGCAAATCACCTTAGCCATTAAGCAATGTTTGTATGTTTCGGAAAGCCATAAATAAATGTCCAATGTGTATAAATTAAGATTAAACCAGAAAAATAGCTAATTCCAAAAATGTTTGAAGAGATGGCTTAAAGTGGGGGAAGGAATTAAGAAACGACTCAGTAACGGCTTGGCACCTTTCAATAGATTACGCATTCAAGTGACCCACGATTCAATAATAGCATATTCCGCGTTGGCGCTAATACTCTTTGTTGCCTTTATCATCCGCATTTTACCTTTACGCTGGGAAAACCTCGCTGGGGGAACATCACTTCTTAACGAGTTTGACCCTTATTATCAATTCAGCATAACACAGCACATGGTAAATTACGGTTTGCTTTCACCTTTTTGGCCGACACATTGGATTAACACTCAATTGTGGTATCCTTTTGGACTTGACATGTCTACTGCTTTGCCATCAATACCAATGACGGGAGCCGTACTCTTCGACATTGTCTCGGCGTTTGGTGCAAACATCGATATGATGACACTTTGCGCATTGGTACCGCCCATCATAGGCGTAGTTTCATGTCTAGTAATATACTACTTAGGCAAGGATTTTGGTGGAAAAACAGTTGGTTTATTAGCCGCGCTATTCTTTGCGTTGGAACCGTCAATCGTGGAAAGAACCTCTCTTGGATTCTTTGACACACAAGTCCCAGGCACTATTGGTCTTGTACTGTTTATGTTACTGTTTCTAAGGTCAATTGATAACAAGAGATCTTTACGTGCATCCATATTGTACTCCTTAGGTGCTGCTGCTGCATTAGCATATTTCATAGCAGGCTGGGGTGGAGCTTACTACATGATTGACATGACTGTACTCTTTGCTTTTGTAATGATTATAATGAAGAGGTATAGTCAACGACTTCTGCTTAGTTACAGCATAACTTTTGGTCTCGCGTTGTACATCGCAACCAAGGTCCCATACATGGGACTCGTTTACTTAACTTCAGGTGCAGTGATTCCAGTCGCTGGAGTATTCGTCGTGCTTATAATTGCAGAACTCTTGCGGAATAATATTTCTGTGAGGACCAAGGTTGTCCTAGCAGTTTCGTCACTAGTTGTAATTGTCGGCGGTTTTGCTGTGCTATCACTAACTGGATTAATTAATGGCGCGGGGATTTCAGGAAAATTCAGTACAGTTTTAGATCCCTTTATCCGAGCCTCTTCTCCTATTATTAATTCGGTAGCCGAACAGCAAATTTCAGCTTGGGGAAACATTTACATTGAACTGGGCATAGGCATATTGTTCTTCCTTGTCGGCTTTTATTTTATATTAAGGAATCCTACAAACAGAAATGTTTTCTTGGTGGTTTTCGCGGTAACATCACTTTTCTTCGCCGGTTCAATGATCCGTTTACTGGCTATTTTCGCTCCGGCCTTTGCCATCATAGCGGGAATAGGTATTCTAGGCATGATAAAACCATTTTATACTTTGTTGCAGGAATCTCCACGTGCTATCGCAAAAACAAAACGTAGAATTGCACGCGTAAGCAAGGAATACAGTGGTATCGCAGTCTTTCTAATATTTCTTATTTTGGTAACGAACTTGGCTTTCTCACCACAAACTGGCGGACTGCCAAGATCCATCAACGAAGCTTTCGTACCAACAGCAATTAGCGCATCAAGTCTTCCAGTAGGCGGTGCAAGTCTTACTCAACCAGTAAGTGCATGGCTTGACGCGATAAGTTGGCTAAAAAGCAACGTTCCTTCAAATAATGTGGTGGTCGCTTGGTGGGACTACGGTGACTGGCTAACCAATCTTGGGAACGTAACAACTTTGTGCGACAACACAACATACAATACTACACAAATCGAAAACGTAGGCTACATATTCATGGGCGACCAAAACCAATCAATGCAAATGCTGTCTGCCTATAATAACTATAACAATCCTGGGCGCGTCAATTACATCCTTGTATTCCTTGTCCTCCAAATACAATCAAGCGGCAGCGGCAGCAGCTCAACATACACTGCAAGCCCGGTTGGATATGGAGACGAAGGAAAGTGGGAGTGGATGGCAAGAATTTCAGGAGAAGCAGAAAGCAGGTTTATACAAGAAAAATATATGAGTCCATCAACAACAGAATGGTCTGATGAAACAGCCTTCGGCAATACTAGCTCAACAACTAATCAGTGGCAATGGAGCGATCAAGGAATGAACTCTACGGTATACGAAATGTGGAACAATGCAGAAGTACAATATTGCAACACTATGAGCGCCTTAGGATATAGCATTTCACCCGATACTACAATTTCAGCGCCAGCATACCTTACAGAAGCTTACTTCGCCGGTTTATACACACCACCGTTCCAATATGGAGGACTAATACCAATAGTAGCTATCTACCAAATCAACTGGCAAGCATACTACAATGCGACAGGCGCAACAGGCACAGGCTAAAGCATTATAAAAGCAGGAAGCGACAGAGTGTTTCCAAAGGTTCCAGATCAGCATAAAGTTGATCAACCTTTAATTCCGAACGGGTTAGGCGTACTTTACGTCCTATTCACCACTGTATACCTTTTTCTTCTCTACTTCTCAGGATTCGTAAAGAACCCAGCAAACGTTTCCGCACCTATTTCGGCACCATTAATCTTAGCCGCCTGCATTCTTTTTGGCGGCTTTATGGGCTTGCTTGATGACTGGATGGATCTAAAATGGCGTTACAAAGCATTCATGCCCTTAATTGCTGCATTACCACTGATATATTTCGCACTTGGAAACCCAGCAACCAGAACATCCATATCGATACCGCTCATGGGTACAATACAGTTCGGTTCAATATACTTCTACGTAATTATTCCATTAATTGTTATGATAGTTACGAACACTATAAACCAACTGGGCGGATTGAACGGTTTAGAAACAATATGCCCAGCCATAGTGATTATAGGATTAATGGCTCTATCACCATCGTACATTCTGATGCTTGGACCCTTAATGTTCTGGCTAGTTCTAGCCTATTTCAATTTTAGAGGCAAAATTTTCGTTGGCAACTCAGGCTCTTTTGCCATAGGAATGACTATAGCCTCGTTTGCCGTAATTTCGGATTTAAAATTGAGCCTGCTGGTTTCAATTCTGCCCTACATTTTCAATTCGTCAATAGTGTTGCTGTCCGTTTTCTTTGTTCGTAAAAGAGCTAGAGTTATCTTTGACGGCAAAAAGCTTTCATCTGATCATAGAAGAAGCCTGATTACAGTGATAACTTATCATCGGCCATTATCTGAGAAACAAGTGGTTAGAATAATAGCTTTGATAGTTGGAATTTTCACGCTGATTGGTGTACTTATTCAATTATTTTGATTAGGCAAGAAACCTTTCAAGTTTTGTTAAGCCGATAATTTCGTCAAAACTTAAGCCTAAAGCATCCAAAACCTGGTCAAAAGTAGAATGCAAATAAGCAACGTACTTGTCAACGTCAACTTCGTTTCTTGATGTTAACTCAACTGGTTTTACATGAGGCGGTCTTATAACTTTGACAAAACTGATCAAGTCGCCTGCTCTTAGCTCCTTTCCGCTTTCCTGTAGAATTCTTGCTGCTTTCACATGTTGAGGAGTAGTTTTAGTATAACTTGAAAGTTCATCGCCTAAAGCTACATGGAACGCAAGTTCACTTATGTCAGCCCATTCTCTACGTTTTAGCCGCGTATAGCGTTCACGGATTATTTCGGCAATTTCTTTTCTTGCTTTTTCGAAGTCAGATGGATTTTTAACTTCTGCAAGTGTCTCTTTCATTTTGTTAAAAGCATCTTTGATAAAGACAGGGATGTGTTTTTTCTTGCCTGTTAAGCCCTTAACATCCACGGTGCCGTCTTCCAAGACGCCGAGATAATTCTTTTTGCGCGAACTAAATACAGTGTACCTGTAAACTTTGTCGACGTCAATGCCCATGTTTAATTCATGTTCTGTGTAACGGACTAATTCTTCGATTTGCTCTTTTGAGGGGTTTTTCAAAAATAAGCTGTCCGTGTCGCCGTATAGAACCTGTATGCCCACCGTTTCAGCGTGCTTGAGTATTTGGGTGATAGAGTACCTGCCGATTGCTGCCGTTGCTTCCGCTACTGGCGGACAATAGAGATCGAAGCTGTCGGCACCAAAGACACCATAGCTGGCGTTGAGGATAACTTTAAGCGCTCCCTGAGTGATGTTGTACCAGCTTCTAAGCTCGGGTGGCAGAGTTTTATCTTTTGATCGCTGCTTATACCATCGAACACGCAAATCCCGCAATGATCCAATAAGCAGGCTTTCTAGGGCACGTTTTTCTGTGCATACCCAATGAGGAGTATCAGGGATCTTGTGGCATCGACACCCCTCATGATTGCACAAGATAGATTGGTATCCTAGGTTCCAAACTTTAATTATTGACGGATATAGACTGGGAAAGTCCATGACTGCAACGTTAAAGTGAACACCTGGGGTCGGTTCAACCACTATGGCACCTTTGTATTTTTTGCCTTTTATTATGGCTGTAGTTGCGTTTTTTCCTTTTTTTGTAAGAATATCTTCAGCATTAGGTATCAGCATATTCCTTTTTCGGTGCTCGCGGTGCATGAAATTTCTTATCCAGCGGCTTACGCCTTGGCGACTTACGTCTTCCATGGGCATGCTGGCAATTCGTGCTAGGACAAGGATTAGTTTCATTGCTGAATC
>JBEKFM010000084.1:0-7298 GCA_050013315.1 Bathyarchaeia archaeon
TGTTTAAACTCTTTCTCGAAAACTTTCCCTGTTCTCTTGTCACTTTCTACGAGCCTACCTGAAGGACACTGGCATGCTTCTTCAACGGCTAACTCGCTGGCTTTAGGGTCATCAGACTGATGAGTTAGTCCCCAAGTCCCTCCACCTCTGTGGCAAAATCTAGCGCCAGCACACAACGCAGACGCATCCTTAAGTAGCAATGTAGGACCGTCAATGACCTGCGCTTGCTTGTCATGGGGTTTTTTGGCTGCGGTTTCGGTTCCGTCAAAGTCAATTTTTGTGTGTGTTCCATCGCAGAACGGTTTGTTGTTTGATTCTCCGCAACGACAGAGTGCACAGGGTTGATTGGAGGGTACATTTTTGCCTTTAAGCCATTTTTCAGGCTCACCTTCGTCTCCGGTTGCTATGATCTGCTTATCTATGGGCAGGTTTCCAGAAACCAAGTAGGGTCCGTCTTTTGTAATCATTATTTTCGGATCTTTCGCGCCGTCTTTCATTGAATTTTTGCCTTCCTTTTTTATTTTGAACTCCACGTTACTTCATCACATTTTAAAGTTCAAAAAGTCTTAAAGTTGAACAAGTAAGTCGCTGCCATCTACTTTTACTTTGTAAACGGGCAGATCGTAAGTTTTGATTAAACTCTGATTCTCGTCTGTATGCTTAAGTATTGGCGTCAGGCCTTTTTGAACTTCTGCGGGAACCTTGGCTAATATTTTAGCAACCTCGCTGCCCTCCAGGATAGGTCCAGAGATTAATTTTCCTGTGGTTACGTCAAATCTTGAATAATGAAACGGGCAAATGACAATTGTGCCAGTTAGCGTGCCCGTGGAGAGTCTAGCATTCTCGTGACCGCATCTATCGCTGATTGCATAGAACTTGCCCTCAACGTTAGCTATCATTATCTCTTTTCCATTAACTTCTATGTGTTTCATTTTACCGACCGGAATCTCAGATTTGGTGGCAACTTTTGCATAATTTGTTTCCAATAAGTCCACTGTCCCTGCTTCGCCTAGAATCTAAGGTTGCGTATTGAGCATTTTCATTAAGGGCCCAGTATCTTGGAATATGTATTCTTCAACGATGCGGCCATCTTTCCAATGCGCGACAGTGCACATTGAACCTTTGAGTGCCTTGCCATTTGGTAAAGTAGTGACGGTTTCACCTTTGACTGCTGTCCAATCGCCTTGCCCAATTTTAATAGGGTGCTCCGTAATTTGTAAGTCCACCATTTTCAGGAACGGCTTTACTGCATCATTGTGAGCTTCAATCCCTTTAGTTGTGGTTCCGT
The DNA here is from genome assembly GCA_050013315.1 of Bathyarchaeia archaeon. Lineage (GTDB taxonomy): Archaea > Thermoproteota > Bathyarchaeia > Bathyarchaeales > Bathycorpusculaceae > Bathycorpusculum. Next base: position 1,289 of record JBEKFM010000084.1, read on the forward strand.
CTGCCATCACAACAAGCACATCTGGGGCATGAATTTCATTAAATAGTTTCCAATCCTTCTTATTCCATGCTTCAAAATCCAATTCATCAAACTTCTTCAGGTTTTTTTCCACAATAGTTTTATCGTTTATCAAAAATTTAACCTCCGAACATTATTCATTAACGTTAATTTACAAAAAAACGCTTTTAAATTTAAGCTAACCATGTGTAAAGTAAGTATCTCTTGTTGAAAAAAAGGTGCCCAATATGAATGAATATCTTCGCGGCGCGAAGCGTTCTAAATTGGCCTAGCGCGCTTAGTGGCGGGTTTGCATTTATGCTTTGCGCGTACAACTCCAAGCGTAATCGGTAGTTTTTTAAGGGTGATGCTATATCTACTGCGCTGAAATTCGTAATAAGTAATTTCCATTTCATCACATGTGTTTCTTTTTCGAGTTTACAATATTGATTATCGCATTCTTCAATTCACAATAAACCGTTTCAGAGTCTCCGCTTTTGTCAATGTAATAATTCGCACCTAAATTTATTGCTTCAATTACAATTTCTTCGGTGCCGTTGTCCATGAAAATTATGAAACCAATGTAGTTTTTGTGTTCCCTGAGTTCCTTAAGAAAATCTAAGCCGTTCTTTTGAGGCATTTGATAATCAGAAACGATGGCATCGTAATGTTGCTTTTTCAGTTTGCAGAGGGCTTCATCAACCGACGTTGCAGTGTCAACGCTAAAATTGTTATCTGACTCTAAAATCTTCTTGGAAGTTTTCAAAAAAGAAGCATCATCGTCAACATGCAAAATATGTAAAGACTCCTGCTTAACAAAATCGAATGCTGAACTCTTCTCCTCTTTGTCTAAGATCTTGTGTTTAGAAGACCGATTTTGCTCTTCAAAGTTTTTTTCTTTCATTTGAGTCCCGCGAGAAAAAAAATTAGTTGTCTCTCCTTTTTCCTAATAATTTGATTAGGTCCAAGAAGAGGTTTATGAAATCCAAGTAGAGATTGAGAGCACCCAGTATTTCCTTCTTTATTAAGTCACCATCATCATACATAGTATTCTTGATGTTTTGTGTGTCATAAGCTGTGAGACCTGAAAAAACGATAACGCCCAAAATGCTAAGAATCGTGTCAAGAACCGAATTTCCAATAAATAAGTTAACGATTAAAGCAAGAATGATGCCGAATAATGCCATTGTCGCGATGTTTCCTAGTGAAGTGAGGTCTGTCTTTGTTATGTAGCCGTAAAGGCTCATGAAGCCGAACATTGCTGCCGTAACTAGAATTACGTAGGCGATGGACGTTATTGAAAAAGCTAAGAAGATTACTGAAAGAGTCAGTCCAGTGAGAAAGCAGTATAATGCAAATGTTATTTCTGCAAGATTATCCGGTATTCTCCTTATGAAAGCAACTATGCTAATGGCAGCTACAAACTACGCAATTAATAATCCATAAAAGACAATGTCATTGCCCAATATTACATTGTATAAGTCTGGATCTTGCGAGACAAAGTATGCAGTAACGGTGGTAATCATTAAACCCAGAAACATCCAGAGATACACTTTCTGAATATAGGTATTGATTATTTTAGTTTGGCTTGAAACTCGTGTCCACATAAGAATCACTCCAAAGTCAGAACCGTATCAGATTTAACTACAAAGAAAAGGGGAACCCAAGAGACTTGTTTTCTTGGGAATTTAGTTTTTCCTGACATCGTTTATAGCTCCTATTTCACGTCCAATTCATCTTTCGCAGCTTCTACTAGATCTCCAAGCCATGTGCGACCAACCACTCCGGAGACGAACATCTCGGCTCCGCTTATGAGCAACGCCAACGCGAGGATTACAGCCAACGTTAGCACAGCGAGACCTGGGAGAACGAACACGACGAACGATAGGATGACGTCGACAATGCCTACGGCAACCATCATACCTTTGATCCAACTAGCCATCGTCTTGAGCGTGTAGGCTACGAATATCCTGCCAACTCCATAGACCAGAAGACCTATCGACACTATGATCAGCAGAGTCAGAATAGCTAAACCTGGAAAGACTAAGACCAGTACTGCAAATATCAAAGATATAATTCCTGCTATGACGCTGATTGCCCTCAAACCTTCAGAGAGGCCGCTAAAGCCTGCCAGGGAGATAGACCTGATCGCAGAAAAGAAAATGCCGAACGACAATAGAATGACAAGTGTTGAAATGCCCCAACTTGGAAAGATAAGCACTAGAACGCCTAACACTATCGACAATAAGCCAGTTGCCATTTCTAAGGCGCGGAGCCAACCCGGTTGTTTTAATAGATTCAAAAAGGTCCAGCCTCCAGTAGTTGTTTGGTTTTTTCTTTGGATTCTTTTGATTTCTTTTTGATTTCAGCAATTCTCGCTTCAATGTTCGCTTTTGCCTCGCCCTTCGCTTTTGCCGCCTTCTTTTCCAAGGCATCCACTTTAGCTTTGGCTTCTTTTTCTCGATTCTCGCTCCTTTGTTTTGCTTGCTCTAACTTTGTATGTAGCTTCTTGTTCAAGTTGTCAATTTTTGTTTGGAGCTTGGCTTTGTGCTCTGTTCGGGATTTAGCTTGCTCTGCCTTCAACTGAGCAATATCCGCTTTGATAGCTGCCACATCTTTAGCATCCTGTTCGTCTTCAACATCTTCTCGAGCGGTGCGAAAAACAGTGCCACCTAATGCTCCCATTCGGGTATCCACAGGGGTGACCCATTCTTCGCTAACATCTGAAACTACTGCCCATTTGCCAGGTGTAAGTTTAGCAGACACATCGTCAAGGAAATCTGCGTTGACGCCAGCTCGACTCATATCCCAAATGCTTCCCACAAAAGTTCCGCCTACAGCGCCAATAGCGACGCCGATTGGTCCACCTAGAAGTCCAACGAGAGCACCGATTGCCGTTCCACCAACAGTTTTAATTGGGAAATCATCACCCTCCTGCTTCACTGTAACCGTGCCGTCATCATTTTTCTTTATTACAGCTTGGGCATGAATTGAAATACTGCCTTCGGATTCAAGATCAGCGAGCGTTCTGGATCCATCATATGCTTTTAATTCGTTTTCAAAAACTACTACCAACATTCTTTCCATGTTTAATTCACCTCCTTTTGTACGACATTATCTTGAGCATTCGCTCCTTTTCTTTTGATTTCGGTTTCACTGATGTCAATCCTCAAAACACCCTTTCTGCCCATGACTTCTAAAACCATGTCCTCGACGAATCCGGCGTGTTCCAGTTTGCCTATTGTACCTTCGATGACGGCATTTTCCTGGATATCGTTGTTTAAGGTTATGTTCTTAAGGTTGGCTTTTGATTTTAGTTCAACCGAGAAAGAGCGTTCTTTTTCTACTGGTTTGTTTTCATTCGACATATTTATTTCCTTCGGAACATAATTAGCTCGCCAATCCCATTAGTTTTATTTGACGAGCATGTATACTAAGATACAACAATGTGCACACGTAAACATCGGTAACAACGCATGGAAATCCCACGCTTGCCATTCCTATTTCTAGAAGAATTATAGAAAATAAAAAAAAGCCTTTTAAGCTTAATTTTGCCAAGGAAAAGGATGTAGAGTGAAGCGCTAAGCGGGTGATTATTATGTCAAAACAATCAATTCTTAAAGAAATAAAGGAAAAGTTTGAAAAAAGAAAGAGCCAAATCAGAAACGAGTACGAAAATCTTGAGGAAAAAATGAAAAAAGAGAAAGAAATGAGGATAGCAAATTCTGAAAAAGAGTTCCGCAAAGAGTTTTCCGTAGCTCTCAGAGAATTATTAGGAGAAGAGGACTGCGAATGGCTCAATAAATGGCTAGTGACAAATAAGGAAAAAGAGGCCGAACAAGCGGAAAAAAGAAAGAAAAAAAATCGTGCAAACGAATTAAGGCAAATGAGCCCTGAAGACTATCTTTTTGGTTATCTTAGTGATGCAGAATTCGAAAAAAGAATAAATCAAAGCAGAGAAGCAAACAAACCCGAAGATGTTGAGCGGCTCACAAGCATACTGGTAAAGTTGCGACAAGAGAAAGCATGGGTGAACGGAACTCTGCTGTAACTTGCCCTGTTTTCTTTTCGCATTATGGTAATTATGCAAAGAGCTTAGATCAAATCAGAAAATCATAGAGAAAAAGGTCGACGAAAGAGACAAAGATGAGCGGTGATTAAGGTGAATAAAACATTCTGCTTATGCCTAAATCTGATACATCCTAATTCTATTGCCTTTTAATATTGCTAAGCCGCCAAACTAACTTTGCCGATCTAATGGTATCATGCGTTGGCTTCCCCAGTCATCCACTCTTCAATGTCTTTCTCGTTCTTTTTAGACCATCTTTCAAAGGCTTCTTCGTCTCTTTTGTATTTCTCTTTTATTTCGTAGATTTGAGTTTTAATTTTTGTTTTTGCTTCGCCCTTCGCGTTTGCGGCTTTCTTTTCTAGGGCCTCTATTTTTGCTTTGGTTTCCTTTTTTTGTTCCATCGAGCTTAACTTTGCAGCCTCCAATGTGGTACGTAATTTTTCGTCCAAGTTATCAATTTCTAATTGGAGTTTTGCTTTTTGGTTTGCGCGTGATTTGGCTTGCTCTGCCTTCAACTGAGCAATGTCTGCTTTGATTAATGAAACATCTTTTGCAAACTGGTCGTGTTCAACGTTTTCTCTGGCAGCGCGAAAAACAGTGCCGCCTAGTGCTTCCATCCGGGTATCCAATGGGGTAGTAATCCAGTCTTCACTGACATCTGAAACTACTGCCCATTTGCCAGGTGTAAGTTTAGCAGATACTTCATTGAGGAACTCAGTGTTTACGCCAGCTCGCTTCTTGTCCCCGATACTTCCAGCGACAGCTCCGGCTACAGCGCCAAGAGCCAATCCAATTGGTCCACCCAGAAGTCCAATCAGAGCACCAACCGCGGTTCCACTAAGCGTACGAATTGGAAAATCGTCTCCTTTCTGTTTTATCGTAACAGTTCCGTCATCATTTTTCCTTATTACAGCTTGGGCGTGAATGGAAATACTGCCTTCGGATTCAAGGTCGGCTAGCGCTCTAGATCCATCATATGCTTTTAGTTCGTTTTCAAAAACTATTACCAACATATTCTCCATTGTTAGTTCACCTCTCTTGGCGTTGAATTATCAAGCTCTTTTTGCATTGGTTTGTTCTCTTTCGCCATTTTTGTTTCCTTCAAAATGCAACATAAGTCGCTAAATACCCATTAGTTTTATTTGACGAGCATGTGTACTAGAATACAAGAATGTGTACGTGTCAACATGAGGTGAGGCGCATAGAAAAAAACAAAGGAATAGAAAAACTGTTTTTTGATCTTGCAAGTGAAAGCAGAATCGACATAATACACGAACTAAAAGAACAAAATCTCAAAAACAACGAGTTAGGCGCAAAATTGGATCTAACAGCCACCGAAGCTTTTAGACAACTACAACACCTAACTGAGGCACTTATAGTTCAGAGACTTCCTGATGGAACATACACAATTACAAACTACGGCAAATTGACTCTGCAGCTTCTTCAATCACTCGAATTCACCTTTAGGCATAAAGAGTACTTCTTAAATCATGACATTTGGCGACTTCCATACCAGTTTGTTAACAGGATAGGCGAGCTTTCGATGAGCACATTGGACATGGATACAATTGAGAACATAAACAGAGCAGGTCAAATGTTTAGCGAAGCAGAGAAGTATGCGTGGGCGATGGGCCAAAAACTCCTAGAGTCGTTAGGTCCAGCGATGGCGAGACCCATCTCTAAAGGAGTCAAATTCAGGTTCATGGGTTGCGAAAGCAGGCTTCCCAACTTCAATCATGTTCCTGGTGAAGCGTCTCATATTGAACTTAGAACTTTCACCGATATCCCAATAACAATAGTTACCACAGAGAAAGAAGCTTGTATATGCTTGCCTTCAACCGAAGGAAGAATGGACTACGCTGCTTTCTACGGCACAGACCCAAAGTTCGTAAACTGGGCAAGAGAACTTTTCCTTTACTACTGGGACAAAGGAAAACCGAGCAA
>JBEKFM010000085.1:0-7032 GCA_050013315.1 Bathyarchaeia archaeon
TTACCATTCTCGCCAATGCGTGAGTCGAAACATCTTCCATTTTTAGTTCCAAGCCTTCACCAGTTATTGATGAACTTAATTTGAATTGGCTGCGCAAGAAATTCGCGAGGTTCTCTTTCTCGCTGTCCAAATCCCCCATGTTAACTTTTACAACGCTCGGCAAATCTTTCACTCTATTTGTATTATATGGCATTATTCTATCTTTTAAAAGCTACTCAGATGCGATTCAGGACTAACTTCTTGAAGAGTAATTAAACCAAGAATGATTGCTGATAGCCGCTGGTTTGTCCCGAAATTATTGATGTCTATTTTTAGTTGGGGTCTGGCATCAAATGAGTTAGCCTAAGCTTGGGTGTGACTGGCGGTACGGTCCAATAAGAGTGCAGCCCGATTGCGTGTGCGTATTGGATTAAGCACTCATGTAAAAAACGAGAAAAAAAAGAAGCAAGCTATCCGCTAAATTCTTGCTGAAGTATTTTCGTTTTCTTGAAAACTTATTTCGGCTTATTATAGAGGCTTTGAACAGCTGGTGTTTTGTTAGAGCTTTCTTTTGGCTTTGCCTAAGTCTTCTTGGATTTTCCCTTTTACTTTTTCAGCTTCGCCTTTAATTATTTGACCTGTGTTGCCAGTAATTTTACCCGCGCCTACGCGGATTTTGCCTTCATCCTTTTTAAGTTTACCTTTAACTTCTTCTCCGCTCATAAAATTTCACTATAGACTAGTGCCTCTGCGATTTTATTAAGCGTATGTGTATGGTGCTTAACACCCACAATGATGAACATAGCCCTCGCAATGTACGCTGATTCGGGCATGCGCAAGGCCTTCCAAATTTCGGGGGCATAGAGAAAGGGCTTTCCGGGATTTATCTAGTTTTCAGAACATAAAAAAACATAAAATAAATTGTGAGTTATCTTTCTCTATCCCGGCCATTTCGCGATAAACCTTTCTCACGTGTGTAAATTAAAGCGGAAATCCGTTTTCCCGCAACAGCCATTTCTAAGTGTCTTAGGCGTTGTCTCTGTTTCTCTGTTCGCACACGTCAAATATTTTTCCTCTCTTGGTTGTGTTTAGATAGCTGATTAAGGAAAACTGCAGTATGCCTCCAGTGCCGCTGGAGATTAGCCATGTCCAAGCTCCAAAAGTGGGGAAGGCAAGCGCAAAGATGGCGGTTCCAATGAGGAAAACGACGAAGCCTACAATATTGAATTTAATGAAGCGTATAATCCACTTCCTTGCTCTTTCTCCAAAACTCCTCTCAGATGGCTTACCCATGTTTATCACACTCAAAAACCTGCTTCAATAGTACTCAAAACCAAAGCAGTATTTAAGCAATCAACAATGTTCGTTTTACCCAAAGCCCGAGATCAATGTACGCAGCAAATGAAGCCACAATATACCCACCAAGGCCTTCCAAAAATTTACCCCCATAGAGGGAATAAGGTCTTTCGAGTTTTACCTTATCATCAAACATACAAAAATCAATAAAATAAATTCAAACTTATCTACTCTATACCAGCCAGTTTTCGGAAGGCCTTTGCCCTCACAATGTGCATTGAATCGGTTTTGCCCCGAAATTTTCTAGGAAATTTTTGGACGCGACCACGCGAATGGACCTAGCCTTTGGGCGGAATAACATTTCTGCCTGAGCGGATTTTCGGATCGTTTTTGGAAGTTATTTGACCTTTCTGACTGTTGCTACGCGTTCGCCTGCGACCCAAGAGTCACACATAGCAACAAACTCTTAGAAATGCTTCAACGTCTTCCTAAAACCTACGGTGACAGAATATTTTCTTTCTAGCACATGCCCGTAGACCACTTCGCAACCGCCCTCAGTCAACAAAGAAAACGCGTAGCCCACAAATTAGGCAACCTAAGGCTGCTAAAAATTTACTTCCACACCTTCCGATACCGGAAAGGCACGATGCTCTATCACGAAATCAAAGACATGAAATATGTAATGATGTGCTTAGGCCACAAAAACATCAAAAACGCCCTGCTGTGCGTCCAGCTTGAAGAGGCACTATTCCAAGGCGAAACAAACTACATTTCAAAGGTCGCTAAAACCGAAAAAGAAATCTGCAGCTTAATAGAGGTAGGCTTTGAATACGTCACCGAGTTTCAAGACAGCAAGATCTTCAGAAAACGCAAACTTTAGCCAAAACCGTCACTTGTTGGGATCCCCATACTGTTTATTTATATATGGTGCAGGGGGTTAGATCTAAACATACGTCTAAATTTAACGCGCAGAACCTAACCATTTTAACTAGCTTTGTGCAGCATTCTTTGTTTAATTCTCATTAGAGAGGCAGCTCAAAACATTGGCAAACATGAAAAAGCAGTGTCACCAACGTCCTTCAATACCTAATTTAGGGAGAAAGCGGCGCGCATTTCGGTTGAACAAAGAGGAAAAAGCCCGTTTCACAACCTTATTCGCAAGATGAGCAAAAGCTAACGATAAAAAAGCTAATTTAGAAACACACTGACCTGTATAAGTGTGGCTGTTTATTTCCAGTCACATATCTTAAAATAAAGCTCGCGTGCTAAATATGAAATAAAGAAAGTGAAAAACAATGACAGAGAAAACTCTAATAGTTTTTTCGACAATAAGGGGATTAAATGATGAGGTAGCACACATAGTAGCTGATGTGCTCAAAACAACCTACGACATGGATGTAACTGTCGCAGATCTTAGAAAGGGTTCACCGGACATTACACCATTCCAAAACATTATTGTTGGGGGTGGCGGTGGTGGAAATAGCGTTTACAATGAAGCTGTGGATTTTTTGGAGAAGGACTTTGAAGGCAGGAATGTTGCGCTCTACTTCCTTTGCGAGGGTGGGGAAAACCCGAAAGCGGAAAGTACTGAAGCAAACCAAAAAAAATTACTGGCCAAAAATAAGTCTCTCAAACCTATCGACGTTGCTGCCTTTGGAGGCTGCATGATTAGCCAAAATAGACTCGTTATGGACGATCCAAACACGGCTATGGTGAAAGAATGGGCGATAGAGCTGGGAAAGAAGTTTAATAATCTATCCCAACCGCTAAACCTACTCAAAACCGTTCCCTTCGAAAACGATTTTCAATTTTTCACGGAACTCGGAAAAAACACTGGAATAACTGCAGGTAGCACCGTTGAGTTCGCTGAAAAACTTCAAATAATACCCATTCAGTCTGTCACGTTTCATTTTCAGCGTCAAGATTTTCAAAGATGGTTCAGAAATGTTATTGGCGATGAAGAACTAGCCAAGAGAATTGACCAGATTAATGTATGGACCCACGACGATGAAAACTTGAGGAAAAAGCTATCCGAAACGGTTCAAAATCGCATCGCCGAATTAACAAAATCTTAACAGCGGATTTCTTCCTGACGAATTGAAAATATGTAACTGAACTCTGAAAATTAATCTATCGGGCAACTCGCATTTTTTGGCTTGTAATCTTGCCCTTCTGAACTTTAAGGAATAATAATCTAAAATAGAAAGAATGAAAGTGAAAGCATATGTTTGATTGTCTGCGACCTACCAATTGTTAGTCTTAGCGTAATAATTATAATATTTTAGATTTGTGTTCTTCGATCAAACCTCGGTGGCTTTTCCAGTAATGCAATAATATTGCAACCTTAATCCATATTTGCTGAAAACTGGACAGGCAGGACAAGGGCAAGAAGCACTTTTGACTGGCTCTTTCGCTTTTCCTCTGACACAGAAAAGTGTTCCGGTTAGACTTGAGTTTTTGTAGGTCGGACAGGCTGGGCATATGCATAGTTTTACGTTTTCTTCATTATCTGGTATTGAATTTGTCATAATATCTTCGGAAAACTATTCTGTCACCGAGCTATTAAAGTAGGTGTTCGCTGTCAACAACAAAACATTCACGTTAATTATAACAAGTTCATGCGTTACAGTTACCGGTTTGAACGTTTTAAGAAAAAGAATCCTGAGAATGAACAAGAATCTTGAAAAAAGAGCTCGGAGAACATATCGCAGAGAAAAGAGGCTGGCATTGGGCGCTTACAAGTTTTGCGGTTGAAGCTCCAAGGTAACGAGTTTTGTCTTATTGTTAAGAACCTTGGTTCTAGTTCTCATTGTTCTTCAGCTTCTTTTTGACTGCTTGGATGAGCTCTTCTCCGCTGAGGGGTTTAAGCAAGTAGTCAATTTGCTCCGTGTGTTGCGTGTCTTCTGGGGGTTCTATTGGCGGCAATCCTGTTAGGATAATTTTTTTGGTTTTTGGGCTCCGGGCACTTATCATTTTGCATAAGGTTTGGCCGTTTATGTCTGGTAAGTTTAGGTCTACTATTGCCAAGTCGTAGAATGATGTTGTTATTTTTTCCAGCGCTTCTCTACCTGTTCCTGCATCGTCCACTTTGTACCCATGCTTTTCGAGAACTCTTTTCAAGACATGGAGAATAGCGTCATTATCGTCGATAATTAGTATTCTTGCCATCTTGATCGTCTCCTCCGTAAATGATTTGTGTTTGCATGTCTATTATGCGCTCAGGACATCTTCTATGGTTTTTAGAAGTCTCTCTGAAGTGTAAGGTTTCGCGATAAACGTGTTGACATATCCATGTATGCTTGCAAGTTTACCGTTTTCCGTTAAGCCACTAGCTGCGATTATCTTCACTTTGGGGTTGATTCTTTTCAGGGCACGAATACCTGCGTAACCATCCATTACTGGCATTGCCATGTCCATAAGTACGACTTTTATCTCGCTTTGGTTCTGGGAGTAAAGAGCGACTGCTTCAGCGCCATCGTTTGCGACAATTACTTTATAGCCGTTTGATTCAAGAACGGTCCGGGTGATTTCGCAAATTGAGGCTTCGTCGTCTACTATGAGAATTAATTCACCTTGGCCTTGCGCAAATTTTAAACGTGTAGTTTCTTCGGGTTTTTCAGTTCTACTTATGAATGCGGGAATATAGACTTTGAATGTTGAGCCTTTTCTAATTTCGCTGTACCAGTTTATGAATCCGCCGTGGCTTCTTACGATTGCGGAAGCCGTCGATAAGCCAAGTCCTGTGCCTTTCCCTCGTTCTTTTGTTGTAAAGAATGGTGTGAAAAGTTTGTCTCTAAAGTCAGCAGGTATGCCGATACCGTTGTCTGCGACAGCTATTACCACATATCTACCTATTTTTGCGTCCATATGTATTCTAGCGTAGGCCTCGTCAACCATTGCATTATCGGCAGTAATGGTTAGTCTGCCTCCATTGGGCATGGCGTCACGTCCATTTACGCATAGGTTCATTATGACTTGGTGAAGCTGAGTTGAATCCCCTGAAATGACCGCTAGGTCAGGGCTGGTTTTGACTTCCACGTCAATATTTTTTGGGAAGGTTTCCTTGATGATTCTCTCGATTTCCGTAATTAGCGGTTTTACCGTGATAAGTTGCCTTTCGCCTTCCACTCCCCTAGCAAACATTAGGACCTGCTTGACGAGTTCCGCTCCGCGTTTTGCACTTTTCTCCAGCACATCAAGGGTCCTATTGCTTTCCTCGTTTGCCGCTTCGGCACGTAGAAGTTGCAGAGACATCATGATGGGAGTAAGAACGTTATTTAAATCGTGTGCAATGCCAGCAGCCAACGTGCCGATACTTTCCATCCTCTGTGCTCGAAGGATTTGCCCTTCAAGTCTTTTCTTTTCGCTAACGTCAGTTTGGATAGCAAAGATTGATTTGGGTTTTCCTTCACTGTCACGCATTAACGTCCAGTGGCTATCCAAAGTAATTTCTACGTCTTTTTTTGTGATTTGCCGCAGCTCACCGCTCCATTCGCCTTTTTCCATGACCGTTGTTCGTGCTTCTAAAGAAGCGGGCGTTTCTTCTTTATAGAACATCTCGTTAGCTTTCTTGCCTAATGCTTCTTCAGCTGTCCAGCCATAGAGACGTTGAGCACCTTTGTTCCAGTAAAGTATGTGATTATCTAAGTCTCGCACAGTAATAGCGTCGTGAGCTTGGTCTAGAAGTTCTGCTTGTTCCCTGATTCGCATTTCCGACTGTTTGCGCTCGGTAATGTCTCTGGCTGCTGCAAAAATCCCCTCAATTTTTCCTGTTTCATTTTGATAGACGGTCGCGTTATATAAAACGTCCGTGATTCTTCCGTTTTTGTGTCTAATAGCTAGAGGGTAATCTCTAACGAAGCCTTCTGTAAAAACGTGCTTGTAACCCGCCCTTGCCTTTTCTGGCTCAGTAAAGTAGTCTGAAAAATCACTTCCAATCAATTGATCACGGGAAAATCCAGTGACCTCTTCAGTTGACTTGTTGACATCTGTAATTTTTCCGTTAGCACTGATAGTTACTAGGGGGTCTAAGCTTGCTTCAATCAGACTACGAGAATACAATGAAGCGGCACGCAGTTTCTCTTCAGCCTGCTTACGTTCGGTTACGTCGCGGGCAGCGGCAAAAACACCTTGAATCTCACCAGCCTCATTCCTATAAACAGTGGCATTATAGAGAACGTCGGTTACTTTTCCGGATTTATGCCGGATTGCAAGTGGATAATCTCTGACTAAACCTTCGGTGAAGACTTTTTGGTAACCCGCCCTCGCTTCGTCTGGCTTGGTGAAGTAATTGGAGAAATCGCTGTCTATTAACTGGGCTCGAGAGAAGCCAGTAACAGATTCGGTAGCCTGGTTTACGTCTGTGATTTTTCCTTCTGCGTTGATGGTTACGAGGGGGTCAAGACTGGCTTCGATTAAGCTTCTTGAGTAAAGTGAGGCTGCACGCAATTTGCCTTCTCCTTGTTTGCGCTCAGTTACGTCGCGTGCGGCGGCGAAAACACCTTGAATTTCCCCAGCTTCATTCCTATAAACAGTGGCATTATAGAGAACGTCGGTTACTTTTCCGGATCTGTTCCTTATGGCTAAGGGGTAATCTCTTACGAAACCTTCCGTAAAGACCTGTCTATAGCCGGCTCTTGCTTTCTCTGGTTCGGTGAAGTAGTTTGAGAAGTCGCTTCCAATTAATTGGACACGTGAAAAGCCGGTTACAAGTTCAGTTGCTTCGTTAACATCGGTAATCTTGCCTTCAGGGCTAAT
>JBEKFM010000086.1:0-7537 GCA_050013315.1 Bathyarchaeia archaeon
AACAACTCAACTTTTCGAGAGGATAAGCCAAAAAAGCATCTTCAAAGAACCGAGTTCGAGTTTCTGATGGACGGTTAAGCAGATCAGCTTAATTGTCCGCTTTTTTCTTTTGCCAATAATCACCTGTGATATCTCTCTGCCTATGAATGGATTGGGCTTCCTGCTTGATAGTTGCTCTTTTCGGAGCGACTTCACTGGTCTAAATTCCGCATGACCTACAATACTTCTCTTCAGAATGTTGTTTGTAGCGTTCAAGTTGCGGTTAAATACCAAACCGCAACTTGGACAATTATGCACGCCTGTCCGTTACTAATATATTCTAAGAGAGGATATATGCCTTGCAAAAGGACAAATTGGCTGGGAAAGTAGGTGGGATTATTTGAATGTTCTTTCGGTGGTTCTGGTTGGTTTAGGTTTTTGGCTTGTCGTAGACGGTGTTTTAAGCATAGTTAAATATCGCAAGCAGACTTTTCCTGAACAACTAATTAGAGTAATAAGGGCAGTAGTTGGAGTTATCATGGTTTTTATTGGTATTGTTGGAAATTAGGTGATTGAATAAATACAATGCCAAACTTGATTGAGCCATTGCAGGATTCTGGCTGAAAATACAGGAAAAATGAAGATTCTTGGTCTGATTACCTTTATATTCTTAAAATTGTTCGTATTCTAATTGTCCAGTGACAAGACAACGGGTGTTTTGATGAATCTTTCTACCCACATAATGTTTGGTATACTTGTTGGAGCCTTATTCTTCGGCAGACCAGAGATAGCGCTAATGGTTGGTGTGGGTTCGGCAATTAATGATCTAGATAGGGAATATGGTTTTTTTAGCAAGGAGTCTTTTCGTCGTCGACAAATACATCGTGCATTATTCCATAATTTTTTATTTATCGGGGTAGTGTATTTGATAAATCCTTTTTTTGGCTTCGGAGCTTTCCTTCACTCATTCCTAGACTCATTCACTACGACAAGGGATAGAGGGGTCGAATGGCTATACCCATTTTCAAGAATTGTAACCAAAGCGGTGTATGATTCGGATGGCAACAAATTGCCGCTTGATCCAAAACATAAGATCTATTTTCTTTCGAACGATCTGCCCGGACTGACACGAAGAACTACAAAAGATATTAAACCCGGCGAAACACCCGTGCCAAATAGAAGAACCTATGGTCCCGCTCTCTCTGGAAAGTTTCTTGATAGATGTATCTTTTTTGGATCCATAGCTATCGTTCTACTTATGCTTCTCTTTTCTGTTCTTGGCGTGCACAAGTTCATCGATTTCAGCACGCGCAATGAAACCCTTTCGCTTACAATTCCATTGCTAATTGGTTCAGTGGGAGTTTTCTTGAATTTTCTTGTTGGCGAGCTTGACAGAAAGAAACTGGTTAAGACCAAGTCAGATAGGCCCTACAAGTTTTCGTTTATCCTGTCCGTTGGAATTATGATCTTTGCGATAGTTCTTGGTGGGATTTTGAATCTTGAAGCTGTTTTCGCCACGCTAAGCATTATGCCATTCATTGCTGTTGGGGTAGTCGTTTTTGTTTTCGTCGCGTTGGGTTTGTTGATCTTTTCTACGAGAGGTTTTTCAGTAGACAGCAAGAAAGAGCCACTCATCGTGTAACAAACGCGCAAGCTCCGCCTTATGCGTCATCTTCTTGATACGGGGACCGCAAAACCGGTCGATTCATTAAGACGCCAAAGAAACCCTTGTCTGCAGTTTTATTGACGCCATTACGCGATTATGAGCGCATAGAAAAAAGGTTAGGTTGCACGTGAACACATTAATGTTTGTTAGCTCTTAGAAGAGTCTGATTTGCCAAACAAAACAAAGGAAGGGTGGTTGAGTCTTATGTTAATGATTCTGCGTATTCGATGACATTGTTTTTCATCTGATTGTTAATCTTCTCAGTCCGTCCAGGCAAAAAGAAAATCTTATCTGGGATATCCCAAACAACTATTTTGTTTTTGCATTCAGAACATTTCTTTAAGACTGAGTCTCTGTGTCTCTTTTCCATAGCAATAATAATATTATACTGCTCCAATTGTTTACTGTCAATACTTCAGGTGTCTTCTTAAGATACTGCACAGCATCTTCTGACATCAAGTATTCTCTTGCTTCTTTTGTGATTTTACTTACAATTTTTGTCCCTGCAGAATCCACTTCCAAATCTGGTAAGTTTTTTGAGAAGTGCTTCACATATTGGACTACGATATGCATTACCCGTACACACAAACAATACTTTATAAATGCAGTCTTCGTTTTTCATGCTTTCAGGCTTCATCTTAGCGATGGTTTTTTTGCCGCTTCCATTGTCCATTCCGTAGGCGTGAAAAATATGCCTAAAAGACAATGCGCCAATCACCCATGGGTGAAACAACGAGCAATAAATAAGCAAAGGTTTAATTTAAAACTATAGATTAAAATTTACTCTTTTTCTCTCTCGTACTCCCCTACTGCTCTCACTTACGCACGTTCTCCCACGCACGCCCTGTGCCTAATGTCAGTCTGTCTATGTTTGTCTGTGTCTCAGTCACTCTGCCAGACTGTAGACACTAAGGTCTGGCGCTACTTGTTACGAATCTTGTTTTGATTTAGTCTCTTCAGATTCTTTCCAAACATTCTCGAAATATCCATCTAAGTCTCCAACGTGGTCTTTGTCTGTCGTCCATAATGATGGGCCTTCAGATTGATCGCTTTTTCTATTAGCTGCTACAGCGCTTGTTGGCTGTCAAAAACTTCGAACATATTTGAAGGCTGACGATGACAACGAACGTTAACCAATTTAGTGCCTAATTATTGAGGCGGTTAGCGAGTCATCGATAGGTCCCAATGTTTGTCTGGGTGCCTCACGCCAAGTTGTAGGTGGAAGTTACCATAGACATCGACGTAATAGCAACTAACACTCTATGTTATTGTAAAAGTAGCTAACCATAAGTGAACTCGAAAACTGTTGGAAGGGAGGTGAAAATGAATGGCAGATATAGTTGATATTGCTGTTGAAGCTGGGGGTTTCAAAACATTTGTCGCAGCAGTACAAGCGGCAGGATTAGTTGAAACATTGAAAGGTAAAGGGCCGTTTACGATTTTTGCGCCAGATGATGGTGCTTTTGCATTGCTTCCGCCAGGCACAGTGGATGGACTATTGAAAAATGTTCCAAAGCTCAAGGCAATTCTGATGTACCATGTTCTTCCGGGAAAATTTACTGTTGACGAAATAGGTCAAATGAAGACCGCTAAAACTCTTCAAGGTCAAGAAGTTAAGATTGACGTCCACCATTGGTGGTCTCTTCACATGAACCCGATAATCAATGATGACGCACACATTACAAGCACAGACATTGTAACAGATAACGGCATGATACACGTTTTGGACAGAGTGCTTATGCCAAATATGGAACTTACGTGTCCTGTGTGCGGAATGGGCTTCATGACCATGGAAGCCATGAGTGATCATAAAAAGATGGGTCACGTAGCTGAGAAAGTTCCAGAACCGATGCCAGTGGTTGGGGCGGCCCCTGAACCATTGCCGCCCACTGAAGTGATAACGGAACAGACGCCTGTAATAGCGAAAGTGACGGGAGTTTTTGAGGTTTTCTATGATGCTGTTGGTAGGCTCCGCTTCCATCTGAAAGCTGCTAACGGGCAGATAATTGCTGTAAGCCAATCCTACGGAACAAAAGAGTCCGCTCTAAAAGGCATGCTTCAATAAAAAAGAATGCTCCAATAGCTAAGACTACTGATTTCACAGCAGGAGGGACTATTCCAGAGTCCACGCACCCAGCTGGAATTGTCCAAGACACGGTTTTTGAAATTCAATTCAATGCTCCTGATAGGTTCCGTTTCCATCTGAAAGCTGCTAACGGGGAGATAATTGCTGTAAGCCAATCCTACCTATCAAAACAGTCAGCCGAAAATGGCATAACATCAGTGAAGACGAATGCTCCAACGGCCAAGATTATTGATCAAACCACTGCAGTGACCTAAACCTAACATTTCCTTTCATTTTTTTTACTTAGTCAGAACTTGGCAACCTGAGTCTATGGAGGGTTGGTCTAATTTCTTGTTTCTATTGTTTGAAAAACTATTTAGAGAATACAAAAAGAGAGAAAAAGATTAAGATTTAATCCCCACCTGTATTCTAATTAGGTCATTTGTGTAACATTATGTAACATTAGGTAACTGAAGAACGAGCTACAATCAGTCAATGTATGAGGAGTAAAAGATATAAGAAAAATTACCCTTGCAAATTATCTAACTAATACAAAAGTTACCCCTCGCAAAAAATTATAGTCAGAACGAGTATGCAGCTTAGTCCTGACGTATAGCCTCTTGAAATAAAATCGTTACCGTTTTTTCTTTTGTTGAGCAATAGAGCACGCGAGTGTGTTTATGGATTGGCTTTCGTTTTTGGCTAGCTTTTCGCCGACGTCCTGAGAATTTTTGGCAGTTACTGTAATAACATGGAGTCACTGAGTGCTTTATGATTCTCTCTATCAGTCTGTGACGCGAAACCTCAGAATGCTAAAATCTTGCTTAATTTTTTCGCCCTTTCATCGTCTAATCTGTACGCTTTCCGTTGCATGTACTCTCAAAGGGCGCTATTGACAACAAGAGTTATTTACCCGCTTTTAGCGAGATATACTTTTTGCAACTGTTTCCAAATTTTGTAAAAATTGAGCTTTGTTTCCCATTCTGTTTCCCATGCTTTTGGGTTTAGGATAAATGTAAAAGGCATTTCGCATCAATTCTTACAAATATTTTTACATTTCCCAAGCTAAAGCATTATCCAGAAGTTGCTGGAACTTCACAGTCACACACACTTAATTGTGAGATAGACGACCTCTAGATAGAGGTGATGGGAATGCCTGGAGAGAAGAAAAAAATTGAAAATGCTGCTGAAAAAACTGGAGAAGCAGTCGGCAGAGGCATCAAAAAAAGCGCCAAAGCCGTAAATGACTTCGGGAAGGGAATAAAGAAAGAACTCAAGAAAAAGAAATAAAAAGAGCAAAATTCCCCGCTCTCGCAAAACAAAAAAGAAAAGTACTTGTTTTTATCTATGTGAATTTGCGGATGTTCAATTGGTCTTGGAGGATGGGGACGGGTTTCCAACTATTTTGTAGAAGAAAAAAATATTAGCCATTATGTAGAGAACTTTTGGCTAGGGATGAGAATCTATCGTGGCTTTATCTCAAACTTATTTGACGTTAAGGCTCCTCTGTTTTGCGGACATAAATTGACCTACAACTGCAATCTCCGATGTAAAATGTGTCCATTTTGGAAAAGACCCAGTCAGGATTCAAGTCTTGCTCAGGAAAAAGCAATTCTGACACAGGTTTATAATTCGGGAGCCTGCGGAATCGCGTTTGAAGGTGGGGAACCTTTGCTGAGAAAAGATTTGGTTGAGATTCTCGCTTTTTCTAGGTCTTTGCCCTTGCATACAAGTCTTATCACTAATGGAACGCTTCTTGAATCCAAGATTGATGAGATATCGCCTTACATTAATGGCGTTGTTTATGTTTCGCTAGATGGCTTAGAGAAAACTCATGATGCTATTAGAGGAGTTGCTGGATCCTTTAGAAAAGCGGTACGAGGCATAAGTGCGGCTGAAGAAAAAGTTGCTGTAACGATTAACACGACAATAATGGCTGAAAATATCGATGAGATAGAAAGCTTGGTGAGGCTAGCAAAAGAGTTGGGTACAAGAATATCCATAGCCGTGGCTCACGAGTATTGCAATATCAATGCCTCTTCACCTGCTACTGATAAAACATCGAAAATAGCCCACAGACTTATAGAAATGAAACGAGAAGGCTACCCCATTATCAATTCTATCGGGTACTTGAAAGTGATGGCTAAAGAGAAAAACTGGCGGTGCAAACCATGGGCGATGGTTAACATTGATCCAAACGGAAAGGTAGTTTTGCCTTGTTACGTTCACAATGATTATGCAAGTAGCGTTTCTATTTTTGAAACTAGTATCAAAAATGCTGTTTCTGAATTTGACTGGAAAAAAATAAAAAACTGCAAAAAATGTAGCCTTCACTGTTATGTCGAGCCTTCTTTAGTGCTTTCAGGAGATTTTAGAGCGTACATGCACTGGGCATTTCGAGTTAGTGTCTAAATTTTTTAAGAAATCAGGACTAAGCAAAAAGCTGTACAGTGAACGCGCACTTTGTAAAAACGCTTAAACATTAGAACCTTATTGTTCATAATAAGCAGTAATTTACGGAAAAGAGAAGTGTAATTCATTATGGGCTATTCAAGAAGGCAAGGTGGCAGTTACGAGGGAAGACGGGGTCATGGCAAAGGTTTTAAGCGTTGCCCTGTCGAGTTGGGCGAAGAATTAGAAGTCGATATTCTGGAATCGAGCCCAAAAGAAGAAGGCATAGCTAGAGTTCAAGGTTTAGTAATACATGTTGCCAACGCAAAACCTGGAGACCACGTGAAAATAAAGATAACCCGGATTGGCGGCACTACAGCAGAAGCAAAAATAATAAAGTAGTAATGTGCTCCTAAAAAACGCAAAACTAGGGCTCGAGAAAAAAACAGCCGTTATATTTTGCCACTAATGGTTTAATGTCTCAACACTGGCAATTTACGGAAACAAACAACAACCAATTCACAAACACAAAATACAACTTGGGAGACATCTTCGCCATTTTTCGTTTTTTCGACCTGATGCCCTTCTGAAATCTTAGATCAACAGTAATATGATCCAAAATAAGCCTAAAGAGACTGCGGTATGGGAGCTTAACCATGATTAGGTTACGTTCGAGACATTTAAGGCAACGTTTATTTCTCCCAGCGGAATGTTTATATCAGTTGAATTCGCTTCAGATAGAATTCAGCTATAATTGCTAGCCCCGCAATTTTCACATGGCGGCGGCTCAACCCCTACCGAAACGGCGATTGCCTTGCAGGAATGACGGAGTTGGCCTCCAATTGCGGGGACACGAATGGCTTTGACGTATAGAGTGGAATGTTTTTCCCTCCAAATCCAGTTAGGCACAAAATTGCGAATAAGTAAGAACGTACCACACAAAAAAACAACAAGATCCGCAGATTCAACGTGGAGTGTCACAACTCCGGTTGATCCTGCCGGACCCCACTGCTATCGGGATAGGACTAAGACATGCTAGTCGTGCGCTTCCTAGCCAATATGGAAGCGCGGCGCACAGCTCAGTAACACGTGGCTAACCTGCCCTTGGGACAAGAACACCCCCGGGAAACTGGGGCTAATTCTTGATAGGCGAAGAACTCTGGAATGAGTCTTTACTTAAAAGACGCTAAAGTTATGCTCTTTAGCACCGCCCAAGGATGGGGCCGCGACCGATCAGGTTGTTGGTGAGGTAATGGCTCACCAAGCCTTTTACCGGTGCGGGCCGTGAGAGCGGGAGCCCGGAGATGGGCACTTAGACAAGGGCCCAGGCCCTACGGGGCGCAGCAGTCGCGAAAACTTTGCAATAAGCGAAAGCTTGACAGGGCTATCCCGAGTGCCATCCGCTGAGGAAGGCTTTTACCCAGTCTAGAACGCTG
>JBEKFM010000087.1:0-6819 GCA_050013315.1 Bathyarchaeia archaeon
TGACGAATGTCGTGTGTGGACTGGTAAACTTTCGGATATTGGGTAAATTGACTATCTGAAAAATAGGAAAAGAAAAAAAATCAGCAAAAGATTAAAAAAAGTAATAACGACTAAGGTCTACTGTAAAAAATAATGAATTTACAAATGATTATGAAGCCATCACAATATACGGTGACGACTACGTTGTTCGCCAAAATAGCGCATCAAATTGTACAATGGCGTTATTCATCGATGGAGGAGCTTCTCTACTTAAAGGCGATAACAACCTCATAACTCAAAACCAAATAATGGACAATATCGAAGCATTCGACATCACAAATAGTATTGGAACAGCAATAACAGGAAACGACATACTAAATAATGGTGTAATATTGATGTTGGCTACAAATACGGGCAATAGTATTTTGTATTATAATAATTTCATAAACAATACAGTGGTACTCATTATTCCTTTCCCAGGACCCACTGTAGAGGGTATAGTTCCTTTTTCTCCTGCTGGACAATGGGACAACGGTACAATCGGAAACTATTGGAGCAACTACCTAATAACATACCCGAACGCGACAGAAATAAACCACACAGGCATAGGCAACACACCCTATGTTATTACGGCTAACCTAACATGTTCTATTGAAAATGCTGCTGGCCTGAATTCAACAGGAATTGCAGTTTTAGGAACCGCCACTGACAACTACCCGTTAATGGCTCCAACCTCAGATGCCACTCTGCTAAAAATATCGCTTCTATCGCCACTAAACCAAAAATACAACGACTCTATTGTTCCCTTAGTTTTCACAGTAGATAATGCCGTTGATTGGACTGGTTATAGTCTTGATGGCAAACAAAACGTAACCATAACTGGCAACGGTACCCTAACTGACATGTCGAATGGCTTGCATAACATTACGATCTACGCCAATGACACGTTTGGAAATCTTGGCTCTTCACAAACCAACACTTTCACAGTAGCGAAGCCAGAGCCTTTTCCAACTACAACTGATGCCGCTTTTTCTGGTTCGCTAGTAGCCTTTGTTTGTGTAGGCTTAATCTTTTATTTAAGAAAACGTAAAATATGATTTTTGGGTTTGGTTTCAGTTCTGTGCAAGGGGTATTTTTCCAACGGCTTCATTTGTTTTGAGTGTTGGTTACTGATTGACAGGAATTGCGTGTTACGGCAAAGTTGATGAAATTATAAAAAATCAAAAAAATGCTTTTTTATGGTTTTGCTTCTGCAATTTTAGTTGCGCGTGTATAAACATTTGATGATACACCTGCAACTAAAGCGCCTATGGCGTCGTTTGTGATCGAGCCGAGCTTCTTTAGAATCCCAGGCTTAGCTTGGTCAAATCGTACGTATTCGAAAACTGCTCTGGTTCCACCAATGTAGCTAGCAATTGCTATTCCTAAAACTTCGTCAGCAATTGGTCCTGGTCTACCTCTAAACCTTTCTTGCGTCAATCCAGGAATAAGTCCCTTCTCTGCGTCTTCTTGCGCTCGGAAAGCAGCTATTTCAAGGATGGAAACATTAACATCTGCTAAGACATAGAGGAATTCTTCTCTAAGCATTCCAACGGCTTTTTCCTCCGTTTCCACTCCTGGATGAGGCACAAACATCTCAAGAGCACAGTGAATAAGGCTTTTTAGAGAAATGTCTTTCTGCTCAAGAAACTCAAGTAAAGCAGGCGTTTCATTGCTCATAATTTTCAACCTCAATTTTTAAAGGTGCAGTTTGCTTTAAACGTTGCGTGATTTGATTACCATAAAACTTATATGAAAAGGTTGGATAAACCAACCAACATAAGCGTGATAATTTGCTAAACTTCAGGAAAAAAAGCGCTGTTTTGCTCAAAATTTTGCCGAAAAACAAATTATCTAAAAGTTTGACCAGCAGAATCTCTTTTTTATGGTTACTTGTTTCATGGTTTAATTTAATGGAAAGCCATATTTTTTACGTTCACTTAAAACCTGCATATAAAAACGGTTGAGAGTGAAGTAATTTAGGAGGTAAAATCAAAATGAAAGTTGTTGCTGCATGGAGCGGCGGAAAAGACAGTTGCTTTGCATACTACAAGGCAACCCAACAAGGCTACGAAGTAGTCAACCTTTTAACGATGATGATGAGTGAAACAAAATCCAACTTCCACATGATACCATCCGGCGTACTGGATGCACAATCAGACGCCATCGGGATTTCATTGGTAAAACAGAAGGCTACCCATGAAACTTACGAGAACGATTTCAAGGGGGCACTACGACGGTTGAAAGCTAAAGGCGTTGAAGGCATAGTAACCGGAGATATTTATGAGGTGGCAGGACATGAGAAAGGCTGGTTGAACCGAGTCTGCAAAGAAGTTGGCTTAAAGCCAGTAAAGCCTCTATGGATGGGTGACACAAAACAGATTTACCTTGACTATTTAAAAACTGGTTTCAAAGCAACCGTAGTGCGTACTAAGCTGGAGTTTTTGGGCTTGGATTGGCTTGGAAGACAACTAGACAAAAAATTCTATGACGATATCATCAAGCTTGGCAACGTCGACGCCTGCGGTGAGGGCGGCGAATATCACACAGTTGTAACCGATGGACCGACATTCAAGAAAAAGATTGAGATTCTTGAAACACAAAAACACAAGCTAGATGGTGGCTTCGGATACTTAGAAATCAAACGCTTCGAGGTCAAACCAAAGGTAAGGTAAGCACAAAAATGGACAAGACACTCGACGTACAAATAGTACACAACCCGTCAAAAGCAAAAGCTTTCCTCGAAGAAATCGAATGTAAGAACCCACTTTTCATATGTACTATAGCTACAACGGAAACCGGTAAAATCTCGGGAATCTCCGCAGCTGGAAAACACCCAGAATTCACCGATTATACCCCACCAGCGGATGCTGAACTACTACTGCTGGGTAAGTGCAAATCGATTGCCGGTGTACCTGTGACTCCTGATGGAATTCCGACGCCAGCGTTGATAACCATGTCGGCTCTAAGGTTAGCTGATATTCCAGTGCTAGTCGCCAGTGGCGGATTAAAAGTAAAACCACAAATTCCTTTCTTAGACCTCGGCGGAAGCCCCGGAAGAGACATCCGAAGCGGCAACGCAGTTGATAACGCTGAAGAGGTTATTGAGCGAGCTAAAATTGCTGGACGGCACTTGGCTAAGGCTGTTGATTACCTTGTGATTGGCGAGAGCATCCCCGGAGGAACAACAACTGCTCTTGGGGTTCTATCTGCCCTAGGCGTTAAAGCTGAAGGAAAAGTAAGCAGCACCTTGCCTGAAAATCCACATAGTTTGAAAGCAGAGACAGTTAGGGCAGGTTTAGTTGCTGCAGGCGAAAGTTTTGGCAGTTTAGCAAAAAACCCAACTAAAGCTATTTCATGCATTGGTGACCCTATGATGGCTGCTTTCTCGGGATTGGTGATCGGCGCAGCGTCGCAGGTTCCAGTGTTGATGGCTGGCGGAACTCAGATGAGTGCTGTCTTAGCCCTTGTGAACGCGATGAATCCAGACGTTCTCTCTAACGTGGCTGTGGGCACAACACGGTGGGTTGCAAACGATAAGTCATCTGACCTCAAAGGCATCGTCACTCAGTTTTGTGATGTGCCAATTTTGGCTGCTGACTTAAACTTTGGGTCCTCACGTTTTCCTGGTTTACAGGCCTATGAAACTGGTATTGTAAAGGAAGGTGTCGGTGCAGGCGGCGTTTCTATAGCGGCTATGGCTAAGCTTGGTGGTGCGGTAACAAAGGACCTATTGCTTAAAGAGATAGAGCGTAATTATGCTCTGTTGATGGGCTTGAAGTGAATTTGGTTTGGTTGTTAAAGAGTTAAAAAACCTTTTTTCTTTCCTCACAATTTTTCCAGTAACGATGGATAAAGACATGCTGACTGACTGCGCCAAGAGCATGTGGGTTTTCCCATTAATAGGCGCGTTTATTGGTTTATTGGCTGGAGTGTTCGGCTGGGTAGCTTACAACTTTTTACCTGGTATAGTAGTGGGCGGCTTAGTTTTAGCCTTATTGCTGCTGATAACTGGGCTTCACCATACCGACGGTTTATTAGACTTCGGTGACGGAGTCATGGCTCATGGTACATCTGAACATAAAATTGAGGTTATGCATGACCAGTTAACTGGCGCAGGTGGCTTATCGATGGGCATCATGACTATGTTGATTACAGCCTTAGCCATCGGCCAGCTCAAAATTGGCTTAATAATCGGCGGAATCATCGCTGTGGAAACTTCAGCAAAGCTTTCCATAGTTATTGTGGCTTGGGCTGGAAAATCAGTTCACCAAGGCATGAACTCACCGTTTCTAGAAGCCATGCGTGGAAGTAAAGGCAGCTTGCGCCTCATTGTTGCAGTAGTAATTTCTTTTGCGATAGCTTTGCCTCTGCTCCATTGGGCAGGCGCTTTCACCATACTAGCAGCCATAATTACCAGCTTAATCATGGTGGCCATTGCGCACAAACACTTCAACGGAGTCACAGGCGACGTGTTCGGAGCAACTAACGAGATAGCCAGAATGGTTTGCGTGATTGTTTTGTTGGCGGTGGTTGCATGGGCATAACAGCGCTTGTTATGGCTGGCGGAAAAGGAACTCGCATGCAAATTACACAAGAAAAACCACTAATTAAAGTCTGCGGCAAACCCGTCATCGAATACGTGCTTGAATCCTTAAAAAGAGCCAAAAAGATTGATTCCATTGTCGTTGCTGTTAGTGGTTGTACACCTAAAACTGCTGAGTTAATGAGTCAGTTGACGGTTAAAGTGGTTGAAACTCCTGGGAAAGATTATGTTTCCGACATGGGTTATGCTGCCCAAAATCTCAAGTTAGGCGTTTTCTTGGCTATTGCGGCTGATCTTCCACTGGTCACGGGTGAGGTGTTAGATGCAATTGTTGAGGGTTATGAGCGTTGCGGTAAGCCAGCCTTGACTGTTGCCGTTCCGCTTGAAACCAAAACCAAGCTTGGCATGAGCGTGGAATACTCGTTCAAGATTGATAATAAGGATGTAGTTCCTGCGGGCATCAACGTTATAGATGGGCATAAACGGTATGGCGACGAATGGCTGGACCAAGACATTTGTCTTCTTGACCTAGACGAATTAGCCGTAAACATTAATACGATGCGGGAACTGCACATCGCCGAGCACTTAATAGCTAAACAAAATAAGAAATAGGTTTGAGTATAACCAACCCCTACAATCCGTTTATGGTTCAACTTTCGGTTGCTTGCTTTCTATAACTTCCTTAAGTGTCTCCTGCATTTTTCTGGCGTCGATGTCTAGGAGCGGCGATTCGCATATTATTGTAGGGTGCAGTTGAAAGTCAGCAATAACTTCGGCTAGCATGCGGAAGTCTGGTCCATATCTTTCTTCGTCGAGTGTGTGGTGGCGTTTTTCGCCTTGTGCGGTGAATTCAATTTTTGAGAAGTGGCAGTGCATGCTTTTTAGGGCTTTTGTTCCAAGTTTCTGTTCTACTTTTTCAGCCACTGCGCGGAAGTCTTCTGTTTTCTTGAAGGTTCCTTGATGTATTGCATGCAAGTGAGCCCAGTCAATAACGAGTTGCGTACCCTCGACTTGTTCGCATATGGTAAGGATTTCATCTATGGCGCCTACTTGGAATTTTCTTCCCATTGTTTCGGGTCCGAGCTTCACCTTTGAGCCAAGGCTTTTCATTTGAGCGCTAACTTCTTTTAAAGCTTGAAGGCAGGTTTTAAAGGCAAAGTCCTTTTCGAAGCGTCCATAAAACCCAGTGTGAAATACCATAACGTACGCTTCCATCCAGTCGGCTGCTGTTGCGCACGCGATTAAACGTCGTTTACTTGCTTCTACAACATCCTTTTTACCCGACAAGTTTACGAAATACGAGCCGTGCATACTGAGCTTTACATCGTTTTTTCTTGCTTCAGCCCCGAGTTTTTCAGCGTCTTCCTGTTTCATCTGTGGCTTTTGCCCCCACCGTACGGCAGGGTACTCAAAAGCGTCTAGACCTTCCTCGCGCAGAAGTCTTGGAACTTCAGGCATTTTTGCTCCAAGGAGTCTAAACATTGGTGGAACTCCTGCAGGGCCAAAACGAGTATGCTCAGTCATTCAATCCCTTTCTATCATCTAGGTTAGTTTCTCATTATTGCATTCTATTTTAAAAACATGTACTCTCAATTGTTGATTCAGTTTTAGTGGATTTTGGCAACCGACATAACCGACACTATTGCATAAAAACTTGCTCAGTCAATTCTTTCTGCCTAAAATTCCGACAGTATTGTTAAAGCGTCATGTCTTTATAGTAATTTGCTTATTGTTGGAATCGGCACATACAGGCGGACGTAAACAGCCATTACAAGAATTCCGACAGTAATTGCGAGCAAAATATAATCTCCACGATGTAGCTTCAGCAGGTACAGGTTGGTCCGTTTTTTGGTGGCTCCCCATGCCCGAGACTCCATTGCTTCTGCCAATTCAAGGCTTCTGCGGATAGCACTCACAATTAGTGGGATAAGCACAGGTACGTAATTCCTAATCCTTTTCAGCAAGCCACCCTTCTCTAATTCCAACCCTCTGGCTTTTTGTGCATCCATTATTGTTTGGGCTTCTTCCGCCAGAACGGGAACAAAACGCACTGCTGTAGTGAAGGCGAAAGCGAACTCATAAGGCACACGCGATTCCTCCAGCGCTAAACCTAAATGGTCAGGCGAAGTGGTCAGGAAGAAAACTGAGAAAGACTCAACAAGCACCACGAAACGCAGGGTCATCGCAGCAGCATTCTCCACGCCAAAATCCGTCAAGGTGTAACCTGAAGTAAAATAGGTTGTTAAAATGTTGAC
>JBEKFM010000088.1:0-6696 GCA_050013315.1 Bathyarchaeia archaeon
ACTATCTTCCTCAAAAAGTCGGATTCCAACTAACATGTGGCTCATTTCTGTTATTGAATAGAATTTTCCTTCTTCCATCTTAGCGAGAACTCTCTTCCATTTAGGTTCTTCAATCTTTTCTAATTCATCTTTATTTATTGGCATTTTAATAGCATCAGATCTTCTATTCTAAGCTACACAGATTTAAGACTTATCATCCATGAAAACTTAGCTAAATACTACGAGTAATAAGGGCTACTCCACCTTTCAATGTACTCTGTAGAAAGAAAGTTGGCATAATTCTGAAAAGTCAAAAACGTAGGTAGCGGGAGCTATTTGGGGCTAATCACGGCATGTTTTGAAGAACCCAAACCAGAGTGTACGCTTTCAATTTTTCTCTTTTCGTTTGAGGGATCATTTGGAGTTTTCGTCATTAGAATGTTTAAGAAATTAAGCCTTGCGACGATTTTGCTTCTCCATACTGACAGCAGAAAAAAAAAGCAATTTAGGCAAAAGCTTC
The DNA here is from genome assembly GCA_050013315.1 of Bathyarchaeia archaeon. GTDB lineage: Archaea > Thermoproteota > Bathyarchaeia > Bathyarchaeales > Bathycorpusculaceae > Bathycorpusculum. The sequence goes on from JBEKFM010000088.1 coordinate 500, forward strand.
AGAACTAATTAAAAACTCGAGAAAAGAAGTCGCGTTGATTGCAGACAAGGCAAGAATCATACCAGTTTTGTCTCAGTTTTCAGATGAATGCAAACAGGCAACAAAGGAAGGGGCTCAGATTCGACTAATTTTTGAAGGAGAAAGCCCGGACGGTTTGCTCAAAGAAAAAGTGCAGAAACTCATCGATGGCGCTTCGGTTCACGTCAAGTTTCATCGTGAACCCTTGAATCACTTCATAATGTCCGATGATAAAGAAGCATTAATTACCACCTCCAAAGAAACTGGATTAGGCGAAAGCCCTTCTCTTTAGACAAACAACAGTAACCTTATAGGCGTACTAAGAACAGGGTTTGAATCCGGCTGGAATAAAGCTGAAGACTAATCTGAGATCCTCGTTTTTCTTGCGGTTTCGAGTTCCAAATTCTTCATAGCATTGGGCCGTTTAGCTCAGGCACAAAAGTCCGAATGTAGGTGTGCCGCTACAGTCACATTTGTTTATACCACACGCAGCCTATATCATATATTAAGATATGACATTGAGGTTTTTAAATGTTTTGTGAGCGCCTTAGGAAAGTACCGGACAAAATCAAGGGAGGAATAGTAAACTTAAGAGCGCCGTTGACCATTCCAAATGGCAATCATGTTCGTAGAAAAGTAATACTCGCCGTAGTATGCATGTTAACTATCGTTGTTCTCGGCGTAATCATAGGTGCTTTCGGTTCGAGCAAAACTATTGTCTACGCTAGTTCCGTGCAGGGTGTTGGAGTTGAGATTTACTGGGATCAGGCTTGTACAAACAGAACTCTTTCGCTCCATTGGGGGCTCGTAGGAGCGGGTTCGAACAATACCTTAACGATTTATGTTAAGAATGAAGGCAATTCGGCGGTTTCGTTGTGGTTGGGTACGTCAAACTGGACTCCATCCGCCTCTTTGGGCTATATGTCTTTAAACTGGAATTACTCGGGTCAAGTCTTTAGCGTAGATCAGGTGATTCCTCTGAAACTAACCCTAACTGTGTCCCCCACCATAAGTGGAATAACCGGTTTCAGTTTTGACACAATCATAACCGCAAGCGAGCGCTAGCAAAAGGATGAAACTAAACCTCGGTGAGAGCCAATGTGGTTCTCGACTCTCCACTTGTTTTCTACTTGGAAACTACGGGTTAATTGCTGGAAACAAGATGTATGTATTATGTAAATATAGCCGACAAAGCTTTTCCACTCAAATTTCAAGGAAGTTCGGGGGGTTTAGAGATACTTATAACTTTGGACAAGACTTATAGGTTTGCAGTGTTACCATTTGTTGGTTTTTAAAATGGAAATGGAACTATTTGGTAGCCAAGAAGAAGAGGATTCCGAAGACTGCGACTGTGACGACTGCGAGGATGAAGAGTAAGCCTCCTTCCACTTTCTTTTTTTAAGGAGCAGCGATGGAAAGGAAAAAGGATGTTTAGCCAAGTTTCTTTGAGTGGCTTTCCAAGCAGTGGGAATTGAAGCAATTACATAAACCCTATGTTTATTGTTTCAAGCTTTTTGTTTGCGAATGCAGGGTTTACGCAAAAACTTAAAGGCGAATTCAAGCTCATAAGCTTAAGGGCTAACCATCGTGAACATGATTGAGAAAACGAATCTGAAGGCAATCGACCCTGAAACGTTGAACATAAGAAAACTTTCCACAGAAGAAGATACCTTTTTTGTTGAATTGCCTTTAGATAGAACTCCGCAAGAGGATTGGCAAGAGTTATTTGAAAGTGAATTGAAAAAAACCGCTCAACCATTAGCTATACTAAAAAAACCAAAGGATTCTTTCCCGACAATTGAACCTAACTATCCAAACAGTTTACAAGGAGACACGATTTCAATTATTACTAATCCAAAAAAACTCCAAGAAGACATTAAATTAGTTATGCAGTTAGTAGAAACGGTCAATAATCGAGTTGACCAGCACAACAAAGAAGTAAACGAACAAAACGAGAAGGAAAATCTAAAAACCAAAAATAACAAAGAAACTATACGAGAAATGCGTGACTCTCTTAAGAAAAATCCACCCGCTCTCTAAACTTTCAAACATCCGCAACACAGAAGAACAAACTTGATGAAACTACTTTGTTTTTGATGGCTTCATTCATGTGCCCTTGAAGGTAGGGCTTAATAATTTTTAAGGCAAAATCTTTCAGTAAGCTTGCTGGAGAGCCATGAAAAGTCAAATCATCTAACAAATCTTCCTCAGTAGTAACTGAATACTTTCCAACCATCCATTTCAACTCCAAAAGTTGGTTAGGTTACACCATGCCATCCGAAACCACAAAGGCCATGTGAAAACGCTAAAAAGGCAAGTGCCACAAGCCTTTTCAGCACAGCGGAGAGATAAATGAAAGTGAAATAGTCTATATCTAATTTTCCGATATCGCCAAGAAAACCCACTCAGAGACCTAAATACGCTGGCGTTATCACGATGTTAATGGTATGTAAGAAACATTGATATTGGTCTACCGTTGCTTTTCCGTTTCTTCTTCTATGGCTTGGTGTTTTTGCTACGTTGGTTTTCTATGAGTGCTTCTTCAATCCGCAAACGCAGATCAGCGTCAGTAACCAACTTCAGCATCAAGCAGCATCCCCTCAACAGACACTTCCACATCTTGAACATAGGTCCAGAATTTGCCATGAGTATACCAGTCTAAGAGCACACGCGCACGAGCATCGTAGCCCTCAACCCCAGACTTCACCGCCTCACGCAACATAACCAACAAGCTCGAAGTCGAATCGTTATCCACCATCAACCTAAGAAACTCCTCTATGGGGCGGGAAGGCCGCACCCTCTCACGACTGCAAAGCACCCGATAAGCACCCCAAACTTCCGCATCAACCCGCATACCCGTCTGCAATCTCTTCATAAACACCACAACAATGTTACCAAAACCGTTACCAATAAAGCTAGGGGTCCCTAGATAAAAACTACGGAGAAAGCCAAAAAAAAAACCCAAAAAGGAAAAAAATGCAAAGCTTCTGACTAAAGTTCACCTTTCCACGAAATCCTGGCTCACAAAAACGCGGTCTCAGCGCGGTGCCACGCTCCTTTTCGTCTTAAGCAAAAAAAGTGTACCAACATATTCCCAAAACCGTAACAGGCCAAAAACCAAAAAGATTTCGCGCAACAAACAAGTTATGATGCGCGTGCGTTGAGAAAGATTTGAATCCAAGATAAAACTAACACCTATCAGTTGGTGCGCTATTATGTCACCCCATCTGAAAAACATTCTTGCCATCTTGATCTTAGCCCTTGCCATAGTGATTGTAGTAGTATACTTGAACTTTGAATTCCCCTCTTACGCATACATCTTCAGATATACCTACGCGGGGCTGATTCTGATTGGAGGTGTGTTCACCTCAAGAGAGCTAGCTAATCTGTTGATAGAAGGACCGACACGAAAACTAGATAAGAATGCGCTGTTGGTCAGCAACATAGTTGCAGTTGTTGGATACATCGTGTCTGCTGTGGCTGCAGCGTCATACCTGTCCTTTTCACCCACTGCCTTACTAGCGGGAGCAGCATTCAGCGGACTTGTGCTCGGTCTGGCGCTTCAGCCAACTCTCGGTAGCTTTTTCGCTGGGATACTAATCCTTGTCTCAGGCGCAATTCGACCTGGAAACCAAGTGAGGATTCTGAGCTGGCATATTCCATTTCAGTGGGCCTTTAATCCAGGTTACAAATACTTCTCACCAGACCAAATCCATGCAGGCTATATGGCTAAAGTTATCGAGATTGGCTTGTTCTTCACCACAATCCTAACTGAAGAGGGGCAGACCATGAAAATTCCAAACACCATTATTGCAACGGATGCTGCTGTCATCACCTACACTAACAAAGATTACATATTCAACGTCAGGTATGAGTTTCCCAACAAATTTGACCCAGAACTTGTCCTTGGACGTGTGCGTAAGGAATTGGAAGATTTCCCAGTGCTGAATGTTTACATTAATGAACAGAGCGACAAGGAGTTTTACATCGTCAAGGTTGTGCTTAATGCCAAAGGAAAAGACCACGCCGCTATCAAGTCCGAGATACTTTCTCGCTTCATAAGGCTTCATAGGCAACTCAAGGAAGAAAAACTATAAAGTTAAAGTTAGCGAGAAAGTAGGCACGCCTCTTCAGGTTACAAGAATATACCTTAATGTTTTCTTTTGAAAATCGTAGCCTTCATCGGCGAAGGCGCAATTCGCATCAAAGTCTTTCAGAAGCCGCATAAGAGCGCTTAAATTACACGCCTCAGGAATTATTAACGACGAAAGTTCTTTAGTTGATTAAAGAAAGAGCGTTAAGGAACAAAATATTCGAAGCTGAGTTTACCTTGGAAAAAGCAGTCGATAAAAAGAAGGCTAATTCGGATAATCGAATTAAAGCATTGTTTTTGGATTATGATGGAACCATAAGCCCAATTAACGTTCCGAAATCTGAGTCTTTTGTGCCTTTAGAAACCAAAAGGATTCTTCATAAAATAGGTAAGCAAATTCCAGTAGCTATCATCACCACTAAAACTCTTGAGTTTGTGGTCGGAAGAACGCCTTTTGCTCGTGCTTGGTCTGCACTAGGTGGTCTGGAAACTCGAATCGACAATGTTACAAGCAAGGCGCCATGCCTACAAAAAATGTCGCCCCACCTCATTGAAGCACTCGAATATTCAAAAAGTCTCTCAGGCAACGATCTAACGATAGAAGAAAAGCGTGACTCTGAAGGGACAGTTGTTGCTTTTTCAGTGGATTGGCGTCAGTGCAAAGACTGCCACCAAGCAAAAGCTACGGCATCGACAATATTATCCTACTGTGAAAAACTTCCAATAGTCGTGATGAGGTATGAAAGGCAACCTTTTTTCGATGTCTTTCCATGTACCATAAGCAAGGGAAAAGCCTTGATTGAATTGAAAGCGAAGTTAGGGCTGAATGATGGCATACTGTACATGGGTGATTCAAAAGTTGACAATCCAGCCTTTGAAATAGCCGATTTGTCGATCGGTGTAATACATGCTGAGACGTCTAAAAACCTTTCCTGCGACTATTTTGTGAGATTTGAAGATGTACCTATTTTTCTTAACAATCTTTGGAAAAATGACATGCGGTTTAATCCCGAGTTTCCTATAATTATCCACGCAAAATAGCCGCACCTTTTTCACTATGCTTTGTCCACAGTTTTGCTTTCTTGCAGTAGTTGCAGGCGACATCTTAAAGTCGAAATAATAAGAAAATGAGCCCAAAAACAAGCGTTACTAAATGGTTTTAAATTATCAGGGTTGGGGTAATGCGTTAGTAAGGTTTTTGTCTTAAACGTTTGACGGCTATTACTGCGAAGATTAAGATGATTTCGACGGGGGTTATGATGACGACAAGCACAAGTCCTGTTGATACTGCTGGCGACGTTGAAGGTACTGCAAATTGTACTGTTACTTGTGAACCTCCCTCTGCGAGATTTGTGTCGAAGTGTGTTGTGTACCATACGTAGAAGTTATTGGCGTCTTGTGTGTAGCCCTGGTTTGGAGCCTTCTGGCTATCTATGTATACGACTGGGCTTTTCCCGTAGGGTATAGCGGTTTTGGGAATAGTCATGTTGCCAAGGCCTGCTGTTCCCTTTGGTCCTGATATTATGAAGGACACTGTTGTTGTAGTGGGCTGGTATGATGTGATTGTGGCGTTGGATATTTGTGAACTGGTTACGTTTCCGCTGATTGCAAGATCAACCGTTGCGCCACTACCTGTCGTCGCAGGCACAGTTGTCGCTAGCGGAGTCGGAGCAGGTGATGGAGTTGCTGTTGAAGTAGGAGTAGGTGTAGGTGTTGGAGTTACTGCGGGGGTTGGAGTGGCAGTTGGTGCGGGCGATGGCGTCGGTGCTGGAGTAGGGATTGCCGTTGGAGTAGGAGTTGGTGCAAACGTTGCCGAGATGGTATTTGCAGCCTGAACATTGCTGAAGACGTACGAGCTGACAGCGCCAACTGAACTCCCATTCACCGAGACATCAACTATGTCATAACCAATGTTCGGCGTTATATTGAAAGTTTGATTGTCACCATAGTTAACGCTAACATACCCAGTCGGACTGATAGAACCACCATCGCCAGTAGAAGCAGTAATATTAAACGTGTTAATCGCAAAGTTAGCAGTAATCGTGTGAGCAGCTTGGACACCTGTGAAGGTGTAAGATGAAACGGC
>JBEKFM010000089.1:0-5985 GCA_050013315.1 Bathyarchaeia archaeon
CTGTCAAAAATATTGCAGCACTGTTCACGCCGTTGGCAACGTATAGCTCAGCGCCACTCCCAAAAGCAAGAGTAACGTTATTTTGGTTTGTGGCAGTGATACTTCCCATCAGATTGTAAGTTCCTCCATTGAACAGGATACTGCCGCCTTGAGTTAGGTTGCCAATTGCGTCATTTATGACTTGAGCCGCGTTCGTGCTTTGATAGTATATTTGCCCCGTGGTTCCATTTTTCATTTGGTAATTTGAGCCCGAGACATTTATGATGTAAGTATACGTTCCTGTTGAATTTTGTTGCACGAATCCGCTAGCCGATAAAGTCACACTTATTTGGAGGGGAGACGCAATGCCCGAGTTTATAGAGAACGCTATCAAAACGGTGATGACGGCAAGGGCGGCTAAAACTTGTTTTTTCATTTACGTGTTCACTCGTGAAAGTCATTTGGCGTTTTGTTTGCTTGACTCCACAGCGGTAAAGCAGTATATCATAAGGCTTACGATTTAATAAATATTCTGTATGTGAACTACACTACAACTTCCTTATCCCACAACGGCGTCAACGGTCCGTCAGCTGGAGCACGTAAACCCACATAAGCAAGGTATGTATGTTCCTAGAACTTGGCAGAAAACTGTTAAGCCAGAATTTCTGGCAAAATACAAACCCGTTTTTGTTTTATTGGCAAATCCAGCCTATGGAGAAGAGATAAAACGGATCCTTGTTCACTTTGAAAATCAAAGTGAAGTTTTTCCCCATTTAGTTAAAAGTTTTCTCAAAAGCAAATAAGCGTAATTTATCGTTAAAAAAGAATGGATCTGATTCATTTGCATATAGCTCAAGTTGGAACTGGTCGCATTGGTAGACCTTGCGTTTATTCAATAATGTGTGCAGAACTCGCTGACAAAATAACTGTGTGCGACACTAAGCCGGGGCTGGCAGCAGCCTTTGCTGAGGATCTAAAACATGCAGCTGCAAGCTTGAACCTCGACGTGGAAATAAATGCTTGCGACAGAGACGAGGAGGTTAATTGCGCAGATGTGATTTTGGTCTCGGCTGGGGAGCCAAGAATTCCAGGTGTCAAAATGAGTAGGCGTGACCTCGCAGCCAAAAATGCCAAGACAATAAAAACTGTATCTTTGGCTGTACGCTCCAGAAATGTGGATGCAAAATACATTGTCATTACCAATCCAGTAGATGCCATGGCAATGATCTGCAAAAAGTACACTAAAGCCAATTTTGTAATTAGTACTGGGACAAATCTCGAGTCCTTAAGATTTCGATCCAGACTTGCAGAAACATTAAATGTACGCCAAAAGCAAGTTGAAGGATGGGTTGGCGGTGAACACGGCGAAGCGTCACTTCCCTTATGGTCAACCACAAAAATTTGTGGTCTGCCTGTCGAGAAATATGCGGTTTCCTGTGGTAAGACCCTTCATAAAAACGAAATAGACTCCTATCTTAAGACGGTGTCAAGATTTATTGTTGATAATGTAGGAGGTACAGAGTACGGTCCGGCGGCTTCATTCAGAGATATCACAAGAGCTATTGCAAGAAACACCAATGAAGTTTTGTCTATTGCTTCTCCCATCAAATTCGAAGATATTTCTAAACCAACTTTCGTTGGAGTTCCTACGCATGTTGGGCGGTCTATAGGTTCATCAGTTTACAGCGACCTTTCAGCCGATGAAAAGGAAGGATTGAAACAAGCTGCCAAAGCAATCTACCAAACATATAAAACTGCAGCTAAAGCTGTTGAGTAGACCATATGAAGCGCTTTCTCACCCACCGTTCACCGTTTTCTTGATTGAAGCATGGGAGTCTATTAATATGTGAAAAAGAGGTAAATGAAGTAGCAGATGGAGTATGTTTGGAAAGTCTGTTTTAGAATTACTTGGACAGTGTTAGTATGGTTGTTGTGGTAGCTATTGGGGCGCATCCCGATGATGTAGAAGGGGGTTGTTTCGGTACGTTAGCTAAGTACAAGAAAGCTGGAAATGACATTGTAATTATGTTGTTGACCAAGGGAGGTAGAGGTGGAGATAAATTGGTGAGGGAGAGCGAAGCAAGCGAGGCAGCCTCCGTTATTAATGCCAAATTGATTGTTGGTGATTTTGAAGATGGTATGGTACGTGATGATTCTGAGACTGTACAATGGATTGAGAAGCAGTTGAAAAGAGTGAAGGCCGATAAAGTGTTCTTTATGTGTGTTAATGACAATCATCAAGACCACAGAAATGTAGGAAGAGCAGCAATCGCAGCAAGTAGAGATATAAATAATGTGTTGATGTATGAGACTTCCAGTACAACAGAGTTTAATCCACAGATGTTTGTAGATATTGGAGATACGTTGAAAGATAAGATTTTAGCATTGAGTAAGCATGAATCAGTACAAAAAAGTGGATATTCAGCAGGGGAAGTAGTTACGAATTTAGCTAAGTATAGAGCATATCAGTTAAGGCAGTATGGTAAGGTAGTCGAAGCGTTTCAAGTTGTAAGATGGAGTTTGAATATTGAGTAATCTATGGTCTATAAAACATATTTGATTTTCTTACACTCACTTGGAAAAGGGCACAATGGAAATCACAGGTCAACGAAAAAAAAACCAATGACAAATAAAATCTCGTGCCACGTACTAAACAACCTCTTTGTCTAATTCCAAAGTGCCGCCGCCTATTCTACTGGTTGACGACCAGGAAACGGCAGGCACCTAATTTAAGCCCTACAACAAAAAATTTAACATTTCAGGAGCATATTGGGAGACCCCAAAACTCTTCAATCCACGTTTTCTCAGGGCAAAAAAGAGCAGCTGAAGAAGTGCTTTGCAGTTGCTCATCTATATTCAGTCTACAAAACAGACAGAATAAGGACATGCATATCTTTGAAGTTTTAGCAGTAGACAAAATAAACATAAATACAAAATATGCTGGAGAAGAGAAAGATGAGTAAAGCTGCGGAAATGGCTAAAGTTTCAGCAGAAGGTAGCTTCCACTTTCTATGGGGTCTGGTAATCTCCACAGTTATCTCCGCAATTGCCACGATTTTCGTCGCGAGGCTACTGGGGTCAAACCTATACGGCCTATACGGAATCGTGCTGATCACACCCACCCTTATAGGAGTATTTCGAGACTGGGGCGTAAACTCAGCAATGGTGCGATACGCTGCCCAATTCCGATCGGAAAACAGAGCATCAGAGGTCAGAAGCATACTTGTCTCCGGAATAATCTTCGAAATAGCCCTCGGAATGGTGTTATCCGCAATTTCTTTTGCGCTCTCTGGCTATCTCGCGACAAACGTGTTCCACCGCCCCCAAATAACTTCCTTAATCCAAATAGCCTCAATCTCAATCTTAGCAGGCGGGCTCATCAACGCCGCCACAGCTGCATTCACAGGCATCGAAAAAATGGAACTCAACAGCATAATGCTCATCTGCCAATCTATAATAAAAACCATAATAATGATCACGCTAGTAATCCTGGGATTAGGCACCTCGGGAGCAGTCTTAGGCTATACAGTGGCCATGGTAATCGCTGGATTTATAGGTGTGGCACTTGTGTGGACTCAATACAAGAACCTACCAAAACTGGGCAACGTTAAACTCGAAATAAAAGCCTATACTAAATCAATGCTATCATATGGAACACCCTTGTCGCTTTCAGCAATTATAAGCGGCTTTCAAAGTCAATATTACGCTTTTCTGCTTCCAATTTTCTATGTCTCCGACAATATCGCAATCGGTAACTATGGAGTAGCATCAACTTTTGTTGTTTTAATATCATTCTTTGCAGCGCCGATAGCAACGATGTTGTTTCCAGCGTTTAGTAAGCTTAATGCCCAAAAAGATAAAGAAACTCTGCGAAACGTCTTCCAGTTCTCAATCAAATACGCATCACTCTTTGTGGTGCCAGTGGCAGCGCTCGTTATGTGCCTAGCTGAACCAGCAGTCTCTACACTGTTTGGGAAAACATATTCGACGGCTCCACTTTTTTTGGCGTTGCTTGCAATTAACTACGTATTTACAGCCTTCGGAAGCACTACCACGGGTAACTTCATCAGCGGTCAAGGAAAAACCATGTTCATCCTGTACCTTACTCTAATCAACGCAGCCATCGGCTTCCCCATGGGTTACGTTCTAATTATGCAGTTTGGGGTTTTAGGACTAATTGTAACTTCACTCGTATCTGGGATTCCGACCACCATCATACAGCTTTATTGGATAAGAAAACATTACGAGCTGACTATAGACTGGGGCTCGTCAGCAAAAATTCTGCTGTCCTCCGCAATAGCCGCCGCCTTAACCTACATCCTCGTCGTAGAGCTTGGCTTCTCCAGCTTGATACGCCTAATCATAGGTGTGGTATTCTTCACATTCGTCTTCGTCGCCGTGGCCTTGTTAACCCAAACTATAAACAAATCTGACATAGAAAACCTGCGCGGCATGGTAAGCGGACTTGGAACAATTGGCAAAATAATTAACCGAGTTCTAAACATCATCGAAAAACTCATGAGAACCTTAAAACCTTAACTTGTATCTCAATCAAACTAAACGCGTTTGTTCATAGTGCAATCTCAAAAAAAATTTTTTCCCGTTCAAACAATTCACACTTCTGCAATGTACAGTCGAAATGAACCAATACCAGTTAAGTTCAATTTTTCTGCTTGCCGCTTAAATAAAAACTGATCTCTCCTTTTTTAAATGTGCCGTCATCATTCTTCATAGAACAGAGATGACGAGTACCTAAAGCTAACTCCGCAAAACAAAATCGCGACTCTCAATTCTACACACGCAGTCTGCAAAGACAATCAAAATAAGAGGTCTCCACAAAGCTTCTAACTGCCTAATTCAACTGTAAATTTCTTTCTGAGCTAAAACATCAAGGGGCTGCAAAATTCGGAATAAAAGAAAGCAATCGGCGAGTTTCTAACTCACACATTGCAAACACCGTAAATGCTCGTCATTTCCAGCTTTTTTGATAGCAGAATAATCGACGAAGGATTAAGGTCCGTGCTAAAACTTTTTGCTCTCTTTAGACTTTATTGTTTTTCTAAGCTGGTCGCTCATGAACTTAGCTAGCTGTTGCAGCATTGGTGGTGCTGAAACCGAAGCTCGCCATTGCCGGCGTACTTACCGATACCTTCAGATAGAGCGTGATCTTCAACGTCGCCCTGGGACTAAGCACCTGCCTAGAGTAGTCCCAATTAAGCGACAAGTAAGACGAAAGAGTCAACGGACTAAAATTCGACATCCCCTTTGAAAGAGTAACAGCAGTACTGCCCTAATTTTTGAACGTACAAGACCAAAGTTGAGGTAGCACCTGGAGATAAACGCCCCAACTAATAGAAGACAAAGGCACAATGCAACCTTGATCACTAAAGATACCGATTAATGCTTGAGGTGAAGTGCTTGAGTTGGGGATGGCAAAGGAGTGGGAGTTGGCGTTGCAGTTGAAGTTGGCGTAGCGGGTGGTGGTGTTGATTAATTATTGTCTGTTGCGTAAATGCTCGTGGTTTCAGTACTGTCGGTTCCCTCTATCATTCCGAATGGATTTGCAAAGCCATTTGCGTAAGAACTAACACCATTTTGAGCACGTTAACCAGATCCAACAACTTCAACAACGTTTAGAGGAACGCTACCCACCACCGCGAGCCCGTAAATCGTGCCTGAAGTTACATTATATGTTGACAGCAGCTGGAAGTCAACCCATGAAAAAGTTGTACCTATATTTACAAGGGTAGACTGTTCTAGTAGGGCACCAGCTGAACCTCCACTAATCCACGTAGCGGAGTTACACCCAAGATCAAGAGGTTAAGCATTTCCTGTTCCTTTGTTAATTGGGTTTGCGATGTTACCGACTCGATTTTACCCTAAATTTCCATTGATGATTGTGCCTGTTCCGTCGTTTGCTATTGCGCCTGTTCCAGCGTTGCATTGTGTGAAGTCATTGCAGGAGATTGTGGTGGATTGGCATGCTGCGTCGCCAATGATTATGCC
>JBEKFM010000090.1:0-5863 GCA_050013315.1 Bathyarchaeia archaeon
ATGTACTCGCCGCATACACTCTCTATTCGTTTAAGTATTTGATTGCAAGCAGGACATTTCATAATCACTCAGTTCACTTTCTATGCGCGTGCGCTCTTTTGCTTTAGTTTCCTTCTTTGGACTATCATGGCTCCATATCTTTCCCTAACGTAACTTGCCCTACAACTGTTTGCATGGTACACTTTTTTTGGATCATACGTTTTGAATACGATACCGCAGGGGCAGGTTCTAATGAGAACTTCATTACTTAATCTTCCAAAGTTTTCCATACCACTCTACCCAACAATCTTTACATTCAAGGAACTTATGAACAGCCCTATCCACATCATTATACTCAACGATTAAAGATAATAATTAATGGATACCCTAAAGCTAACTGTTCTAACTGTTCTAAAGTTACTCTTTTTTTCAATCTTTCCGAGCTTAATAGGATAAACCCGAGTTATCTCAATGTTTTTTCCTCAGTTGTACTATCCTACGCTATACAGATTTAAGACTTATCATCAAAGAAAACTTGACCCAAATAGTTTAAGGACTCATAAGTTTTCCACCGCACATGAGACACTCTAAGGGTGACTTGCGTTGACTGTCCATTAATTCGATCCAACATGAATAGCAGAAGTAAATTTGGCATCTTGGACAGTGCTCAAAGCTCAACCGACTATCTTTCCGCAAGCATCACAAGGCTTGGTTAAGCGGAGCATAACCAAAAGGACGACTAAAATGCTTAAAAGGCAAGTGTTGAAATGACCTTCCTATAAAACTATTTGCTTTCGAAGCTGGTTTGAGAGTTTTTTTAGTGTCCTGCTCAGGGGGTAAGGATAAAATAGTTTATGGTTCTTAATTTAACAGGTAAGTTAACGGTCTTTTAGGCGATGAACAAAGATGGTTACACTTCGAAGTATCCAGCAAGCGCAAAAAACTATAGCGCCTTACGCCAAGTCTACACCATTAACTCGCTCAAAGTTTCTAAGCGAACTATGCAGCAACGATGTCTGTTTGAAATTGGAAAACCAGCAGGTAACTCACTCATTCAAAATTCGTGGAGTAATAAACAAACTACTCAACTTAACACCTGAAGAAAAAGCCAGAGGAGTGGTAACGGCTTCGGCTGGCAATCACGGTCAAGCAGTAGCTTACGGTGCCCAAAAACTGGGTTTTTCAGCGCGGATCGTGGTGCCAACTAACACGCCGAAAGTTAAAGTGGATGGGATAAAACAGTTTGGTGCCGACCTTTTGTTGTTTGGTGAAACTTATCCGGAGGCCGAGGCGAAAGCTAAGGAATTAGCTACACAAGAAGGGCATCTCTACATTTCTCCTTACAATGACGAGTTGATTGTGGCTGGGCATGGAACCATCGGGTTAGAAATCCTCAAAGAACTTCCAAACTTAGACGTTGTCATTGTGCCTGTCGGCGGGGGAGGATTAATCTCAGGCATAGGCATAGCCATCAAAAGCCAAAAACCAAATGTCCAAGTTATCGGCGTACAATCCGAAGCTGTACCAATCATGTACGAGTCTTTGAAAGCTGGGAAAATCGTTCCTCCACATAGACACGAACCCAACACCATTGCTGAAGGACTTGCCGGAGGCATAGAAAAAGGCTCCATAACATTCGCCATAGCGCAACAATACGTTGACGAAGTAATGTTAGTTAAAGAAGAAATGATTAGGCGCGCGGTTTATTTGCTTTGGAAACACGAAAAGCAAGTTGTTGAAGGTTCCGGAACGGTAGGCGTCGCAATGCTGCTGGAAAACAACGATTCATTCATTGGGCAAACTGTTGCTGCAGTGGTAACTGGCGGAAATATTGATGACTCGCTGTTTAAGGGCATTTTGGCTTCCGAGCAATAATCCTCTTTAGCCTAGTTTGTAGCCTATTTTTCGCAAAAACTCACGACGTTCCTTAACGTCTTTATCGGTTTCTATGCCTTTGCTTTTTGAGCCGTCAACAACTCCGATGATGCCTCTTCCCTGAGCGGTTTCGGCAATTATTACTTCTAGTGGGTTAGCTGTAGCTGCGAAAACGGCGCATACTTCAGGCACCTTTTTGATTTTATCAAGAACGTTGAGTGGATAAGCGTTTCTTATGTAAATTAGAAAGCTGTGCCCACAGCCGATTTCAAAGGCTTTCTGGGTTGCCAAACGCTGCAGTTCCTCGTCGTTTCCTTCATACCTGACTAGGCAGGGTCCTGAGCTTTCGCAGAATCCTAATCCGAACTTGATGTTTGGAACTGAATTAGCCAGAGCTTCGTAGAGGTCTTCAGCGGTTTTTATGAAGTGGGCCATTCCTAAGATGATGTTGCAGTCTTTGGGCGGGTCAACTTTGACGGTTTTAAACTCCAATCTTTTAACCTCCTTAGTTAATGAATTATCGGCACTTTTAGAATATAACACTTTTAACGAAGCTTCACAACCAATTCACTTTGGTTTTTATAGCCGTTCTCTCAACAATGGGCTTTATGTTATAGCCTATTTTTCTATGTCTTTGAGCATTTGCTGGATTGACTGCTTTAGAGTCGGAATGTTTTCTTTGACAGCTTTCCACAACGTTTCTACATCTACTCCAAAATAGGCGTGTATTAATTTGTGTCTCATTCCAGCCATCTGCTTCCAAGGAAGTTCTTTATGCTTTGCCTTCATCGGTTGAGGAATGCTTTTTGTCGCTTCTCCGATTATTTCGATGCTGCGCACCACAGCGTTTAACGTTTTTCTGTCCTTGAGAACTCCTCGTAGGTCAGGTCATCAACAAAGCTTTCTATGTCATTTATGGCATCCAAAATATCTTGCAAATAGTCCCTGTAGTCACGGGTTTTCATATCATAATTACTTCCTCAAGAATGTGCTCGCCAATGTGTGGCTTGAGTGCCTTCTTTGACACTAAGTCAACTTTTACACTGAGCAAGTTAGTGAGGCATATTTCTAAATCCATGAACTCAAACAACCCAATAGGCTCCTC
Source organism: Bathyarchaeia archaeon (assembly GCA_050013315.1). GTDB lineage: Archaea > Thermoproteota > Bathyarchaeia > Bathyarchaeales > Bathycorpusculaceae > Bathycorpusculum. Next base: position 2,960 of record JBEKFM010000090.1, read on the forward strand.
AAACTCAACTAAAACATCCAAGTCACTTTGCCGTTTCTGCTTACCACGTACATAGGAACCGAAAACTCCAATGGTTTTCACTTTAAATCTTTTTCTCAATTCTGCCTTATTCCGTAAAAGGATGCGTTTAATATCCTCGACATCTTGCATACCTCAAACACTTAGGTACTTTGGATTTAAGCCTTTTCGAAGAGTTTAGTTTACCGTATAGCCAAAAAATAAAAAATCGGTTAGGTGATTTCTTGACAAATCCATGCCAACGCAGCCGTTTAAGGCTGGGTGTTTGTATTTTTTCTTAGCGATAAATTTTATGTGCCTCAACAGAATGCACAGATGCGTTGTGCAAAAGGTTTTGCACTATAAACAGATACAAGGAGTTGAAAGTAGTGTCCGGAAAAGAGATGCATAAGGCAACCTGCGCTGAGTGCGGTCAGGAATGTGAAGTACCATTCAAGCCTGATCCAAGCAGACCAGTTTACTGTCGAGAATGTTTCGCAAAAAAAAGACCAGCAAGGCCAAGACGATATTAAGCTTAACCGCTTAACCCATTAAATCCAATTTATTCATTAATTTTTCTATATTTTGTCATGTTGATTTGGCATTAGCGCGGTTTTTTCTGCATACTGTTCTGTTCTCTAATTTTATGAGGTACGGTTATCTTGATGAAGATGATAACTTGGATTCTCTTTTTTTTAACAAGGCGTTTTAGGTTCCTTTTTTGAATTTAAGCTTGAATCGTCTTCAGATTGCGACCCAAAACGTCACTAAACGTCACTAAACGTCACTAAACGTCACTAAACGTCACTAAACGTCACTAAACGTCACTAAACGTCACTAAACGTCACTAAACGTCATTTGGTGTCGCTATCCGTCAAAGGCAAGGATTCTTTTCAATCGCTTGCTCGAAAAGTCAGCTTTAGGCCCTATTAGACGACGCTTCAGACAGAAGCTTATATTCGTAGGGTATGGGAATAAAAGATTCTGTGGCTATGAATCGGATCTTGAATAAGGAAAAAGGTCAATGACGCGTGTTCGACCGCTGAACTCCAAGAATTTACCTCCGGTTTTCACACTCATAATCTATCGGCGGGAGGATAGTTCGTAACTAAATATACGATATAATTTATAACCATAAAGCACTAGCAAGAAAAACCATTTAGAGACGAGCTTCCACAAACAAAACCTAAATATCATTGCACAGTTAATCAATTTGGAAAAAGCGAGGGCCGGTAGTTCAGCTGGTATGAACGCTTGACTTGCACTCAAGAGGTCGGGGGTTCAAATCCCCCCCGGTCCACTCCCAAAAGGGTTCAGGTCACAACAAGCCTTATAAGGTTGCACAGCTGTCCCGTTAATTATGTCTGCCCCGCCAAAAAATAAGTACCTCTACTTGTTTGAAGACCCTGACGTTAAGCGCTGGTACGATAACCTGGCAAGAGGGTCGCAGGGCACAGCCGATGTATACCTGAGACGGGTGGGCTCATTCTGCAAGAAGCTCGATATAAGCCCCAAGAAACTTGCTTCTTTAAGCGAACTTGAAATTTACAATCTTTTGCTTGATGATGTTTCTTCAATGGAAAAATCTGGATACGCTGGAAGCTATATAGAATCCGCAGTAAAATGCGTCAAATCGTGGCTCGCTCACAATGGAAAAGAAGTCAAGCGAAAAATCAAGATAAAAGATGCACGAGAGTCCCCATCACTCAAAGACGAGAGAGTTCCCACAAAAGAAGAGCTAAAACGAACATTTCTCTCGGGCGACAAGAAAACAAGAGCCGCATGCGTATTAGTTGCCCATTCTGGACTCCGGATAGAGGTTCTAGGAAATTACACAGGAAAAGATGGACTGACAATTGGCGATATGCCCGAAATTAAGATCGAGAACGGCAGCGTTACCTTTCAGAGAAAGCCCACGATGCTTGTTGTACGTAGAGAATTGAGTAAAGCAGGGCATCAATACTTCACTTTTCTTAGCGAAGAAGGTTGCGGATACGTTCAAGACTACTTGGAAGTGAGAATAAGAGGAGGAGAGGATCTATCGCCAAAGTCGCCTGTGATAACGCCCAAGCTGAAAATGAAGCCCTTCATACGTTCCACAAATATAGGAGATACAATTAGAGATGCCCTGAGGGCTGCTGGTTTTGATTGGCGACCTTATGTTTTGAGATGTTATTTTGATACGATGTTGATGCTTGCTGAGTCGAAGGGTTTGGTACTTAGGGATTATCGGCAGTTTTGGATGGGGCATAAGGGTGATATTGAAAATCGGTATACGACTAACAAGCAGAGGTTGCCTGAGTCTGTTGTGGAGGATATGCGGGCGGCTTACGCAAGGAGCGAGGAGTTTTTGCAGACTAAGATGAAGGAGGAAACCAGCGAGGAGAAACTTAGGGGCAGTATTAGGCGGCAGCTTTTGTTGGTAGCTGGTTTCTCTCAGGCGGAGTTGGATAAGATGGATGTGCCCTCGATGAGCGACGAAGAACTGCAGAATATACTCAGGAAGCGGCCCTTAGGTGGGCAAGCATCGAATGGGGCTTCGCAGAAAGTGGTCAGTGTTGACGAAGCAAATGATTACTTGGCAAAAGGCTGGGAATACGTCGCCAAGCTTTCAAACAATAAAGTTGTAATCAAAATGAACCAAAACTCAACAACTTAGTCCAGTCGCCAATGTGGGTTCGAATCCGCGCATATCTGATTGTCACAAGTCGGGTCTTGTGTGTCTACTGGGTACTGGGAGACAAAAAACCGCGGTTCAGTAAGATGCTAAGAGACATGATAGATTAGCGCGCAGGCGGATTAAATAATTACCGTTTATATTGGGAGAGCCCGACCTCGTCTTATTGATGCAGATGCAGAGGTCAGGTTCTCCCACGCTTCTATTCGAGAACTTGGATTTAAGTGCTG
>JBEKFM010000091.1:0-8339 GCA_050013315.1 Bathyarchaeia archaeon
GCTCGCTCAGTGTACCCGCGCAAAGCATACTGTGGGGACGTTGGATTTTCATACGTTGCCACAGGAAAGACTGATTGGGGAAAGCTGTATGAAAACGCCGTGTTCCTCGAGCTCAAGAGAAGATTGAAAGATCGGGAAATTTGTTACTGGAGAAACAAGATGGGTGAGGAAGTTGATTTTGTAGTAAAGCGCGGAAGCGAGGTGGACGAAGCATGCCAAGTGGTCTATGATTTGCGTAACGCTGAGACCGAGAGCAGAGAAGTTGCAGGATTAATATCATGCGTACAAGAACTCAAACCAAGCACTTCACTAATACTGACCAAAGACGTCTCAGAAACCAGGAAAATCGGCGCTTTTGAAATCAGGTTCAAATCTCTTATCGACTGGCTTATTGAAGAATAACTTTTAATTATCGATAAAAGTTGCCGGCGATTACGGTTCATCTACACATTCGATAATGCGAAATTGTTCAGAAAACGCAAGTGAGTATGCAGTTTTGTCCAAAGTATATGCTGTATGCTAAAAAGCTGGGGGTGGAAATTGAACCATACTATGACTTTGCTCTCGGCATAATTACTGCCGTGCTCGAGTTCTGTCGTAACTTTTTTTTCTCAAAGTTCCCTGTTTTGCTGGTTATGTTGGCTCAAGTATTATTTCTACGAGGAGTCCTGCAAGATTTTCTTCTTTCCCATGCGCTGCGAATAGGACTGCCTTTGGAATATATATGCGTCCGTCCTTACCCATTTTTGTATAGAAAAACTCCAAATAGCCCCCGAGCCCGCATACTCCAACATGCAGAACCTGGTCAGGTTCCAATTTGAACTGCCATCGGATAATCTTGGGAACCTGCACTTTATTGCATCTCTCAAGAGGCCTTTTAAACGTCACTCTTCCAGTTAAAGGCATACTTACCTGCTTACCCGCGACTTTCTTTGACTTTCTTTAACTTATATTGACTTTCTTTGACTTATTTTAACTTTTTTAGACTTTTTTTGACTCAACCTACAGACAATTCAAGCCCCAAATCAAAAAAACAACCCAAAACAACCTCAGAAAAAATTTGCAGCCAAAAAAACCAGAAAAATCCCCCTACATCTGCGAAAAACTTAAACTGTGTTCTGAAATGTTTTAAGCAAGGTTAGTCGTTAAGAAGTTGACCTGCTATGCCGATAATAATTAAGGTTGGACGATTACAAGAAATTCTTTGGGCATTAGCCACCCTTATAGGGTTCGTTTTGGTAATTGATGGAATATTTACTGCAATCAACGGAATATCGTATTTCAGCAATACTGCTTATACCAGTAGTGCCGCCATTTCATGGTTAAGCGGCGGCATTCTTCTGTTCGTCTTCGGGTCAGTTGTGATAACAGCAGGATATTTTGGAATCCGCGGAAAAATAATAATCGTAAGAAACTAAAACGAAAGACAAAACCATACTAAACAAAAACTACCGATTCTTTACGCTGCAGGTGAAGCGCCAAAAGCGTTGCTACCACTCGGAGATGAAGTAATTATGGGGGTTGAACTGGGGCAGGTAAATTCTGAGTTATTGAAGCAGGCGGCGAAGGGTTTGGAGCAGGTAAATCTTGAGTTATTGACGTTACTCCAACGCCTACATTAAGATTTAAAGTTCCCACATCAATTGCACCCATCGGTATTCCGGTTGCATTGAATGTTAATCCGCCCCAAGTTCCAGCTATGCCATAAGTCTGTTGGCTTGGAAGAGATATGTTATAAAATCCCTTTTGAACTATCGCAGTATATTTTAAACTGTTGTTAGCTGCATCCACAAATTCAATTTGCGTAGGCTGAATTTCCAAGCCTGCCACATGAACTGTACCTGATACTTGGATATTACTGGCTACAAGTGTTGGAGTCGGAGTTAAAGCTGGCGTTGATGTTGGAGTTTGAAGTAGTGCACCGGTTGAACCGCTGCCTTTGAAAACATAGAAGCCTGCTACTACAGCTATTAGCACTATCACTATCACGGCAACAGCAATTCCTATGTTTCTATTCCTGTTAGCGCTTTTAGGAGTCGTTAGAGGTTTACTCATTAATTTTCAACTTGTTATTTTCATGATAGAAAGATGCTATACACCCGCTTATAGCTCTCCCCAGAGAACAGAGTGTTCCGCAAAAAGAACAGTCAAGAAAAAAAATAGCGCATATTCTTAATTTCTTGGGTGGAAGAAGGGTAGCTACTTCCTTGAATTTTGAGCTAGAAAGGCTTTACTGGCTGTAATTAAGAATACTGTAACCTCTCTTTCATCGAGCTTTGCGTTAGGTTTGTTGGATTAAATTTTAATTCTCTCTCTCTCTCTCTCGCACTGACTGTCACACACTTACTGCATCACACACAGCCACTGCATCACTCACTTTCACTTCATCACTCAGATTCTCTCTGTCACTCCACCACTCATACCCACCTACCCTACCTACCTCCCTCTCTCTAGCGCGCTGCCTTGTCCCTTTATTAGGTGTTGAAGTAGGTTGGTGACACTGCTTTGTCTCTTCTTCCAATGTTCTCTGCTGCCTCTCTATTTAGAACCAAGCACAACACGCTGAAGAGGGCGGCCTCTTATGATATTCTCTTTTCTGACCTTCTGGTCCATAGGTTCGAAACTTCCGATCCACTCTGAGAAGGCCTTTGACGTCTCGTTTCTGGTTTGCTCGGTATGGAATTACTGTTTTGCCTACTGCGTTTCTTAGTTTGCTATCGCTGTATTGGCTGTCAGCTATCACACTTCTCAATTTGGCTGCAGACTGTTTGAGAATCAGCTTCGTCTTCTCCAGCAGGTTCAGTGAGTGTTTCTGCTCGTTCTGGTTGGCGGAAGCAAAAACGCACGTCAAAGGAAGCATGGTTTTAGAGTCGATGGATAGGTGGAGCTTGTAGCCCAAGGCGAAGGTTCTGCCTGCTCTGCCAACTCTTGCTTCCATGTCAGAATAGCCCTTCTGGTTGTCCAATGGATCTCGCGTACTCCAAGCTTTTATGAAGGAAGCATCAAAAACGGCGTCCACGTTTCTTACGTGGTGCCGGTTTAGGAGGTTGACTACTTTTTCCTCGATTATTTTGTTTAGGTTAACTTCGCCGACTCTTTGGATGAATCTGCTTAGAACGCTTCTGGGATAGGCAGCTTCGCTTGGTTTGATTAGGCATAGTTTTCTAAGTCTTGGATCAGCGTCGAGTAGTCTGGTCATTTCTCTTAGGCTGCGAACGGCTTTCATTCGCATTACGATGAAGGTTCTGAAAAGGCCTAATGGGTTTCTGGGATGTCTGCCGGGTCCACTAGTGTGAAAGCAGCCGAGTAAGGCTGCTTTAGCAAAACTTAAGTCTATGTTTCTGAAGAGGGTTTCTAGGGTTTCGTGTTCATCTTGTCCCGCTAGGACTCACCTCCTAAGCTTGGACGCTACTCATTTGATACGAGACCCCTCTTCTCAAAATAAGCTTTTCAATTTCGGGACAAACCAGCGCGCTACAAGGTTTATTTTCGCAAACAAAAGTTTGCCTGTTTTAAAAAGAATAATAGGGAATCAAAGGCCCTTCGCACTTTTTAAGCCTTTCGCAAGTTAAATTAACAAAATAGTCGATATTAACAGAATATTGGGCAAGGGGTATAAGCATGTCAATACTGCAAAGAAAACTAGTTTATACTAAAAAGCGCGCCGCGCTAATTCTTGAATTGCTTTGAATTATTCAAAATATTGTTTATGCTTTTTGTTCAATACAAAAATAAAATTAAAGGAAAGGAAAAATAGAATGAAAACGCTAAAAAACAAAACTATGGCTACTATGATTGCTTTATTTCTGATGCTAAGCATGACTGCTTCGATGATGCTTTTGCCATCCGCTAGTGCGCACAATAGCTATAATACGTACTGCTACGTTGCTCCTTCACCACCCGTTGTGGGCGTCGGTCAGGGAGTGCAAATTGTCTGGTGGCTTAACGCGGTGCCGCCGACGGCAGCTGGCGCTACCGGTGACAGGTGGCACGTTACCGTGAACGTTGTGAAGCCTGATGGAACCAACGATACGCTGGGTCCCCAGACGTCTGACCCGGTGGGAGGCAATTACTTGACGTACGTACCTACTGCCGTGGGGAATTATATTGTGCAGGCTTTCTTTCCTGGACAAACGATAACAGGCATTCCTGGTCAAACACAAAGTCCAGCTGTCGGCGATTATTATGGTCCCAGCGCAAGCAAGCCAGTGACGTTCACTGTACAGTCGTCGCCAATCCCGTCATACGTAGAGACACCTCTTCCAACAGATTACTGGACTCGCCCAGTGTACGACGCCAACCGAGGCTGGGGCGCAACCATAATGGGAGAGTGGCTAGGTCAACCTTGGGATACCACTCTGAGTAGAACAGTAGGAGTCCAAAACCAAGAAGCTGTACTAAGTCCCCACGTACTATGGACGCGCCCAGCCTGGACCGGAGGCATTATGGGAGGCTATAATGACACAGCATTTTACAATGGCATAGCCTACGAATCCTTCTCCAGTCCACTGGTGTGTCTGGACGGCATGGCCTACTATTCGGTAAATAACCCTCCACGTCAAGGCTGGTACTGCATCAACCTCTATAACGGCCAAACGGAATACTTCCAAAACAACACGAATGGACAATCTGCTATGCCCTCAATGGGACAGATCTTTAACTATGAGAGCCCTAACCAGGGCGGAGGCTTCTCATACCTGTGGAACACCCAAGCTGGAACTCCTCAACAAATAGAGATTTTTCCTGGATTTTTCATAACATCATATAATACTTGGGAGATGTTAGACGGATTCACAGGAAACCCCATCTGCAGCATAGCCAACGTGTCAACCGCAGGCACAGAATTCAGGGACGATATCGGAAGCATATGTTATCTCAACTTTGTCAACCTCGGAACCCCAGCAGCACCCAACTATTACATGCAGATTTGGAACACAACTCAAGCCATCTGGTGGCAGCCCAGCTTCGGAATCGCCCCGCCAGCTACGCTTTTAAACGGCACTACCAACTTGCCGCTCACTGACACAGGCAATGACTATTGGTTCTGGAGACCTGGCGCAGCATCTACATCTGCAGGCGGTTTCGGCGGCACGGACTACGGAAAAGTATATGACGGCAATAACGGCTACTCAATGAACGTATCAGTCACAGGCACACCGGGTACCATCTATTGGATTCAGCCAGGGCAGTACGTGATAACCGGCGCAGACGGTCAAAACGACGCTAGAGGGGTAGTTCAAGGCTATCTGAGGGCTTACAGTCTCGCAGCACCAACATGGGGTCATACACTGTGGACAACCACTTTCACGCCGCCCAAAGCAACAGACGCTTACCCCAACAGCACAAACAGCGGTGGAGTAACATTGCACGTGGTGGACGCTCCATCTGGCACATTCTATTTCGAGGAACCCGTGACCGGGAAACAATGGATTTACAGCCTCTCAACAGGACAGCAACTATGGAACAACACGATAGAGTCAGCTTGGTCCTACTATGGCACAGCGATGAATTTCCATGACGGCAAAGCCTACACCGTAGGTCCAAGCGGTGGACCTTTAGATGAGACCGCCTGGGGAATAATAAGCTGCTTTAACGCTACGACAGGACAATTCTTATGGAACTGGACAGCCCCAGACATCGGCTACCTAGAAACACAGGGCTCAACATACACGCCGCTTGTTCTCAAGTTCTGGGTTGATGACCCAGTGACGGGACACACCTATTTGTACGTAGACGGATCGACGCCATGGGCTGGTCAAACTAGCCCGATTAGACGTGACAGCGCACTGTTCTGCATAGACTGTAACACAGGCCAAACGGTCTGGCGACTGGAAGCCTATCCAAATCCCGAAGGTTCAGCTAACGTTGTAATCTCTGACAGCAAAATCATATACCTTGATGCCCACGACGACAATATCTACTGCTTAGGCAAAGGACCAAGCGCAACCACAGTTTCCGCACCACAATCCGACGCATCAGTGGGATCCGTTCTTACAATCACAGGCACGGTCACTGATCAGACTACCTCGGGCAGGATTAACGTAGCTGGCAGCACGGACTTCACACTCCAAGGCACACCAGCAATATCCGACGCAAGCATGGAAGCATGGATGGAATACAAGTTCCAACAACGACCAATCCCCTCAAACGCAACTGGAGTTCCAGTAACATTAGACGCTATTGATCCAAACGGCAACATCATCCACATCGGAAACGTCACAAGTGACATAACCGGCACCTACGGCTGCGAGTTTACTCCGCAGGTTCCAGGCACATACCATATCATCGCCACGTTTGCAGGATCCAACTCCTACGGCAACTCATTCGCAGAAACCTATATGGCAGTAGGTTCAGCACCTGCAGCCACACATGCTCCTACGGCTACTCCAACATCTGTTGCTGACATGTACTTTGTTCCCGCAATCGCAGGCCTATTCGTCCTAATCATCATAGTAGCTATCGTACTAGCACTACTGATGCTCAGAAAACGACCATAAAAATGCCAAACAAACAAATCACTTCCCCCTTTTTTAGTCTAACAAGCAAAGGAATGGAGAAAAGAGAAGAGGGCTGAGAAGGCTCTGGTCAAATTCACAAAATTGAATGAAAAATAGACATTTCATTCTTTTTCTCCTAAAAAACGCTCTCCGATAAAATGTTCCAGAGCCTCAGCAAACCCTACTAAGGAGTCCTTAGCAAAAGCGCGAACTCTTAAAACTATTCTTGGTGTCTCAGTGCAGTAGGTACGCTTTTAATTATCAGGCATTTTACTTCATTTATTACTTATTACAGACCTCTTGTTTCCAGGAACTAACTCGGAGTTTTCAGATGAAAATGAGTGAAGAGCAGAGAACCATAGTAGAATCACTAAACTTTCTCACCACAAACATCTAACCGGAATTTGTAACATCAAAAACTGAATCAGAAGAAGAGCTCAGCCTGCATTAGATTCATAGCGTTCCTTCAAACAATTTAAACCGAAATCAAAACGAATCCTTGTCAAACCCAAATTTAACAAGCTTTTCGTTATGATTTTGGTTTAAATTAGAGCGCGTGCAGAAAACAATAGGGTGCGGAAGAAGTTAGAAGCTTTCAACGCCTTTTTTTCTGAGGGGCAATAAAAATTCCAGATTGCATCTATGGTTTCTTGGGAGTACCCAGAATTCACAAGTAACCTAATAAACTGAAGCTTTGCTTTGCTCACACGCTACACCTAAAAATATCTGTAGTATTGATATATAATAATGACTATTTCGTTCAGAGGCATGTATCCAAAATCGACATATAAACTTTTCACGCCAAGCTAAGGGGTTAACAGTTTAGCAGTGTCGTTTTCAGGGATGTATACCCATTTACTGGCTTCGAGAGAGGCAAAACGAATAAGCATGCGGGGCAATTGAACCAGTGGAAAAGAAGAGTGGAGGTGCATTCAAGATTAAAAACAAAACAAAAAACAAACCGAAAAACGAAACAAAAGGCAAAACAAAAAACAAAGGAAAAAAGGAATGGAAACAGCGGTAAAAAAGAGTGAAGAAAAATGAGAATAAAAAAATAGTTTCCTACGACAAGGTTTCTTGCGAATCGAGCTGCAAAAAATAACAAAAAAAAGGATTCGCGGCTGGCATCTCCACTTTCTTGAGGGTTCAAGTTCCACCCTCGGGCTTCATTAAAAAAATCTTTTAAGCTTAACGTCGGCATTATAGCTTGGTAGTATTATGCCATCCCTGAAAAAGAAGAATGCTGCAAAGAAAGCAAAGCATGACGCTAAAACGGGCAAGTAACATTAAGCTTAGTTTCCTCTTTTCTTTGATGCAAATAAAGAAACGGGAGAGCAGCAGTACTGTACTTAAAATTTCTTAAATTTAAACCAAAAGTTAAACGAGTACCTTGTCAAACCCAAAACCGAAAAAGCACGCCAAAGCAATTACACAAAAAAATTAGATGTGGTCTTTGTTCACAGTAAAAAATCGACAAATAAATGCAGCGGAAATCATCAAAGACCCCACATTCAGAAACTTCAATATTTAACCAAATCACTACTACACCCACCAAATACTGTAAATCTATCAAGCAAAGTTTTATAGCTCCTTTTAACGTTTTAAGTTTCGGCGGTGGATCTTAGGCGGTGGGGTAGGGGTCCATTGTACCGTAAACCCTCTATACGACGGGCCGACATCTGCGGATGAGGCGTCAAAGGCCGCTTGGATCTTCATTTCCGAAACATTGACTATCCGTCCTTTGGGGCTGGCGGTCTGTGGGCAGCTTCCGTAGGGGAGTTGCTTCATTGTTCACCAGGCGAACCCGGCTAGGCTCGGGAGAGAGCAACCTAAGTTTGGACG
>JBEKFM010000092.1:0-6023 GCA_050013315.1 Bathyarchaeia archaeon
AGGCGGATTAAATAATTACCGTTTATATTGGGAGAGCCCGACCTCGTCTTATTGATGCAGATGCAGAGGTCAGGTTCTCCCACGCTTCTATTCGAGAACTTGGATTTAAGTGCTGTTCGCTCCATCCTCTGGAAAGACCTCCACGTAGAGGGTGCAGGTCGCCCAGTAGAGTACGACCCCGAGTGTGACTTCCGAGCCCTCATGCTACGCCAGTTAGAGCAGATACCCTACGTCAAAGACCTCGTAAAACGTCTCAATCGAAACTTGGAAATGCGATTGGCCTGCGGATACCACAGCAAAGTACCAACGGAAGCCCACTTCTCCCAGATGAAGAAACGCATAGGCGTCGAAGGCTTTTGCGCCATAGAAGAATGGCTACGCCATGAGGCCCTCAGGTTGAGAGAAAGCCAGCCTCTCTCCGCGGTCGGCCTTATCCAAGCAGCCTGCGTGGACGGCACCGACCTTCCCGCTTGGAGCAGCCGAGATCCACATGACACAAGCCGAGGTCTTGGGGATCCGGACGCTCGGCTTGGCCGTGGAAAGAAAGGCTTCATTCTGGGTTACCAATCGCTCTTCCTAGTGGACATAGAAGGTTTTCCGCTGGGTCACGTGGAAGCTCCAGCCAACGTTAATGAGAAGATGCTTGTGGAGCCTTTGCTGGATAGGCTGCTTGGCGAGGACATTGAGGTTGAGTTGGTGGCTGGTGACAGCCAGTTTGAATCCAGCCAGGTCTTCGCCTCCTTGAATTATAGGAAGATAAGCAGCGTCATTCCTTGGAGACGGTTGAAGGGACGCGTGAATCCTTCGGATGTGCTTTCTGTGAAGGACCGCATTGACGTGGAGGGTCCTGAGCATCTTCGCGTGGTTTACAAGATGCTGAGGGCGCAGTCTGAAAGCCTAAACGGGAGGGTGAAAGCCCGTCTAGCCTACAGTAGGTTGACGTGGCAAGGTCTCTCGAACGCTTGCATCCATACGTGTCTTGTGTTCTGCGTGGTCTACGCCGTCTCCATAGTCGCTGCCTCTACAGGTAGATTGGAGCTACGGTACAGCATTGCATATTTTGCATGAAAACCGAGGATGGAACCGGAGGGTAACTTTAAAGAAACAGAGAAAAGTGAATCATCAAAAGCACTTCTACAAGAAGCAAAACAATTATTTAACTTGCCTGCGCGTGTCATTTGTCTTTAATCCTCTCATCATTTTTTCTTTGTTGTGCACGAAGTTGGAGATTCTGTTCATGAGAAATCTTATATAAAAGATAGCTTTAAACTCTGATTTTAGGGTTCAAGGGGTATTTATTTGATAGACGAAACAAAAATCGATGAAATTGACGCGAAAATCTTGAAGATGCTGTTAGCGGAGTCTCGCACCAGCTTCACCGATATCGCTGAGGAATGCAAGATTACGGTTACCTCAGTTAGAATGCGCTATAAACGCTTGTGGAAAGATGGTGTAGTCAATGGCGAAGAGATGCTTGTGAACCCTCATTGTTTGGGGTATCGTCATATCATTGATTTAGGTATCATGAACGCTGTGGAAAATGAAAAGGAAGTCGCCAAGTTTCTTGAAAGCAAACCGTACATCTCCGACGTGGTCGGTCCATTAGGCAAATACAACTTTCTCGGAAAAGTAGCATTGAGAGACCTCAATATGCTGGGGGAGACAATTGAAGATTTAGAGTCAAACCACAAAATCAAGCATGTTGATGCTTTAATCTGGGCAGAAGCAGCAAACATAGAGTACCCTCAAAACTTAATTATCAAACCCCTTGATCGTGAAAATGAACGAAAAAACAATCACATATCAACTTTAACCAATCATGATCAAGCACCATTAGAAATTGACGAAATAGATCGAAAAATCGCAAAAATCCTTTCGGAAAAATCTCGAACACCATTTTCTCAAATTGCTGAACAACTACACATGTCGACTAAAACAGTAATTCGAAGATACAAAAAACTCAGAGAAAACTTGCTAACACTTTCCACAATATCTCTTGACCTAAACAAGCTTGGATACACAGCTCTTGCGAATCTATACATAAAAGTTTCAAACCGAAGCAAAATGCCAGAGATATATTCTCAACTCCTTCAAATTCCAAACCTAATAGTCATTATAAGACTTATAGGATCTTACGATCTATACTCTGCAATAGCTCTAGAAGATTTCGAGAAAATGTTTGAGGCGAACGAGAAAATTCGAACAATCACCGGTATAGAAACAACAGACGTTTTTCTGACAAGAATGCTTCCTTCTTGGCCTCTAAACTTATTCCCTTCGTTGCTTGAACATGAATCTATGCAACCAAAATATTGGCCTACCGAGCCACAAAAGTAAACTCTTGAAAATGACAAAAAATTACCTTCTAATGGGAAAATTCGGAAAAACAAATAATGAAATAGTCGACACCTGCGAACAAGATCCCTTTCATATATTTAATTTTCAGCATTTTTTTATAACATAATTCCAATCTATATATTTTTCCCAAAAATCTTTAAATGATTTTCTATATTTTGGTAACCTAGATCTTCCTCTCCAAGTGCTCTTATTTGCAAATTTTTTTATATCTGCAGATGGTCCGAAATACGGAATCGCGTTTTTAAGACTTAGAACAAAAGGAGGATATCCATAGTACATATTGATCCAACTAGAGATTATGCTACCTGTCCTATGATTGCCTTCAATAAATAATTGTGGGTGTCCAAGTATTGCGACATACACTTCAGCCGCCACTTTCAAAGGATGAGGCTCTTTCTTCATATGGTTTTCGTACCAGTTTATTATTGGATCAATATTTTTATAATATTTTTTTGAATTAGCAACAATTGCCTTCACATACTCTTGCCTTAATCGAGAATCTAATCCGTAATGCACCAAATTATTTAATTCGCAAATTTCTTCAAGACTTTCTTTCGAGAATGGTTCAATGCCATTTCTAAGTAAATTGTCTAGTAACTCATAGGCGTTCATCATTTTCGCCCTAATATCGGCATTGAATGGTGTATCCTTTCGTCCTATCTTTCTTAAATCTAATTCATCATCAATCTTTTTCCAATTTTTCTCTACCCGGATTAAAGATTGTTCAACCTTCACCAAATTTAATCTCAATATGTCTTTTTCTTTGCGCATTTAATCTATCTGGAGTATTCTCATGTCTAAAATAGGTTGCCTGAATCCTTTGGTAAAGATTCACTGATGCTTCCGAACATGAGTTTATTGTACAAAAATCTCATCAATGAATAAGAAAAATCGCTGAAAACATTTTTGGGCATAGTTTTAGTTCTTAGTTAAAAAGACTTCAATTCAATACGCACAAGCAAATACCCCTAATTGCTTTCTTTTTGTTTTTGAAAGAAGCTAAGATGCTACAGGTATTTTTTTTCTTGTAAGCAGTACCATTTCTGATACTCTGTCATGAATATTATTGTTTGTTTACATGAGGGGCATTTCGACACTTGAGGAGGTGGGTATTCTTTAGACATTGGCGAAACAGGTGTTTGCGCAGATTCTGGATGGGAAGAAGAATGACCGAAGATCGGAGCAGTTGCTGAGACTATATATGATGTTCTAGCAGCGTACAATCCCACAGCAGCTATTACGAACATAAATGATGCGATTGTGGCATAAGGCGTTAAAGCGCCCACCAAAAGATGTACGGTAGTTTGAGGACTGACTGCGGCGAAATAAGAATTAACGTATGCCACTGTATATCCTGTGATTGCGTCAAGAGCCAAAAAAACGGCTCCAAAACCTAGGAAAAGGTAGCCAACTACTCTCCAAACGTTCATATTTTAACTCCAAATCTAAGTTTGACATAGCCACAATTTAAGATTTATGAATGACAGATACACAGCAAACTGATATCAAATGAAATGAGTAGGGCGAGTAAGGTTCGATTTCAATATAGGTATCTTATAAGCAATAGTCGGAAGGAGCGTATAGTTTTGAAGCGCGCACGGCAAACATTAGCAGCAATTCATTTTTCAGGTTCATAATAACTATAAGCAATAGTCCAAAGAAGAAGGCGTAGAGGTATCAGTTTGACCGAGACTTCATACGCTGAGAAGACAATTGTGCTTGTCGACCCTGCGATGGAAAAATCTGAACAAATAAAGGCAAAGTCAGTTGAAAACCAATTTTCGATGGAAAATATTGCCCCGAAGAAAACTATCGTTTATGCGACTGTTGTTAATGAGGCAGCGATAAAAGAAGCAAGCAATAAAATCAAGCAAAAACTGTTCGCAAGATTCGTGTTTCTAAAACCTAAACCTGAAGAAATTCAGATTGTTTCAATTGAAAAGCACTATCAGTTATACAATGCAGTCTACGGAAAATACGCGATTGATTATTATCGCAAGTCAGCCTATTCAATCGGAGTCGACGAGAAAGTTAGAGAAGTCATTCTGTTAAACAACGAGTTTTTGCCCGAACATCAAACGGATATAACAGCAAAATCCAATATTAAACTCGAAGGAGAAGAGCATCTAATCATGGAAAACCAAGCCTTTCTATTATTCGACGATCAACTCAAAGAGGTCAACGCCCATATTTTTCGCTACGCGCCATCTGAGAACTTCCCCCAAGAAATAGTCGCAAAATTCGAGTTAAAGGAACTTGCTCCAGACGTAGAAGTGGATTTAATAAAAGAAAGAATAATTAAACGCCCAAAAGACACAAGCAGAATTATTAGTGAAACCTTCGAAGTTAAAGAGCGCGCAGCAATATACTATCCAATTTACAGGGTCAAGTTTGTAAATTCCAACACTAAGCAAGAAAAAACATTAGAGTTCGATGGAGTCACATCAAAAATACTCCGCCATAATAAGCACCAATAAATTGCTAAATCATGGCACGCACTCAAGTGGACCAACAATTCAATAAAACCTAACATACCGAAGCAATCTGCACATTATTAAATTTTAATCTAACCTAATGTTACACCATTAACCTGATTAGAATATAGTGTATGGGATTAAATCTTACTCCCACACAGGCTAGAGTTGAGAATACTCTTAAGTGATTAGAGCGTTCTATAGCGGATATCCCATGACAGGCGGTTCAATACCCATCTGCCAGAACAACGCTATCAATTCGCCTCGATGATGAACTTCCTCTTCGAAAACATGGACCAAAATATCTTCAGCAGTCAATGTTTCAGTTTTCCCGCTCCCACTAACCTCATACTTCTTCTTTAGGTTTTCAGAAGACAACATCTCAAGGTAATCGTGCATACGCTTCTCCACATGTTGCATATAAGCCTCTATTTCTTCCAGATTGTTGTATTCCTCGAATTTCTTCTTTGAACGTTGGTTATCATGTTGAAGAAAATCCAGCCAGTAGTCTGTTGCGTTTAATGTGTGTATGAAGATGTTTTTAATCGAATGAAAACTGGCTTCTCTATTCTTGATGAATTCACCCCACGGCAGTTTAGCGAATGCCTTGAAGAAAGCTCGTCTCTCAGCATCGTTATATGCGCTGAGGTCTTTTATGTCAACCATTACAAACGTCCATTAAATGATAGTCTTCGTTCAGCTATAACTTTTCTGCACTTCAATTAGCGCAAAGCGTTTATAATTATTTTTTGTCTATGGTTGAGATTCCTAGAATGAAGGTAGGTAAAAGGCAGGAATTTGAAACTCTAATTAATGAAGAAGCTCTCTTGTTGGCTAAATACTTGAGAAACGAACGGAAAAGCTGGAATCCCAGAATCGTTCAGCTTTCAGATTAGCATTTACTTCCATTTTGTCAGTATCTCCTAGCGCGCCCAGAAAGAAGTACCCAGTTCCCATACGGGAGTCTTTCAAAAATAAGCGTTAAAAAAAGCCTATAACTTCTTGAAAAGCTCGTAAGTTTTTCTTCTGAGTAAAGCGCACGTGCTAAATCTCCAATAGTCTCCTGCTCGCCGCGAAAACACAAAACAAAAAGCTGTTATACCGCAATGGTTTAATTGAATATCTGGGAGAGGCCACTTGGCGATTATTGTTGTTTCGGACTTACATCTGGGATTCGATGGCTCTGACAAG
>JBEKFM010000093.1:0-4883 GCA_050013315.1 Bathyarchaeia archaeon
CACTTTTTCTTGAAGCAGGTCTGCGTGCTTGGAGTTTGCTTGTGCTTCTTTGCGGTCTTCCTCTTCAATCTCAATTAGGTACTTTGATACGTGTTTGTCGATTATTTTCATTCGGTAGGACAGGTTTTTGCGGTTGAAGTTTTGGTCGAGGGAGTTGACGGCCTTGAATTTGGTGCCGTCGACGGCGATGAGTTTTGCTCCGTAAAGGTCTAGGCTTATGCAGAGTTTAACGAATTCTTTGAAACGCCTTTCACGCAATCCACGTTGTCTTTGCGGAAGTCTGCTATGGTTTTATGGTCTGGAGCAAGCTTCTTCATGAGCCACATGACTTCAATGTTTCTGTGGCACTCTTTTTCCAGTTTTCTGCTTGAGCGAACTTGATTCAGGTAGCCGTAGAGGTATAGTTTGAGTAGGTCTGAAGGGTTGTATGATGGTCTTCCAAGTTCGGCCAGGGTAGAATGCTTGAAGCCTAGTTTCTCCAGGTTGAGGTTATCTACGAATGCGTCTATGAACCTGACTGGGTTGTCCTTTTCAACGTAGCCCTCCAGCGTGTCTGGGAAGAGTGCTGTTTGGTCTCTGTTTAGGCCTTCTACGTGTTCGCTCATGGCTTTTCAACTGCTCTTTCTGTTGCTGTAAAGCCAGTCTAGATTTAAGGTTAACGGTGAATAACCAGCAAAGAAAGAGACTTTTCACACGGTCTCAACAGTCATGCGCGCTGCTTCCCTTCTTCCCTCAGGGGTTTCTACACTCACAAAAGATTCTGCGCCAATCCCCTTCTTCTTTAGCCCTTCTAAAATGTAAGTTGTTACCGTGTTTTCTGTAATTTTAGGAATCAAAAGGTCAGCCTCCAGTTTCGCTTTTATGTTGTTTACTTGTTAGTTATATTTAACAACTCTCTTAGAAATGAAAACAAGCGGTGGGTATCTTGAGGGTAAGATAGCCTGCATTTTTTTGTGTGATATGTATCTGTCTATCTCTGTGTGTGACTTGCCTCTCTGTCTACGTGAGATATGTCTAAGTAGTTAGAGAAAGAAAGGGAAAAAACGGGAGTAAGTTTGGGTTTGGGTTGGGGGGTCAAAATTTAGTCTATTTTCGTTCTCCACCTGTCAAAAACTGAGAAGGAAAGAAGGCTAAACTCTTAATGTTGTGACCGTAATAATTCTCTTTGCGCCTCTAAATAGCGTGGCGTAATTTAGCACGCGCTATAAAGTAAGTGTAAATCATAAAGTAAATGACACTTTCACCACTTGTTATTTTTACGCGCGTTTTCACCAGTGAAAAATGGTATAAAAAGAGTAAGAAGTAGCCATTTGAAGCACTGAGTTTAAGCGTTTTCTCGTCACAATAACCGCAAATTAGCGGAAGGAAAATGAATCAGTATATATTATAAACTCGGTGTAAATAGTAAAGTAAGCACAAATTATAAAGTTAAAGGTAAATATTTGATAACCAAATTCTGTTTTGTTTCGTCGCCTCTAAAGCTGTTCTATGTCGTCTATTTCTTCTTTGCTGAATCTGTGTGCTATAGCTTACTCTTTTTGCTGGCGCGCGCGAGCAATTGGTTTTTACAGGGATCTTTCGCAAACAAGAACACGACGACTGATGCGACTACGCCCGCTGCCCCGAATATTGTATACAGGATTTGAAAATTGTTAGCGTATAGGTTTAGCACTAAACCACTTATGGTCAATCCTACGATAAGACCAGCGTTCTGAAATGATGCGCTTAGAGACATCATCGTGCCTCGAAAACCTGGAACTTGCTCGAGAGACAAACTTAAAAGCCCTGCAAACGTTCCAGAGACAAACGCTGCTGACACCATCCACATTGCCACAGATACCCACACATTTGGCACAAAGACCATCAAAATCGCGAATATTCCCTCAATCACACCCGTCGCTACAGTAAGACGCTTCCGCCCAACTCGGTTAATCAATCGCCCCCCAACTAAGACACCTACAATTCCCATCACTGATGCAAGAGAATAGAAGATCGCACCCGTACTCAAAGACTCATGAAAATCCAATATGTAAAACGACACTGCATAAAACGGTACAAGGACTGATACGTAAACAAGTGCGATTGCGATTTGGCATGCTAGCGCGGATTTATTTACTAAAACTTTTTTGAAAGCCTCCAAATATTGAGGTTTGTTTGCAGACTGTTGCTGATGCGGTTTCGACGGAAGAACAAAGAAGCCAAGGAGCAAACTAGCAACGGCGATTGGAAAGATAAACCACAAAAGCACGGCGCGCCATCCCGCAGCGTTCGTAATTACACTCGTCACTTGAGCCACAACTAAGTCTGCAACAAACTCAAATCCTACAACTAACCCAACCGCCATTCCTTTTTTTCCCAGAGGCAAAAAGTCGCCGATCAAAGTGATAATCATTATTCCAGCCGTTGCGTAGCCTATTCCTAGAAAGATATTGAAGAATAACGTAGAGTAAAAGTCTGGGGCGAAGAAGCAACCAAGAATTCCAACGCTGTAAAACGTCAATCCCAGTAGGAACAATGACTTATGTTTGAATCTGACAGCCAAAAAGCCTATGGCAAGACCCACAATCAAACCCACGACGGTACCAATCGTAAAGATTTGGCTTGCTGTCCCCACAGTGACTTTCAGCGATGAGGCTACGTCAACCAATGCATTGTTAAGAAAAACTCTATATGTGTTTAAGAAGAACACCGCTAGAAGCAAGGCGGGCAGGAATAATCGACTTCTGAGACCTTGTTTGATTTTGCTTTCTTCGGTGCTCATGCCTTTTCGTACTCATGCCACTAATATATTAAACATACTTTATTCAGTTTCATACTTGCCGAACTCCACCAAAATTGACGCTGGGTTCTTAAATTTAAAATACGCTGCAGCATTATTAATTAAGCAACCTCAAGTCAAGCTTATGGACTTGAACCTACTCAGGTCTGCGTCCCGGTGGATGCACCATATTTCTTGGAACATTAGTGGTGTTCTAAAAAATCTTTAATTTAAGCAAAGGGACTCAGACAGAGTCGAGGGGTAAGCCTGGTCCGGTTCACTTATTGCGAAGAAAGTGTTGAGAAAATATAGAATTCGCTTAAATAATTAAGCGAATCCCAGCGGGCCCGCCTCGGATTCGCTTAATACATTAAACGAATCCTTTCGAGTTACACTGCAGAATCACAGCACAGAAGATTGTAGAAGGCAGAAGAAGGAGAAGCGGAAAATTTCGCTCGGCAGTAGGATTAGGAAAAGATCTCCGCAAATACGCAATAAATAGCGAACAAAAAGAGTCCACGCGAGAAGCACTCCTTCGATGTTTTGGGTTTAAAGTATTTTATCAGCTAAGTCGTATTCAATTTATTTGCAGATTATTTCCAAAAGTTTGTTTTCGGTAAAGATGTCTCCATTAACCTCTTTATCTAACTCATAAAGCACGCTTAATTTAAGTTCTTTATTTTCGCTCTTTATCTTAATTAATGCTTTAAGCAAGGGCTTTTCTCTATCGGTGAATTTCTTTATTTTCGATGCGTTTTTCAATCGTGCTTCTATTACATTTTGTTCAGTTGTTTGTATAATAATCGAGATAAACGCTAAGAAAATCACAATCAATGTCAGAAGTGTGAAAATTTTGTCAAAATTAGTCGAGGTTATGAAGTTCAAAACCTCAACAACTGAAAATGAGACCCCAGCTGAGAGCAATAAAGCTCCTTTCCAATTAAAGAAAACGTCTTGAGGTCTGATTACTTGTTTTTCATGTTCATCAATCCATTTAACAAGTTCAAGGATTTTATCGTCAGGTTGTTTAGGATTCCGCAACAAGTCTCTTTGCAGATTCTCTTTAATGGTCATATTCACCGCTGACAATCTACTCTATTCTGAATGGCTTTAAGTTTTTGCGCGGTTTCTCTTGAATTAAAATGTGTAGATATTTTTGCCTTGGAAAAAATGGTTCCGATTGCGATACCTTGAATGCTTTCGATCTAGCCGATAAGTCCTTTGGCAACACGCCAAGCGACGAGAAAAGAGGCTGAAAAGACAATCGTGTATGATGGATACTTATCTGCGCGGGGGTAAGTCCGGTCCAACTCATACCTTCTTACTCAAGCCAAAAACTAAAGAGAAATACAAAATATGTTTCCGTCTAAAAGATGGGTTTTGAACCCTTTCGTGCATGGGGACGGGCAACCCCAAACCTTGATATAACTTACAAAAAAAGACTATTCTGCAAATTTCAACAAATGAATCCATTACGGTTCAAATCCCGCCCGGTCCACTATAGTCAGGTTTGATTGTGGATTTGAACCTGGTCAGGTATGCAACCCGGCGGACGCGCACCCATGCTGTTTTTTGAAAATCCAAAATCTGCATTATTTTTCAAATAGGTTTTGAACCATTTGGGTATGGGGACGGACAGCTCTAAACTTTAGCATGAACTTAAGAAAAACAGTTCTTTTCTTTGCCTTTGCTCTTTCAGCTCTTGTGGTTTGAATCAATTCAGATTCCCCCAATCTACTTCAAACAATTTCGAGCCTCTGCGCCAGAGTAAAATTACACATTTGCCTGTAAATTTAGGATTCGCTTAAATAATTAAGCGAGTCCCACCGGACCCGCCACTTCAGAAACACATTTGTCCTGTTTGTTCTTGTCTAATAATTTGACGCAACATGCAACGTGTAGAGTCAGACCTTTATCTTAACGGCCAATCTCTCAAGAAAGCGGGAAAAACTCCAGACAACCGCTAAACCGAATTCTATCAAGGCAGAGATATTATCCCAAGACCGCATAGGTCCGAACGCGTGGCGCTACCGAAAATTTCCCGGAAAAATTTCGGGCAAAACCGATTCACTGTATGAACTGATTTGGCGAGAGCTTTCCGTGGCAGTCAGTCCAAAACAATCTA
>JBEKFM010000094.1:0-4833 GCA_050013315.1 Bathyarchaeia archaeon
GCTTCTAAGAGATGTTTGGCGCAAAGTTTGAAGAGTTTCTTTTCTTGCCATATTCCTTCAGCTATAGCAGGTTCGTCGCATTTGGCAAAGTCGCATTTGTCAGCAACTCCTTTGCGTCTTGTGCGAATCTCTCTCATTACGTTTAGGTTTTCGATATGTACAGTTGTACCAAAGTTAACTTCTTCTTTGTTGAGTGCTAAGAAAGCGATTTCAAATACTTCTAATGGTTTACAAACTGAGCCCATTTTAAACTGCGCTAACCGTTTAAACTCTTCATGAAGCCCCGTATCACACTTAAAACCAACCGTTTTTCTGATACCGGAGAAAACGCTTTGAGGGTAGTTAACTCCAGTACAACTGTCGAAAGTTTCTTTTGTTTTCTCAGCTGTTGACTTTTCTGCGATTTTTTCTTGCGTGTTTGAAGCAGATTCTTTTGGGTTGTTTTCATCAGTTTTGTTCATAGAATCTCATTATCCCCTAGAATCGGGCTTATGATCAAGTTGGCATCAACTTCAATGGTGACTGCCCTGATTTTGCCATGTTTTTCTTCAAGCAGTGAAATCCAAGATTTGGGTAGGAAAACTGCGAAACTAGAGCCAATCTTGCAGACTTTACGTTTTATCGGCATTCATTGTTTCTCCATTTTCATTTAAATAAAACTTAAGTATTTTTAACGTTCTTAAGATGCGTTAGGGAAAAAGTCCATTGGAAAAACAAAAACCGCTTGCACCGTTATCTAAACATATGATTGAAGAAAAACTGGAAAAACGAGGACCGTTAACTGTAGATGATTTTGAGTGGATGAAAAAGGCTGCTTCAAGTCCACGTACTCAATATACAAAGGTTAACCCTCCTATTTCCTATGATAAGAAAAGACTAGAGAGAGAATATAGCAACAGAAGACAAAAATGGTTTAATATACGCGAGAAAGCAAAGTGGGAAATCAACAACTTGGTAAATTTTATGGAGATTGCTCCTGAAGATCAAATTTGCCAGGTTTTTTCAGTAAATCAGCAGGGTAACGATGATCTGAGAAATTTCTTGAAACTACTCTTAAGGTATGACGCGGGGCCTAAGTCTGAGGAAAGGCGAATCCGTATCTTGAAACTTTCTGATCACATTATTTACCAGTATATAGGCGAGAGAAAAAATGCAATAGCATTAACAGGAGAAACTGGATCTGCTTTAATTGAACAGGAAGAAAGTCATCCCTATATGCCTGTACCTGCCTTGAAGGCAGTGCTTTATGCAGCCGACAGGCATGCACATAAGAGAGAAGTGAAATGTCCTGGATGTGGCAAGAAACTCGCTTTATGAAAGCCCTTTTTGCCTTTCCATTGATGTGGCTGATTAAATGTTAAATATGAAATCGGCATTATCTGAGAGATGGCTTTCGATGTCGATTGACAAATCGTTAGACGAATTCGGGATGGGGTCGTTCAAAACTACAGGTCATGCCACAGAGAGCACAATCTTAGATTTGTTTATCGAAGAATTGGCGAAGAAAGTCAAGGTCTTAACACAGCTTAGTTATCCTCAGATCTCAGGCAGAAAACAACCTGACGCCACAATCGGTGAGAAGCAAGACTATCTCATTGAGGCCGAATGGGAAGGAAATGAGACAAAGGGACTTGTCCAAGCTGCTAGGTACCAGAGGCTAGGTTGCAAAGGTATATTTGTGGTAATGTTTCCTAACAGACTTCGCCGTTCAATGCCTAGGGCAGTTCTTTTGAGACAAGCCCAAAATGCCAAGCTTTCTGCAATAGCTATATTCAACGACGAGAGGACCCAAGACTTCTTTTCCGGTACTATTGCTGAAGTTACGAACAGAATCTCGGTTCACGTATTAAAGTTAATACAGGTAGAAATCAAAACGGCAAGTGTAATCTCAATCATTAGGGAAGCTGTTGAGTATATCTCTGCGACATTAGTCGGCATAACTGAGCAGAGTCTTGATGAAATCTTTGGCGGTAAGTCTGTTTTTGACAACATCCTTCAATACGAGGAGAAGAGTTATCCTCTAAAAGAGATGCGCAAGGGCGCCGCTTACCTGCTTGTTAATCAGATACTTTTTTACCATCTTCTTTCGAAGGCCAGACCAAGTGATTTTGAGGAGCTAAATGAAGACAAAATCCAAGGGTTCGAGGAGTTGCAGACATACTTTGAAAAGGTCCTGAGTATTGATTACCGACCTACTTTCGGTTTTAGAATAGCAACGAAACTCCCAGAAGAGGCATTAGACCCCGTCAAAGAAGCTATAAATATTATCAAGATTTTACAGCCAGAGAGAATTAAGCATGACATTTTGGGCAAGATATTCCATGAACTTATTCCTTTTGAGGTTAGGAAAGCCGTAGCAGCTTTCTATACGAATAACGAGGCAGGCGCTTTATTGGCAAGGCTATCAATTAAGACTCCAACGGATAGAGTAATTGATCTGGCCTGTGGTTCGGGGACTCTTCTTGTTTGTGCGTATCAGAGAAAAAGGGAGTTGATGAGGACAGAAGGCAAAACTTTCACCACACAGGACCACATGAGATTCTTAGAAGAGGACCTTACCGGCGTAGACATCATGCCATTTGCCGCTCATTTAGCCGCTGTCCATTTATCGTTGCAAGAACCGCTTTATGAAACCCAGCGTGTACGATTGGCCGTATGGGACTCGACAGAACCAACGGTGCGTCCTGGAAAAACCATCCCTGCCCTGTCCCGGGAGCTACGCAAAGCCTATGCAAGACCCAAACTGGATGTATTCACTAACCAAAGCGCCGCATCCGGTTTCTCGGAAAACGCATACATCAAGAAGGGCTCACTAACTCCGGAAGGAGTAGGTGGCGACGCAATTTCTTTGGAAAAAGTTGATGTAGTAATTATGAACCCTCCGTTTACTCGTCAGGAACGTCTTCCCGAAGATTACAAGAACAAATTGTCGGAGCGTTTCCAAGATTATTCTAACGATTTAACCGGTCAGACTGGCCTTCATGGTTACTTCCTCCTCTTAGCCGATATTTTCCTTAAAGATGGGGGAAGGCTCGCGTTCGTCTTGCCCGCAACAGTGTTAAGACTTCAAAGTATGGAAGGAATCCGCAAATTTCTAGTTGAAAATTACCGGTTAGACTACGTAATCACAACTGAACAACGTTCAGCTTTTTCCGAAGCTGCCAGATTTAGAGAAATCCTGCTCGTCGCAACCAAGACTAAAGAAGGCTTGAATGCTTCAAAATGTCTTTTTGTTAATTTGAAAAGAATCCCCGTGGACATTGGAGACTCAGATTTTCTAGCAGACGAGATTGTCTCCTCTATGAACTCAGGTCAAGAACTGGATGACTCAGACCTGACAACTGAATTTGTGGAACAAAATGAGCTCAAAGTTTCGATTCAAAATTGGTTTGACAAAATACCTGCCAAGTCTGGAGAATCTTTGCTCGATTTATGTTTGCGACAGAAAGAAAATAAACTGCTAACCTTACGGGTTTTTCTTGATGCAAGAAAAGCTTCTATAATCAGGGGAATAGAACATTGGACTGGAAAGCCTGTGTCAGTCTCTTCCGCATTCATTATGTCATCCGAGCGGCACGCAATGAAGAAAGATGATCGATGGATACTGAAGGAGATGAGACCAGACCATCTAGTAGTCAAGGACCGACTTGTCGAAATAGAAACTAATGTTCCGAAAAGGGTAATCATCCCTGCATTAAGGAGACCTGCTGGTCTTCAATCAATCAATGTTTCGGACGACGTTGATTATGCCATAGTTTCTCGTTTCGCTGGCGACCAATATTTCTTCATAAAGGAACTCGTGGAAAAAGGGAACAACCTATCTAACTACGTCAAAAAGTGGCGAAAGTACTTGGAGAATAGAAAAACCCAACTGACTATTTCTAGACGATTCAACCTTTCAGCACCAAATACGTCTGCGATGGCTTTCTACAGTGAATTAGCGGTGGCGCCCTGTAAAATGTTCTGGTCGGTGAAAGGAGTTAGTAAGGAAGACGCTAAAATACTCGCATTGTGGTTCAATTCCACCTTCAACATTGAGCAAATCTTGGCGAGACGAGCAGAAACCGAAGGAGCGTTCATGGGGCTCGACCTGTACATATTGGAGAAATTTCTCGTCATTGACCCTTCAAAATTAAATTCGAAGGAGAGAGAGCAACTCGTTAGAATCTTTGACGAACATGCAAAAACAAGACTTCCGTCAATTATTGAACAGCTGAATACCAAGAATCTAGTCAGACGAGCTGTCGACCTTGCTATCTTGCAGATTCTCCAAGTTGAAGGGAATCACGAAGAATTACTTGATTCGGCGTGTGCATCAATCGCGAGAACGATAGAAACTTTAGCCACCCTTATGAAAGAAGGCAGAGCTGAAGAGTAATTCCAGAATCAGTACCAAGTGATTGTCTTTGCTTTGTAAGAGTTGATTTTAGTTTCTTCCGTTTCCTTGGTGGTTTTCTGCTTCTATCCAAAACATGGGGAAAATTTGACAGGCCTTGAAATAGTAGTTACCTCAAAAGAAGAAATACACTAGCGAACCATTATGAATGAAATTTAATCTCTGACTAGTTCATTAGGGCGTCTTACCTAACACAGTCTAGCGGATGCAGAAAACTTTGATTCAAAGGAGAACGTAATAGGCATGACCACAGCCGACGATGGGAAAGACGCTGGAAAAGTGCGTTGCTGTGAATACGCTAAAGCCGAGACTGGTTTAGGCGAATTTGAATTAAGTATTCGTGAATGTGGAAATCAAACTTGTCCTCAATCTATTTTTTCAATTCCTTCAATTTATGAAAAATGCCCATATCGTTTGAAGTACCAAAAAGATGGCGT
>JBEKFM010000095.1:0-4789 GCA_050013315.1 Bathyarchaeia archaeon
ATGGTTGCATTCTTAAAATCGCTTGCAGCTATGTTAAAAGTGATAGCTACAAAGCCAGTCAACGTAACACCTGAAGGAATAGAAGCACCCGTCTGAGGATTCCCAGTGTACGTGCCAGTAGATACTGAACCAGTCGCGCTAGGCGTTCCAGTAATGACGATTGAAACGCCGCCCACCGTAGTACTTTGAGCGATGTTGGCTACGCCAGAAGAGGATATGGTAAAAGTGGCTGACTTTGAAGTTTCATACTGTGCCAAGGCAGCAAATGATGAAAATGCAATCAGAATAATCACGAAAACAGCAACAAAGCCAACTAAACCGAATTTCTTAATCATTTTACTTAGTCCAATTTTTTTCTGAATTTCGACTGGCTCTTTATCGGCTGTTATGCTTATAAGTTTTGTTGACAAGTTCTTAGCTATAGGCTTCTATCTTTCCTTTGATTTTGTTTTTGTTTTTTTGTTATTTCTTGTTCTGGTTGTTTTGGATTGCTTTCTTGTGTCAAAGCTTGAATCGTTTGCAGGTTGCGACCCAAAACGTCACTAAACGTCACTACACGTTACCAGAAGCAAGCAAAGTCATTAAGAGGCAACAAAAGTCTAAAAAGTTCAAAAAAGAGGATTGTGTGTGCCTTTAACTCGGAGAGTGACATTTAGAAGGCTATTTTTTGGCGGTAACAACCGTTAATCTTTAAAAGTTCGGGCAGAGAAGAGAACGCTAAGCAACTTTGGGCGAGCTGATGAAGAGGGTAATTGCGGATACGTCCTTCAACTATTTCGTTTCCGGAGCCCTCGCTTTGATAATTCCGTTGCTTTTATTGGAGCGGGAAGTTAACGTGGCGGAGATCGGTGTTGTGCTTTCTGTTTATCCGCTGATTTTTCTCTCGGCGCGACTGCTGTTCGCAGCCATTGCTGACCGCGTCGGGTGGGGGCACGTTTTCGCGGTAATTAATTGGCCCGCGGCTTTTTTTTCCACTCTGATTTATTTTCTGGCGAGTTCAACTTTCGGGTTCTTCGTCGGCAAGATAGTGGAAGCGCTCAGGGAATCTTCGTATTGGGCTGCTAACCGGACAGCCATTTTCTCTTTGTCTCCGAACCGGGAGGAGCGGGAAGCCACGAGAATCAACGCTGTGATATGGTTCTCCACTGCTGGGGGAAGTGCGGTGGCAGGCGTAGGTATTGCCTACATCGGCTTCTCGTCAACGCTACTTGTTCTAATCTTCGCGTCAGCAGTCATGGGTGTGCCTGCGCTTGCTCTTTGGAAACAGGGAGCGGCATTTTCCCGAAAAACGGAGAAACCTTCAAGAACAGCGGTTTCGCTCAGCCCCGGAGGCAGAAATAGAACCTTTTGGCGAGTGTCAATTGCCTTGCTGTTCTACAGTCTCGCGACTTATCCGCTGATAACCCTGCTTTTGCCCGTTTTTATGGATCAGCAGCTCAGATACAATTACCTGTCAATCGGCGCAGCCTTCATGCTCTACAACGTCATCGCCGCACTAGTAACGCTCGTCTCGCTGAAGAAACCCGTCAATCGCGCTCGAGCTTTGCTCCAAAGTGTAATCGGTCTAGTAGCTAGTTTTCTGCTGGCAAGCTCAGGCGTCTATTTCCTCGCACTCTTTCTGGCACTGGCTGTCCAACGTGGTCTAGGAATAGGGTTCTTCGAGTCAATCGTGGCCAAAGTCACTAAGAACAATCCTACGGTCTCTGTCGACATAGGATGGCTTCATGTGCCTACAAGACTGGCAGAATTTTTTTCAGTCCTGACCGCCGGATTTGTCGCTCAATACCTCGGCTACGTGCCTGTCTTCGCAGCTTCAGGCGTGGCCTTTGTCGGCTTCTCTATCCTCTCTTTAGGCATCGTAAAACAAGACCATCTTCAGGAAACCCCAAAAAAGACAAGAACGCTCAATACGCTGTACTAAGTCCAGCAAGCCTGATCGGGAGTCTTTTTTTGAAATTCGGAACTGCTATCATGTGTCTGTGGGGCAAAAAATAAATTGTTGGTCAAACAAGTCTGCTCTGGTCATTACTCTTTGTTGTAGAATATGGAGAAGCCCAAAAAGACAAATGTTGTCCAAAAAAAATATACTTATTTTAGTTATTCTTATAGCTGTGGCGTTGAATGCTATTTGCTTTTGCGTTGCGTATCCGGAAACGTTTAAGCCGGAATCGTCCACTCTTGCGAGAGATTTTTCGGCGTACTACATTGGAGAATGGCGATTGTTCCATAATCCAACAGAAGTTTATGCAGGCGGTGCCCAACCGGGAGATTACCAGATTCTTCCAAACCCGCAAACCTTCAAATACGCTCCTTCGTTTCTTATTCTTTTTGCGTCATTTCTATCCTTAAGTTACCAGAATTCTCTTGTTGCCTTTAACGCCGTGCAGCTAGCTTTAGTTCCAGTCTTGGCTTTCTTTGTCTACAAGATTGTTAAAGGCAAAAACTTGGCGATCGCCGCCGTAGCAGCCATTATCATTTTAATCGAGCCTTTGCCCACCCCGCCGATAGAGCAATCAGCAGTGAGCTTTCTTCATAATCAATTTTTTAGTTTAAATCCTCAATCTTTCGCACCGAGTTACGCTGTAGGTTATGTTGTAGTAAATGCGCACATTCTCCAGACCATCCTCATAGTAGGTGCCTTGTACTTGGGATTCTCTAAGAGACCATGGCTTTCAGCATTGCTGTTTGCTTTTGGTTCTTTTGATCCACGCGCTGCGCTTTTTGCACTCCCACTGCTTCTATGGTACAACAGACAAACAATACGTCAGTTTATTGTAGGCATGGTTGCATTTCTTCTTGCAACAAATTTACCTTTTTTCTTTTATTACGGTATAGGATTTACCTTCCTTCGCACAGAAATTAGCGGCAACATCATCTCACAAATGTACCAGTACGATTGGATTCCATTATACTCTATCGCTATACTATCAATAGTAGAAATAATCACCAGCGACAGAAACGCAAAAACGCCCTTTAGTTTTCCGCTAACGAGAAAAGCCGAGAAAATAGAAACAACAGAAAAAGAATGAGAACAACGTCCTGCATTCGCTAGGGGACAGAAGGCGCGGGCTAAACGTTGGTTCCCACAAGAAATAGTCAGAGTCGTTGATTGTCTGTTATGTACTGGCGATTGTCTTAGAGGCTAAAACGCCGTATATTCGAATCTCACTAAATCTATACCTTATATAGATATTGACTTCGATCTATTAGTAGCCTGCATCTTGAAGCTCAATAAATTGGCACTGAATGTAAAGCAACCCTTACTTTTCTCACCGTTTTTTCGAAACCATCTTCACCATGCTTTTTTCAGGTTGGGCGGTTATTATTTGTAGGGAGGGTGTTGTTTTTGTTTTTTGTAGAGTTGTTTTCCAGATTGTGGATTCGTAGTCTTCTTCGTTTTTTAGCTTCAATTCGAGGGCATGTTGCGCGTATTTGACGTATTCTGAGGTGTCTCGGTTAAGAATTGGGGTGGTTTTTGGCAGTACTCCGTCCGCGCCGAAGATTATTTTTCCTTCGAAGGTGTCGATGGTGATTTGGAATATTTGTCCATTGTTGAAGACTTTGGGTGGGTTAATTGTAACTATGTTTTCTAGTGGTATAGCGTGTAGTTTGTTGTTTAGTAGCATTACTAGTTTTTCTTCGGTAACGAACATGTAGTCGTGTGGGCTGAAATAGTTTTTTCTGTAGTGGAATCCTGTAAAAACATATTCGTGGCTCTTGATTGGCGCCTTTTCTATCATTCCTTTTGGCATTAGGCTGCGTAATTTTTTTTGCAGTTCTGTTACTTGTTTTTTGTCGTATTCCAGTAGTTTGATTGTACGGGGGTCTTTTGTCATGATGGTACCGCAGTTTGCGCAGAAAAGCGGTATTTCTTGGTCATTTTCTATTAGTTTGCCTCCGCATTCGGAGCATTCGGTCAATTTATGTTCCTCCCACGTGATTACTGTGGTCTTGTTTGTAACAGAGCGAAGTGCTTGCGTATAAATATTGTGTATTGCGATACGATATGGTGTAATGTTGAACAGTAACGAAGACGGGATTGAATCTTCGAAGCGCCTAAATAAAACTGCAATTCAAGCAAATAATGCTAGTGTCGCCATCTCGGTTCCTGTTGTAAAGGCATTCAGAGCCAAATGAATAATACCGGCGAGCAGGATAAGAGATGCAGCTAAAAGTCTAATGCCTTTAACAGTGTCCATTTCAGTTCATCTGCAAAGCACGTATTGATAGTGTTTATATAAATAACATTCCATAAAACCAAAAGGCGGGCTTCATTTTAAGTAGTTTATCGTGCCCGTTGGGGTGACTGGCACTTTTAAATGGTTTTTGTTAATTTTAGTTTAGGTTACTTTTCTGTTTTTTTGATTGTTCCTTTTAAGCTTTTCACTGTTTCTTGGCAAACGCTTGGTTTCCACTTGCATATACCTTCAATTATTTCTTTAAGGTAATATTCAAGTTCTCCATTTGTTAGGTTACTGGAGCAATCGAGCTTGTATACAATTTCTTCTTTTTCTCGGCTTACAGTCACTGCCACCAAAACATTATCTTCCATGAAATTTCAACTCCAATTCTATTTAATTCAGTTTAGATTTAAGCTTTCAATTTTTTACTTTAGGAATACATTGTTTGTTTATTTAAGAAAACACTGAAGTGCCTTCTATTATTACATTTAGGGGTGTGCAGAATTTAAGGTTCTTCTGGATAATGCTATTTTATGGAAGCCTGTGAGGTTGTCAGGCTTTTCGTCAACAAAGCGATTGTTCCTGAACCAAAAAGACGTGGAAATCCA
>JBEKFM010000096.1:0-4406 GCA_050013315.1 Bathyarchaeia archaeon
ATCGTAACATCTATGCCTTGAACGCCACAAGCGGCAACAAACTCTGGAACTACACAACCAGCAACCTTGTAGAGTCGTCACCCGCTGTTGCCGACGGCGTCGTCTACATAGGCTCGGATGATCGTAACGTCTATGCCTTGAACGCCACAAGCGGCAACAAACTCTGGAACTACACAACCGGCGATGAAATTTATTCGTCTCCTGCTGTTGCTGACGGCGTCGTCTACATAGGCTCGGATGATGGCGACGTCTATGCTCTTGTTGTGAAAATTTCTCCTTCACCTAGTTCAACTCCAGCTTTGTCTCCGATAGCCTCAGTTACTTCTGGCACTTTGTACTCTAGCGCTTACGCCCGGTCCATTATTATTGAGGTGGTAGTTCCAGTTGTAATTATTGTCACAGGGGTTTTCTTGATGTTTCTAAAGAGATCGAAAACCAAGAAACAAGTCCACCTGCCTTCAACGTAGAACTGTGGCTCAGTTTTCTATGATCAAATATCCTAAAGATAGTTTTACAATTTGCAAATCAGGACTGTAGTGGCAGTATGTGTTGCTCTTTTTGGGATATCTTTCTACGTTTAGAATGCCCTTATTGGATAGCATGAGCAAAGCCCGAATTGAAACGCCCTGGTCATTGCCGAGTCCAAACCCCCTTCGTTAAGTTGTGCCGTCTTTTTCGCTGCCAGAGAGAAATTTAAGCTGATGCCTTCCACAGCTTGGATTTTAGCTATAATCAACGTATGCCTTAATCTACATGTTACAAATGTTGTAAACCACATTGAGTTTGCGTTTTAAAAGAGCATTCCGCTTCTCTTTTTCGCGCTAGAAGCAAAATAAAGTCTCTGGGTTTTGCCATCATTGAGTGCAGCCTAATCGCGAAAACCTGCGATTAATCTTTCTAAAGGTTTTTATTTCAGAGCACCTAAACACTTTTTAAGCGATATTTATGTCTCAAAATCCGTTGGATGTCTACAAGGAATACGACCCAAAAATAATTGAGTGTTACAGGAGCTTGCAAGATTTGACTTATGGCAAAGGCGCTTTAACTTCTAAGTTTAAGCTCCTGATAGCTTTAGCAATAGATGTTGAGCAAGGAGCGACGCAAGGAGCAGTTGCGTTAGGGCAAAGAGCAATGGCCCTTGGAGCCTCAAAAGAGGAAATTGTGGAAGCTCTGCGGGTAGCCTACCAAATCGGCGGAAACCGCGCGCTCTTCACTTCTGCACAAGTTCTGCAGACCCTCTTCAAACAAGAAAAACCAAACCCATAGCGCATGTCAGTAGAGTAGCCAAATAACCCGCGGAAAAATCACGCGTTGGAATCTCACATTCCGCGCTTTTTCATGGGTTATTCTATTTTTGAAGATGCTATATGAGCGAAACACAGCAGAGGATACTTTGGAGCATAAAGACTCGCGCCCGCATTGTAAAGCAGAAGCAGGGTAAAAACAGCAGCATCTAAAAAACAAAACCTCTTTGATCGAACTACTTGTGTGCTTCAATCCATAAAATTGCTTTTGAACCTCAATACTGCTACGAGCTTCTCATTTCTAATTTGCAAATGCCGGTTTCTGAAAACGTAGTTAGCGTGTCTTGGGCTGAAGACGTCAAAATTCCCCCCCCGTAGGTAAGGTGCTATTTCTGTTTTCACATCGCCAATTAGTTCCAGATGTCAACTGACAATTCAAGCTTGTCTTTTGAGCTTCGGTTGATAAATCCTGCTAGCGTGCGCTAATAAATCTGACATCGCGCGAACTAGAGATGCGTATTTTTCTGATGATCAAAACTTGTTAACAATAGGCATCTTCCGACCTATCCCGAAAGCTTTGGGTGTTATCTTGACGCAGGGGACCGCTTGCCTACGTTTATACTCGGAATTGCGGATTCTCCTGTAAACATTTTCTACGGTTTCATTCGGGTATCCCATAGCGACTAATTCGCTCCTACTTCGTTTATTCTCAATAATTTCATCAACTAGTGGACTAATAACGCTGAAATCAAATGGGTCAAATTGGTTATCTTTAAGTTCGGGGGAAGGTTTTTTCAGAAATACACCTTGCGGTATAATATCTATTTTTGCTTTTTCGTTTACATATTTTGCGAGTTCATAGACCTCCAGTTTGCTCACATCACCTAAAGCCCCAATTCCGCCAGCCATATCACCGTAAAGAGTACAATAGCCCAAAGCGAGTTCGGTTTTGTTTCCTGTATTTATAACCAAAATTTTTAGAACTTTAAGTCTATTGGCGATATCCATGAGACAATTGCCCCTTGTTCTAGGTTGAAGATTTTCATCTGCGACAGGATCATCTCTTTTAGAATCGATTTTAAAGTGATGCCTGATTTGCTGCAAAGGCATCTTCAAGTTTTTCTGATAAGAGTCAACAATTTCTTGGATTTCGAGATGGACAAAACAAATTTCCAAATTCTCGGCAAGTTTTTGCGCGTCAGTCTTACTATGATCGCTTGAAAACTTGGAAGGCATCGAAACGCCAATAACGTTTTCTTTGCCCAATGCTTCAACAGCAATGCAAGCAGATAACGATGAATCAATACCACCACTTAAGCCGATGACTGATTTCTTAAAACCGCTCTTCGCGAAGTAATCGCGAATTCCTAAAACGATTGCATTGAACATTTCTTTCTCTCTAAGATACGGCGGAGATTCAATTTCTCGCGTTCTTATACACGTGGTTTGGTCAAGGTTAGTAATTATCAAGTCTTCGTCAAACTGTTTTCCAAGGGCTATGAGTTTTCCTAAATCGCTTACTGCCATTGACTGCCCATCAAAGACTAATTCATCCTGCCCGCCAACTAGATTTACATAGAATATGGGACGGTTGTGTTTTTGGGCATTTTCTTGCAGCAGTTTTTGTCTTTCAAAAGCCTTTCCGGAATAGAACGGAGAAGAAGATATGTTTACAATGAGGTCTGCTCTTTTTTTTGCCAATTGTTCTGTGACTTTAATTGGGTAACTTTCGTCCCAGAGATCTTCGCAGATTTCCACACCGAGCGCAATTTGCTTTCCACCTATTTCAACCTCAACTGGCGCTATCTCATGCTCATTTCCCCGTTTGAAATATCTCTCTTCGTCAAAGACATCGTAGGTGGGTAGAAGTGTTTTGTGTACTATTCCAACTATTCGGTTTTCAGCAAATACTGCTGCGGCATTAAAGAGGTTTTTTCCCTCATAATCGACAAAACCAATGACGCCTGCAATATCATAAGTATTTTTTACTAATTGTTTCAAAAGTTCTTTGTTCTCTTCGACAAAGTCTCTTTCTAGCAAAAGATCTTGAGGAGGATAGCCAGTCACAGCCAGCTCAGGGAAAAAAACCAAATCAACTGATCTTTGTTTGGCATCTGCTATGAACTGTGCTATTTTGGCTACATTCCCCTTGAGGTCGCCCACGGTAGAGTTGACCTGAGCCATAGCTATTCGCATTTATTATCACCAAGTTTGAGAGTTTAGCTAAAAGAAAGACGCTAATAAATTCGATTGCGAAGTGACACTGTTAAGTGCAAAGGAATAGCTTGAAAGATTAGGTTAATGTCCTGTTAAGAAAAATCCTTTAATTCATATTCATGTAAATAAACCTGACGTAGCAGGCATGAAAGGAAAGGAAGTTAGTGCTTTGAAGTTAAACCTACTTTTGATGTTTTCTGCAATGGCCGCAATGATGCAAACAAGAGTTTTACCAGTTTGGTTCTACGCACACTTAAGATGCCTTTCCAGAAAACGATTGACCTAGCAAATAATAACTTTCAAGAAGATAGCTTCCTTTAACTGTTGGTGGATGAATGATTGAAAATAATAGGACGTTGGTGTCAGAGCAACTTTATGCCTTGGGGTAATCTGTATCGTGGGGGGGTCATTTTTGGCTTTGGAAAATGGATATTTGCTGTTGTGTAGTATCAAGTTAAGGCTTGCATTATTATCTTATTTTCTATACGCGCATATATCTGCGAAAAATCAACTATTGACTCTATAGAAGCGCATGCTAGATAGTTAGATATGTTTACCAAATAAGCCTAATTTGGGGAGATTGATCCATTATTCATATTAAATTTGTCATTTCCAACGTAATAGCAATTTGATAACAACAATTGTCAGAGAATCGCATTCTTGTATCCTTTGATAATAGTTTATGTTAGGAAAGTTGCATGTTTAACTCCAATGTTTCAAGGCTTCAGAAACAATCGCTGCCTTAAATCTCCTGATTCTCCTTCGCCTATCCGGATTGAACTCTTC
Organism: Bathyarchaeia archaeon; assembly: GCA_050013315.1. GTDB lineage: Archaea > Thermoproteota > Bathyarchaeia > Bathyarchaeales > Bathycorpusculaceae > Bathycorpusculum. The sequence continues at coordinate 4,248 of JBEKFM010000096.1, forward strand.
GATGGAGTTCTTGGCTATTGCCTGCAGTTCTGCGTCAAGCGCGCAGGCGGATTAAATAATTACCGTTTATATTGGGAGAGCCCGACCTCGTCTTATTGATGCAGATGCAGAGGTCAGGTTCTCCCACGCTTCTATTCGAGAACTTGGATTTAAGTGCTG
>JBEKFM010000097.1:0-4399 GCA_050013315.1 Bathyarchaeia archaeon
AGCTTTTTCTCAGCGTCTTTTAGAGCCTTTTCTTTGGCCGAATTTTCGACTATCTTTGCGTCGTTTTCTTCAGTTTTGCTCGATAAGTCGGTTACCTTCTTCTCAAGGTTCTCGATTTCATTCAGATAATCTTGTTCTACTTTTGAGTAATGTGCTTGAGTAAGTTCTTGCTTGCACTTTGGGCATGGAGCACCTATTCCAATTTTTCTCAACTCAGCCAATTCACCTTTGAGTTCCTTAACACGATCCCGTTTGTTCTTTACATCTTGTTTTGTAGCTGAGTTTTCTTGACTTAGAGAAGCCAACAGATCAGAGACTGTAGGCAACTCTTCTACTTCTTTTGATAATCGAATCTCTGTTTCAGACAATTCTGGGATTCTTAACGTCGCTATTTTTTGTTTACAGATCTTTTCTTTCTCAACGGCTAACGTACTTTGCAGTTCACTGACTGCTTTTTCCAGATGAGTTTTCTCACTTTCAACAGCAGTAGTTAGTTGACTTTTTTTGTTTGCTAGTTCTTGAATTTCGATGATTGAAGGTTCAAGCTCATCAAGCTTCGCTTTCTTGGCTTCGTACTCTTCATGCAATGGGGTAATGGTAATTAGGAGTTTTTCGGCTTTCGCTATTTCTGATAGATCATCGGTTAAACGCTTGCATCTTTCTCTGTTTTCTTCGACGAGGTCGAGTTTTTCTTGTAACGCTTTTTGCATCAAAGGAATTTCTGCCTGGAGCCTCTGAACAAGTTCCTTCTTACTATGAAGAGCGTCTATTTCTGCCGAAATTTGTTGGCGACTCTCTGTTAACACGGTAAATTCTTCGAGTATCCTAGCAAGATCAACGGTGTCCTCTTCAATCTTCTTTTGCTCTTTTTCGAGGAGACTTCTCTTCTCGGTTATATCTTGGGTTTGCCTCTCCAAGATTTTGCTTTCATTCTCTAACCAAGTCAGCATTATCGAAGCATTGTTATTCACAATGCTGTAGTCCTCGATCTCGAAAGCACGTCTAAGCGTTTCCAGTCTTCGTTCAACAGGTTGAAAGAGAACTTCTTTCATCATCTCTTGTGGCGTGAAAATCGCATATCTATAAATGAGCGAACTTGTTTTTGGTCGAGGAATTTCATTAAAGTTTAGAATTTCTAAAATGCGAATTTTCATTTCTGTTACGGAATAATCAGTTCTTACGCCGTCCTCTACTATGTAACCTTCTTTCTGAGAGATGTTTGTTTTTTTTCTCACAAGTGAACGATACACTTTGTATTCTTTGCCGTTCACTTCGAACATTAATAAGACCGAACCAGTGTGTGCCCCATGCCTAAGTAGATATGGTCCGTCTATTTCTCCCAAACCGAACAAGGCAAATTCTACAGCTGAAAGAATAGTGGATTTGCCCGAACCGATGTCTCCTTCAAAGAGCGTCACGCCTGTGGTAAGCTGGATTGGCTCTGGCGAGGCGTAGCTTCGTATGTTGTTTAGAGAAATGCTTCTGATTATCATGGTTTAGCCTCCAAGTCCAGTAGGTGCAGGGTGTTTTTGAGCACTCTTTGCTCAAAATCTCTTTTTGTTTCGCCTTCTTGTTTCTCAAGCTTGAGCGAATTTAGAAGACTATTTGCGAACTCGATTCCGGCTTTTGAGGTTAGAGCCTTTTCAAGCTTCGTTTTAAGCTTACCTTTTAGTGTGGGGTCGATCTTGAAAGAGTTCACCATGTCAGAGAAGATCTTGGTTTCTATCTCTTGTCTACTTTTGCCGCTGACTTGACCAAGATTCATTTTCTCTTCAGTAGACAGGCTGTAATGGTTGATGCTCGCGACTATTGCCTCTCGATCATACAAGGTCTGTCTTATTTCGGTGAAGTTTATGTCCGAAGGTTTGCCGCTCAGTAATTCGCCATCGACTTTGAGTAAAGCAATCTTCCCTTTAACATCGGCAGCAAAGGCTATTTTTGATAGGGTTTCAGCAATTTGCTTGGCTGTTTTCTTGTTTGCGTTAACTTCTTCAAAGAAAATATCGGCAACCTTTACTTCAGCAAACCTAACATTTTTTATTTTGTCTTCAAAATCAACTATGAAAAACCCGCGTTTTTCTCCTTTTGCAGTTAGTTCCAAATCAGTAAAGGTCGCGCCGAACAGGCAACCTGGAAAAGCAACTAAACCGTAATCTTTGACTTCGTGTTTTAGGTTCTCGTGAACGTGACCGCCTGCATAATAATCAAACCCCTTTGGAAAGCTGGAAATTGGAACACCTTCGGAGTAGGATGCGGTTGGTGTTCGAAGCTCAATGATGGCGTTGTGGAATACAAAAATTTTGAATCCTGCTTCCCTTTCGAGATTCTCTGAATCGAGCATTTCAAAATATTTCTTTTCCAGGCCTAACCTTCTTCCTGATAGCCCAGTTATCTTTGCAGCCGTTCGGGAATCAGTTACAAATTTTAACTGAATTTTTTCATCTGTAACTTCTGCTTCTACGACTTTTTTGAAAAGTCCGGTCGCGTTCAATATGTCAATGATTGATATGGAATTTGGGGCAAAATCGTGAGAACCGTAGGTTAGATATGTTGGAATTCCTTTGTCTTTGACTTCCTTTATTTTCTCTACTGCTCTTTGAACAATGGCAAGATCAGGCAATGTCGTGTCAAAGAGATCTCCTGAGATTAAGATAAAATCAACTTTCTCGCTTACACAGCAGTCAAGTGTTTTGATGAAGGCATTCAAATTTAGTTCTTTTAGTTTTGGATCGCGCCATGCTCCAAGATGGCAGTCTGCAAAATGGGCAAATCTTCCCATCTATAGCACCACGCGAGTTTGTTCTTTAGGCTTAGTTGCGGTTGCATTTTTTTCGATGTAGTCTTCGAACAGTGGAACTTGGATTGGGATCGCGAATTTTGTGAAGTTTGAGCTTATGATGGCTTCGCCTTTGTCTAAGCTGGCTATGTTTTGATCATCTGTTGATAAGTCTTGGGATGCGCTGTCAATGATGGCTGATCTTTCGCTTGAAAGTTCATTTCCGAGGATTATTTTTGTATTCATGTTGGCTAGTACGGTTTTGGGAATTATGCTTGTGAGTTGGGTAATGGCCGTTAGACCAACTTTGAATTTGCGGCCTTCCCTTGCTATGGTGCTGAATATGTTGTCGCCTGCAGATTTCAATACGTCTTGGCTCAGCACTCGTGGGGCTTCTTCAACAATGATGGATATGACTGGTTTTTGTTCAAGTGTGCCTTCTAACTTGTAGCGTTTGTAGTTGTTGAAGACTTCATGGAGAATCATGCTGCCTATTAACAGTTCAATTTCATCAGTAAATCTCGAAGTGTCAACGATGACTTTTTTGCCCGATTCCAAAGCTTCAAGAATGTCTTTAACCGTTCTAGACCCCAATGTATCACTAAAAACGTTGGTTCGGCACTGGATTTTTCCCTGATCATCCAAATATAAACCCAGCACGGTGTCGATTTTTCTTTGGAGAACTGCTAATGTTTGAGGTGTTACGTTCTGAAGCTCTTGTCCCTGGACAATTGCACAGAGCCAGTCATTCTTGTAAGCGTGGTATGCAACAATCATTGCTTCATGTTGAGCTTGAGTGAATTCAACTATGCCCTGGAAATGCCAAGGTTTCACCGATTTGAAATCAAACACGAGCGAAATCGAACCAGTAACAGGTTTCGGTGAATAGTAAACAAGGTTATCTTGTGCACTTGAATGATCCTTTAGACCTTTTGAATGGCGCCCGAAGTATTCATCATGTGGGTCAAGAACAAGAATCCCACAGTAGTCTTTACCAAGAATGCTCCACAGCATTACTTTTATGAGGTTACTTTTTCCTCGACCCGTTGTAGCTGGAATCAGTAGGTGATGGGTAAAGACGTCTACTCCATTCAAGTTGACTTCAACATCAAAAACCTTTGATCCGCTTCTAACGTAGCCCAAGAAGATAGGGTTCTTCGGCGTTTCTATAAAATCTAAATCTGATTTCTGAACAAGCCGTGCGTTGCTCATAAACTGAGGCAACGTTTTGGGAATGTGAACTTTCTTTTCATTTCCAGTCTCAACTTTTATGCTGGCAACTGATTTTACCATTGCAAGAACATAGTTCCTCAGCGAAGGTTCCATAAAATCCATGTCTGCTCGGAATCCTTCAAGCTTCATACCGGAAATCATTTCTAAGTTCTTGTCAGGAATTTGGCTTCCATACTGCAGATCGTAAACCTGAAGTATAGAATAGTTGCCACCAGTTTGATCAACCACCAGAAGGTCGCCTAATTCTATTTCAGTTTCCGTTTTCTGGCGGATCATGATGCTTCCATGTTTTCCGTAAACTATGCTTCCAGCAATTTGCATATTCAATCACCTTATTAGTCTGTTCAGAAGTTCATGTGCGTCTGAAGACTTAACAAATTTGGATATTTT
>JBEKFM010000098.1:0-4300 GCA_050013315.1 Bathyarchaeia archaeon
TATCACCTCTCTCAAACGGTGTTTCTCTGATGGTCTTTGGTATGATATATTACTATTAAAGAAATATTCAAAGACAAGCCACGGACTTCGTATCGAAAACCGATATTCAAAACAAACCACATTGTTTACTATGCGGAAGAGCAATTCACAAATACCTTACGAAATTCATCGAACTTGTTTTTACTTCTTTTCTACTTTCAAAGATCTCGGAAAGCATGACGCACCGCTGAGTGACCTGAAATAACGCTTGATGATGCGGAAAATAGCGGTATCTGATCGGTTGCGCATTTTTGTAGTGTGTATAAGAAAGGGTTTTCGAATTTCGACACAGTTCTCGTAATGACTTTCTGAATATTGCTTATGTACAGTTCGGCGTAACATGAACCTGGTAAGGTGAAACATTGTCAATACTAACTCCTGAAAAAGAAAGCTCCATTGGAGGTTTGGCGGAAGCTATAGACAAGATTCTGGAAAAAGGATTGGTAATAAACGCTGATATTTCCATCGCTATTGCAGGTGTTGAATTACTGGGAATCAAGGTAAGAGCTGCCTTGGCTTCTTTTGAGACAGCAGCAAAATACGGACTGGAATTTCCATCTGGGACAAATCTGAACACAGACGCGTGGAAAGTAGCTTTGCAAGACCGGGAAACGTGCCCTCAGTGTGGCAAGATGGTGGAGAGAGAACAATTGCTCAATGGCATGTGTCCTTGGTGTAGTTGGGAGAGTGCACAAGCCAAGATAGGCGAGAAACCTTTCTCGAAGCTACGAATTTCGTAGTTAGCTTGCACCCGTGAAAACGGTGGAATAAATGGCCAATAAAGAATTAACTTCCGAGTCGATGTCGAGGAACATGGATCAACTCATGAGCTTAGTGGATGAAAAGAGCAAGCGAATTATAGAGTATTTTCTGAGCTGGCGGCAAGCGGGAATCAGAAAGCTATCAGATCTGATCTGCGCCTCTTCCGACATGGAAGTACTGATCAAAATAAGGGAGATCATCAATCCCAAGGCACTAGAAATCTTAGGAGTGCCATTTGTAACCTTTGAACGCTCCAAGATCGATTTGTTGACCGGCAAAAAAATCACGTTCTCATGGTGGCTTAACGAAGAACTGATTGAACGCATACCTTTTGAGCAATTACTGGATGTTTTAGACGAAAAGAAAACTTTGCGCGTGGTAGCTGCTCTGCCCTCGGGCGACAAAGACGTTGAAATCCAAGTGAAGGGCGAATCACTCATAATATCTGGAAAAGAGTACCACCAAGAGGTTCAGCTTTTCTGCTCAGTGGAAAAAGAAGTGACAAAGACAGTTAACAACGGCGTTTTAGAGATTAAACTAAGGAAAACTCGGTGAGAAGACATGGTTATAGAAATCGACGAAGACAACCTCAAACAAGGTCTGCTGGGACTCGTAGTTGCCCTAGTGGAAGTAATACAAGAAGCCCTCGTGAGACAAGCTATGAGACGAATAGAGGGCGGAAAGCTGAGTGCTGAAGAAGAGTCAAGATTGGGCGAAGCTTTAGCAGATCTCGACGAGGCGCTTGAACACATAAAGAAAGAAAACGACATCGAAGATGTTGTGAAATCCGTTACCGATGGTCTCACCGAAGTCGCTGACGTATTTCTTAACCCCGAAAGATGGGCCGAGGAGCTGAAAAAAGCATGACCCAAATGGAGGTTACCCAAGAAACTCTGCTCAAAGAAGGAAGATACATCTACTGCATAATAAACAGTCACGAGAAATTAGCTATACGCAAGGCAGGGCTAGACAATGCAGACATCTACACGGTTTCCTATGAAGACATAGGCGCAATACTGCACGCTTGCCCAGCCAAACCATATGAGTCAAAAGAAGCAAACAAAGTGAAACAATGGATTTTCAACCACAACAACGTAATCGATAAGGCCTCAGAAATTTTTGGCGCTATTTTACCCCTTTCTTTTGATGCCATCATCAAGGGCGGTGATGCCGATGTCGTGGACTGGTTAAGCAAAGGTTACAAAAAACTCAAGAAAGAACTCGAGAGACTTAAGGACAAAGCCGAGTACACCGTGCAGATATTCTGTGAGCCTGACCAAATAACGGACAAAATCGTGGCCGAGGACGACACTCTGAGGGAGTTAAAGGAAAAAGTCGAAAAAACGCCGAAGCGAACCGCTTACCTCCTTCATAGAAAATTTGAACTGAAAATGAAAGACGCCAGCAACGCGATAGCAATCAAACTGGCTGAAGAGTTTGCCTCGACATTAAGGGAACACGTGGAAGAGATCAAAATTGCGAACGTTCACCATGTTCCTGAACGCTTCAAAGACAAGAAACTAATTGCATCTTTCTCCTGCCTAGTTCTAAATGACAAGGTCCAGAACCTAGGTAAGACACTGGGAACGATTAATGGTCAGCAAGGCTACGCAGTTCGCTTCACTGGACCGTGGGCCCCTTTCAGCTTTAGCAAACTCGGAGAAATCTAAAAATGGAACCAAGCCATCAAGAGTACGACATCAACGACTTCCTGGACGCATTACTTGAAAAGGGACTCGTATTGAACGCGGACCTGATCATATCCGTTGCGGGAATCCCATTACTAGGCGTGAACCTGAGAGCTGCAATCGCGGGTATGGAGACGATGCTTGAATACGGAATGATGGAAGCATGGGACAAAAGCACACGAGAATGGTATGCAGAAGAGTTCCCGGAAAAAGCGAAGGCACCAATATTTAAAGGCGAAGATGTCATTCTCAGATCGTTTGGATCTATTTGGAGAAGCCAAGGCGTCATTAACGCATGGCAACTTGGCTTCTGGTACCTTACGAACAATAGACTTTTCTTATGGAGAAAAGAGCCCGCCGAGATGCTTTTCGAGGTGCACTTGGACAAGATAGAAAAACTCACGCTGAAGAAGGAAGCTTGCTTCAGAGAAGAGCGAGAAGAACTTTACCTTCAGTTTGACTGTGGTGAGATAGCCCGAATCCACACTTCAGACATTAAAGAATTCGAGAAGGCAATAAAACTGGCAGTTGGACGCGATATTGAAAATGAGCTTTTGATATCACCCGGACGCATGCATCAGAATGAAGATGAAGAAATCGTCCAAGAGAAAAGAGTGTGGTATCTGTTCACGGCTCAAGGTCTTCTTAGCGAGACTTGGAAGGCTGGGCGACTTTGCGTAACGAAAAAGCGACTTTTCTGGGTTTACCAAATGGACAACCAAAAGATGTTCGAAATATCCTTCGACAAAGTCATTGATCTAAAAGTGAGTACTTGTCATTCCGTACCTTCGATAAAGGTCGGAGAAAAAATTCTCACCGTGACATATGAAGGCGGACGCGCATTATTCTATGCGAAAATTGGCGAGCTTTATGAAATTGAATCTGCAATGCATAGTAGCCTTTTGAAACAAGTGTGTCCGAGCATTTTGAGGCAAACGTAAAACTTTGACTAGGGGTTGCAAATGTTTACAAACAAGAATCCTGAAGGAAGATACGTCTATTGCATAGTTGATTCCGACGAAAAAACAGATTTTGGACGGGTAGGTATTGAAGATACTCTCGTCTACACATTGCCTGCTCAAAACGTAGACGCAGTTGTTCAGCGTTGTGAGCCAAAGTTATACAAAGCAGAAGACAATGAAAAGACAACGGAGTGGCTTTTGACCCATCAGTATGTGATAGACTTGGCTACTGAGGAATTTGGAACAGTGATCCCATTAGTCTTCAACACGATTCTCACAGGAAACGACGAAACAGTTACGGATTGGCTTAACTCTCGTTGCCGCCATCTTCGCAAACTGCTACAGCGACTCGAAGGAAAACAGCAATATGGCGTTCAGTTTTTCCTAGAGAAAGATTTTATTAGAAAAGAAGTAGAGGAAAACGACGAAATTCAAAGACTTAGAAAGGCATTAGAAACCAATTCTGGCGGGGCAGCTTGCTTATTCAAAATTCTGCGAGAAAAAAGCTTGATGCTCATGAGGTATCAAGCCAAAAAATTGTGTAAAACGGTCCGAGAGCTGGTTGATGAGATCAGACTTGAACCCACTGAAAAAGGAATCCCGGAAAAATTGCAAGACGAGCTTATGATTCTAAACCTCTCTTGCTTAGTGCAAAAAAACAAGCTGAATGCTGTGGCAAACACGCTCCGACAAATCAATCAGCAAGAAGGATTAACTGTCAGGTTCAACGGACCCTGGCCGCCGTATTCTTTTGTTAGTGAGTTGAAAAGTCAGAAATCATGGTTAGATAGGTGAAAATGAAAATGAGCAAGTACGTCTATGGCATTGTCAGATCGGAAAAGAGAGACA
>JBEKFM010000099.1:0-4266 GCA_050013315.1 Bathyarchaeia archaeon
ATTTGAATTAAGTATTCGTGAATGTGGAAATCAAACTTGTCCTCAATCTATTTTTTCAATTCCTTCAATTTATGAAAAATGCCCATATCGTTTGAAGTACCAAAAAGATGGCGTGTCTGTGAGTCAAAGTGAACCGAAAAAGGTTTTTGTTCGCGTTCACTCAAAACAAGAGTCTGAACCTAAATTCACCGGTATGAGCTGTAACGGTTGTCAATACAAGGCTGGTTCTTACTGTTGGGGTCAATGTACATTAAACATTTGGAAGAGAAAACCTGATTGGTAGTTTTTTAGATGGGTTTTAAGAAAAAAAGAAGTACCGTGAAAATGGGGCAAGAAAACCGCCTTGCTGACGGAAAAATTTGCTGTAAGTTGGTAACATCATGACATAAGCCGAATGCGAGCAGTGGCACGCCAAATCTAGTTATCTGATAGCAAAGTCCTTTATAACAGGTACATCTTTATGTAGTTAGAATGCGAGGATCGCATTATCACTCTTCTAACCTTCTAAAGTGCCATTAAGTGATTCAATGACGATTCTGGGCAAGTAAATGGAGTAGGAAAAATGAGTACAACCCAAATGAGTATAACCAAAGAAACCCCAAAAATGCATCAACACTTAGCTGATAAATGCCCAGAATGCACTAGCAAAAATCTTGTCCACGACTATGACACAGGCGAAACCATCTGCGGTGCCTGCGGTCTTGTCTTGTATGAGCAGACGTTAGATAAGGGCCCCGAGTGGCGCGCTTTTACCCAAGAAGAGAAAACCTCAAGAAGCCGCGTCGGTATGCCAACATCATATTCAATTCATGATAAAGGATTATCCACAACCATCAGCCAAGTTGACAGAGACGCATTCGGAAGAAAACTGCCATTATCCACTAGGTTGCAGATGTGGCGTCTTAGGAAATGGCAAATACGCAGTCGAGTACACTCATCCACCGACCGAAACCTTGCCCAAGCAATGGCTGAACTTGAGCGTTTATCAAGCAAAGTTTCCATCTCACCGCCAATAAAAGAAAAAGCCGCCGTCGTTTACAGAAAAGCACTCGACAAAGGCTTAGTCCGAGGAAGATCAATCAACTCTGTCGCCGCGGCGGCACTATATGCTGCTTGCCGTAAAAGCGGATCACCCAAAAGCCTTCGCGAAATCGCTGAAGCAAGTCTAGTGGATAAGAAAGATGTTTCAAGATGCTATAGACTGTTGCTGCAAGAGCTCGATTTTCACATGCCCATTTCTTACCCGCTGGCATACGTTTCAAAAATTGCGGAGAAAAATGGAGTATCAGGCAAAACACAGGGTGTAGCCATGGCAATACTTAGGGATGCTAGACAAAAACGATTTTCAGCAGGCAAAGACCCAATGGGTATGGCTGCAGCTGCACTCTACATAGCTTGTCTCCAGAATAACGCAAAGATAACACAAAAAGACATCGCAGAAGCAGCGGGAGTCACAGAAGTTACGGTTAGAAACAGATACAAAGCACTAAAGAAGCAGCTAAACCTCGAAACACCCGATCTAAAAGCCCATTTTTAGCTTTCTTTGTCTCAATAGCGTCAACCAACAAATACGTCCAGCACCTCAATTCCTTAATTCCATGTTTCCCTCCATAAATCATAAAAACTCTATTGACCTTTGTATGAACGCAAGGAACAGTATCCTACGAAGGAGAATGAGTCGTTTCTTTTATTAGAAGGTGATAGTGAGATGAGTAAGAAAGGAGAAACAGGCGAACAAGATCGGGGAAAACCTCAGCCTCGAAAAAAGAAGGAAAGGGAAGATGCCCGCAAGAAGAAGAAACTTGACAGAGTTGAAAGACAAAAGTCAAGATAGGCTTAGATAGATTAATTTTAGGTGCAACACGTTAGTTTTAGGTGTTTTGGTTCTCCATATCATGAATCCGAGGTCTTTGGGCGGTACTGCATAGAAACAGTTATGCGTTTTCGGCTAAGGCTGTTTCGTATTTCATTATTTAGTTGTGTGTTTTCTTTTCCTTTGCTTGCATGACCAAAGCGGCTTATTTTCCAGTTCCCCAGATTTCCTCGAATGATCTGAGGGTTACTCGTAAGGATGTAAAATGGCATCTTTGTTTGTGAAGTGTAGAGTTCGGCTATGAAATTTAAGAGCCGTTTTCCCACGCCTATGCCCTGATAATCTGGCAATACAACGAGTCTTGTGACTCGGTAATATCTTGCTTTCATATGAATATGGACGACTGCAATGAATGCTATTGGCTTGTCTTGATAAACTGCAGTGTAACATCGGGCGGTTGAAGCCAAAGAGCCGCTTAGATAATGATATTGCCGAAACATTTGCCACAGGGAAGCGCCGCACCGACAAACTTTGAGTTCAACGGGCGGCCTAACTCTTTTTTTCGACTAAACTCCATTGTATCAGTGCAGAAAACCCAGTCAGGATCCAACCAATCAACCACATCATAATGACACGTAACGGCAACAAACCGCTTCTTAGTTCTGCGTACAGCCTTACTAATGGCGTAAGCGCTAACCTTGGCTATCTCTCTGTCAACTACGCTTGTGAACTCATCAAAAACAATTAACTCCTGATTAAGACATAGCGCCCTTGCAATGTCAACACGCATCTTCTCACCCTGACTCAGGCAATCGTAGCCTTTCAGCCAGTCCGGCGGAGAAGCAAAACCCACACTGCAAAGCGTTCTTGTTATCTCTCCAGTTTCCAGCCCTTCAGGAAAATCATCAAGCACACACTTATGCGAATACTCAAACCCTCTGATGTACGCATTAGGGAAAAGCTGCTTCACAATACTTGTCTTGCCAGATCCACTGCGACCAACGATAACGCCAACCTGCCAATCAGCCTCCTCAATTGGGAGAGAACCTTTGAAACGCTTCTCTAACTTAACATCCAACAGAGTAAAACTTCCAACTACGCTTTGCGCTCTAAAACTGTCTGCTTGATCCCACTTCTTTACAATGTCAAAATCCGTAGCTTGTAACCCTCCAATTTCAACTTTTCAAAGATGCTTTTCTGGTCAGATTCATCCCTGCATTCGACTATTATCTCGTAGGTTGCGGGAATACTGACTGAAAGCTCGCGATTCAGCAGGTCTTGCGGGAGCTTTTCTCCGACGGATGCAAGAAGAGTTTTTAGACAGTCTCGCTCCCCCGCTTCCACTATGCGCATGTACTCTGCAGCATCAAGTTCCTTGTTATGTTTACCCTTGAGTTTATTGAGAATTTGCCGTAGCATACGCCTATCCAAGTCGGTAACAGGTAAACGAAGCACCGGAGCAAAAAACTCGCCATGTTGTTTACAGATTTCAGTCCGCTGCTCACCATCAACCAACAAACCGTTTTTATTAGTCAGTATTGGATATGTCCAACCGTACTTTTGCAAACTCATCCAGATTTGATCTTGCTGCCTAATAGTAGTAACATTTGGGTTATTTTGGTCTGACTGAAGAAGGCGAATATCTTCTAACAGAGACAAATACGGGTCCGGAACTTTAATTGTCGTTTCTTTCTCCATCAAATTCACCTTCTCGTTTATGCTTCTTGTCGGCTTTGGGTTTTCTATTCATATCGCGCAGGAAGTCTTCTCGATCTTTCTTTGACCATTTATGCACGTTTTTCTGACATTCTATCCAACGCTCAAGGAAACTGTTAAAATGAAATTTGAAGTACCATTGGTCAATTTCATCAAGCATTAGCGCTCTAGGCATGGCAAATAGGAATAGCTCAGTTATTCGGGTTATGATGATGTGGTTGCCCTTGAGGATTATCTCTTTGTTTTCCAGGATGTCTTCGCGAGTCCATCTAGAACGGTACTTATCGTCAAGTTCAAAATTCTTGAGCAAGACGAGTTGTTCGGGTTCAGTGAAAGAGTTGAAATCTATCCGAATGCCCTCAGACGGTACCGGCTTTAGCTTCTCGGACAACTCTTCAATTCTCTTAGTTAACTGTGAAGGCTTCATTGCGAAGGGTCCCCCGCTATTTTCTGCTTCTTGATTGTTTCAGGATGGCTTCTATGAAGTCGAAACACCCTGTCCAGTATGCCCATCTCTCTGCGTTCGCAAAGAAGCGCTTCCCGCTGCTCCTTTGGCATTTCACGCACCTGCTCAACGCTTTCAAGCCAGTCTAGCCAGAAATTGTAAAAGTAAACCTTGAAGTACCACTCTTCAAGCTCATCACAACAGAACGACGCAGGCATAATCTCAACAAACAACTCCATAGCCCGCCTACCGAAGATCTCCAAGCCTTTGTACCACAAATCAGCGTTCTTTT
>JBEKFM010000100.1:0-4209 GCA_050013315.1 Bathyarchaeia archaeon
CTGTTGACCGCGGGCATGATCGAGGAACAACACGGGTTCTACGTTGTGACTGAAGATGGAAAGAAAGAGTTCGCCCTGCACGCTACCGCTGCTAGAAGCAACTCGACCATGATTCTTATCGGAATTGCAATAATTGTTTTCACGTTCGGGCTTGAATTCAAGCTTGTTCCCGTGCTAAGTGTCACGTTCTTTGGCGCAGCGTTAATCGTAATTGGATCTTTGTTTTTGGTTGTAAGCCGAAGAAACAAGCCGAAACTGGCAACTGAAGCCAAGGCTCTACTCAAAGAGCTAAATCACCATTAGAAAGTTTGAAACCACCTACTGATTGGTTTCGTTCTCCTAAATGTCTAGCGCGCGAGCTTACAAGATATTTTTCAGAAGGGGTATTCTGCGAAAGACAAAATGTGTTATTGCAAAGCATAATGGAACACAGATGATGCAGAGCAGGAACCATTTGGCAATTGGGTACAAAGCAAGCGGGCTGAACAAGAGCGTGACTGGGATGATGATCATTGGGTGGAACATGTAAACGGCAAATGAGTTATCCGACAGCGTCTTGACCAACTTGCTTTGGTGGTTGAATTTTTCCCTGAAGACGGCGATCAGTCCGACGCTTATGACGACTGCTACAAAAGATTCCCACAGCGAAAACGCAGCGCTCTGCCACGTCAACCCTCCCTGCAAAGCAACCGTGCTTCCCATTGCAGTAGCAACTACCACCAGCACAAACCAAGCGACAAAGCCCAAAACGATTGCGCTAATTAGCCATCTTTTCCCGGCTAGATAGCTAATCTTGGCGAACAGGCTGTTTCGGTATGCGAGGATGCCCACGATGAAGAGGGCGATATATGAGGCGAAATAGCAGAGCTGAAAGTTCAGGATGTCTGTGCCGATCGGTTGGACGATCCTTATCAAGAAGGCGAAGACGGCGATGATTAGGGCGAGGCTGACTGCGAAGCTCAATGTCGGCTCGAGCTGCTTTCGCTTCCCATCAGAGGCCAGGGCGGAACTGCGTAGTGTCAAACGCACCAACCCGTAAATCAGGGAAAAACCAAAAAGCGCCACTGCAAACCACATTGGCCCGGTCCCTGAGAGAAAACCAACCAAATTAAAGCCGCCTGACTTGTTGCCGAGTTCCACAATTTCGATAAACGGCGTTATTGCAATCATGAAAATCAAGGTGGGAATGATCAAGCGCTTGAATCTATCTCCTGCGAACCCGCCAAAGCCCTTTCGGTCGTAGCTCCCCGCGACAAAATAGCCCGATATCAAGAACAAGAGGCCCAGGAAGTATCCCTGTGTAAACGACTGGTAGAAGGCGAACCAAACGGTGGATAACGTGTCCAGATGCGTACTGTAAACGTAGTACCAACTGCCAAACCCGCTCACTGTCACAGCCAGATGAATCGTGACCACAAGCACAATCACAAGCAGCCTCAGATTGTCGATGTAAAGTAGCCTTTCCTTTGGGCTCCCTGTTTCATCACGGACTAAGGAGGCTGCCAATCTATTTCGCCTCATTTCCACTTGGTGAGTATCTCTTCTCGCCTGAAGGTAGCTCTGCTTAAGAAGTAAAGAATTACATCAGCGATCATTACAATGCCAGAGAAGATCAGAAGGTTATCGACACTAAACGCAAAAAGTCCTTCTGCTCCTGCAAAGAAGACAGCAACGAATGGAATGAACATGAGGCCCGCGATCTGGTTTGCACCTCGAACGTCGCTTACTCGCGATGATGCAATCACTGCTATTTCAATACTAAGAACTGCTGCAAGAGGAGCGAGGATTAACAGCATAACCGCAGCGTTCCAATTGGGAAAATAATAGTAGCCTAACCCCCCGTTGTAGAGTATATAATCCGCTAATCCCATGAAGATTGAAGCGCCTGCCCAAGTTGATAGAATAGGCGGTATAAACGACGCGATGCTTTTTCCGAGGAGAATCTCGCCATCAGTCGTCGGGGTCGCAAGCAACGGTTCCAATGTCTTTTCAACTTTTTCACCCACTATGCTGTACGCTGCAATCGTACTGGGAAGAACGGTTGCTAAAACAACGAAGATGTAAATGATTGATTCTGCACCTAATGATATTGTGTTGGGGATTCCAGAGGCTATTTGGTTCTTGACGACGACTGAGAAAACAATTGCGATAAGAAGAGGAAGCCCGACAGTGTAGAAGATGATGCTTCTCTTTCTAGAGATTACTTTCAGCTCTTTACGCGCGATCTTCCACGGCATCCAGGTGATCATTGTGCATTCTCCCTCACTAGCTTCAGGTATGCATCTTCAAGCGAACTGCTGAGCACGTTAACAGTTTCGATGCGTCCTCCTGCTGCGACAATCGCATTTACCATGTCAGGATTCTCCTCTTCAGGATTCTCGACATCAATTGTCAGTTTATTACCTTCCTTAACCATGTTCTTGATTTGTAGTCTCTTTAGCGAATCCAAGATTGCTTCGTTTACTTGCCTGAGCTGGATCACAGTTTTCCTTCCGTGGATTGACCGTTCCAGTTCTTCAGGTGTACCTACTGCCATCAGTCGTGTATTCAATATGCCAATTCTATCACAGATTCTCTGCGCCTCATCGAGATTGTGCGTGTTGATAAAAATGGTCTTCTTTTCCTTCTTCAAATCAAGGATAAATTCCCTCACTGCCTTTGCAGCCTCGGGATCTAAGTTTGCAGTTGGCTCATCCATAAAAAGTATCTCGGGGTCGTGTACAAGTGCCCGTGCTATGGCAAGCTTCTGTTTCATCCCCTTCGAGAACGTTCCCGCCAAAGCATCTTTCTTCTCCCAGAGTCCAAGCAACTTGAGGAAATACTCGTTGCTCTCTTTTCGTTGGGCGTCAGTCCGCCTGTACAGCGTCCCATAATAGTCCAGGTTCTCGTAGGCTGTGAGAGACTCGTAAAGGCCTACGTTGTCTGGGACAAGCCCGATGATTTTCCTAATCTTCAGAGAATCTTCCGGTCTTCCGATCTCATAACCGCCAATCCTGGCTTTTCCGCCTGTCTTGGATATCAGGCAGCAAAGCATCCTAACTGTCGTTGTCTTTCCCGCCCCGTTAGGACCGAGGAACCCGAAAACTTCACCCTTGTCTACGCGGAGGGTTAGGTTGTCTACTGCAGTGAGGTCGCCGAACTTTCTGGTAAGATTCTCAGTCTCAATCATTTCAAGCAGCCGCGAATCAGTTTAAGTCTGCATTGAAAACTCGCTGGTTTGAGCTCTCGACGCTTCTTTAATAAGAAAATGGTTGTTGGATATAAAGAGTGGAAGTTGTTCATTTCTTGAATCAAGTTGATAGGTGATTCACAATGAAAACTGTGCCTATCGATTCAAAATGAAAGTGCATTCAGGTCACTTTTGGTGTTTGAAACCGTGAGTCTATCTTGCAAGTACCTGCCTTAACGCGAACCTTACTCGCAAAATCAGATTTGGTGCGGAGGGTAGGACATCCGGCCTTACTTTCCCGGTAAAAAAACTCCTCAGGTATGCTTACATTTGAGTTGAAAATCCCCATAAGTATAGCCGCTCAAACTGAATACTAAAAAAAGATAACCCGAGAAGCTTCAGAGAAAAAGGTCAAGAAACGATTATTTGGAAAAACAAGCCAAATTTGGAAATGTACCACTGCTTCTTTCTATGCAACTTCTTTCTCTACCTTTTTTTATTGTCAACTTTGTTTTTCTAAGGCCTAAATTTGGCAGGAGATAAAATGAATAAGGCACAGAATAGCCTACCGTCCCCCGTTGCGGGAAAAATCTCTAGAAAACGTTTTGACCGGAAAAATCACCTGTAGAGGTTATATAAATCAAATGACTTTGTTGAGATAGCTCCTAAATTATTGGCAATAAGGTAAAATAGACTTTAATTACTTTGATAGAAGTGAACTAACTTTTTATTATGCACCGAGAAAAAAATCATGATGTTCATTACTATCAGATATGCTGGGAAGGCGTATTCTGAGAAAGTCCACATCGTGGCAGCCCCGAAACTTGTCAAGGCGTTGAATACGCCTACTATGTACGGCCAAGCCGATTCTGTCTCCGGGTGGTTCCATGCCTTCGTGAGAGTCGGTATTGACGCTAGTCCATCGCTCGCTATTGCAAAAGTTATCGCTATGTTCGGGTCTTTGGTCACATACCAAAGAACTAGAGCCAGCCCTGATAATACTCCGCAGAAATAGTCAAACGATGAGAGTTTCCAGTAAG
>JBEKFM010000101.1:0-5657 GCA_050013315.1 Bathyarchaeia archaeon
CGCGCGGGCAGATTAAATAATTATATTGGGAGAGCCTGACCTCGTCATATTGGGTATAGAATGAAGAGATCAGGTTCTCCCATGCTTCTATTCGAAAGCTTGGATTTAAGACCTCTTCACCTCATCCTCTGGAAAGACTTACACCTCGAGGGCGCAGGTCGACCCGTAGAGTACGACCCTGAATGTGACTTTCGAGCCCTCATGCTGCGTCAGCTAGAGCAGATACCCTACGTTAAAGATTTAGTGAAGCAGCTTAGAAGAAACAAAGACATGCAATCTGCCTGCGGATACGACAATAAAGTACCAACTGAAGCTCACTTCTCTCAGATGAAGACACGCATAGGCGTTGAAGGTTTCCAAGTAATAGAGGCTTGGCTACGACACGAAGCCCTCAAGTTAAGGAAAAGCCAGCCCTTATCCGCTGTCGGTCTAATTCAAGCGGCATGCATTGACGGCACTGATTTTCCAGCTTGGAGCAGCCGAGACCCACACGACACACGCAAAGGCTTAGGAGACCCAGACGCCCGGCTTGGAAGAGGAAAGAAAGGCTTCATTTTGGGTTATCAGTCGCTTTTTCTGGCGGACATCGAAGGCTTCCCTCTTGGCCATGTCGAGGCGTCAGTGAACGTGAATGAGAAAAAGCTTGTAGAACCGTTGTTGGATAAACTGTTAGGCGAGGACATCGAAGTAGAGTTGACCGTGGCTGATAGCCAATTCGAATCTGAAGCCGTCTTTAGCAGCCT
Organism: Bathyarchaeia archaeon; assembly: GCA_050013315.1. Classification (GTDB taxonomy): domain Archaea; phylum Thermoproteota; class Bathyarchaeia; order Bathyarchaeales; family Bathycorpusculaceae; genus Bathycorpusculum. The sequence continues at coordinate 744 of JBEKFM010000101.1, forward strand.
CAGCGCGAGGAAAATATGCAGCATTATTGCTTGGAGGCATTTGGAAGGTCGCGAAAACCCGCTTGGCGTGCTTACCGTGAAGGATCGGATTGACGTGGAAGGCCCTGAGTATCTGCGTGTGGTCTACAAACATTTGAGAGCTATGGTTGAAAGCCTAAACGGCAGAGTAAAGTCGCGGTTGGCTTATAGCAGGTTCACTTGGCAGGGTCTTGGAAACGCTTGCATCCACACGTGCCTGGTATTCTGCGTCGTCTACGCGGTTGTGATAGCGGCTGCTCTTTTGGGAAGGCCGGAGCTCCAGTACAGCATAGCGTACTTTGCATAGAATCTGGGTAAGGATGATTAAGGAGAGTTAGCGGAAGCTTTTCGGTTAATGGATGGGTCAGTTATATTTGGATTCTAGTTTAGGTGTCTTTTTCAATTTTTGTATGTGGAAAGACTTTTCTGCGGTTTCCTTGAAGCGGAAAAACCAGTCACAAGGAGCGCGTCTAAAGCCGAAAATCAATTATTTAATTTGCCTGCGCGGAGCGCGGCACGTTGCTGACTGTTTGGCTGATTCTTATGCTAGTGGCAAACGTGGTTACAGCGCTGTTGTATTTGGTGTTCGCGTTTTCTCCGGTTGGACGTAGTTTATTTCTTCCGATTGTTTCGGTGTAGACGATTTATGCTTTCGCCTCTCTTGGGGTATTAAATTTTGTTTGCGTGAGTTTTCTGTTTTTGTGGAAGAAGTGGGCTTTCTTCGCTCTCTACGTGAGTGCAGGCATCACGCTAGTCATAAACTTGAATGCTAGAGCAGGTGCCTTTGCTTTTCTGGGACTGACCGGAGTAGTGATTTCATATTTTGTGCTTCGGCCAAAGTGGAATCTGCTTGACGATTTCTGACCAACCTTCCCGCTAAAGCGCGCGTTGTGTGGCATATGGCCATTTTTTTCTTCCAGCATATCTGCCTCCTTCCAAGTCTTTTAACCAAGTGCGCTGGCAAAAGGAAAAAAAGGTGTACGGGAGAAACCGCCACCTCAATCAGAAATAATACTTTCTCTCTATTTTCTGTAATATGGTCTTCTTATGTAACTGTAGGCTTCAAGGGCCGCAATGGTGCCTTGACTTACAGCTGTCCCGACTTGCTTGACTGGATGGTTGGTTACATCGCCTGCTGCAAACACTCCTGAAAGGTTTGTGTGTTGGCGAATATCAGCTTTGATGTATCCATGTTCGTCTGTTTCTATTCCGGAAGCTTTGGCTAGTTGGCTGTTGGGTGCCTCGCCAATTTGGACGAAAACTGCATCCACTGCTAGTTCACTTGTTTTGTTTGTTATGTTATCGATCAAGGTGACTTGGGTTACTTGTTTGTTGCCTTTGATTTCTTGAACTTCCGTGTTCCATAAAACCCTAACATTCTGTCTGGAGAGAATATCTGCCACTAAAGATTCTTCAGCGCGAAAACCACTTTTTCTATGAACTACGAAAACTTCTGAGGCAATACCTAAAAGATAAACTATGGTGGTAGCCGCAGTATTCCCGCCACCGATAACAAGCACCCGTTTGCCCTTGAAAAATGGTCCATCACACACGCCACAATAACTCACACCCTTCCCGCGAAACTCTTTTTCACCTTTGACGCCAATCTCCCTGTAATGTGAACCAGTAGAAAATATTACTGCTTTGGCTTCGTAAGTTGCACTTGAAGTTTTAACAATTTTCTTTTCACCCATCAGCTCTAATTCAGTTACCTGCTCCAAGTCGTGAATGACTGCGCCAAGTTTTCTGGTATGCGTAGTCATTTTTTCTGCAAGTTCTCCGCCGCTAATTTCTGCAAATCCTGGATAATTCACAACTATTGGAGCATCAGCGATTGTTCCACCAGCCAGCTTCTCCTCTAAAATTAAAGTTTTTAATCCGCTGCGAACAGCATAAATTCCAGCCGCCAAACCAGCGGAGCCACCGCCGATTATTATGACATCCCAACTCTCCATAACACGCATCACTTTCAGTAAATAGTGAAGAGGGGCAGTTTATGAATTGTTCGATTCCCTTTAGCCTAATCTTTGTTTGACCGTTCGTTTAGAACCATCATAACACTAGCAAAAATCAAATAACATTTGAGGAAAAAATGACTATCGAAGCTGATTTGAAAGGAATAAAGGTAGTCAGCTTTCCATGGCAAAAAAGATTAAAGTTCATTATAGTTTAATGAGACATACATTCTTGGTAACTGCTAAAAATAAAAGTCTCTTCTTATAAGGTAATGGCTGATTTTAAGAAACGACAAAAACGCACTATTCTTGAGCATAAAATTCTTAAACTCAAATTAGCAGAGTAGATGACTGTGAATTAATGAAGCCAAAAGACGCAACAACCATAATGGACTTATCTAATGAATTTACCAGGTTCTTGTTCTCTCTTGTTGCAAAGTTAGAACTCAAGCTACCCGAATCAACTATTCAAGACATGTTCGACAGCCTTAACAAATAGTAAAATTTACCTTCACATTTCTTGGTTGGGCCATTTTATGTCATGATTTAGGCTAATTCATTCGAATCTAAATTCAGTAACTTTGCTAAGCAGATTTAAGGCGCTTCAGAATTGAAAGAAGCTCTGACTTAGGGTAATTCTTTGGTTGATTGTTTTAGACGCATTAATTCTGCTTTTGTATTTGCCAATTCAGCAGTTAAATATTCGATGAGTTCTATTTTAAAACGTATTTCCGCTTCTTTATCGGATGTTCTGAGGGAATGGGATTGGGGTTGTTTCTTTTTCAACTCATCTAAATCTTGCTCAATATCTTTTAGATATTTTTTCCGTAATGCTTCCTTTTTTACATTATTTTCGCTAATACTGCTTTTTCCCATCAAACCCTAATCAGATCAATAAGTATTTTAATTTTATATTTATTCAGAAGTGCGCACATTTCCATTTTTTCATGATTTATTGAGATTTTCTTGTCAAAAGGGTGGTTCTCATCAGAGAAGTTATTCACCAAAAGATACACGAAATCGAATTGTGCACACCCTATATCTATTATTAAGCATGTTTTTCGACCATTTTCAGGCTATTTCCCTGCCACGCAGACTTAAAACTTATCTTAATGCAAACTTGGCTTAATACTTCAAGTAATACGAGCTATGAATGTGAACTACTGACTGAGATTCAATTAAAACTAAAGAATGATTTGATTTTTTCTCGAATAGACTTTTCTAGATTGCGATTTCCTCTAAGGTCAGCTGCACAATAAGGACAGAAATTGTTTTCTGAAGAGATAGTTTTGTGGCAGACAGGACAGCTTTTCGCTATCCCTGACGACACTTGTGTTGGACTTATTGCTTGTCTGCAGCTTTTGCTATCCATATACAACTTCTTATATAATCTCTGTTCTCGTTCACATTGAAGCCGACAAAGCCAAGAAACTGGAAAAGCAAACAACAACATGGTCGTTAATATTAAATCGGGAGGTTGGCTAAACCAAGTCAAGGCTAACAGTATCAATATCCCCGTAGACACGTATGGTAAACCTAGCCAAGCTTTGACTAAGCGATATATTGCCTTCATACAGCTAATTACCAAATTCATCATCTATGTCTCCTTTTAGGGTAGCCTTGTTTTTTCGTTGCCAAACCACAATTATTTACGCCTCGGGTTTACGAATGAATATTGATACACCCAAAATAATTGATCCAATTCCTAAAATTATAAACATTGTTGGTAAAGGTCCATTATTCATTGAATAAACGTTATCAACTAATCCCCATATGGCTGACGAACTGATAAGTATTCCAATTAGAATAATCGCCAGTCCACCAAGTAAATTATCCCTGTGCTCTTCCTTTGCATTTGACATTCTGATAGGAACTTCTTTCTATTATGTTATGCAAACTATTAGATTACATTTATAATTGACATTCAGGTAGAAATTCTTTGCCATTATGATCTTCTGATTCCTTATCGCACTTATCTGTAATTTCCTTGGATGTCTTAGTCCTGTAACGCGCGTTGAAAAAGTAAGAGCATATCTCTATTTTGGGCTCACATAAACTTCATAACTTTTTTCAAAAAGCGTAGAAGATTATGCCTTTTCTTGAGAGTTATCAATTCTTAAGCTAAAACTTCCGAAAATTGAAGTGGAGTTTATTCAAGAGCTTATTCATAAGGGTTGACATTAACTCTTGCAATCGACTAGATGGGCTGTGCCGTCTGGACAAAAGACTTTCTCGCCTATGCAAACCTTTGTGAAACGACGTTTGCACTCAGTGAGTTGTCTTTCGCATCCGTCACAATCACGAGATAGCATATTGTCACCTCACCAATCTAATATGAATTCGTAAGTAAGGCCATATCAGATAAATAAAGATTGTTCTTTTCCGTTACCATAACCATTGTAGCCCTATTTGTAATCACGGAAAAAAGAGATTATTGAAAACAAGATTTCGCAGTAATCCTTCAATAGACCTTAGTTTTAATTAAGGTTTTAGCGCTGAAACGAAGGTTTTATTAGCTTATAAGCGCAATATTTGGCTTTTGGGCTATTTGCATGCTTAATTACAACGTATTGTCGAAAAAGCCTCCTTTAGTTTTCAGGAATTTTTCAGGCCTTGAAGTTCAAGAGTTTGACGCCTTAGACTCACAGATAAAAGAGAAATATCCTGCCTACGAACAGAAAAGGCTCTCCAGAGAAAACAGAAAAAGAAAAATCGGCGCAGGCCACCCCTTCAACCTCTCCCTAACAGACAGGTTCCTCATGCTGCTAATATACTACCACCTATACCCTTCATCAAATCTGATGGCATACCTCTTCGATCTCAGCCAAACCAACATCCTAAAAGACATCAGAAAAATCGAGCCATTAGTAAGCGATGTTCTGCTGCTACCCAAAAAGGAGCATGACAAGGTCAGGCGGCTAGAGACAGTTGATGAAATTGA
>JBEKFM010000102.1:0-4009 GCA_050013315.1 Bathyarchaeia archaeon
AGGGCGTTGATGACGCCTTCGAGGAGGAGCTGTTTATGTAGCGAGAGTTCGCCCGGGTAGTAAGCACCATCAGTCCCCTTGGGGATGAGTGCATTTGCTCTTCTCACGTGCTCAGCTTTTACGGTCTTTGCGTGATCCATTTCCGCTTGACCGCCCGCTTCTAGGAGGAGTTCCAGGGCGTAGCGGACGCCACCGTAACCCACTGAAGTTCGCGCGATAAAATCGGTAACGTCTTCAGAAACAGCGCCGGACCGGAAAGCTTCCTCAGCCCTGTAGCCGACTATGTCTCTGATTTCGGGCAGACCATACTCGTCAAGGTGCACGGCCGAAACGCGACCCAAAGTATCCAGCGTGGCCTTGTCTAGCTTAGCCAACCAATCCAGGCTTCTGGAAACATAGATCAGGCTGACCCTGCAAGCCGCTTCAGGATAGAGCTCGTGCACTCGCGGAAGCATATATAGAATACTTGGGTCACGCCCCTCGCTAATGTAGGTATCCACTTCGTCCAAAGTTAGAACAAGCCTATAGTCCTCCCGGCTAAGACTTTTCGCAATAATAGCCAGCATTTCTTCGGGGCTCAGACCGGATCTGGACGACTCCACAAACGAAACCTGATCCATAAGCTTAGTCATGATATGGTAGGGTTTCGGAGTGTAAGCCAAGTTAATGTGGACATACTTGAGCTTTTTCCCAGCCTTCCCAGCTTCCTCTTCCATGTAACGGCCGAGCCTCCTGCACAGCACGGTCTTACCGCTGCCGATGCTTCCGTACACGTGGACCTTGACATTCACATCCTCACGAAGGACTGGGTCAAAATAATTCTTAAGCTCTTTCAGCTCTCGCTCCCTATGAGGCAGCCTAGAAGGCGTATAATCGTGCAGCAGAACCCTCCTGCTCTTAAAGACCCCAAGATGAGACAAATTCTTCAGCCAAGAGTCAATATCGAAATGACGATTATAAAACTTGGGTGGATTTGCAAGTTTTTTGCAAGATCCACAGCTCTCTCCAATGCTTTGGAGCCGGACTGTTGCGACGGAATTTCTGAATCTATTTTCATCTTGAAGAATTAGCCGAAATTATTTCAAGAAGATTCGATGTTGAAATTAGAGATTTCATCGATTTGTTAGTAACTAGCTAATCTATTTTGAAGGCTTAGCTGATTTTACTTTGAAAATCTTTTTTGAAGTTCTTCTTTTCTTTGTCCAACTTCTTGCTTTCTGGAGCTCAGTGGCAAATTTCATCCAAAGGAATAGCGCAACCAAAGCAAACATCACGATAAGACCTAAAACCAGAAGCCCATAAACACATCCAAATAACAATGCTGTCTCTGAACTTGCAAACACCAAGCAAATAATAGCAATGAGTATGAACCTCAAAAAATCTTCTCTAATTAGTTTAACTGAATTCATCATTTTATTGAAGAAAAATGTATTTTCATAAAAGCCAACTACTTCATTCCTACTCTTGAACCCATGAGATCGAGTATCATGCTTCTTTCGACAGGGTGGAATAATTGGCAGAGTTCTCAAATCGTTGAGTTTTCTTGTCGTTGGCGTTTTCTCACCTGTCAGAGTACTATGTGAGTTAAAACCTATATGTTAGTAGTTATACTAACACTTATATGGGCAAAGAAACATGACGCTAAGAGATGACGTCCTCATTATCCTTCTGGAAAACCTAAAGCTCAGACCCAGCCAAATACGTGAAGAACTTCTCAAACTACCAAGCTACAGAACTCGGGATAATAGGGGGCTTGACTCGAATCTCTCTCCAATACTTAAAAAATTAAAGGATGAAGGTTACGTTGAGATTGAAGAAGAGAAACTTGCCTACAGAATGTTTTCGATCACAAACAAAGGCAAGGAAGAGGCTCATCTTTTGCATATGAGCAAAAGAATGGGACAGCAACCCCTCAAAGTCGTCGAAGTTCAATTGCCCAATATTCTCAAACCGAAAATAGACAAAAGAGGAGTTCAAAGTGCCTCTGACTTGAAAATTTTGAAGACCTTTGACCGGGTTCAACCAAAAGGAGAAGCAAAAGTGGAGGCTCGTTTTTGGCTAGAAGAAAAAGATTGGCCAAAATCAGGCAATGCGCTTGATAACTTTAGAAAAGAAATTGAGGAAAAGATGACCCCAAACATAAGGATGTTTGCCACTTTCCTAGTCGAAAATCTAAAGGAAGCAAATATTATTGCAAAGAAAGCACGTTATCAATGGAATGGAACGAATAACGGTCCGTTGGAAATGCAGAAAGTGGTTGAACAAGAGAGGGCAGGCTTAGATTTTGATGTAATGGTTTTGTTGCATTTTGACGGAAGAAAAGTTGTAACTGAAATCGACTGGAACAAGGAGCTCTCAAAATTTGAAGAACACGACAAACTCATGAGAGAAGCATGGAAACAGTTCAAAGCAGCTATTGCGAAGCCTGGACTTGAGCAACACAACTGGCTAATCGACGAGATGATAGAAAATATACGTACTATTGAATTAAATGATTTGCCGAGTTTCTTAGCAAAGTCTCTTGAAGCTTCTATGCCTGAAATGAAGGAAATTACAGAAAACCCATGGGCAATTCTGGACAGCTCGGAAAAACTATTGAAGGCCATAATTGAAAGGTTCACCTCAAAGATTTGCCTGAAACTTGAACACGATGAAAACGACTCGCCTGTTTTCACATTTTCCTCAGATCAACAGATAATGGATTCTAGGGCAGAGGTCAAAAGAACATTGGATGAAATGCTGAGGGATGGGTTAATAGAAGTTGTTCCACTCTACCTTTTCAAGCTGAACAAAGAAAAAGCGAATAAGGCCCAGTGGAAAGCGAGAGAAGGATATCCCTCACCCACAACAATAGCCTCCGGAAATGCGTTTTCATCACTTTAATGTTGCCTAAAAACAACAGCGGCTATTACATGAGGTAAATTGAAAAAGTTCAACTTCTTGGCTTGCCACTAACTTTGTGTTAATTGTGCCATTTACCTATATATTATTAACATGGATTGGGGTTAACTATGCTATGGTCTTTACTTTTGATATCGCCTCATTGCAGAATCTCCACGCATCGTCAGAGAATAGTAGGCTCGTTTTCCCACTCCCACCCTGGTGACCCAATTTTTCTTCATCATTTCTTTAAGCGTACGAACTATGGATGGTTGATGTTTGTCAAGCTTGTCACTTAGGTCGCTAGGTGTAAGTCTTCCTTTGCTGAGCTCTTTCATGATTTCATGCTCCAGTGGGGTTGGGTTTTGAGTTTCTGTGTCCTCTTCCAAAACGTGCTCAGGAGTTACAGTTTTAGAGCCTGAGTCGATAGCTTTCTGAATGGCTTCATATGTTCTTTCCAGCATCTGAAAAGCGTTTGGTGCTGAAGCGTTCAGAATTGCATTGATTGTCTCCGGTGGGAAAAGCTCTCTAGTCGTTTCAATTGCAGCTTTTTCAGTTGGAAACATTTGAGAGATTCCTTGGAAGGCTCTGGAGTGAATTATGGTCTCGGCATCTTCCAATTTGGTCACTCCAGCGTACATCTCTACCGTCGAAACTCTCTTCGCAGAAGAAGCCGCCGCCTCTTTGATTGATTCACCGAAGGTATATGTTAGCGATATTATTCCTTGTTTACCTTGAAACCATGATTGGTTTCCGTCGAAGAAGTCCGAGAGAACCGTGTCGGATTTCACTTTGTCGAGTTCATCGATAACGAACACGGGAAATGTTCCACTCTTTTCAAGATGGCTGATAAGAATGTCCGCAGCATGTTTTGTGTCCGTAAGGGTTGAAGTGAGAATTGATTCGAAATCAGGTTTCTTTAGTTGCCTAACAAGCCATTTTGTGCCTTTTTCAGCCGCGTCCGAGGCCAGAGCTAAGGGCGGAAAAACTAAGCTGAAAGCCTCCGTCATTTTGCGTGCCACCCATGGGGCGTATTTCTTAGTTCCTTCTCTCAGTCTGTTTTCTTTTCTCTTGAATTCTGAGACTTCTAAAATTCCTGAGAGTACAGATCTGTAGAAAGCATCTTCCA
>JBEKFM010000103.1:0-3937 GCA_050013315.1 Bathyarchaeia archaeon
TTTTTAGACAACACGCCGTAATTTAGCATGCAAACAACCCGAAGGGCTAATTATTGTGCCTATATCCTAATAAGACCTTCGTTTTAAAGTCTAAAGCCTAATTACAGCTAAGGTCTATTATTCAAAACTCCTCTTTTTTTATTTCCCTAAATATATCTAGCGCGCTGGTTTGTCCTGAAATTGAAAAGCTTATTTTCAGAAGAAGGGTCTTGTATCAAATGCGTTAGTCCAATCTTAGGAGGTGCGCTTGAGCGGGACAAGATGAACGCTAATTTTCGAGGCTTTTTGGAATTAGTTCTAGGTGGAATCGTTACAACGTATTTCGGGTGTTCTTTGTCATCTACTTTTCTTGACAGTTGCTTTTGGAGCTTCACACTTAGGCGCCAATTCTATTGCCGAGAGCTTCCGACATATAGGTTTTAGGTCCACATAGATATATTAGGTACCTAACATATTTATGCGTATTAGGTACCTAATTGTTTCAGGTAGCGTGCTCGCGAATGGCAAACGACGAAAACACGGATCTCCTGCTTGGTTTGGGTTTGAGTCTTAATCAGGCAAGGGTGTACCTGGCAATACTTAAGCTTGAAAAAACCACGGTGGGACAGGTAGCGAAGTTTTCAAAAAGGCCCAGGGAAGATGTCCATGTTATCTAATGTGCTAGTTATTGACGATGATGAAGAAACAAGAAAATTGTTCTCCACAGTTTTGACTGATGCGGGATATTTAGTAGAGGCTGTAGAAAACGGTAAACAAGCTATTAAAATATGTAAACAAGGGCCCTTTGATATTGCCCTTATCGATATTGAGCTACCAGACATTACAGGAACTGAACTCCTCAAGACATTAAGACAACTTCAGCCCAAAATGGTGAAGATTATCATTACAGGTCATCCCTCGATTGAAAACGCAGTGAAGTCGGTGAACGAGAAGGCTGACGGATACCTATTGAAGCCTGTAAACATGGCGGAAATGCTGGAAATGATAAAAAAAATCCTTGCGGAGAAGACAAACGAATATGTCCAGATGATGAAAAGCATTGAGCAAGCCAAAGAATCAACTCCCCAATTCAAGTATCAAAACCCAGACGGATGGCGAGGATAAGATTAGTCGTAAAATAGTTGACGCTTAAAACAACATTAGATTTTCAAGATAGCATAGCAGTTTCTTGATTTTTCAATCAGCCTTTTGTATTCCTGTTTTCCTATGTTGTCTTATGTTCTTTGTTAAAGTTCTTTATCAATTCGTTTATTTCCTTTGCCGATTTAGCTTTAAGCACATTTTTGCCCCTAACCGCAACGAAAGTCCCATCGGACTCCACAGTAATTTTAAAGCCGCCAGTATAGTCAGTATTGACGCAAGATTCTTTTTTCTTCATGCTTTCATCATCCACTTATCTATATTATACTTCAATCACTACTTATAATTCTATTAACTTTTAGCGAGCTTAGCTTCATGATTATACAAGCTTTCCACCGCACATAGGGCATTCAAGTGGAAGCTTCTTCTGCAAATACATTAATTCAAGATTGCCTTTCGTCTTTATTTCAATACTTGGCTGGCTGGGCTGTTTTTGCTCTATTCTTCATAAAGTTTCTTTACGTAGATTTGACAATTTCGAGTTAAATACAAATCGTTCACTCAACTGCTTACTCTTTGGAAAATGTTAATTAACTCATTTTACTAAAGATCTAGTTAGTGTTTTGAATGGTTAAATATAAAGTTGAAGTTGACCTGAAAGTATGTATTTCGACTGCTGCATGTTATGCGACTGATAGTTTGCATTTTGTAGCTGGTAAGGACCGGCAGTCTAATGTAGTTGGCGGGGAAACAGACGAGTCAAAATCTACTCGCGTCTTCGACGATAATCAAATAGCTGATGCTCAAGAAGCAGCTAAAGCCTGTCCCGTATCAGCCATAACAATAACACAACAATGACCTCTTCCTCTTCTTAAGCCAAATCAGAGTTACTAACATGCCTTAAGAGTAAATGCGATTCTGCATATACATTAATTCAAGCATACATGTAAACCAGAACTGAATGTTGCATTTTGGACAGCACTTGCCACCACCGTCCCTAGGTTCTCTTCCGCAGGCGTCGCAAGGTCTAGTTAAATCAACCGTAGAAAGCGTATAGTACAATTGGTTCAAAAAGGAAGCGTTGAAACTACATCTTAGCAGAGTAGAGTCCTTACTGAAAGCAATTATAACGCATGAGCGTCAATCATAAATATTCAAAACATTGTAAATAGGCTATCACTATGTTGAACTACTACTCAGGGCAAGCTGAAAACGAAAAAAGCTGGAACATAACACAGCGAAAGTCAGGTCTTTTCATTCCAATTGTTGTTTCAATAGTTGGTATTCTTGTTTGGCTTATATTCATCCTTATTTTTGCTTTGTTTTGGTCAAAGGATTATAGCCTTTTCCAAGACATTGTTTTCTTCATTGTTTCCCTATGCATAACTGGTCTTTTGCTAGGGTTGATGTGGATTATCTGGGGAAGAAACAAAATTCACAGATGGACTTATAGATACTGACCTTTAAGGCTTGTTTTTACTAGTAGGATTGAAGCTGGCTCAGTCCAAAGGTCAGGAGATGCTTGAGGCTGTGCGCACGCAAGATGCATATACCCACAAAAGCTAATCCGCTAACCATAATTGCTATCAAGAATGCGCTCAAGAAAGCTTTCGTCTTTGCCATAACACTCAATTAACAACACTAGACAAGATCTTGAGAGATTTTCGCAAAACTGCTTGAAACTTACAAATAGCTACTTAAGTTTTCTAAACAGCTTCACTCCATCCATTGCGTCGCGTATTCGTCTTGGCGGACTTACCATAGTAGTAAACTTATTCAAAGGCGACACGATATTGGTGTTTGATCTGTATTTTTCAAGATTTTGATTCGTTCTGAAATAAAACAGAAAATTATATATTTTGTTCTGCAGTAAAACAATTATGCAAATCTCTGGAATTTTCGATGAATGGAACACTTACGCTCACCGAAGAGTCCTTGTTAAGCGTGAGGTGGATCTAGAAGCGATTGAGCGTAATTCACACTCGAAGATAGTTGCTATCACAGGCATAAGACGATGTGGCAAATCAAGCGTTTTGATGTTGCTTGCTCAGAAGCTGGCAAATGAAGGGAAAAGAGTCTGTTATGTCAATGTCGAGGACAGCCGGCTTGGAGCAGAAAAAGACGTTCTGGACCAGATTCTCAAGTGGTTTGGTGATAAGGGCTTTATGCTGCTTGACGAAATAACAAGCGCGGACGATTGGAGTGGCTGGCTCGCAAGAACACATGAACTCCTCAAAGGCAGGCTGCATCTAGTCGTAGGTTCTTCGCGGAGGAGTTTGGTTGTTCCTAGCAAACCATTGCGTGGTCGCATACTTTCGATTGAGCTTTTTCCGCTCTCTTTCAAAGAGTTTTTGGCATTCAAAAAAATAGTTGTTGAGAAGACCACGGCTGGCAGAGGAAAATTAGAGCGTGCACTTTCCGAATATCTAAAGTTCGGAGGGTTTCCAGAAGTCGTCCTTGCGGAAGATGAGCTGGACAAAGTAATGATTCTTGACTCTTACTTCAAAGATATTGTGGGTCTTGACGTCGCAGAGGTTTCGCATGAAGATCCCACGACAGTTGCAACCTTCGGAAGATGCGTAATCCAGAGCACGTACTTCTCCGCCTCGAAGTGTCTTAACTTCTTCAAAAGTTTAGGTTACAGAATAGGTAAGGAGAAGTTGCTGCAGCTTGAAAAATATGCGGAAGCTGGTTACCTTTTCTTCTTTGTCCCAGTGTTCTCGCACAGCGTAAAAGCTCGCTCAGTGTACCCGCGCAAAGCATACTGTGGGGACGTTGGATTTTCATACGTTGCCACAGGAAAGACTGATTGGGGAAAGCTGTATGAAAACGCCGTGTTCCTCGAGCTCAAGAGAAG
>JBEKFM010000104.1:0-7068 GCA_050013315.1 Bathyarchaeia archaeon
GAGCGAACAGCACTTAAATCCAAGTTCTCGAATAGAAGCGTGGGAGAACCTGACCTCTGCATCTGCATCAATAAGACGAGGTCGGGCTCTCCCAATATAAACGGTAATTATTTAATCCGCCTACGCGCTAAAACCCATCTACCACTAAACACTAAAAACCGCCAAAAAATGAGACAAAAAATTTGAAAGCCAATGAAAAAACCTTAATGCTTTGTGCTCTTATATTTTTGAGTTTAGGTTGTATACCAGCTTATTTTGACTTTATATTTTCTGCGATAACACTATGGGTGATTGGTTTAGCTATAATGAACATATATGTTTTCGTTATATCATACAGAAAAATGTAAAATGTAAAATTATTTTAGCTGAAAAGTCGTCTTGACGTTTTAGGGGTTTTTAGGTATTTTTAGGTATTTTTAAGCTTATTTGCGAATTTTGCTTGTAATACAAGCCTTTTTCTGCTAGTTAGCCTTTAAGAAGGCTTGAAATGCAGATATCTATTAATAGCCCTGCCCTCTGGTTCCCCACTGAAATTTTGAAAAGTAAAAGGATGAATAAAAAATGACCGAAACCCAACAAGAAAAAACAAATATACCCCTCTCTGGGTTTAGTTATTTATCAATATTTAGAAGGTTCAAATGCATGGTAAAAGTTGAAGCATACGAAGTGCCTGAAGGCCTTTATTATTCTAAAGATTTTGAATGGATAAAAATTGAGGGAGACAAAGTTCGCATGGGCATTACTGATTATGCGCAAAAGTCTCTGAGAGAAATCGTTTATGCCGAATTGCCAAACGTTGGAACGGAAGTCAAGCAGGGTGAGCCGTATGGAACGTTGGAGTCTGTTAAGGCAGTTTCAGACCTGGTTGCAGCCGTAAGCGGAACAATCTTGGAAGTCAACGACGAAGCCCAGTCAAAACCGGAGACTCTCAACGAGGATCCGTACATAAAAGCGTGGTTACTTGTTGTTAAACCCTCAAACTTGCAGGCTGAGCTTGCAAACTTGATGGATTTTAACAAAGCTGTTGAGTGGCATAAGGCTCAAGCTCAATCCAAATAGCTTGGAAGCAAAGCAGATGGCTAGGCGCATTATTGTTATTGGAGCCAATGCTGCTGGCGTTGAAGCAGCTTCTGCGGCACGTAAGAAAGACCGCACAGCCGAAATCACGTTGATAACACAGGAGAAGAATGCTGGTTATTCGCGTTGCGGCTTACCTTTTGTTATTGGCGGGCAAATTGCAAGTTTTCGCGATTTGATTGTTTATCCACCAGCGTACTTTCAAATGTTAAAGTTGAATTTGCGAAATGAAACCAAAGCCACCGGGATTAACATTAAAGAGAAAACTGTCACAGTTGTTGATAAGGCAGGAGCAACAGAAGTGCTGCCATACGATAGTTTGGTGATTGCAACTGGCGCTGACTCTTTTATGCCGCCGATTAAAGGCAGGGAAAAACCTGGAATCCTAAGCCTTCGAGGTATAGAAGACGGGGAAAAGATTGATGCGGCAGTTAAAGCTGGTGCTAAATCGGCCGTTATCATGGGTGCCGGCTTAATCGGCTTGGAAGTAGGCGTCGGTTTGATGGAGAAAGGTTTGAAAGTTACCGTTGTGGAGATGCTGCCGCAGATTTTGCCTCAGTTGCTTGATGCGGATATGGCAAAGCTTGTCCAAGAACATTTGGAGGAAAAGGGTATGCGCATCCTCATAAGCAAAGGCGTTGAAGAATTTCTTGGAGAAGACAAAGTTACCGCTGTTGTGGCTGGTGGAGAAAAAATCGAAGCAGACATGTTCATTAGTGCCTTTGGGGTACGGGCTAACACTAAGCTCGCTGCTGACGCTGGAATTCCCTTGGGTGAGACCCGTGCGATAAAGACGAATTCGCGCATGGAAACCGATGTAAGAGACGTTTACGCTGTGGGGGATTGTGCCGAAGCGCTAAATTTCATCACTCATCGACCTATGTGTGCGCAGTTGGGAACTATCGCGGTTCGCCAGGGCAAAGTTGCTGGTGTAAACGCTGGGGGCGACTATTCGCAGTTCACTGGCATTTTGGCTTCGGCTGTTACTAGGTTGTTTGAGATTGAAGCAGGCAACACAGGATTAACTGAAACCTCTGCGGCGCGCAACCGCATCGAAGTCATAACTGGCGCAATAACCAGCAAAACCAAGGCAGATTACTTCCCAGGCGCCAAAGCCATCAAAATCAAACTCGTCGTCGAAAAAGAATCCCAACGCATCGTAGGCGGCCAAGTCATAGGCGGAGAAGAAGTTACCCAACGCATAAACTGCCTCAGCTTCGCCATCCAAAAAGGCATGACCGTACGAGAACTAGCTAAAGCAGATACTGCATATGCGCCGCCTTTATGCGAAACCTGGGAACCAATGGTCCTAGCCGCAGAAATGGTACTAATGAAACTTCGCTAAATCGACAACTTTCAATTCCTTTTTTATTTGAAGAATTAGTGTTTTTCAATAATTATTTTTTTGCCTTCGACGTAGATGTCTATTTCGTCGCCTATCTTGGCGTTTATCGCTTTAACTACGTCTTCAGGCAAGTAGATGATTGGTTTTTTTCCTGCCGTGCTTATTTTGCGTTTGAGTTTTAGGGGTTGAATTACATTCCGCAGTCGGTCACGTATCGCATCATATTGTTCTAAGGTGAACAATTCTTCTTTGAAGTCGGGGCATCGGAGCGCTTTAACGTTGCGAAGAACGATGCCTTGATATTCATAGTCTACTGTTACTTCTTCGCATTTTTTGTTACATTTTGGGCAGACAGACATGTGGCTTTTCACCATCCCTTGGTGATGGTAATTATTGTTATTTGGTCAGGGCATTCTGAGCAAATGGCAATCAACGTCCTATGTTTGGTTCGCAGTACATATCTTGTTTTTTGTTTTGCCTTCCTGCTGTCTTTGACCTTCTTCAATTATGCATTTGATCGTGTGCGAGTCTAAGCCGTATTTGATTGCTCTGTCTGACGCGTGCTTGGTTAGGACTATTGGGTGTTTCGACAAATGTTCCCATAAGAATCATACGTACTTTAGACGTATCAAGTTTTTCATTCTTTTTGTTTATTTACCCAATGCATAAACTACTTCACAGCTTCGCCATCCAAAAAGGCATAACTATACGTGAACTAGCAAAAGCAGATACCGCTTTCGCGTCGCTATGCGAAACTTGGCAATCACGGTCCTCGCCCCAGAAATGGCACTGATGAAGTTGGGCTAAAGCGCCAACTTTTTCTTTGTTTTCTTTTTATTGTTATTCTATATTAGACATTTCTGGTTGGGTGAATGGCTCTGTCATGCCGGCGAGGAGTTTGCCGAAAGTGTTGATGTGGGTTTCTTCTTCGGCAAGAATTTCTTCGAGCATTCGCCTTGTGGTGTAGTCACCTTCTTCCGCTGCAACCTGAATTGCTTGCTTGTAGAGGTTGATTCGGGTGTAATTGTTGGTACGCCGTTCAGGTAGTCTAGGCGTTCTGCTAGGCGTTCGGCGTGTTTCATTTCGGCTATAGCTGTCTTGCGGAAAATATCTTCTACGATTGCACCGTCGGTGCCTGTGACTTGGACATGCTGCCACATATATTGTATACTGACTTGGAGTTCGCGGGCTATTCCTTTGTTTAAAAATTCTAAGAGTTTTTGAGAAATCAAGATTATTCACCTACAAAAAATTAGGACGGCTTAATATATAAATCAAGTACTAATTCAAACGAGGAAGAAGCAAAATTCTAATATCAACCAAATGCGATTCCTTAATCCAAACAGCTTAATTCAAGCATCAGATAAACCAAACTGTGCGGGCCGGTCGTCTAGCTTGGTTAGGACGTTGGCTTTACGAGCCAAAGGTCGCCGGTTCAAGTCCGGCTCGGCCCACTCCCTTTCAGCAAAAGCAGATTGATTTAAGCTCTGTTCTGTTCCGTAAATCTTAATGAATTCCGTAAGATTCTTACTATTTTCCGTAAGAAAACCAGCGTTATTCAGAAGTGTGACTTCTTCTTGTAGCGATCTGAGTTTTCCCTTTAATCGATGTTTTATCACGTATGAATAATCTGAGCTAAAATGTTCTGGATTTTTCAGGAATTCAAGCTCAATTTTGCTTAACACTCTTATTTCACCTTAAGAATCTTGTTTGCACTGCCATATTTAACCCATTGACTTTTCAGGAATTGTTCAATTTATCTTAATTAGCTAATTTTAGCAAGTTTTTATAGTTCCTCAATACATAAGTCGATTAGAGTGTGGCTTCATGAATTTTGATGAAGCAAAGAAAGCGCTGATAGATGGCCTCGCCCGATTTGGATTTACTTATGGCTTTAGAACTCAAACAGAAGACGTCGCGGGCGTTTATTTGACAATAGCAGGCAGTAAATACTTCATTGCAAGAGACGAAATTCAATCCTACGCAGACTTTCAAGAAAAAAAACCCTCTTTCGAATCACTTCCTCTAAGCTGCGGCATATGTAGCACAAACTATCGAGAACATATTCTTGTACCGACAGATCCCTACCCTTACGCCGCTCCATGGCCTTTTTCCCAAAACATTCCAATAGTTGGAGCTGTCTTTTTTGGCACACCTTCTAAAGAGAAAATCTACGCCGAAATGAGCCCCATGTCAAATGATTTTCTAAATTTCTTCTGCCTTAACCAAGATTTTTACTCAAGTTTCAATACACAATTCTTTAGACGACATTCGACGCCCCCACCAGTTAACGTCTCACCAGAACAAGTAGCTGCTACCAACTTTAGAGATCTTTATCAGAAACCAACAACAATCAAAATCTATAATCTTTCGGAAACCAATGTTCAAATTGCCCATAAGAAATCATCGAAAATCATAGAAGACTGTCTTTTCCAACTTTCATATCTTAAGAGAGTTGCTTTATGGTTAATGGAGGAATGGCCACATAAAAAAAGATTCAGTCCAGCTCTTTCTCAAAGTTTTCAGTTTGGAGCAAGTTTTGATGGAT
This sequence comes from Bathyarchaeia archaeon, assembly GCA_050013315.1. GTDB lineage: Archaea > Thermoproteota > Bathyarchaeia > Bathyarchaeales > Bathycorpusculaceae > Bathycorpusculum. The sequence continues at coordinate 4,971 of JBEKFM010000104.1, forward strand.
GGAACCTGCCGCTCGCAGCCACTTTTAATTCGGTTGCAATTAGATTCTATCTGCTTGGAATAACTTCGAGAGTTCCAGAACTAAGCTTTCTCGCGTTCTATCAGGTGTTGGAATACTTTTTTGTTTTAGTCTCAAATGAGCGGCTTTATGACAAACTTGTAAATCAAATCAAAGATCCAAAGTTTACGTTGTCACAGAAACAAATTGACCAGTTAGTTCAAGCAGTCAATAAACATAAACAAGAAAATGATGAGACAGAAATGCTCAAAAACGTTTTGACCAAATTTGTGGATGAGGCTGAACTAATACAATTCATATCATCCTACGAAAAGCATCTGGGCCAGAATGTTTACACAAAGAAGCATAATGTCTTTGGAACCGATATTGAGATTCCATTACAAGAAAAGCATGCAATTGGAAACACTGCCAAGCACATAAAGGAGACGCGAAATGCATTGGTTCACTCAACTGACAGATATGAAGGAGAAATCAGACATATTCCACTTACAGAAACCACCGCACAGATCGAACGCGATATTCCTCTTATAAAATTCTTAGCTGAGCGTGTAATAATATCTTCAGCTAACGCGCGCTGATGCCATAAGCCTCGTTTTTCGCAACATTCTAAGCTGTCCTATGGAAAATTGGATAAATCAAGTAATAGTATAGTAATCGGTTCACCAAATTTCTATAGGACAGTAGTCGCTGCAAATGCAACATGCAACGGGATGAGAATTGAACCTTCCTGTGCCCCTATTTTTTCTTTGTGGCAATTTGATAGTTGTTAAATCAAGTTGTTAAATTAAGTTCTACTTGTTCCCGTTTTTTCTCTATAATAATAACAGTAACCTTCATCATCCATGTTGTAATCTTTGCATTTCGGACAAAGTCTGCCTTCTCTTGATTCCTTTAGCCTTAATCGATTATTTTTTTCAGTCATGGTTATCAACTCGTATTGGGAGTCAATGCCGCAAGCCAGCTACAAAATCGGCGACGAAATAAAGGGCTTCCCAATCGAGGAGGTGTCAATCACTGTATGGAACTACTCCGTTACAGATGAAAACGTTCAAGGTCTCCCTCTACCATCTGCTCCTTCAGGTATGCAATGGGTCATCCTGAATATTTCAATTCAAAACTTGGAAAACAAAGACATCTTCTTTAATCAGACGAGTGATTTGCAAACAGAACTCTCCAAGGCATCCAGCAAATACCTATTTCTGGAGTTCAAGGAAGTACACACTTTCGGAATTGGCGGAGAATCTACTGTAGGAGGAGCTTCTTATCCAAGAACCCCAACTGGAGATACTAACTGGTGGGAGATACTAACTGGTGGGGCATAGCCATAGATGCCTCGTCATTTACAGAGTTGAGAGCAAAGCAACGCGTGGATGGCTTCATGTACTTTCTGAAAGACCAAGGCCTTATCCTAGGAGAACTCATTTGCAGGTCAATTACTGAAACAAAGCCGATATTCGCAGTCGATCTAACACAATCGTAGAGTTCAGCTACTCGACTCGTTCTCAACACAAGAGGCAGACTGGAAACTGCAGTTCACGGATTGTAAATAAAGCACCGTTTTGTGCTTTAACGTTAAAACTATTTAAAGCTCTTGCCATAAGTTCTCTAACACACCCGTTAATCAAAACCCAAAAGCCGGAACCACGACGACAAGCAATTTTATCTTTTTTCTGCTCCAACCTTCAACTGCAAAACTTGCTAATGCCCAATTGCTCAATGAATTCTATTTGCTTCTTTTATCTTTGACGTAACCATAGATTACAATCGAAAGAGGTATCATAAAACCAACAAGCATAAACTCCGCCAACGCGGTCTGCCCTGATAGTGCTTGCCCTATCATTATCAAAAAAAAGTAAGCGCAACAAAAAATCAAGATACCTTTAGCAACGTCACCTGTGGTACTCATACGTATCAGTTTTCAAAATCGTTGTTTCCACTTATAACAACTCTGAATTACCAATAGACCTTAGCTGTAATTAGGCTTTAGACTTTAAAACGAAGGTCTTATTAGGATATAGGCACAATAATTAGCCCTTCGGGTTGTTTGCATGCTAAATTACGGCGTGTTGTCTAAAAAGCC
>JBEKFM010000105.1:0-3673 GCA_050013315.1 Bathyarchaeia archaeon
AAACCAACCTTACAATTGGAACGCTCAAGACTACTCTAAAAACTCAGCAAACCAGTTCCAATGGGCAAAAGAGCTAATCCCGAAACTGAAACTCAAAGGAAATGAAGCGCTGCTGGACATCGGTTGCGGGGACGGCAAAATCACAGCCGAACTCGCACAGTGCCTACCCGACGGCAGAGCAGTGGGCATTGACAGCTCCGAAAAAATGATAAATTTGGCGAAAAGCTCCTTCCCGAAGAAAGATTACCCGAACTTGTCTTTTCAAGTGATGGATGCGAGAAAACTAACTTTCCAGGCGGAATTTGATGTGGCGTTTTCTAATGCGGCACTGCATTGGATTGTTGACCAAAAAGCTGTACTCGTTGGCGTCCAAAGAAGCCTAAAGCCATGCGGTAGATTGCTGTTTCAGATGGCTGGTAAAGGCAACGCCAAAGACGTATTGTGCATCATAAACGAGCTTGCGGAAATCGATCCTTGGAAAAGCTTCTTCAGCAAAATGGCGTTTCCTTATGGCTTCTACGATCCTGAAGAGTACAGGACCTTCTTGCAGCAGGTTGGTTTGGTCGCTCAGCGGGTTGAGCTTTTCCCTAAAGACATGAAGTTTATCGGTCCGGAAGGCTTAGCTGGGTGGGTACGAACCACATGGCTACCTTTTACGGACAAACTTCCCCTTGAACTTAGGACAAAATTCGTGCAGGAAATTGTCGAATGCTATGTGAAAGGTCACCCCGCCGATGAGACAGGCACCGTTCATGTTGAAATGATGCGAATAGAAGCAGAAGCATGCAAGCCCTAAAGGAAAAAGTCTTGAAATAGCACGCCCTATTTTGCTGATAGATTCTTATGCGTAGGTTTCAGATATGTGCAGCTGATGATTTCATGATTACTCTAACTTCAGTTCTTCTTGAACCTGCCGAGGAAGGCGGTTTTACAGTTAAATTTTTAGAGCTCCCAGTTACCACCCAGGTCGAAACAAAGGAAGAAGCCCTCAAAAACATAAAGGAAGCTATAGAAGGATACTTAGAAGTTAAAACTAAGCTTTTAGGTCGGAAAGTCAAAGGTGAAAAGGCTGAGGTAGTCGTCGAAGCTCCCTCTTCTCTCGTGGCGTGAAGTTGTTAGGACGAAAACTTTGATTCAGCGTTACGAACAGGAGATATTCTAATAAAAGAAGTTATTGCAAATTGTATCGCCGTAAGCAACCCTGATCCATTTATGACTGTGCTGTGTAGGCAATACATTGAGTAATGATAACGTGGCTGGTGCTTCAAACCGAAACGTCTTTGAAGGATTCTTAGGCATCAAGTATTTAAGTGGAATTTTACACTTGTATACTTTGATCTAAAATGACTGTGAGTATAAAAATAGATGATTTAAAAAAACAAAAGCTCGATCGCTTCGTAGCGCAACTTCTGCTTCGCGAAGGCAAAAAAGTAACGTTGCAGGAAGCGGTAGGCTTAATGATTAATTACGCACTCGAAAACGAAGATTCGTTTATGCAAAACTTCAAAGAGCTTCCGTCTCTCGAAGAAGATCCTGCTTGGAAAATGGTTGAAAATCCGAAACACTGGGGTATAAAAGATGGCTCAAAACGAATAGACGAATGCTTATACGGAAGCTAAATCTGTGGCCGTTTTTATCGATACTGGTATCTTCGTTGCTTTACACAATGCCGACGATCAATACCACCAAAGAAGCAAGGAACTCATGAAAAACGCTTTAAAAGGAAAACTCGGTAGAATATTTACATCAGACTACATTATAGACGAAGCCATCACAACCGCCTTGGCAAGAACAAGGAAACATGACATAGCGGTAGACCTAGGCGCTTATATAATTGAATCGCCCCGAATCATAAAGCTCACAATCGACCAAGACACTTTCAATGCAGCGTGGATAAAATTCAAAACCCTTGAAGACAAAGGCTTAAGCTTCACGGACTGCACCTCCGTAGCGCTAATAGAGAAACGTGGAATAAATCGCATAATGAGCTTTGACTGTGGATTCGACGGTTTAACCCAAAGAATCTCTTAACTGACTGCAGAAACCCTACGTCAATAGGCAAGCTTTCAGATAACAAGTTAAGCAGCATAAAAAAGTTCGAATCCATTTTTGGAAGAAAGGTCAATATGAAAATTGTACCCACCGAAAAAATTTGATGCAGCGCTGCGGACCAAAAATCGCGGAAAGCAAATTCAATAACGTGGGAAAAGTTGAGTTCCAATAATCGCATTCCAGTTGTGAGGCAAAAATGATGATGAAAGAGAAAAAGCGTCGAGTCTGCTTTCGAATCGAAGAATCAATTGTGAAGGAATTGGAGAACATTAGAGATAAGACCGGAGTCCCAGTCAGCACTCAAATCGAACTCCGACTTAAAGGGTTCACCATAAACAGCTTTAGAAAAGAAAGCATCCCGCAAGGAATTTTACGATGGTATGAAAGCTTTCACCAAGACGAAAACTACGCAAAAAACCTTGACGAAACAGTCAGTAGAATGCGGGAGCTGAAACTTCACTAAAGGTTTGTTTAGACACAACTTTTTCCATCGTAAAGTTTATATTTCCCACGGTGGGACTTTTTTTGGTGGGAAAGATGAGTGCTGAAGAAGTAACTGTTGACCACAAAGGGCGAGTTCAAATACCTAAAGCAGTTCGAGATAAAGTCGGGTTACAAGTTGGAGGAAAAGCTCGCCTGAAAATAGAGAAAGAAAACATAGTTATTATGCCTCCGATTTCAGCTGAAGAGTTCATTAAAGAAATGGAGGGCTGCATTAAGGAAGGTGCCCCCGTTATGGATCCGCTGAAGCTGAAGAAAATGTGGGAACCTATAGAAAAATAAAGTGAGCGAAATGCTGTTCGTAGATTCTAACGTCTGGTGCTATTATTTTGATCAGCGCCTTCCTGAACACGCCTCTGTGCGGGACGCTATGCGGGAAATCATAAAATCCGAGGAAATAGGCTGCAACACTGTTATAGTCATGGAGGTGGCACATTACCTTGTCAGGCATTTCACAGAAAAAATCGCGCGCAAGAAAATAGAGTACTTCATTAATCTAAGCAACATGCAAATCGCAGACTTTAATCGGCAAACGTTGACTGAAACTGTCGAAAACCTTCTGGCGTACGCGTACGCTGAGGGTTTAGGGGGAAGAGATGCAACAGTAATTGCTACAATGAAGTTGCAAAAAATAAAGAAAATTGTTTCTCACGATGATATATTCAGGCGTCTGGCAAACAAACTTGAATTTGAAGTCATCGACCCCGCCCAGCCAACTCAACCCTAGTATTCCAATTATATGGCGTTTTGGCTTTGTTTCTGGTTTGGCATTGGTTCAAGCTGAGTTACATTAAGAGTTTACGTGAAGCAAAACCTGAGGTAAGCAGCTAAAAAAGCCATAATTTTGTTTTGAGAAAAGTTAATCTCCCGAGAGTATCTCTCACCTCAGATTTAACCTATGCTGATATTTGTCCTGTTTTTATCAGAATTTTTATATCTGCCACAATCACATTAACATGTTGGCAAATTATATGCATGACTTCGACGTAGTTCTTCTGGAAGACGAAACAGGCGGTTACGTAGCTATAGTGCCTGCTCTACCTGGATGTCATACACAAGGTGACACATTGGCTGAGGTTTTGGAAAACGCCAAAGAAGCAATAGATCTTTACTTGGAAAC
>JBEKFM010000106.1:0-3565 GCA_050013315.1 Bathyarchaeia archaeon
TTCTGGAAAACGATTGTTCCCAGCGGGTTAAACAACCAGCCTGACCACGGAAACCAAGAAAACAACGCATCCAAATAGTGACCAATGCAAACGAAACTAACAACACCGTAAATAACGAACAAAGCACCGAATATTCTTACAGCACCCACACTTGCCGCCTCTAAAAGAAAAAGCATCTTCAATTTTTCTATTGTGAGGCGGATCAATAAAGGTAGACCTAACTCAGAAGACCTCAAACAAGCGGAAGAGTTCGCTTTAAGTCTTTGTGGTTTGTCCTTTTAGTTTTGCGAAATAACTACTCTTGTCCACAGTTAAATTTTGTTCCAAACCACTTGGTAAACCATTTAAAACTTCCACATTCATCTCTCGAAGCGCATGTTAAGCAAGGAAATTCCTTCCCAGCAACGTCTATTATGCTCGATATTCTTTCGAAAGTGGCTTTTTCCTTAATGATTTCTTCAACTTGTTTTTCTATCTCACCTGACATCTCAAATCACCTAAATATTGAACTCAAAATAGGCAACAAAAAGAAAAGAGTGTTTGAGCGTTTTGTAAATGTTTGCATCTATGCTAGTTTTTTGCTGTTTTGTCCTGGCGATGCCGAGAAGACTTCAGTGACTTTTATTATGCCAACACTTTTTATTTGCATTTTCATGGCTTCCATAATCTTCTTTGCAAAGTTATCGAAAACTGGTCCGCTTGTTTGGAAACCACTGAATGTTCCCTTTAGTTGGTAGCCTGTCATTGGTCCTTTGAACACTGCGATAGCAACTTGCTTGTTCTTTTCAAGGTTTTCTTTTGTTTTCTTGATGAATATTTCTGCAAAAGCAATAGTTTCAGAGTCAACAGCTACTATACTCCAAACAGGAACAACGTTTGGAACACCTTTAGCATCTACAGTAGCCAACATTTTCGCTGAATCACTTGCATTTAAAACATCCACTACTTCTTTAGGTATACTAACCAAATTTCATACAACCTGTTAATGTAAGCATAACTGCAAAACGCTAATATACTTTTAGGGAATTAGAATATACTAAGCAAATGAAAGGGAAGTACAGTATTTGGCTAACAAAGGCAAGGACACATCATCCGATTACCTAATTGGCGCAATCGCTGAGTTGAAGAGGGAGATTAAAGGCTTAAGAGCTGACATGAACAGGGTGGAAGAAACTGTTTTGAAGGAACGTCTTCGTGCGGTTGAAGACACTCTTTCGCAAAATCACCTATTGGTCTATGCTGGTCAGAGGTCTCAATCTCTAAATCAAGATATTGCCCTGATGCTCAAAGCAGATTGCCAAAACAGAGACAAATGTCTTGAGCATTACAAAAACACAATAGAAGAAAACACACAAGTAATCAGACAGTCTGGACTAAAAGACGCACTCGCAGACTTAGATGGTAGAATAGTTGAAAACGAGTTAATGGTTGAAAAGACCAAAGGTCAACAATGCGAAAACTGTTTTTCCAACTTTGATAAGAAGCTAAAGCGTGAAAAAAGAGCATATCAAGAAATAGTCTTGGTCAAAGACGTAAATAATGAAACGAAAGTTGACAATCAGTCCTTAGACATTCCATTTCTTTTGCAGAACTTGTTTGAACCGTTGGGAAATGATTCACGACTCAAAATGCTAGCTAGTGTATACGAAGGGAAGAAAAGCTTCTCAGAGTTGTCAAAAATAGTAGACCTCAAAGCTGGTCATCTAGCTTTTCACCTTAAAAAATTGGTTAATGCTAAGCTTATAGCTCAAGAAGCATCGAAAGGAGACTACATTATAACTCAAAAAGGCTCAACTCTCGTTAAGGAGATGCTGGTTCTTCAAAAATAACGCTAAGAGAATAGTGACGGTGGTTTAATGAAGATAAGAATCAGGATGTTTTCGGATTACATTTGCCCCTTTTGTTATCTTGGCAAAGCTATTATTGATAAACTCAAAAATCGATTTGATATTGAACTTGAACACGTAGGAATTGAAATTCACCCAGAAACACCCATCTGCGGAGTCGATTTAAGAAAATACATTTCCGAAACAAATGAAATGTATGAGAATTTGAGAAGTAGAGGCAGAGATTACGGTTTGAACTTTTGTGATGTGAGTATACTGCCTAATTCAAAGAAAGCTCTGATACTGGGTGAATACTTGAGAAGAATTGGCAAGAACGAGGAATTCACGGATGCAATATTCACAGCCTACTTTGAAGATTGCCTTGACATTGGAAAAGAAGAGGTTATCATCGCATTAGCAAAGAAAATTGGTTTGACAAAACACGACGTTGAAAACGCATTGGAAGACCCTTTGCTCCAAAAGATATACGCAAATAACTGCATTGAAGCCAGAGAACACGACGTCACGGGTGTGCCCACGTTTGTCATAAATGATGAATACACAATTGTAGGTGCGCAGCATGAGCAAACGTTTATTGAACTATTTGAAAAGATAGAGAAAGAAACCATGCACCGTCCTAATGATGAAACAGCATCATATATCAAAAAAGGCGCAAAATAGTGTTAGTGTGAGTCCTCAAATTAACAAATCCTTACGTAGTGGTCATAGCCTAGAGGTAAACTGTAACAAGAGATGAATTTTTATGGCAGATATAGAACTTCAAATTACGTAACTTACTCCGACCCAATGTCCAAGCTTCTTACTGGCAAATTGATGATAGAATCCACCTGCGTGGCTTACGTTTATCGCTTCTGTATTTTTCTTTCGGAGAGTTAAACAATGGAATCGTTGAAGAAGCCGTCCCTTCTGGGTCTTCTCATGTCGAACCCGATTGTCATCGCTATAATACTGATAGTGCTTGCGGTGCTGTTCATATTCTTCTATGTGACGCTTGCGGTCCTCGGCTTGCTGACCGCTGCCATCTTCTTTGTTGCTGGGCTTGGGCTCTTGTTTATCGTTGCGTCAAAGTCGCCTGAAACCGTTAAGTCACATCCGCTCGTGTTCTTCTTTACGCCAATAGTCCTCGGGTTGTTCGGCGTTTTATCAGACAAAGTTCCATCCCTGAGCAATCTAAGCTTAACAGACGACATTATTGGGTCTGCAACCTCTTCGATTGGCATCGCCTTCCTGTTTGTCATAATTGCATTGGTAATGTTGCTGGTTGCCTACAAAGCCAAGGGAAGAAGAAAAACAGGAAGACGCTAAATCGGGATTGCTCCCACTTTTTCTTTATGTGCGTCTGAAGCAGCATGTGTCAGAGTCGGCACTTCATCCCAACTGCCAAGAAGAACCTGTTCACCCGTCTCCTTCTCGTACATCTTTATGATCTGGGCAGGCGTTCTCTTCGGGTCCTGGAGACAGAAGGTAGGCGGGGATGGCCGAACCACGTTTATCGAACGAGTTTGCTTGTTCCACCAGAACCAATAGTGGCCTTTCGACAATAGACCACGGTTGTTGATGTCCCGAACAATAGGCCTAACCGAGGGATCGTACAGCAGAATGCTTTCAAGAATGAAGTCTATCTGGCTCTTGTCTTTTGCTTTGCTGGCTGGCAACTCACGGAAAAACACGTTCGTGCTGGAATCACGAATATCCGTGATAATCTCTAACGGTCTCTG
>JBEKFM010000107.1:0-2963 GCA_050013315.1 Bathyarchaeia archaeon
CGCCATAAGCGGCGTACTGAAAAGAAATGAACTATATTTGAAAGAACAAAACGGCTACGTAATATTCCGTTCTCTTAGAGACTAATGTGAAGAGAAGAGCAGACGCGTCTTTTTTAATCCCAAAGGATTTCAGGTCAGTTATTTATTTTCAAATTCACTACTTTTCTAAGAAGCCCAAATATTAGATATATTTCGCTGTGGCTGTGTGTCGGTGTGATTCCATAACTATGCTCATTGAAAGAATTTTGATCAGGAATCTCCTGACAAATGTGGGTTTGAGATTCTAATTTAGTCAAGAATTAGAACCAAAATATAACTGCTTATTGCTCATATTGCGGAACCGAAATGAAGTTTATTAAAGAGCGCTAATTGAATTGGTTTGGAGAAGGCAAATGCAAAGGGTACCCCATTCACGGATTCCTAGAACAGGAAGACAATTGTTCACGAGCTGCGTCGATGTCACGTGCATCTTCGGGATCGCCGGTTATGCTTTAAAACTTCCGACCTTCTTTAACAACTGGGTTTACTTCCCGCTGTTGCCGAACCTCGGGGACAGCCTATTCTTACTATTCTCTGTTGCATGGTTCGCATCAAGATTACGCGTGCTTTATACGCGCAATTAAGGTGCAACGACCGCTGCCTTATCTCTAAAATGTTTATACCACACAGATTGTAAATTGCGAAATCATCTTTGCCTAAACTTTAAGACATGTCCGCTTGCCATCCAGAGTAAGGGTGTATAGCCTTACACAGTAAGGATTTCCAGCTTATGGGTATAAGGCTCCAACAATGCCAAAAATCCATGTAAATATTTAATTTTGAAAAATGATTAAAAAGAAAAGAGGAACAAAAATAACTTTTTGTTCACTTGTAGGTATCTGAGCGCTGTTTCTTTCTTGCGAACGCAACTGTACATAAAGTCGCGGCTGCAAGTGCGGCTGCAATGAGAGCGAGTGCTGGGCTGCTGAACTCCGGAACTTTCGGGGTAGAAGTTGGGCTTGCAGAAGCGGAAGTGCCTGTGCTTGACGTGGCCGTGGAGGTTGGGCTGGACGTGGGAGTCCCACTTGATGGATCTGATATCACTGCTAGACTACCAAAGGCACCTGTTTCATCAGAACCTCCGTAATTGATTGCGTATAGCGTGTTTGTTCCCGAATCAAAAGCAATGCCTCCGGATGCAGTACCGGTACCGTTAGTATTCACTGTTCCAATTACATTGTACTTTTGGTCCGAAATGATTGCGACCGAAGTACCGTCATCTATGTAAATTTCACCTTTGTTAGGATTGTATGCCATGGGTCCTGCCGCGACTGATGTAGGCAAGCTGAAGGTTTTGCTGACCTGATTTTTGCTGTCTGATATTACTTGGATTGTTCCTGGTTCACACGCGAAAATTTCTCCCAATGCAGAATCATAGGCTAGATAAGAGGGCTGGTTGCTGACGGGTATAGTATTGGTGACTTCGTTTGTCTTGGCTGATATAACATAAATATCGCTTGTGCCTACAGCAAATATTTCGCTTTTGGCTGAATCGTCAACAAAGGCTCCTGAAGCGAAGAGGGCACCGGCTTGTGTAACGTTAGCTATGATGGTGTTGCTGCTGTCTGAGATAACTTGCATATACGGAGAACCCAAACCGGTGAAGGTGTTGTAATTCACAAATACTTCGCCTGTTTTAGGATCGCAAGCTATTTGGACTAAACTGCCCCAGCTAGATATAATGTTAGTAACGTTTGCAACAACCTGGTTGTTGGCGTCCGAAATGGCGTATGCTCCGGTGCCATCTGCTACCCATATTTCGCCTTTAGCAGAATCGTAAGCTAAGTTGAATGGAGGACCTGCGTACTGCGTAAGCGCTATTATGTCGGCGACTTGTTGGTTGTTGATGTCGGAGATAGCTAGGATATTGCCGCTATAGTAGTTATCGACGAAAATCTCATGCATAGCAGGATCATATACTACTCCTTCAGCACCGACTCCTCCCGTTGTTATGGTGGTTGTCAATGACGCCGCGTAGGCTGAGGCGACCATGGATAAAATAAAGATGACTATCGAAAGCAAAGCTACTATTTTCCAAATTTTTCCTTTCATATTTATCGCTTCTTTCTGGTCTATTTTGCACTTTATTTAAAGCTTGCGTTTAAATGAGCTTTGTCTCTTGATTATCTCTAAATTAACATTTTTGTCTCTAAACCTCAAGGTTTACTACGAATGATTAACGTCAACACCCTTAAGACAAACATATTCAGCCCATGCCAAATGAGTTTAGAGACTGATCTGCTAGTTGCTTGACCAAACGTCTCAGACGAAAAAAATTTGTCCCAACGCTGGCCCGTATAAGAGGTTGAGTCTCACTTTATTAATTTAGGAACAGGCATGCGCGCTCAGGTTATTGCTAATTGCTAGACATTATTCAAGCTTGTGAAATGCTCATTACAGGAAAACAGAAACTAATTTTGTTGGAGCACATCAGGTCTTATTTCGTTTTTGCTCCATTACTTTCTTTGCCAATGCCACAGCTTCCTCCCTCGTTTTGCCAAATAGTGCTCCTATTTTGTCTGCGTCTTCTTTAGTCACTGCAGCACCACCTATCATGACGACGACTTTGTCTTTTAATCCTTCAAGCTCCATGGCAGAGACTAACCTTGGAAGGTTCTCCTTAGCAGCAGAAAGACCAACAGTGACCATTATGATGTCGGCTTTTGCCTCTTTTGCCTTTGAGGCAAAAGTTGCTGGAGAAGCACCTTTCCCCACGTCTACAGTTTTAAATTGAGCAGCCTTGAGCGATTTTCTGACCATTTCCTTGGCAGTGTCCATTATGTCTGGGTGAAGAGTACCCATCACAACGGTTCCGATTGGATTAACTGGTTCGGGTGGCTCTTTCTCTCTCATACCTTTTAACCAAGACATTTCAAAATCAAATCCTATCTTTAGAACTAATGATTGAAGACGTTATTAACACT
>JBEKFM010000108.1:0-2941 GCA_050013315.1 Bathyarchaeia archaeon
ACAGATGATCAAAACATAGCCAGCTTAGACAAAGGCGAAGCCATCATAAGCTCAAACTTCACAAAATTCGCGATCCCAATCCAAGTTCCACTGTTCGAAGACTACATCGAGAAAAACGCAACGGCGTCTAAACCAAAAGAGCAAACTCGTGTGGTGCTGTAGGTGGGAAGATTTGCCCATTTTGGAGACTGCCATCTTGGGGCATGGCGCGATCAAAAACTAAAAGAAATCAATTTGAATGCCTTCATCAAAACACTTGATGGCTGCGTAAGCGAGAAAGTCGATTTTATCATAATCTCGGGTGATCTCTTTGACACAACATTACCAGATCTTGCCATTGTTCAAAGAACAGTAGAGAAAATAAAAGAAGTCAAGGACAAAGGAATTCCCATATACCTAACCTACGGTTCTCACGATTTTGCCCCTAATTCCATATCAATCATTGACATATTGAATAGCACTGGACTTTTCAAGAAAGTCGTGGAAGCAGAAGTTACAGATGAAAAAATCCAGTTAAGATTTGTTACTGATTCCCGAACGGGTGCAAAGATAGCTGGGCTGTCAGGAAGAAGATTGGGACTCGAAAAGAAATATTTTGAAATGCTTGACTCAGAGAATCTCGAAAGAGAAGCAGGATTCAAAATTTTTGTATTCCACAATGCCATTATCGAACTTCGAACACCAACTGCTTCCTACTCCGAAGGTGTTCCAATTTCCAGTTTTCCGAAAGGCTTTGATTATTATGCAGGCGGCCATGTCCACGAGAAACTGAAGCACGAAGTAAAGGAGTACGGCTTAGTTACTTTTCCAGGTTGTTTGTTCGGCGCAACCTTTACTGATTTGGAACTAACCGCTAAAGGAGAAAAACGTGGGTTTTTCATAGTTGATTTTGAAGACAAAATAGAAAATGTTAGGTTTGTTGAGGTAAAAGTTAGCGATATTTTCTTTGAAGAAGTTAACGCAAACAAGAAAACAGCCAAGCAAATTGCTGAAAGTCTATCAAAAATAGCAGTTGAGGCAGATGTTAAAGGAAAGATTGCTTTACTTAAAGTCGATGGTGAATTACTGAGCGGCAAACCTTCGGACATAAACTTCGCCGAAATAAGACAGACATTATATGATCGAGAGGCGATTGTTGCGAGCGTCAACCATTACAGCCTATCTACTGAAGAGAAAATGAATCTTGGTCAGGTCAGTGGCAAAAGTAGACAAGAAATAGAAGCCAAGATTTTTTCTGACATGGTGAACTCTTTCAAGATCGACCCAACACTAAAAGGTACGCTTAAAGCGAAGCTTGAAAAGGTTCTAACATCTAAAGCCGGAATCGAGTTCGCAAATAATCTTCTAAATTCCCTGAAGCTTGAGAAACAAGAAGGCGAAACAAAAAGAGATTTTGAGCAAAGAGTGCTCAAAAACACCCTGCACCTGCTGGATTTGGAGGCTAAACCATGATAATTAAAAGCATTTCTCTAAATAACATAAGAAGCTACGCATCGCCAGAGCCAATCCAGCTTACCACCGGTGTGACGCTCTTTGAAGGAGACGTTGGCTCTGGCAAATCCACTATCCTTTCAGCGGTAGAATTTGCTTTATTCGGCTTGGGAGAAATCGACGGACCATATCTACTTAGACATGGGGCACGTACGGGGTCGGTCTTATTAGCATTCGAAGTAAACGGTAAAGAATACAAAGTGTATCGTTCACTTGAGAGAAAACGAACAAACATCTCTCAGAAAGAAGGCTACATAGTAGAAGACGACGTAAGAACTGATTATTCCGTAACAGAAATGAAAATTCGCATTCTAGAAATCCTCAACTTCAACGAAATCCCTCGACCAAAAACAAGTTCACTCATTTATCGATACGCGATTTTCACGCCGCAAGAAATGATGAAAGAAGTTCTCTTTCAACCAATTGAACGAAGACTGGAAACACTTAGACGCGCCTTCGAGATCGAGGACTACAGCATAGTGAACAACAATGCTGCAATAATGCTCACCTGGTTAGAGAATGAAAGCAAAATCTTGGAAAGGCAAACCCAAGACATAACCGAGAAAAGAAGTCTCCTCGAAAGAGAGCAAAAAAAGATTGAAGACGACACAGTAGATCTTACCAGGATACTCGAAGAATTTAACGTATTGAACGAAAGCCGCCAACAAATTTCGGCAGAAATAAACATTCTTCAGAGCAAGAAGGAACTCGTTCAGAAGCTCCAGGCAGAAATTCCTTTGATGCAAAAAGCATTACAAGAAAAACTCGAACTCGTCGAAGAAAACAGAGAAAGATGCAAGCACTTAACCGATGATCTATCAGAAATAGAAAATGCCGAAAAACTCCTAATTACCATTGGTCCCATGCATGAAGAGTACGAATCCAAGAAAGCAAAGCTCGATGAGCTTGAACCTTCAATCTTCGAAATCCAAGAACTCACAAACAAAAAAAGTCAACTAACTACTGCTATTGAAAAGGAGAAAACTCATCTTGAAAAAGCAATTAGTGAACTGCAAAGTACGTTAACCGTTGAGAAAGAAAAGATTTGTAAACAAAAAATAGCAACATTAAAAATTCCAGAATTATCTAAAACAGAAACTCGATTATCAGAAGAAGTGGAAGAGTTGCCTACAGTCTCTGATCTGTTGGCTTCTCTAAGTCAAGAAAACTCAGCTACAAAACAAGATGTAAAGAACAAACGAGATCGTGTTAAGGAACTCAAAGGTGAATTGGCTGAGTTGAGAAAAATTGGAATAGGCGCTCCATGCCCAAAGTGCAAGCAAGAACTTACTCAAGCACATTACTCAAAAGTAGAACAAGATTATCTAAATGAAATCGAGAACCTTGAGAAGAAGGTAACCGACTTATCGAGCAAAACTGAAGAAAACGACGCAAAGATAGTCGAAAATTCGGCCAAAGAAAAGGCTCTAAAAGACGCTGAGAAAAAGCT
>JBEKFM010000109.1:0-2798 GCA_050013315.1 Bathyarchaeia archaeon
TTGCCGTTCTCTCGTCCAGCTTGCTTGACGCATATTCTTCCAACTTCTATAGCGGGCATCTTTGTGTAATCTCCTTAAGAGACAAACATACAACAGTCGGCACATATAAGCGTAACATAAATCCATGAGTAAAATGCGAAAAATGTCAATAAAGCCACAACTAAGCTTTTTGCAGTAGCGAATTGATGTTTAATGAAGTGTGTTCCTCAACTGGCAACTAAACTTTCTAAACCATAGAATATGACGTTATGTTGGCACCTAAAGCTACAAAAAAGAAATTGCGACCGCTCAAACGGCATGCAAAAAACTTAAACAAGACAATGTTGACTGTATCGATACTGGTGCCGGGGTATCCGAGCCAGGTCTAAATAGGCGGCCAGAAAAAATTGATTGCCTAAGATATGGAGGAGGACTTAAGATCCTCTGGCTAAGGCCTTCGTGGGTTCAAGTCCCACCCCCGGCACCACTATGTTGAAAAGTACGGGGGGTTTACGCAGGCTGCTTTCTGCTTTTTCAGTACTTCTTTTTTCTGAAAAGTTTGTTTCCGTTAATATCACAGATAAAGTCAAATCCAGCCTCAACTAGCAC
Source organism: Bathyarchaeia archaeon (assembly GCA_050013315.1). Classification (GTDB taxonomy): domain Archaea; phylum Thermoproteota; class Bathyarchaeia; order Bathyarchaeales; family Bathycorpusculaceae; genus Bathycorpusculum. The sequence goes on from JBEKFM010000109.1 coordinate 589, forward strand.
GCAAGCCTCTCCTTCTGTTTTGGCAACTTTTGAGACGTATTCGACTTCATTTTTGAAGAGTCCCTCTGCAAGCTGTACGTACTTGAGGGTGTTTTCGATTCGTTTATGGCCTAAGAGTTGTTTGACATATAGGATATCTTTTGTGCGGTGATATTCCATTGTGGCTTTCCAGTGGCGTAAGGAGTGGAACGTTATTCGTTGCAGTCTAGGGTTTTGGAGTTTATGTGCAATCCTTTTTCGTTGTTCGCAATAGTTGTCTCGATAGTTGTCAACTGGTTGTCCAGGGTTTGAGAATATTCTTTCTTTGTAGTTTTTTGGTAGTGCGTTGAGCATACTGACGAGTTTTTTGCTTAGTCGCGCTATGCGAGGGTTACTACCTTTTTCTGGCGTGATTCTTACAGTGTCTGTTTCGAGGTCAATGTCCGACCATTTGAGTTGCCATGCTTCTCCGCATCTTGCACCTGTTTCCTTGAGGAGTTGTAGGAATGTTGCCATTCGGTTGCTGCAGCCGGATATTATTTGGTCAATTTCGTTTTCCTTTGGAATATAAGGTATTTTGTGCACGCCTTCGTACCGTGGTGGTTGCCATTGTCCACCCGTCATTTTGAGGAATGTAGTGTAAGCGTCGACAGCGTTAGCTTTTCTTCCTAAGCTCCATGCTTGTTTTGCTATTGTTGTCTTTACTGATTCGGGGTCAAAGATATTTGCTCCTCGTTTAGCCAGTATTTTTAGTAGTTTGGATCTTCCTATTATTGTTGCTTCGCTGTATCCTTCTTTCTTTAGCCACCAGGCGTATTCTATGATTTTTCCATTTGTTTTTGCGATTTCTTGTGGAGTTACACCCGCAACAGTATTGATTTCTGTTTGCGGTTCCAAGTTTTTCGCCTTCTTTGCGCATACTCTGTGTTCTCTACTGTAGGGAACAAAAGCATTTATGCTTTTCTCCACAGTTGGAAATGGAGGTTCGTAACCATGAGAAGCTATGTTTTCACCGAACATGAAAGAAAAATTATCAACGCTTTTCTTTCCGGAGAGAAAGTGGACAGGCTTGAAATCGGCAGAATCAAGCATCGCGTCAGGAAATTCAGGACACCTCTTGAAGCGGATCTTGCCCTTTTTCAAAAGCTCGCCGCCACCGTTTAGGCTAAACCTGTAACCGCATTCTCGACAAAGCCAGCGTTGAGTTTTAGAACTATCAGTCAACTCTCTCATGCCATCACGATAGAGTTTTGTTGATTGACACTGAGGGCACATCGACATTTGTGGATATCACACGCTCTGCTCAAGACCAAGTTTTCATAACGTCAGCACTAAGAAACTTAATCATCAGTTCAGCTTTCCTTAGGCTCCTTTCTTTCATCAACAACTTTTTCCAACTGCAACTTTGCTTTCTTAAGACTCAATCGGGCGGCCTCATAGTCCGACTCGAAACCCTCCAAAGACACGTGAACAACAGTCTTATCCGGATATTTTGCGCCGGTCTCTTCCCTTAATTCCTTCTCGCGCGCGCTACCAGAACTTCGATTCTCAATTATTGTTTTTTCTTCCATTGATACGTCACTTCCTAGCTTGATTTTCCACAAAAAAAGGGAAATGCGGGTGAAGTCTCCATTGGAGGGAGGGTTCAATGCATTTCCCTACCTGATTTGCCAGAGGATTTGAGTTCAACCCTCACTTCAATGTTTAAGTCAATGATGACCGTATAGAATTTCATCTGTTCTCTTGATGTGCGGTTCAACTATTGTCTCTAAGACATTTTTCGTGCCATGTATTACTCCTATTATGTAGGCTACAAAAGAATCAGGTGTCATGTGCTTCATGTTCTTGCTCAAGTAATGTTTCGATATCTCAGGAAGACTGTTATAAAACTCCCTAAGCTCTTCTTCTGAAAATACTATATTCTTTTTCTTAGATATTTGATTACCTCAAGAAAAGGTATGTAAAAGTTCAGCTTTAGAGTTGGTTTGTACCAAGTCTGTTAGACCTAAAAAGAGGTTTTTTAAAATAAGCCGGGAAAAAGGGGAAATGTGGGTGATACTTGACCAAAATACATATTCCTTTTGAAACATATTCTATCATGGTAAACAATAAAAGAAGTGTATAACAAGATGGAAATCATGAAAAAATCGATAAGCGTCACAATTGGAGAAGAACCCCCTAACCCTAAACCAAACCCTAACCCTCAGCCAAATCCAATCCCAAATCCAATT
>JBEKFM010000110.1:0-2656 GCA_050013315.1 Bathyarchaeia archaeon
ACATAAAGGTAAGGCACGTTTTGGTCTTCTGTCGTCCGATTGAAAATCCCATTGCAGAACCAAGACAAAGTCGCTTTCTCTGCCTTTTCCATATTTAGGCTATTCTCTAACTTACTCTTCAAACTTCTTTTGCTTTAGTTTCCTTCTTTGGACTATCATGACTCTATATCTTTCCCTAACGTAACTTGCCCTACAACTGTTTGCATGGCACACTTTTTTTGGATCATACGTTTTGAATACGATGCCGCAGGGGCAGGTTCTAATGAGAACTTCATTACTTAATCTTCCAAAGTTTTCCATACCACTCTACCCAACAATCTTTATATTGAAGGAACTTATGAACAGCCCTATCCACGTCACCATAACAAAACTAAAGGAAATAGAAAAGATTAATGAAGATATTGCAATTCTTCACAACAGGTTCAGAAATGGAATTCTTGTCGTGACCTTCTCAGTGGAACTGGGAACTTTTTATTCTCAACAGATCATCTAAAGATTTCTCAGCAGACTGTCAAAGGCGGGTTTTCTCTTTGAAGCGTTGATCTCGGCGAGATTAGCGGGGCTGCTTGTATTCGGATTTTGCTGTCGGTTACCATATTTTTGCAGATTTTGGTGATGAGCTGGTATCCATGCATAGATTCTTGGTCTAAATATTGAAGAATAATCATGTCTAAGAGTCCTTTGGTGAGTTTTGTTTGGACTTCGTTTTGGTAGTTATTAGTCATTTTCTAAGTTTTTCTCCTGTTGTTGTGTTGTGTAGATGTACAATATGTCTATTTAAGACACATTTCTTGTGTCATCATAGTACGCAAACCGCCACATAAACCCTCGCACATAACTCAAGCATACCAAAGCATACTGAAAAACCCCAATTGTCGAACACAAAAACATGTCAATACGTAAAATATCTCTCAACAATCAGTATTTCAAACATACACTTAGCTTAAAGGGAGCTGTACAACATATCAACAGAAAAACCGCGCAAGCTCCATAAACCTTGAAAAAAAATTGATATCAATGAAAAATTGACTTGGTCATTTTCTTTTTCTGAAAAGACTAACATTATCAATTTCCGTGACTTACTCAAACCCTGACTCTACTAGTTGTTGTGCTTCTACTATAGTAGTTGCTGTAGCTGAATAATATTGATCACTTCTTTCAAAATCTACAAGGTGAGTATAAATGAGAGTATTGTTGATGCTCTTGTGACCTAACATTCTCATAACATGAAGAATATCTTTTGTCTTCCGGTACTCTGTTGTCGCTTTCCAATGTCTAAGAGAATGGAAATGTATCTGACCGAAACGTGGATTCGCTAACGCAACTACAGCCCTCTTTCTCTGACGCCTAAAGTTACATATGCCTCTGTAGTGTTGTACGTGCCAGCCGAAAGGCGAGCGCATCAAAAAAATATGATGATGCAGTAACGAACAAAACGGTTCGCTGTGCCATAAGAAACCAACGATATTTAGAGCAAACCAAAGAGAAAAAGAAACAGAAAAAACTGTTTATGGTAGAAACCTTTTCGGGAAAATCTCCCAAAATTGACTGGTAAGAAACGAAGCAACTGGGCTAAAAACAATTTCTCGCCTTGGTTTAATCAAGAAACAATGATTGCGATTCCCATCATTTCGACCGTCATTCTTACAGCTAAAATGTTTAAAGTAGAAGTAGGTAAGTAGTTTGATAAAATCCTTAAAAACTGCATTACAAACAGCTACGGATAGCAAAGTTAAATTTCACGCTTGCAGTGATTAGGAGATAGAATGCTATATGCCTACAAAGCAAAGAAGATACGCCCTAAAAACGAAGGAAGCAAAAGAAATTCTATCCGAAGCTTCAACAAAACTAAAAATCGATCTGGAAGCGCTTTTCGGTTCTAAAGTAAACGTTGAAGTTGTTGAGTCTGACGTAGGCTTAATTTACCTTATAGGCGGAAAACCACTATTCTACAAAGCTGACGACAAGGTTCTGCCCACGCTGCTTTTCACCGAGTTCACCGCGAAGGCGCCAAAAATAGTAGTTGACATGGGCGCCGTGCCTTATGTTTGCAAGGGCGCAGATGTTATGGCTCCAGGCATAGTGCGCATTGAAGGTAAATTTAGCAAAGGCAACCTCGTCCTTGTAGTCGATGTGAAATATGGCAAAGCGTTAGCAGTGGGCGAAAGCCTCTACGACGCAGAAGTGGCAAAACAAACCAAGAAAGGCCCAGTAGTCAAAACATTGCATTATGTAAGCGACAAAATCTGGGACTACACCAAAACAATTACTGAATAATCTTACCACTTTGGATCTCAATTTACGAAAAAATACAAAATGAAACCGATTTTTTAGCTATTGTTGCTATTTTTATTGGGCTTCGACGTATCCTGTGTGTTTTTAATGTTCTCCTTGCTCCTCCAATTAAGCACTAACTGCTTTTTACTTAGGAGGTGATCCGGCCGCAGGTTCCCCTACGGCCACCTTGTTACGACTTTTCCCCCCTTACGAAACTTAGATTCGATGCCGCCATGAAAGACGGCGCCTCACCCAAAAGTCGCTCGGGTGGAACGACGGGCGGTGTGTGCAAGGAGCAGGGACGTATTCACCGCGCGCTAATGACACGCGATTACTAGGGATTCCATGTTCACGAGGATGGGTTACAACCCTCGATCCC